>DHQI01000083.1 GCA_002408065.1 Bacteroidales bacterium UBA5342
TCATCAGGCGTTTTATTTCTCATCATAAAGAAAAAGCCTACTCCCAGCATAGCAAGGAGGTAAATAACAAAAAGGAGTATATCGATAATATGCATGTAATCTACTGTAAATTTGGAGTGAACATTGATTTAAAATGGGGTAAAGAGCAAAACCTAAGCTTTAGAATGCAATTGACTACTACTTTTAGCAGTTGTTCTGGTTTGAGCGAAATAGCAATACAAAGCTTAAGACTTACAGAAAAAAGGGATTAATGAACACAAAAAAGAACATCATTCCTGATGTCTGAAGCACCTATTACTTCCTGTAACAAAACCAAGCTGCAGCTTTACCCCAATTCATTTATTTAAGTTCTATTGCGAGCTCTATTTTAGCAGTACGTCCAACATACCTGATATATCCTTTACTAACTAAAGAATATATAACTTCCTTACCTTTGCTGTAAGACAGGTTCGTTTGTCTTATTATTTCGGCATAGATACATTGTCCTTGTTGTTGTAAGAGCAATAGTATTTCCTTTTCCTTGCTTACTGATGTGAGTTTGACAGATTTCACTTCTTTCATGCTACATTTTCTTTCTATTGTTGATTGTTGGTTATCGCTTTTATATAGTACTTACAGTTATTCCATCCCTTTGCCCCCCGATGACAAAAAACATTTTTGTAGATGAGTAAAGGGGGATTCTCGATCGTTATTTGTCCCAGATACAATTCGCAGGTTTTGGTAAATGGACATATGTTTTTAGGCATAACGGGAGGTTTTATTAAGTGATATGTGTTTATAAAGAATATTCATGCTTTCAATACTACCAGCAATGTTGGTGTTTTTAATCAGCGTACCGGCATAGTGGTAGTTGGCTCTTAAAAATGTTTTATTCATTGGTAGCGAATTAAGACGGGCAATCGTATACAAGGAGGAGATTCCCTGTTTGTTCATTTCAGCTTCCATCGCTTGCAGAATATACGTTGCCAAGCGATTACCCTGATGCGCTTTCAGAGTGGCAAAGTCAGTCATTTCTGCATTACATCCTTTTCGATCCACTTCGGCTGCTGCCACAGCTGCTATTTGCCCATTCTTCTCGGCCCCAAAGTAATGGATATCGTTCTCCATAGACTCCTGCAAGAAATCGGGATCATGAATAGGAAAAGGATATGTTTCAAAAATTTCGTTATATAAATGCGCTATCTGATCAATGTCATCAACAGACAAAGGTCGTATTGTATAGCTTGAGTCACGCAACTTTTTCCCCTCTGTTTTTTGATAAAGCAGCTGCCCCAACCCATTCAGCTTATCTTTTTCAATCCCCAGAAGTCTGTCTGAATCAAGAAATTTAGAAATAAAGAATACATCTTCATCATCGCTATAAAACTGAGGTATGGCTGCCTCAAGTATAAATCCATTGACATAAAAGAGAGGGGCTGCCCACTTAGGTACCTTACAAAATATCTTACTATAACCTTCTGACCGTGCCATTTTTGATAAACGCTCAGGCATTATAGTAGCATCACGCTTATCCAGTTTCATCAGGTAAATACGATCATTGTGTTTACCATGTTGTATCAAAGAACCGTTTCCAATACTTTCTACTACATCACTTACTATCGTCTCTTCTTTGTAAACGTTCATTGTTTTCAGGTATTAAAGAAATTACATCTGACGAATCAGATAAAAGTTTTTCAATCCCAATGGCTTTCGATTCATCCCGTTCACTGATATTGAGTTCAAGGGTACAATCCTCGCATTGGTGCTCACACATTTTATGATCGTAGTTATCCGGCTCCTTATAGGTTGTAATAACGCCTTCGTAATTGCGCAGAACAACTTTATTGGTCGACCATGAAATAATATAGTTAGGCATCACCGGAATTTTACCTCCTCCTCCAGGCGCATCTATAACATAGGTAGGTCGTGCAAAGCCACTGGTGTGTCCAACCAGACTCTCCATTATCTCAATACCCTTGCCTATAGGAGTTCTGAAATGCGATAGTCCTTCAGAAAGATCGCATTGATACAAATAATATGGGCGAACCCGGTTCTGCACCAGTTTATGCAATAGTTTTCGCATAATTCTCGGACAATCATTAACATCAGCCAGCAATACTGATTGATTACCAAGAGGAAAGCCTCCATCAGCCAGGCGAGCAAGTGCCTCCTTAGCTGAGCTAGTGATTTCATTGGGGTGATTAAAATGGGTATTAATCCATAATGGTTGGTGCTTCTTTAATATCGAAACCAACTTATCGGTGATACGATATGGCAATACCACCGGCATTCTAGTTCCTATACGAATAACTTCAATGTGAGAAAGAGCTCTTAATTCAGACAATAACCAGTCAATCTTTTCGTCAGATAACATAAAAGGGTCACCACCAGACAGCAAAACATCCCTTACCTGCTTATTTTGCCTGATATACTCAATGCCTTTAAGCATTTGTTCTTTAGAGGGTACGAAGTCCGTATCGCCAACTTTTCGTTTGCGCGTGCAGTGGCGACAATACATGGCACACATGTTACTTACATGAAACAATACACGATCAGGATAACGATGTGTAATGCCCTCTACAGGACTATCTTTATCCTCCGAAAGAGGATCTGACATCTCTGATTTTAAAACAGATAATTCTTCAATACCTCCAAAAGCTTGCTTAAAAACAGGGTCGTTGCGGTAATTATTCTGCTCAATTAAAGAAAGGTAATAGGGCGTAATGGATAATGGAAATTTCTGGAAGGTTACTTTTAAAGCTTGACGCTCCGTATTGTTGAAATTTATGCCCGTTAGGTGTTCAAAGGTTTCTAAATTGCGAATGGAATTTTTAAGCTGCCACTTCCAGTCTTTCCATCTGGAAGCTTCGCCTGGTTTTTCAATTTTATTTTCGATTTCTTGCTGAATCTCATTATAAATCATCTAATCGTTAAATTGTTTCTATGCGAACAAAATTAGATAAAAAACGAGAGATATCCTAATTACGGCATTCCCATGCCATAACAGAAAATATAAACTTATGCTATATTTTACTTATTCCACTTCGGAATCCAAGTCCCCTTGTTGCTCATTATCAATCTTTAACATGATAATAGGAGAAGCATCCACCTGATCGATATCCAGCAGAGCAACCAATGATTCCAATCCCCCCTCTAATTTTGACAGTTCTTCACCGTTTAATTTTTCCAAACGTTCAGATAATTGTTCGTGTAGCAAAGGAGGAATGGTTTTTAATAGTTCATCGCCTGCTGATGTCAGCACAATATTGGCTACACGCTTATCACCCGCCTTGGGCAATCGGGCCAGATAACCTTTTTTTTCCAGTCGGTTAATAATACCACTGACAGTACTGGAATTCAGGTTGACATACTTACGTATCTCACCTTGTGTGGCCTGGTAGTTAGACGACTCTCTAAGGTAGCTAAGGCATAATACCTGTGGTATACTTACGCCATGTTCTTTTTGTATTTTCTTGGATTCAATATCTATTGAACGAACAATCTTCCTAATTTTGATAAGTATCTCTTGTGTGTCCATTAGTCAGTTAAAATCATTTTTCGATTGTTAAAGTTAAATGTTTTCATCGACAATTGATCGACGCAAGACTTTTATATCAATTATAACAAGATAGCACTGAGCATGGCAAAACAATGAAGAACTATAAGTATTAGATCTATCAACACATCCGAATAACATTGAAATTACATCTTGATATAAGCATAACGTTTCAAAATAATCCTTTAGCATTTAAAACACATACTCTATGAAATTAAAGACTCTCGAAAAAATAATTGCTTTCACCATTCTATTTCTATTGCTATTAAAGCTAAGTAATATTTATGCTTTGTCTTTTCTATTGTTTCTGCTGTGCTTTGGCATGTCCATCGTGTATTGCACCATGTCCATCGGTATTTTCAGAAACAACAAGCTAAATAAGCCTTTTGAGAACCACGATGAGAATAGACAGCAATCCGCATTGTCTGCGCTATTCGGGTTAGGTATAGGTATGTGCACAGTTGGTTTTGCCTGGTACTTAATAGCTTTACCGGGTAATAGGGTAATCCTTAGCGCCGGCATCATTGCCCTTGCCGTATTAATACCATGTACCGTTTTGCTTAAGAAAAGGTTTGAGTCGTCTTTTGTAAAATCAGCTTTAACGAGAGGCGTTGTTTATTTGGGTTTTGCATTGTTCCTGATTTTAATACCTAAACATGCTTTTTTAAAAATTCAGTACCGAAACCACCCCGAGTATGTTGAGGCAGTGATAAAGCTACATGAGAACCCATCAGACTCAACTTACATTGAGGAGCTTAGTAGAATTAACAAA
>DHQI01000029.1:0-58616 GCA_002408065.1 Bacteroidales bacterium UBA5342
CCATCGTCAGGAAAAGTGTCTTGAAGCATTAGCGTGCCGCAATCTTGTGCATTAATGCCGGCAACGGCAAACATCATTAATAAGGTTATGAGTAGTTTTGTTTTCATCTTGATGTGATTTTTTGGAAATTTATATCAAGGGCGAAATAAAGACTTACCCTCATATCTTTCTGTTAATAATTAACCGCATTATGGTAAATTTAAATCGTTAAAAACTTAAGTCATTTTTCCTCTTTCATTGTGGCAAATAAAAAAAGGGGCACAATCCACCACAAAACATTAATAATATGAACACTAACAAAGCATTATAATTACATCCGGGTAAAAAGAATGGCGCCTTTAACATTCGAAGACAAAGACGCCATATTATAGCAAAAAAGAATTTTCTATTTCACAAACTGCTTTACTGCAGCATTTCCTTCGTGATCAAAAACCTGAATTAAATAGATGCTTTGAGCCAATAGTGAGGTATCTACCGTATTTCCATCACCTTCGCAAAGTGGCTGTCCACTAAGGGAATAAATACTCCATTCAGGATTTTCAATACCTGAGATGGTCAGTTTATCGGTAACAGGAACAGGAGAAACAGAAACAACATCCATTGCTGCATTATCCTTTAAAGCTGCCTGATCACTACCATACGAAATCTGATCAATATAGGCACCACCACTTCCCGGATTTTGCAGTTTAATGGTATTGGCTCCCCGTTTCAGGTCAATCTCAACCGACACCTCACCCCAGTGATTGCCCCAGGAACCGGTATTAGGCAACAAAAGATTTTCCTGCACCATTACCTCATTAATAATGACGTTGATATAACGTCCCCCCGCTGTACCACCAGCCTGGCAGCTATAGCGAATATTCAAGGTTTCTTTCATAGCATCGCCATCATTTTCGCGATACCACATCACATACCCCTCTTTGTTACTGCCAAAATTAAGGAAACCTGATCCTTTAAAACCCGATCCTGAGGTAGAAACAGAAGCGCCATCAAAGGCCGCATCTTCTGCCTGTTCACTGTTTGGGTCGATAGGCACAATACCGGCATCCGGATCGTTCCACACAAAACCTACTTCGGAAGAAAATTCTTCGCTCATTGTCAGCACTATTTCACCATCAAGAACTACAATCGCTTTTACAGTTGTACCGGAATCAATCGCAACACTCTCAGTATAAAGCATAGATGAAGTCGTTGGTATGGAACCATCTACGGTAAAATAAACTTTTATTTCAGGGTTCACTTCTGCCCCTCTAAGATTTATCATCTTAGCATCAATCGAAACCATATTTGAAGTCACCTGTTTTTTCTCTCCCAAAATAGCTGCAGCTAAAAGATTGATGTCACCTTCTTCGCCTGTCGCCTCTATGAAAGCGCGTGTCAGTCCGTAAAAAGCAATGCGGTTATTTACACCGTAATGCGTTTCCACATCTATCGGACTACCATTGCCCAAAGCTCTGATTTGTCCCGGCCCCATCAGGTAGAAATAGGTGCGGTTTTCGCCATAAGGATACATCGTACCCACACTATCCTGAGCTGTCACACGTACTTGCACAATGTCTTTCCCGCTTGCGCTTAATGGCTCTCCATCTATCGAAAGGGCATTCTGAGCCGGACGTCCGGCCGTTTTAATTTCTTTTTCTACCGCTACCTTGCCATCCATATAAGCCACCGCTTTTATTGTGCCATGAGCATAAGGCACCAACCATTCGCACTGCATATCCGTTTTGGTCATTCCCGGTGTTTGTTTTCCTAATGATTCGCCATTAAAAAACAACTCCACCTCATCGCAGTTGCTATACACCCACACCGGCACTTCAGTACCCTCCTCCATCATAGGGTGAGTCCAATGTGGCAGTATATGAGCCATAGGTTCTGTTGTCCACTGGCTCTGGTACAGATAAAAAAGATCTTTTTCAAAGTTTGCCAAATCAATAGCACCGCCCATAAAAGCTTTAAAAGGCCATCCGCCATGTACGTAGCTAGCTTCGCCAATATAGTCGTAACCCGTCCAGCGGAAGCCCCCGGCATAGTGGGTAATATCACGAATTTGTTCTATATGACCACGTGAATTTAGGCGCACATAGGCATTGTCATAACTGGAGTTAAAAACTTTTTTTGCCACCGTACGGTCTTCCTCATACATAAAATCGTTATAGAAAATTTCCTCATCAGTCAAATCTTCGGTCGCATATTTATTGGCACTATAGCCATCGCGGTACCAGGTCTGCGTGCGATAATAGCCGCGCACCTGCCAAGTGTGTGTGTTTTCAGTTCCAACAATCGGTTTTGTGTTGCCTACCAGATTTTCCAGATAATCCACCTGTTCGCTGGCGCCGTTATAGCCCAGTACATCCATATGCGCACTACCAGAATGGCCGGAAGTCACCAAACGCGTCGGATCTAGCTGATTACACAAGGCCACCAAATCCTGTGCTTCGGTACCACCTGTAGTGTTTCCAGTTTCGTTCCCCACACTCCAAATAATAATACTTGGGTGGTTACGGTCGCGTTTTATCCAGCTTGCTACATCTTTATCCCACCAATCGGCAAAATGATAACGGCCATAATCGTGCTGCGCCTTTTTCTTCCAGCCATCAAATATTTCATCCATTACCAACATACCTATCTCGTCGCACATATCATAGAATTGAGGCGTTTGCGGGTTATGAGAGGTACGAATAGCATTCACTCCCATATCTTTGAGTTGCTGAATGCGGAAACGTAAAATTTTGTCTGGCACAGCAGCCCCTAGCGGCCCGGCATCTTGGTGATTACAGACTCCTTGTAGTTTTACATTTTCGCTGTTTATCCAAACCCCGGTAGCGGCTTTCCATTCCACATCGCGCACTCCAAAGCGGGTTTCTTCCACATCCAGAAGCTCATCGCCCGACCATACTTCTGACACTAAAGTGTATAAATATGGATTGTCCAAAGACCACAACTCTGCCCCTGAAAGATTCATCACGTGTGTCTGTATTTCAGATGAAGACGCCTCGATAGTTACATCTGACTGTGCCGTTTTTACTTCCTGACCATCCGCATCCAAAACACGGCTTTTCAGGGTCAAGGCCACTTTAGATGTTAAAGTATTGGCCAACTCAGTATCGACGGTCACTTTTTCGCCCTCAGTACGGAGGTAAATACCACCTTCGCGCTCCACGTGTACCGGGTAGCGCACATCTATCCAGGTATCGGCATAAATACCACTCCCGGTATACCAGCGGGCTGCTGGCTGCAAACTATTATCCACCCGTACTGCAAAGGTTATTTCATCAGAAGCAGCCACAATCTCAGAAATATCGTAGCCAAAAGATACCCAACCATAAGGTCGTGTGCCCAATTCCTGCCCGTTTGCCCACACGGTGCTGTTCATAAAAACACCATCGAAAGCAATAGCCACCGTGTTACCTTTCCATTCGGCAGGTACAGCTATCGTTTTACGGTAATAAGCAATACCGGCTGGTAAGTAACCGGCTGTTCCGCCCATCGGATTATTCTTGTCATAAGCACCCTCTATGGACCAATCGTGTGGCACATCGAGCATCCGCCAAGCACTATGATCATAGTCTTTGGTGCTATAAGCAGTATTATCATCAAGCATGAAAGACCAGCCTTCATTAAAATTAATTTTCTCGCGTACTGTTGTTGCATCTAAGTTTAGCGTCAGTAGAGCTAAACATACCATTAGTAAGATTTTTCTCATGAGGTATTTTTACGTTTTTTCACATCGTTTATTTGATGCAAAAATAGAGTGGCAGGCTGATGCTGAGTGTTAGGAATAGTTCATTTTTTATTAGAATTTGGTCAACATTTCCCCAGACAGATGAAGCAAAACGCCCATCTACCTCAATATTAACCCCCTGCATGTTTGCAAAAGCTTAGCGTTATGAGCTCATAAAATTCCGACCCAACGACACGGCACCCTAGCAGAAACTTGGCCCCATATGCACACTCAAAACAACAGACTAAGAGGTATACACGCAACTCGATGCAACATCCGTGTATTGTAGTATTGAAGATAGCTTAGCTGCTTTCATCATCAATAATTAGATTCTTGCAAATTAGGGATAAGGCAGTATTCCAACGTGAAACCTTAGGCAAGAAAGATGCACGGCTCTTTTTTCTAAATTCTGGAGAACTTAAAATCCCAATCTCTTATAAAGATAATAACGGCCTAAAAGTGGCACACTAAACCTACCTCTGTGTAAAGCCTTGTATGTTTGAATAACAAATAAATACTCGGTCTGGAAGCACAGCACACATATCATAGTAAGGTATTCGTCACCTTTAAAATTCTATCATCAACAGAGAGTAGTCCATAAATATTAATGGGCGAACAATCGATGTTTATGCTTTTATTCCTTACATTTGATTCGGATTAAGCCCCCACTAAGTACGCTTAGTACAACACCGACATATAAAGCAAGGCATGCCTGAGGCGCTACACCAAGCTTCACGGCATAAAGTAAACTTTTTAAGCCCTGCTAAAAAGTGATCTTAGTAGATAAAGTGAATTCTATAAAGATTTATGATATTCAATAAAATAGACAGAGAATGAAAAAGCATCATTTTAATAATAGGTTTATTATAGTCGTAGTTATTTTGCTCTTTTCTTTTATAAGGGTTTATGGGAATAACATTGACAGCCTGTTGTTATTGACACAGTCTGATGATATTCAAGTTAGACTTAACACATTCTCAACACTTGCAAAAAACACGAATTTACCATCTGATGAGAGAATAGATTATTCATTAAACAGTCTGGATTTGGCCCAAAAATCTCAAAACAAAAAAGCTGAAGCTCATGCCTGTTTTCTTGTCGGAACAGCCTATACCGATGCGGGACAATATGATAAAGGCGTAGAATATTTACAGTCTTCTGTTCAGATTTATAATTCACTGGGAGAAAAAAAGTTGATGGCTGAATCTTTGGAAGCACTTGGAAGAACCTATTTCTACTTAAAACAGCCAGAAAAAAGTTTGGAGATAATGGAAGAAGCCCACGCTATTAAAACCGAAGTAGGCGATATACATGACATAGGGTGGTCCAATATAGGTCTTGGGAGCGTGCATGCTATAATGGGCAATTTGGACAAGGCTCTTGAATTATTTTTAAAGGCAGAGGCTCTGCTTGAAGATGAACAAAGAAAGGAGAATATTTCAAAAGTATATAATAATATCGCAAATGTGTACTTTGCTAAAGGAGAAATGAATAAAGTTCTCCCCTATCGTCTAAAAGCCCTGGAGCTAGACCGCTTGGCTAATGACGAGCAAGAAATAGCCTATAAAACATACAACCTGGCAGAATACTACCTTGCCATAAATAAAGCCGATAAGGCACTACCATATATCAAAGAATCGCTGGCCCTCTCCGAAAAACTAAAAGACCGGGAACTAAAGCTTGATAATTTAAAGTTCTTAACCGAATACTACCTCATCACCAATAATTCAAAGAAGGCTCAAGAATACCTTAAAGAATCTTTTTCTTTAAACGATGAACTCTTTAGCAAAGAGTTAAGTCAGAGGGTTGGAGAAATGCAAACGCTTTACGAAACAGAGAGGGCCATTAAAGAAAAACAACTTGCCAATTTACAGCTATCTAAAGCTGAGCAAAAAAAGAATGTGATACTGTTTCTCTTTCTTGTTGCACTGATACTTGTAGCAGTACTCTTATACACCTATATTCAAAAGAAAAAATTCAACACCTTGCTACAATCACAGGTAAGAAAAAAAACACATGAACTGGAAACGGCCAATGCACAACTTGTTACGAACAACAATCTCTTAGCAAAGGCTAAAGAAAAAGCCGAAGAAAGCGACAAACTTAAATCAGCATTTTTGGCCAATATGAGCCACGAAATACGAACTCCTATGAATGGCATTTTAGGTTTTGCAGAACTGCTAAAGAATGATAAGATATCAAGCGAACTACAGCATAAGTACATTCAGCTCATAGAAAAAAGTGGCGCCCGCATGCTTAATATAATCAACGATATTGTGAGCATTTCGAAAATAGAATCTGGTACAACAGACATAAACATAAGTGATACAAACATTAATAGTCAACTTCAATTTGTTTATGACACGCTTATACTGGATGCTAAGAATAAAAATTTGGAGCTCTCTTTTGAGTATATACTTCCAGACGAAAAGGCTATCATCCAAACAGATTATGAAAAATTAAATGGAATACTTTTAAACTTGGTAAAAAACGCCATAAAATATACAGAGACTGGAAAAGTCGAATTTGGTTATATACTAAAAGAAAAAAATATTGAATTTTATGTTCGCGACAGTGGCATAGGCATTCCTAAAGAAAGACAGGCTGCTATATTTGAACGCTTTATTCAGGCTGACATCGCTGATAAAATGGCTCGTCAAGGGGCCGGTTTAGGCTTAAGCATTTCGAAAGCTTATGTTGAAATGTTAGGAGGGCAAATCCGGGTAAAAAGCGAAGAAATGAAAGGTTCAACATTTTATTTTACACTCCCTTTTGAGATGGATACTAAACGTGACATTTCTATACCCGAAAAACCGATTAACAAAGCTCTTCAGCTAAGTCCTGAAATTTCTGAGTTAAAAATATTGATTGTCGAAGATGATGAGACTTCTAAAAATTTAATTTCAATAGAGCTTAAAAGGTTTAGCAAAGAAATTCTGTATGTAAGTACAGGTACTGCCGCTATCGAAACCTGTCTAAAGAATCCAGACATCAATTTAATAATCATGGATATTCAGATACCAGAATTAAATGGATATCAAGCAACACGAAAAATTCGTGAATTTAATAAAGATGTCATCATAATAGCTCAAACGGCTTTTGCTCTGATAGGAGATAAAGAAAAAGCGATAGAAGCAGGATGTAACAACTACATAAAAAAACCAATTAACAAAACAGAATTACAAACGATGATACAAAACTATTTTGGATAAAATAGATTTTCCAATAAACAAGTCATTAGCTGATCCCCTTGTATCTTAGCTTATGCATTTCCCTAAACCCCAGAACATAAATCACCTGAAGGGACGGAGCTAATTTTATAAATAAACAAGAATCGTGAGCGACAACCACGCTTAGCCATCCTTTTGGGGGCATGATAAGGCTAAGTTTAATTAGGGTCTGCTTTATTTCTTAGTCACATAAAAGGTGAAATATTTGGCTTGGCTTGAATATGTGTCTATCATATTTCTTTCAGTCTCAATTTTTGGATTCATAACAATCATATCAAGTATAGCCATAAAACTACGGTTCGTTATTTCTGCTAATTTTATCAGGGTCGCTAAATTTATTACAAAGATGATTGCATCTATCAAAAAAACAGAAGTTCCTGACGATCAAGCTTTAAAACCATTTAAACTGCAAGCTCTTTTTTCTTGACCAAACGTCCCTTCAGCCCGACAGACTTTCCCATCTTTATTAAATGTCTGTCAATACAATGGCAGCTTTTATTCTTGAAAAAAATCAGCAAACCTAATTAATAAAATCTATGATTTGATAATCACCTAAACTTTCAGAATATGCGCTGTGGCTAATCCTAAGAAAAGAGATTTCTTATGGCATACTACATATCTAGTAAGCGGGTAAAATCAATTGACGTCTTCGAAACGATTGACCTAAGTCTTAAAATTTGTACATTTGTTTGAAAAATTTGATGATATATGCTCGAAAAAATAATAAGCTATAGCATAAAAAATAAGTTGATTGTAATATTATTTACTATTACACTGGCGATAGCTGGTATATTCTCAATATACCATATACCGGTAGGCTCGGTACCTGATGTAACCAATAACCAAGTACAAGTAATTACCACCTCTGGAAATCTTTCAACCCAAGAAATTGAGCAGTTTATAACCGCACCGGTTGAGATGGAAATGGCTAACCTACCCGGCGTTTTAGAAATACGCTCCATATCAAAATTTGGCATTTCAATGGTAACAGTGGTTTTCGAGGAAAAAATGGGAGCCTACCTCCCCCGACAATTGATTGCTGAAAAAATTAAAAGTGCCGCAGGACAAATTCCCGATAATTACGGCACACCAGAGATGGGACCTATATCTACGGGTCTTGGAGAAATCTATCAATACATTTTAGATGTAAAACCGGGATACGAAGATAATTATACTCCTATGGAACTCAGAACCATCCAAGACTGGATTGTAAAGCGCCGGCTTTCTGGTATAAATGGAGTAGTTGAGGTTAACAGTTGGGGTGGTTATCTAAAACAGTACGAGATTGCTATTGACCCTGCCTTATTAAAAAGCGCTGATGTAAACCTCATGGAAGTTTATAACGCACTGGAAAACAACAACAATATCAGTGGAGGGGCATACATTGAGAAAAACAAACAGAGCTACTTTATTCGGGGAGATGGACTGGCAAAAAGCATTGAGGATATCCAGCAGATTGTAATCAAAAGCCATGAAGGTGTTCCTGTATATATACGTGATGTGGCAAGTGTACAGTATGGACATGCCAACCGCTATGGGGCTATAACTGCCAACGGAAAAGGGGAAACCATTCTGGGGCAAGTGATGATGCTCAAAGATGCCAACTCAAAAAAAGTCATTAAAGCTGTTCAGGATAGGGTCGGGGAAATTCAAAAGAATCTACCTGAAGGCATTTTTATCAATCCTATACTCGAACGCGGTGAATTAATCGCTAAAACGTCCGAAACAGTGGTCGAAAACCTGGCTCTGGGGGCAATTATTGTATTCCTTACTGTATTACTATTGTTAGGAAATGTACGTTCAGCATTAGTTATCTCTTCAATAATTCCATTGTCATTATTCTTCACCGTTACCATGATGTACGTTTTTGGTATTGATGCCAACCTGATGAGTCTGGGAGCCCTTGATTTTGGAATTATCATCGATGGCGCCGTGATCGTTGTAGAATTCATAATGCTGCGAATGACTGCAATGGCAAAGGATATAAATAACGCAAATAAAGAAGAGCGTCGAGCTCTGAGCGATAAAATATCACTAGCAGGAGCTTCAAAAATGATGAAATCAGCCATCTTTGGACAAATTATTATTCTGATTGTTTTCATCCCTATACTTTCACTTCAAGGCGTTGAAGGAAAGATGTTTCAACCTATGGCCCTGGCCTTTTCCTTTGCCATCATAGGGGCTATGATTATGGGCTTAACGTGGCTACCCGTGGCCTCTACCCTCTTTCTAAAACCCGATGACCTCACTAAACATAATTTATCAAAACGTCTAGTCGATTTTATTTACAAGTTCTATTACCCGGTCATAAAATGGTCGTGCGATCATAAACGTATTGTACTTGGCGCAGCATTGATTTCATTAATTATTACAGGTGTATTGTTTAGCAAAATTGGTGGTGAGTTTGTGCCCACACTCGATGAAGGCGACTTTGTCATTCAGCCTGCCTTAAAAACGGGGACCTCCCTTTCTGAAACAATCAACTTGACGACAAAAATGGAAAATATCCTCATTGATGGATTCCCGGATGAAATAGAACAGATTGTGTGCCGCATAGGGGCTGCCGAAGTTCCTACCGACCCTATGTCTATGGAGGAGATTGATATGATTATCAAACTAAAACCGCCAAAGCTATGGAAAAAAGCAAGTTCAAAAGAACAGCTTGCCGGAAAATTCAAGAACGCCTTGGAAGTAATCCCTGGCATTGAATATGAATTCACCCAGCCTATTGAGATGCGATTTAACGAACTTATCACTGGTGTACGCGCTGATATTGCCATAAAATTATATGGCGATGACCTTAGCTATATAGACAAAAAAGCCACAGAAATAAAAAACATTGTGGAGAATATTCCGGGTGCCGACGATGTAATTCTTGAAAAAACTACGGGTCTTCCACAAATAAAAGTAGCTTACAAGCGGCAAAAAATTGCCCTGTACGATATGGATGTTAACACACTAAACACTTATTTAGCTGCAGCATTTGGTGGTAAAACTGCCGGAGTGATTTTCGATGGGGAAAAACGTTTTGACTTAGTAGTTCGACTACAAAACCATAACAGACAAGACATTGAAGACATCCGTAAACTGATGATAGCAACTCCCTCAGGCGTTCAGGTACCGCTTTCAGAATTTGCAGACATAGCATATACCACGGGGCCCGCCAAGATATCACGCGATAATACACAGCGCAGAGTCGTTGTAAGTGTCAATGTCCGGAACCGCGATTTACAATCTGTTGTGGAAGATATCCAACAAGATGTAGAAGCTAATATCAAACTAAAACCAGGTAGTTATATAGAATATGGCGGTCAGTTTGAAAATCTAAAAAATGCGACAAAACGCTTACTCATTGTCGTGCCATTTGCGCTATTGCTAATCTTCATATTCCTGCATTTTGCATTTCAGTCCATCAAAGATGCTATTATGATATTTACCGCGAGACCACTAGCTACCGTAGGGGGTGTTATCCTTTTATGGCTTAGGGACATGCCATTTAGCGTATCTGCCGGTGTCGGTTTTATTGCGCTTTTTGGCGTTGCCGTTTTAAACGGTATTGTGCTGATAGAGCATTTTAAAGAATTACATAAAGAAGGTGTAAAGACAATGCGCGAACTGATCATTAAAGGTACTAAAAACAGGTTACGTCCAGTACTATTAACAGCGGGCTCTACCGCTATGGGGTTTCTGCCTATGGCTATATCAACGGGTGCAGGAGCCGAAGTACAACGCCCATTAGCGACTGTGGTTATAGGAGGTTTGGTGACCTCTACGATGCTTACCCTTATTGCACTGCCATTGTTATTCGAAGTGTTTTATAATGTTAAGGGCATTAAGTTTTTCCCCCTACGTTTTATACGTTCTAAAGCGCTACCTTTTGTCGTTCTACTACTATTAATACCCACGATTTCCGGATTTGGACAAGCGACACAACAAGTAAGTCTTGAACAATTGTCACAAATGGCATTAGAGAATAATGAACATATCAAAGCCTTTGCTCTTCGAACAAAACAAGCTAAGGTACTTACAAAATCGGCTTGGACAATCCCCAAAACTTACATCAGCTACGGAACAGACGAAAACAACATAGCAGAAAATGGTTACCCCCTAAAAATATGGAACATAGAACAAAACATAGCATTTCCTACATTATATGCTGCTGAGAAAGAAGTTAGACAAACAGAGCATCGAATAGCAGAATCTCAGTACATTATTGAAAAGAATAAATTATTGCAAAAATTAGCACTCCGATACTTTGAATATGCTTTGGTCTCAGAGAAAATTGCTATTTACAATAAGCTTGACAGTACATACGAACAACTATTACAGCAATATGAAAAAAGATTGGAATTAAAAGATGCGAGCACTTTAGAATACCTTAACATGAAATCGAAGCGAAATAATATTGCTGTTTCCTTAGATAAGTATCACTCGCAACTCGATATTGTTTTTCAGCATCTGAAGACCCTTGTTAATTCACCTACAGAATTTTCACTATCCAATGCTGGTGAGTTACACCCTTATGATGCACTAGCTACTGACTCCATAAAACTACTAAATTTCAATCATCTATATTCCGAAAAAGCAACATCGCTAATGAATGTAGAAAGGAATAAACTATTACCGGATCTCACGTTCAATTACTTTTGGGGTTCCAATACTTTTAAAAATGCACAAACATATCATGGATTTGAAGTGGGCATAACAATACCAATTTTTTATGGTAGTCAAAAGAACTTGATACAATCGGCTAAAATAAACGTGGAAGCCGAGCAAAATATAACAAAATGTAAAAATAAACAACTCGAAAACAGATACTATGAATTAAGCGCGTTGCTAATACAGAGTAAAAACCTGATTGAACGATATAAAAAATATGATTTACCCCTTGCCTATGAAATCAGACGAACAGCTCTGAAAGCCTATGAACTAAAAGAGATTGATTTTTTCAACTTCACAAACAGCTTAGAATCGGCCTTAAAAATAGAAACTGACTATTGTGATATACTATTCGATTACAATAAAAATTATTTGCAATTAAAGTATTTTACTAATTGAGATAATAACATAGAAAACGCCCCAAGCAAAGACACCTTTACCTAAAAATTAATCGACATAGCAAGCGCTAATGGTTCACTAAAAAAAACAGATCAGATGAAGAACAATCATAAAATATACTTTATATTCATTGTTTTAGCTTTTATCTCATGCAAGCATGAAGTAAATAAAGAGATACAAGTAGATGAAAACCTGATAGAAATATCAAAACAACAGTTTCAGTCTGAAAATATGGCAATAGGAAAAGCAGAAAAAACTGAGATAAAAGAAAAGATAACTTTTACGGGAAAAATTGTTCCAACATCAAAAGGCATCGCAAAAATCAGTGTTCCTGTTCCCGGCAAAATCACATCCACTTATGTAAAAGATGGTGAATATATTGAAGCACAAGCCCCCATACTAAGCATTGGCGGAAGCGAATTGATCGATTTACAGCATGCCTTTGCTTCCACAGCTGCTAAAATAGAACAGCTTAAACCATATTACGAGAAAGTAAAGCAATTATTTGATGAAGCTATTAAAACAGAAAACGAATACCTACTTGCTGAAAGCAATTATAAGGTTGAACTGGCTAAATACAAAGCCTTAGAAATTAAACTCCAAAATATTGGACTCAACCTTACAGACATTAAAAATGGAAAATATGCCTCAAGTTATAGCCTAAAATCACCTATTTCCGGTCAGGCAAGTGACATAAAGCTAGTAAGAGGGCAACAGGTCAACACCGATACTGAAATACTTGAAATTATTGATCATAATAAAAGCGAATTAAAGATTAGCTTATTTGAAAAAGATTATGAAAAAACAAAAGTTGGTCAAAAGGTGGAATTTTGGGGGTTTGATAACAAAATGCCTAAATCATTGGCAACAATAGACCGTATGAGTGCCAAACTAAATAGCAACTCAAATACCATCGACGGCTACGCTTCTATTGCTGTTAGAGCCAACACATATGCTATAAACCAAATCGTTAATGGAGAAATAATTACATCCTCAGACACGGTATTTGCTATCCCGGCAACAGCCATTTTAACCACGGGAAATAATCATTACGTTTTAATCAAAAAATTAGAAGATAAAAGCCATTTTCTATTTGAGAAAAAGAAAATAAGCCTTGGAAAATCGTCAGGTGATGCTATAGAGGTTTTCGACCTTATTGATGAAGAAATATTAATAAAAGGCACGTATAATATAAGTTTAGAGTAATGAAGCTGACCCTATAGGACTACACTTCGTTAAACTTGCAATACTTCAACAAGTGCTTATCGAGCACGTTTTACAACGTTCTAATACCACCTATTAGAACACTCAGCAAGCTATTAAAAATTAGTTTTTTAAGTATAATGAAAGAATTTATAAATCAAGCCAACTTGATTGCACCTCTATCAGAGGAGGCTAAAGACGATTTAATGCTACTATTAAAAAGACTTTCTTTTGATAAAGGAGAAATAGTTAATCCCATAGGAAGGGTTTCCCGCCGATTTTATTTGATAGAAAAAGGACTGTTAAAACACTACTATTACCACAACGGAAATCAATTCATTTTACGTTTTTTTTGTGATAAGCGCTTTGTCACCATTTCAGATAGTTTTTTGAAGAATAATCCAGCCGACTACTCCACGATAGCGCTGGAAGATACCACTCTGATATATTTAGAATATGATGATTTAGAAAATCTTTGTGCCAAACATCATTCTTTTGAGCATTTCATCCGGATTTATGTTTCAAGTATGGCTATCATGTCTATTGACCGCTTAAAAACCATGCTTCACTTAAGCGCTGCTGAGCGTTATCAACATTATCTGTCTGAATATGGTCATCTGCATCAGCGTATCAACTTAGGAGATACGGCTAGCTTCTTGGGTATATCACAAGTATCATTGAGCCGTTTAAGAGCTCAAAAGTGATTTTTTTAACATTTGTAAAAAAATCAAAACATCTTGAACTTTACTTTTGTACGCAGAATATTCAACAATATTGTCATCCAACGTTGATATGGAATATTAACATATTGTAGAATAAGAGAGAAGAATTTACATGTTAAATATCAAATTACAATAAATATTATGGCTTGTGCAAATGGTATTAAACCACTTAAAAAGAAAGTAAAGACAGAAAATTTAAATATTAATTCACAAAATAAAGAGGAGAAAAAAAATATGAGCGCAACAATGGTAAGACAAGAAATGCCTGAGTTTGAGATGGAAGCATACGATGCTAAAACAGGACATTACAAAACAGTTTCAAGTGCAGATTACAAAGACAAATGGTCGGTAGTATGCTTTTATCCGGCTGACTTTACATTCGTATGCCCAACAGAAATTGCGGCAATGAATGCACACTACGATGAATTCGAAAAATTAGGCGTAGAACTTTTGCCTGTATCGGTCGATTCAAAATTCTCGCACAAAAGATTTGTTGAAACAGAACCTATCCTAAAAGGATTAAAATTAACTATTGGTGCCGACACGACAAAAGAGGTTGCCCGTGCTTTTGGTGTGCTTATCGAAGAGGAAGGAGTAGCACTAAGAGGCCGTTTTCTTTTCAACCCTGATGGTGTATGTGTAGCCCAAGAAGTACAAGCCGATTCTGTTGGTAGAAATGTAAATGAATTTTTAAGACAAATTCAAGCTTGGCAACATGCGAGCAAAACCGGTGAAGTTTGTCCTGCAGGTTGGAGACCTGGGAAAAAGACCTTACCAGTACAAGAAAAAGTAGAAGAAATGACTGGTAAAGTAGGAGATTTCATCACTTTGGAGGACATTTTAAGCTAATACACAAGCTAAATCAAACACTATTACCAAACCTTAATAGTTGAATTGCTAACTTGAGCTAAGTACCGACTAAGAAAGGGTGTAAATACTCCGCACAAGAGCACACTCAACACCTTGTATATTTCTATATGCAAAGCGCATATTTCTTTGTTTAGGGAATTTATGTCATATAGATAACTAAACGATGATGATTTGTTTGATAATTGGGGGAGAGCTATTGAGGTGTAAATGATGTTTTACATTTAAAGCAAGCTCTTCATAAAAGAAAGGAAACAGAGCTTTAAGCTTCTGCATACTAGAAAATAAAGCGGGGTAAGTACTTTAGATATAAAGCACTTACCCCGTATTATTTCAAAGCTGTTAGAGAAAAACAAAAGATAAAAAGGGATCAAGCAGAATCTTTGTGGGGAGACAGCTCTTAAGCAGCTTGAATGAAAAACAGGTAGAACAGAAAAGTTGAATCCTTATTAGGGCTCTCCTGCTAAATTTTTCCCACCACGGCTTGCACCCATAGTTATTCAAATTTAATCCCTTCAGGATTTTTGGTTATTATTTCTTAACCTCCCACAGAATTTAATCTTAATCCATAAAAAGCCCCGAAAGACTATTCCATTAGTGATTAAAATACTTTTGCACAAGTAAAAGTAATGCTGTTCTATCAATTGGTTTTTTTATGTAGTCATTACAGCCTGCTTCTATGGCTTTTTCTCTATCACCCAAAAGCCCATAGGCTGTTTGTGCTATGATTATCACATCCTTATTAAAACGACGAATACGTCGGGTTGTCGCATAACCCTCCAACACAGGTATCTTAATATCCATAAAAATCACATCCAAATCCGGGTTTTTGCGACACACTTCAAGCGCCTCCACACCATTTTCTACATGTAGAATTGTGCAGTTCATCTCTTGAAGCATCAGACTCAAAAGCATATCAGACACCTCATCATCTTCTACAATTAATGCTTTAAGGTTTTGATCAACACTAGCCTTTTCTAATATCGTATCATCACTTTTATTTGTTGGTGTAATGACGCACTCCGTTTGATCTATAATCGTAAAATAAAATGTTGAACCTCTCCCTAGCTCACTATCCAAGCAAATTTCACCTCCTAACATTTTAGTGTAAGCTTGTGATATCGTCAGGCCTAAGCCCGAGCCCTGCTTAGCATTCCTATCTTCGATATCAGCCTGCACAAAACGCTCAAAAACGGCCTTTTGTCGGTCTTCCGCTATGCCTGTTCCTGTATCTCTCACATAAAATTCCACATGATTCTCATCATTTATCTGCTTTAAGGTATAGCCCATTTCAATTATACCATTACTTGTGTGTTTAATGGCATTTTTGATAAGGTTGGTAAGAATAGAATTAAGTTTTTCGGAATCCGTATTCACCTCTAAAGCTTCAGATTTTATGTTTTTATAAACCAACTTATTGCCATTTTCGGCAGCACCGGGTTTAAAAAACAAATAGAGCTCATTTAATTGTTGCGTAATGTTCACCTTCGAGATAGAGAGTTCAACGATCCCTGACTCTATGCGTGATATATCGATGATGTCGTTAACAGTGCTTAACATACGTTCACCACTCTTTTTAATAATGTCAATATAACGCTTTTGTTCACCCCCCTCTAGCTCCGGATTCTGCAACAAATCAGCAAAACCAAGGATGCCATTCATAGGGGTACGAATTTCATGGCTCATATTGGCAAGAAAGGCCGATTTGAGACGATCACTCTCTTCAGCTTTTTCTTTAGCCTTTATTAATTCAAATTCAGACTTTTTTCGTTCAGTAATATCAATTACAAAACAGGAAGCACCAATTATTTCCTCATCCTTTTGTACGGCATTCCAGTGCATTTCATAGTAAAATTTTGTATTAGGTTGAAATTCTGTCACAACAAATGAATTCCCCCTAAGCACCTTGTCAACAATTTCTTTCACACGTTTTCTAACGCCGGGGATATTAATCATATCCAGCATGTTCATTCCAATCTCTACATCAGCCCCATATACTGACTTCATATCATTTCGATGATTTTCATTAAAACTCACATATTGATAATCTTTATCAAGCATAAATATTATCATGGAATGTGTATTATTTATGATGGCATCGAGAACAACGTGATGCTTTTTTATTTCTTCATCAGCTATCTTTTTCTCTTTCCGCATTTTAGCCTCAGCTAACTCTCTTTTTACCACAGGAATGAGACGAATCAAATTATCTTTCATCATATAATCCTGAGCTCCGGATTTCATTGCTTCTACAGCAATATCTTCACCCACAGTCCCCGAGATGAGAACAAAAGGAATATCTACGGCTTTTTGCTTCACAATTTTCAATGCCGTAAGGCCATCGAATTCAGGCATGCTGTAATCGCAAAGTATCAAATCCCAATGTTGAACATCCAAGGCATCAACTAATTCTTCACGAGTCTGAATACACTCATATTCAGGAATGTAACCACCTCGCTTTAACTTGCGAAGAATAAGTTCTTTATCATCATCAGTATCTTCAATGATTAAGACCTTAATAGGAATTTCTACCATGACTTCCATATTTTTATCATTTAGTTTGAGAGTTTTGGCATCTCATTCATAACCAGCCAATAAAGACCAATACTTGCAGCCACTTCAATAAATCTATTAAAATCAACCGGTTTGCGTATATAACTATTAACGCCTAAGCCATAACTTGTTAAAATATCTTTTTGCTCATCAGATGAAGTGAGAACAACCACTGGGATGTATTTTGTCTGGTCATTATCCTTAATGCGCTTCAATACTTCTAAGCCATCAATTTTAGGAAGATTCAGGTCCAGAATAATCAGTGTCGGCAAGGGATCTATCACTTTATTGGTATCATTATCAAACAGATTATCCAAAGCCTCCACACCATCGCGTGCAACAATTATGTCATTAGCTATGTTGTTCTTTTTGAGGGCCCGAATTGTTAGCAATTCATCATCAGGATTATCCTCAACTAATAGTATTTTTTTTTCTGTTAACATAATGATCCGTATTTATAAGTTAAGTGTAAAATAAAATATTGCTCCTTTACCAATCTCACCTTCAGCCCATAAATCCCCTTTATGACGATGAATGATACGTTGAACGGTAGTCAGCCCTATCCCGGTACCGGGGAATTCGCTCGCTTGGTGTAGCCGCTGAAAGGCAGTAAAAAGTTTGTTTTTATATTCCATATTAAAGCCCGCTCCGTTATCCTTGACAAAATAGACTCTTTTCCCCTCTTTTTCTAAGCTCCCAAATTCAATTTTGGCATCTTGCTTTTTAGACGTAAACTTCCATGCATTCTCTAATAAGTTTTGAAGTACAGCTCTGATAAGCGTTGAATCGGCAAAACACATCATTTCTTTTTCAATAATTATTTCAACGGATCTATTAGGGTCGTGTTCGGCAAAATCGTGAAGTAATGATCCTGCTAAAGCCGTTAAATCAACATCTGTGGGATTAAGGGCCCGGCGTCCTAACCTGGAAAGATTGAGCAACTCATCAATAAGAAGGGCCATCTTCTGAGAACCAAGCCTCACGCGGTTAAGATAATTCTTACCTTGTTCATCAAGCACCTCGCTATAATCTTCAAGCAATGCTAAGCTAAACCCATCGATGCCCCGCAATGGAGCCCGTAAATCGTGCGAAACAGAATATGAAAACGATTCAAGTTCCTTGGTTCGCTCATTCACTAATTCTTCTAATTTATCTCTATGCTTCTTGAGCTCATCCTCCGTTTTTTTAATGTTAGAGACATCAGTACATATACCAAGCATAGAAACAGGCTTACCTTCATCATTTCTCACCACCAGAGCTTTCGCTCTAATATATTTAACTTCTTTATTTTTCCATATTACCCTAAAAACAGCATCATAAGGACTACCCCCATTAAGCGCTTCATTAATAGCCCTTTCCGTCACACTTACATCGTCGTGATGCAAGCAAGCCTTAAAAGCCTCATAGCTTTGGTTAAATTCTCCCTTTTCCAAGCCAAACATACGCTCCATCTTTTCATCCCACAGAGTGAGGTTGGATGCCAGATCCCATTCCCAAATACCTATGCCACCACCTTGCAGGGCTAAATCCAACTTATTTTGTGAATCCTTATACTTGGCTTCTGCTTTATCCCTTTCTTTACTTCGTATAAGGATCTGTTTTGTTAAATTATTGAACCCATCGTAAAGGCTCCCTATTTCATCCTGACTTTCCCGGGGTAATATCATCGAAAAATCTTGGTTCTCTGCCACTTGATCAAAATGATTTTTCAACTTAATGATGGGTAAAGAGATATATTTTTGCATCAGGCCCGCTAAGATTATCACCAAAAGATCCAATATAATGCTTAACAATACCAGCATTAATATAATATTTCTCTTTGCCGTTTTAAGTGGTTTTGAATTGGCTTTTACGAAAAGGGTGCCATAGGTTTCATTTTGATAAACGACATCTTCCTTCACATAAAAGAATCCTTTCTCCAACACATTATACACTTGATTTTGAGATTCTAAAATACTATTTTCACTCATTGTTTCAGGGTAGCTCGCAAAAAAACTTCCTGCCTTGTCGAATAAGCATGCTGTTTCAATAAATTTAACATTCTTCAGATGAGATAATGCCTCTGTTGCCTGCTGCTTATCTTCGAAAGTTAAAGGCACAACACAGTTATCAGCTACTAGCTTAGTGTTAAGAGACAAACCTGTGCTAATCTCTGATTTTATCCTATTGATATCCCATATAGTTATAAATGTAAAACCTATACTATGGATTAAAAAAGTGATGGATAAAATAATTAAAATTACCTTATTCCTTATCGATAAGTTTTGTATGAATCTCAGCTTATTCATTTGTTTTGATATTTTTAGCGGAATTCAACAAAAGACTACTCACTTTCAATCCTGTGTTTTTAATAGCTGTTTCATTTATTTCATACCTGATATGACTACCATCCACATACATATTGATGCAGGTACCCATAGCGCAAAAATCTTTGGTGTCGCTAATAATCAAAATGGGTTGGTGGCCTATAACAGCAAGTATTTCATTCAACCTCCTCTTCTCTGTTCTAGCAATAAAAACCAGGTTAGCATACTCTAAATCACTGATATCATCGGTGTAAATTATTTTTACTTCAACATTCTTCACCTTAATATCCGCAAAAACATTATCAAGTGAAGCATCTAAGGTATTCTTACCGATAACAGCAATCGTAAAAGTTTCATCATCAAAATCTTCTGGCCACTCCACAAAGCGGGTAAAGCGCTCTATAAATGCGGCCTTGACGTCACTTTCGCTAACCTGAGCCTGTACTGCATGATGGTACGTCCCCATGAGTATTATTAAAACAACATATTTTACAACTTGTATCATATTTACAGAACACAGTCTAACTTTAAACCAAAAGTACGAGGCTCATTTACAAAACCAACCTGTCGGGGATATTGTCTACAGTTTCCGGCTTCCCAAAACTGATAAACATACCTTATGTGGTTGACAGAAAAAACATTCATAGCATAAGCAGTTATAGACAGGTTTAAACCATTTAAAGGGAGCTGATAACACAGCGAAAGGTTGGAGGTAAACGATGGTTTTCCATATCCTTTGTCGGTAACATCATTGTAAATCGCTGCCATCTCGTTTTTAGTGTGAGCCAAACCATAGTCATCATGTACATCTTTAAACATCTCCAGCATGTCCATCTGTCCTTGCCGTGCAGCAAAACGGCCATCAAGATGTATTAATAAGGATTTGTCGATGGTATAAGATGTCCTGAATTTCACTTGATGCTGTGGCAAATTATTAATCCTGTTAGCACCAGCATCTACAAGTGACACATCCAAACTATCACTGCCAATTTGTGACAAATATGAATTAAAATCTAAGACAGGATCCCAACTTAATTGCTGGATAAAGGAGTAACTCAAAGCAAAATCAAGACTGTTGATGCGGTAAAGCATATCAGCTTCAAAACCGGCCGTTTTAAAGGTTCCGACAAATTCTGAAGCAGCGTTATCGGTCCAGGCAATTTGGTCAACAGTTTGATAAAACACTGAGGCATTGAGTGTAAAGTTTTTATTTTGAATGCGCGAATAAATCAATTCAACACTTCTCAGCTTTTCCGGAGCCGGAGAACTACCCGAAGCATAATCGATGGCATATAGCTCCCTTAGCCCGGGCAAACGAACCGAATGCTGAGAGATCAACTTCACAACATTATTATCATCTAAATGCTGAATCATTGCAAGACGTGGTGAAAATGCGACCTTGGCAAGACTGTGCTTATCCACTCTTCCTGAGACCAATAGAGTTGTATTTTTCAGCAGGTGATAATTCACTTCAAAAAAGCCTGAGAATTGGTGAGCTTCTATCGTCTCATCCATAAGGCTTACAATGCCATTGGGGTGGTATTGCTGGTAAAAACCGGATGTCGTATCGAGCACTGCAAATCGTATGGGGGGCATAAAATCCATTACAAAACGGTTCTTTTCTTTCCCCCATTCCGGCGAATAAAACCAATAATTGTACTCTGCCCCCAGGGCTAGTTTCAGTTTATCGGAAGGCTGAAGAGACAAGATAGAACGTGTATTCATCTTGTTTTCAGAGAAAGAGTTACCGCGCTGTGTAATGTCATCAAAGGGTTTGTTATCCCTTTGGTAAAGGGCAATATCACCATGGCTTTGTGATTGATAACTGATACTACTCGCCAATTGTAGCTTTTCAGAGAACTGGTGATCATTTTTTAAAACCGTCATCAATTGCTGACCATAGATACCAGAAAAAGCCGGGCCCTCCAAGGAAAGTCCTTTTTGCGCTTGTTTATTAAAACTAAAGTTGGTATATCTCATCTTAAAACTAAACTCGTCTAAGAAATCAATATTCAATTGAGCTTTTACTTCAGGCCTATGATCAAAATCAGAATAAAAATGGGGCGCAGGACTCCCCTTGCCCTTATATCCCCAAGTTTCGGACATGTAACCATAGCCATAACCATGCGCTCTATCGATATAATAAAACTCAGGTTCTTTAATACCGTCTGATCTTCCTATACTGCCAAATAAATAGGCCGAAAAAGCTTTTTTATTTAGTGAGTAATGGCCATTTAATGTAGAGTAGCGATAGGTATAATCGTGATGTATACCAACACTGGCCTTGTCGCTAGGTTGAGCCTTTTTAGTGGTAATGGAAATAACCCCTCCAATAGCCCCCGGCCCATGAACGACAGAGCCCGGACCACTCGTAATCTCAATCATCTCAATATCCGAAAGATCCTTGTTCTGAATCTCAAACATAGGGCCATTTTCAACCTGCAGATTCATATTCTCCCCGTCAACTAAAAGCAAATAGGAATAATTCTGATCACTCATAACCCCACGAATACCTATCCGTGGCCCCAGCCAATGATTAACAAATGTACCACTAGGAACATAAACCTCTAATAAATCTAATAAATTGCGATAGGGACTGTTGCTAATTTCTTCCCGGCTTATGGTTGTTATGGTGCCTGGTGTTTCAATCTTTTCGAGCCCCGTTAACGTTGCCGCTTTTATTTCAATATGTAACAAATCATCAAAAGATAAGCGGGTTAAGTCTTGGGCTTCTAAAGCAGCTACATTTTCCTGAGAATAGCTTGTGATAGATATAGAAAACATGAAAAGAAGACACAATCCTGCTATGGGTTTTAGGGTTTCCATATCAATCGGTTTTTTAGGTTAACTAGCTCGAATTCAAATCAAAATACTATCTGACAAGGTGAGGAGTATCAAATGTACATTTTTTCCGGGATTACATCAACACATATTTTGCAATATCAATAGGATAAACAAATGATAATAGAATATTTGCATTAACAACACTTCGTTAAACTCTCAATTATTAAAATCACAAATTCCAATACCACACTGATATTCTGTGATATACAACAAACAGAAGAATTTTAACAAACAGCTAAAAATCAGATAAATAGAAAAGATTAACGGACTATTACAATAAAACAAGAGCAATTTAATGCCTCAAACATCATGGCTAAGTCGTAATATCATCAATCATAACTTGCCAATTTTTCAATCAAAAGCCTTCTTGAAAATCATTTTATCACTCTATTTTTCTAGCGATTTTAAAAAAAAGAAAACATAAAGCTTGTCCCCAAATATAGAGGCTTATAATAAAGGTATTTCGGCAGGCTTGGAAAGCAACTACTTTCGGGTGAGCTAAACGAAAATCTTATTCCCGGAAAATATTATCTGACCTTTCCTTACTTTACATACTAGGCAATATCAAACAAGATCGCTTAAAATGACGCAAGCTTGTCAACTATTTAGCTTATCGTGCCGTGTTGAAACAGGATTTCTGTTAATATCACTCTTGTTAATTAGCTTTTGTAGTCAATTAAAGATTGGCTATCCACTAAAATTTGTATTTTTACCCATAACTTTTTTTGTCTTGCGACACAAAAGAAGATCAAAGGGCTGTATCATTAAGCTATTTTGGAGCTTTTATTGGGCACAAAAGCTTCCATAATGATAGAAATTTAATATTTCCTTATCACTGTGCAATAATCTTCGTAGATTTGAAATCAAACAAGAAACATCATGGCGACAAATTACCTCAAGACTGAACTTTACGAGCTAATAAAACAGGATGAACGTATTTTCGATTTTATACAAGAAGGTTCGCTCGATGGCCTTTGGTACTGGGATCTTGAAAATCCGGAAAATGAATGGATGAGTCCACGGTTTTGGGAGATTTTGGGTTACGACCCCAAAGAAATGCCTCACAAGGCCAGCGCATGGCAGGATATTATTAACCCGGATGATTTGAAAGCAGCCATAGAAAATGTTAACAAACATGTCGCCAACCCTCATCACCCTTACGATCAAGAAGTACGCTATACCCATAAAAATGGATCTACAATTTGGATACGGTGTCGCGGCCTGGCGATACGTGATAATGAGGGAAAGGCCATTCGTATGATTGGTGCTCATCAAGACATAAGTGCATTAAAAAATAAGAAGTTAGAAATACAGCAGGAACATGATAAGGTGAAAAAAAATGAAGAAATGTACCGTTTCATGGCCGAAAATGCTGCCGATGTCATTCGTTACCAGTTACCATCAGGAGAATTTAGCTATATATCGCCAAACATCAAAGAACTTACGGGATATACGGCCGAAGAATATATGAAATTTGATCCTTTAGAAAATGTATATGTCAAAGACCATCCTGTTCTAAAAGAAACGGTAAATAAAATCCAAGCAGGCGAAGATTTTGTCAAAGTTGAATATCGGATACACCATAAAAATGGTGAAATTATTTGGTTACAATCACGCATTAAAGTGATACGTGACGAGCAAGGTAATGCCACCTCACTATTGTCCGCATCCAACAACATTACAGCATCCAAATTACTTCAGTTGGCCTTAGCCGAAAGTGAGGAAAAATACAAAGCCATGTACAACAACGCCCCCTTGGCTTTCCAATCGCTCGATATCGAGGGGAACATTATAGAAGTAAATCCCCAATGGCTTTCTATTTTAGAATATGATAAGGATGAAGTTATTGGCCGTTGGTTTGGCGATTTTCTACACCCTGATTTTGTCGAACATTTTAGGACAAACTTTCCCCGTTTCAAAAAACAAGGTTATATCAATGATGTCCAATTCCGGATGAAGAAAAAGTCTGGCGCGTATGTTTATGTTTCCTTCGAGGGCTGTATCGGCTATACCCCCGAAGGCCAATTCAAACAAACCTACTGCACATTCAAAGATATTACTAAAGAAAAAGCGGCGGAGCAACAACTGATAGAAAGCGAGGAAAAATACCGTCGCTTAGCTAAAGAAACAGCCACTAACTTAAATAACCTTAAAGCTGCAACTAACATTACCACCATATTTCTGGATACTAATTTGGCTGTTTTTGATTTTTCTCCAGGCGACCATATGGAAGGACACCTTGAGAAAGATAACAATCTCTCACTTAAAGAAATAGCCTCACATTACAAAATAAAAGAAATTGATAAGTTGTGCGAAAAGGTGTTGAATTCCCTAGTGGCCATAGAATTAGAAGTAACTTGCACCCACGATATGGTCTGGTGGATGCGCATTTCACCTTACAAAACACTAGAAGGTAAAATTGAAGGTTTGGTGATTACGTTTACGAATATTACAGAAAAGAAAAAACAGGAAGCCGAGCTGGACAAATACAGAAACCAACTAGAAGAACTTGTAGAGCAGAAAAACAGAGAACTCGTTGAAAGCGAAAAACGTCTAAAAGAAGCACAAGAGATTGCGGCTATAGGTAATTATGAACATAACATAGAAACCGAAGAAAAGTGGTGGTCGGAAGAACTCTATCATATATTGGAGTTTGATGTAAACGAAGCACCACCGAGCATAGAAGAGTTTTCAAAACGATTGGATGATGAAAACATTGAGAATCTAAATCGTCATATGCAAAAGGCTATCAGTAGTGGCAAAATGGAAACGCTCACTTATAAAATCTATATGCCTTCAAGCGACACTTATAAGTATATCAGCTCAAAAGTAGAATTTTATATTCATGAACATAGCGGAGAACGATATTTAAGAGGAACGCTTCAGGATGTAACTGAACGTATAGAGAGAGAAAATGAACTACGCCACCAAAAAGACTTATTCGAGAGGGTTATCAATTCTGTGCCTTCCTTTATATTTTGGAAAGATAAGGATTTGAATTACCTGGGATGCAATACTACTTTTGCTCAATTTGCAGGCCTTGAGAAAGCAAGTGATATCATCGGTAAAAGCGATTACGAAATGGTTTGGAAGGCAGAGGCTAAAAAGTTTAGAGCAGATGACCAGCAAGTGATTGATAAAAAAACAGAAAAGCGTGATTACGACGAAAATGTAATAGACCCAAGCGGTAACAGACATTTATTACACACCCACAAAATGCCACTTACTGACAGTGCCGGAGCAACTATTGGTATGATAGCGACTTGTGAGGATATCACAGAGAGAAAAGCCGCCGAAAAGCAAATAAAAGAAAGCGAAGAAAAATTCCGCGAACTCTATAACCAATCCCCTATTGCTATTCAATATTATGATGCAGAGGGCAATTTGCTCGATGTCAACAAAAGCACCCTCAATCTTTACGGAATTGACAGTATAGATGAAATAGCACCATACAATTTCTGGCACAGCAATAAACTTTCGGACGAAAATATCAAAGATTTAAACAACGGCAAACCGATATTTATTAATGAAATATTCGATTTTGAAGCCATTAAAAAACAAGGCTACTTCAAAACCGAAAAAACAGGAATTTTATTTGTTGAGTTATTGGTAGCTCCAATTATTAGAAATAACAAAACTGATGCTTATTTAGTACATATGACTGATGTTACTGAAAAAATCTTAGCAACAGATAAATTAAAAGCCAGCGAAGGCAAGTTCCGCGCCGTCTTCGAAGACACTAATATCGGTATGGCTTTGGGCTCACCTGATGGCAATGTACTAGAAGTTAATGATGAGTATTTAAACATTTTGGGTTATACCCGAGACGAATTCATCAACCTCAACTATGCCTCAATTACGCATCCTGATGACTTAGCAAAAGAATTACCACTTTTCGAACAATTACATAAAGGAGAAATCGACCATTATCGTCTTGAAAAACGCTTATTGGCTAAAAATGGCGAATACCGTTGGTTAGATGCTGCTATTTCCTCAAGGAGAGATAAGGATGGTAAAATTGACCTCACCATTGCATTGGTCATTGATATACACGAAGGTAAACGAGCTAACGAAATTGTCAATGTCTTTTTTGAACAGCCGATGAACATACACCTTATTGCCACTATTCAAGGGGGAATTACAAAAATAAACGAAGGGTGGGTACAAACGCTGGGTTATACCAAAGAAGAAACCATCGGCAAAAACATTATGGATTTCATCCATCCCGATGATAAAGAGAATACACTTGAGGAATTAAAGGATTTAGAAAGTGGTAAAAAAACCTTCTATTTCGAAAACCGTTACCAACATAAAAATGGGCACTATATCTCCCTTGCCTGGTCGGCTATTTATAACACCTCTGGCAAGCTTCTACATGCTATTGCTAAAGATATAACGCAACAAAAAGATTATCAGAAAAAACTGCAAAATATTATTGATCACAGCACCAACCTGTTCTTTTCTCATTCAATCGATCATGAGATAAGCTATATCAGTCCACAAGTAAAAGACTTTCTGGGCTACGAAGCCGAAGAAGTGATTCAAAACTGGACTGATTTTATCACCGACAACCCTATTAATAATCTGGCTGTGGAATATACCATGAAGGCCATAGAAACAGGGAGGCGACAGCCCACTTATGAAATGGAAATGTTGCGAAAAGACGGCAAAAAAATAATTGTTGAGGTCAGAGAAGCCCCTGTGGTGGAAAATGGGAAAGTGATTTCTATGGTAGGATCGCTTGTTGATATTACCAAGCGAAAAAATTTTCAGGAAGCATTGTTAAAATCAGAAGAAAATTACAAAACACTGGCAGAAAATGCCAAACATTTAATAATAAGACACCAGCCCGATGGGGAGATAACATACGCCAACAAGTTTGCAATTAACTATTTAAAAATACCTAAAGAAAAATTAATCGGGTTAGATATTAAAACCCTTATTGGTAATGAGGCCAAAGCGGAACACCATCAGCAAATCAGTTCATTCCAAGAAAATGCCAATACGAATTATCGCCATCATTTTGAAATAGAACTGGAAAGTAATACAGAAAGCAGCCGCTACCTCGATGTTATGGCTAGTCCTATTTTATCTGCAAAAAATTTAGACTCAATATTAATTACTGCCTACGACATTACCGAGCGGAAATATGCAGAAAATAGGATCAAAGAACAAAACGAAGAATACGAAGCCTTAAACGAAGAGTTAAGACAAACCAACGACGAACTTTTTACCTCAATAGAACGTGAGCAAACCATCAATGAAAGATTTCATAAAGCCATGGAAGCTACCAGTGATGGCTTATGGGACCGCAATCTCGTCACCAAAGAAATATATTATTCTCCACGTTGGAAAGCGATGCTTGGCTATAGTGATGAAGAATTGCCTAATGATATATCTGTTTGGCACGCCCTAACAGAAGCCGCAGATTTAGAAAAATCAAGTAAAATGCTCAATCAGTTAATAAATGGCGACATTGACAAGTATGATATTGAGCTAAAAATGAAACATAAAGACGGGCATTGGGTCGATATCAACTCACGTGCTAATGTGTTTAAAGACAAGGATGGAAAAGCCATACGTGTTGTAGGAACGCATAGCGATATTACTGAGCGTAAGCTCACCGAAAACAAACTCCGTGAAAGTGAAGAAAAACTCCGTTTGGCTATTGACAATTCACCTTTAGGAATTACAATATATAATACACAGGGGCGCTTTGTATCAGTTAATAAAGCTTATGAAGAGCTTGTAGGATACCAAAAAGATGAATTATCAACAATGAGTTTCTTCGATATCACACACCCCGATTATCGTCCTAAAAACCAAGAGCTATTTGATGCCATGGTGCAAAACGAAGACAGAGGTTTTTCGATGAATAAAAAATACACGCATAAGAATGGAAAATTACTTGACGTAAGAGTACATGCAGGTAGTATTAAAGATCATAACGGCAAAGCTGTATTTGGAATGGCTTTTATTGAAGATATTACAGAACGTGTAGCCTTAGAACGCCAGGCTAAAATGTTATCAACAGCTGTGGAGTCGAGCCCTGTTTGTATTGTTATTACGGATGTAAAAGGTAATATCGAATATGTCAATCCATTCTTTACCGATATGACAGGTTATACTTCAGAAGAAGTTATGGGTAAAAATCCAAGTATCTTAAAATCGGGACTACAAACGCGTGAATTTTATGCTGATTTGTGGAAGTCCATCCTAAGTGGCAAAACCTGGAATGGAGAGTTTCACAATAAAAAGAAAAATGGGGAACTCTTTTGGGAAAATGCCGCCATTTCACCTATCTTCAACGAAAAAGAAGAAATCATCCAGTTCATTGCTGTTAAGGAAGACATTACTCAGCTAAAGCATTACCTCGCTGAATTAAAGGAGGCCAAAGAAAAGGCAGAAGAAGCCAATGCGCTAAAGACCGAATTTTTGCATAATATGAGCCACGAAATTCGCACGCCAATGAATGGCATTATGGGGTTTGCTAACATATTAGGGGAGCTCGACTCTATGAGCGATATACAAAAAAATTATACCCGAATAATTCAGAATAGCAGTATGCAACTGTTGAACGTTATTGATGACATCCTAGAGATCTCAACACTAGAAACAAAACAATTATCAACACAAGAAAAGGAGTTTGATGTTAACCAATTTATGACAGAGCTTTTTGCTATTTATGACCTCAAATCTAAAGAACGAAATCTCCCTCTTTATCTAAAGAAAGGCTTGAGTAATGAACAGAGTTACATCGTCTCGGACAAAGCAAAACTGCATAAAATACTCAGCAACCTTATTGATAATGCCTTTAAATTTACCAGTACAGGAAAGATAGAATTTGGTTATTATATAAAAGGGGCAAACATTGTCTTCTTTGTTAGCGATACTGGTATTGGGATATCCAAGGACAAGCAAGAACGTGTCTTTCACCGTTTCTCACAAGAAAGCTCCGAAACAGCACAAGAATACGGAGGCCTTGGCCTGGGCTTATCTATTGCCAAAGAAAATTCCGAGCTACTTGGAGGCCATATTTCTCTGGAGTCAGAGAAAGGTAAAGGGACCAGTTTCTTTATAGAAATACCTTTTAAATCGAAACATAACATAGAAATACAGGAATCTATGACTAAAGAAGAACTTAAAATGGACAAGGAGCTAACACAGATATTAATTACCGAAGATGAAGAAGTTAACTTCCTATATCTTGAAGCTATTCTAGAGGAATATAACAATAAGAACGTGGTATTGCATCACGCCATCAATGGACAACAAGCAATTGATATATGCTCAGAAAATGAACATATTGACATTATCCTTATGGACATCAAAATGCCGGTAATGAATGGATATATTGCGGCAGAAAAAATCAAAGCAGAAAAACCAGATCTGCCAATTATTGCTCAAACGGCTTACTCTACTTCTGCCGAAAGAGATCTGGCCCTGAGCCATGGCTGTGATGACTTTATTTCAAAACCAATTGACAAAAACAAACTACTTGAAATGTTAAATAAATACCTGTTTTAATGTCATTTGCAAAAATTGAGCACCAAAACTGGATGGTTTCCCAATAACACATGGCATAAAATCAGGCTATTATAAGCCTGTCATTACATCCATCAAGTATCTTAGCAGGTATTGATTGATCTCTACCCGGCAAAGTAACTTTTACCCAGCGTGCGTCTCTTAATGGCACGCCTAATAAAAGTTACCCGGGCAAAAACTAATCCTCCAAAAACAGTTCTATGACCGGAATTTCCACATGAGGTTTAGTGACAGGTAATTTTAAGTTTAAGTCTTCGGCATTGGTGCCGTCATTGCCCCAAGCACCGTGTTTCTTGCCCATTTTAATTTCTGAAGCGTCGTGCAAAAAGCGGGCGTACTTTACCTTACCGGCATAGCCCGGCATTAGAAAATTTTGCATTGGATAATCTAAAAGGTGAACGTACAGACGATTCTTTTCAGGATGATAGGTCAGGATAGAATTAGCGGGAGCTACAAACGCCTCAGGAGCTTGTGTACAGCCATAGATGGATGGAGAATTGTACTTCATCCACTCTCCCATACCATTCAGCGCTGCATCAGCTCTATAATCGAAAGTGCCACGTGCCGTTGGCCCTACATTGAGCAATAAGTTACCCCCTTTACTTACCGATTCTATGAGTAAAACCAGAAGTTGCTTATTGTCTTTCCAGGAATGCTCATCACGGTAATAGCCCCACGAGCCCGAAAAGGTCTGACAGGTTTCCCATGGTATTTTCTGCCCATTATACTCCGGCCATTTATCAACCTTAAACTGTTCCGGTGTGGTAAAATCCCAGCCGCCTTTATAGTCTTTCAAGTCCAAACGGTCGTTGACAATAATGCCGGGTTGCAGCTCACGCACGAGCTTCAGTAATTCTACCGAGCCCCATTCCTCTCGTCCTTTACCATTTTTGCCCGGATAAGAAAAGTCCAGCCATAATATATCAACCTTACCATAGTTGGTCAGTATTTCTGTCACCTGATTTCTCATATACTCACGATACTTAGCCATATCACGGTTTTTATTCAGAGCAGCATATTCTTTATCCGTTTGGGCTGTTTGTATGGAATGACGTTTTCCAATTGTAAAATCAGGATGATGCCAATCAATAAGAGAATAATAAAAACCTATGCCTAAACCCTCAGCACGAAAAGCTTCTACCCATTCTTTGATGATGTCTTTGCCATAAGGCGTATTCATCACATCATAGTCGGTATACTCAGAATCAAACATACAAAAGCCTTCGTGATGCTTGGTGGTAATGACGGCGTATTTCATCCCGGCAGCTTTGGCTTTTTTAGCCCATTCAGTAGGATTATACAAATCGGGATCAAACATCTCAAAGTACTTTTGGTAATCTTCATCCGATATTTTTTCCTTGCGTTTCACCCATTCGTGGCGCGCAGGCTGAGCATACAAGCCCCAGTGTATAAACATACCAAAGCGGTCGTGTGTCCACCAGGCCAGACGTTCAGTTTTTTCGGTTTCTGTTTCATCCCATATCTTTTTTTCTTGAGATAAGATCGTTTGAACAGATAAAAAAACAAGTAGAATAAGGGTGAGATTTTTCATATTTTAAACTTTATAATCAATAACAAATATAGAGGAAGCACCCCAAAAAAGGCTATTAGTTTTAGGTCAAATAGTGGGAAATTTCGGGCACTTATACCCATTAAGCTATGAGGTATTAAAATTCAGAATAAAAAAAAGAGCAGTCCCAAAGAACCACTCTTTCTTTTATTCACCCCAATAATGATTATTCAACAATGATTTGTTTGACGAAATCACCTTTGTCTGATGTTAATTTCACTAAGTACATACCTGCTTTTACCTGGCTAAGATCAACTTGATTAGCTTCAACTACAGAAGACATCATCATAGTTCCTACCAAAGTATATACCTCTGCACGCTCTACATTAGCACCGCTGATATTCAATACACCATTAGTTACCGGCATAGGATATACAGAAAGAGACGCAGAAGAAACCGTGTTTAGTGCTGAACTTTCAGGATCTGAATAGACCACCACAGGAGCACCTTGGTCAGGCTTATTGCTTGGGTCAGAAATCCAGATAGTAGGCTTAGAAAGCGAAACAGTAGGTGTTTCGTCCACAACTGCTATACAAACCTGTTTACCAGCATTGTCCTTTAAATAATTTAATACCTTATCAGAGTTGTAGGTATAAACGGTATAAGTACTATCAATAATGATATCATCGATTTTTGTCTTAGTCAAGCCATCGAAAGCAGTACCGTCAAAAGCTACTCCAAAATCAGAATAAGCCACATCATAAAGGACATAGTCAGTATTCTCAGGACCAATAGGGCCTTTTACCCAACCTTGAGCATCTTGATGATCGAAACACTTAATCACTAAACCTTTGAAATCAGTCTCAGCTGTGGTTCCTGCTAAATCTAAATATACAAATGCTTTACGGTCATTAATAGACTCAGCGCTATCGGTATTAGCCACTGATAAAGCATTAGTTTTAGTAGAACCATTCAAATTCCAGAAGTTCGACTGTGAACGAATAACATTATCATAGAAAGTAGTGAATTCTGCCTCAGCAGCATTTTTAGATGCTGTGCCATCTACTGCAACAGCACCAGCATCAACCGTTAGCACCATGTCTGTATTTTCGGCCAAACCATCGCATACAATCAAAACAGTAGTATCAGCTTGCCAAATCATTTCTTTAGAAGCAGGAGCAGGCTCAATGGCTAATTTAGACTCAACCGAAGCTACATCCATAGGCTTAGAAAACTCAACAGCAAGCGTATCTTTTGTCGTCATACCGAAGAAATCTTTTGCTACACCACTGATGTTAGAAATCTTAGCAGAAGGAGCATAAGTAACCGCAGCAGGCACATCTAATGTCAAAGTTGGGAATCCTAAATTACCATAGAAACTCAATTTCACATCAGTTGTAGCTGTACGCATAAACAACACAGCGTCCTCACCAGCATCAACTTGTGCTTGTACAAATGTTTTCAGAGCATCATTAGACAATGTGTAGTCTTTCCCTGCTTCTGTAATGTCAATAGAACCCACAACAGTACATCCTTCAGGATAGTTTACATTTTCAAATTTATAACCCGTATAAGGTGTTTTATAGTACACTTCTACAGTAGCAGGAAGCGAACCAGTAGCTATTTTTTCAAAATACACTGAGAAAGTAGCCGAATTAATTTGCTGACTTACCATATTAGCCACACTAAAAACATTGATACCATTGGTTACTTTTCCATTAGTAGTGTTACTTTCCACCCACATACGGGCCCAGTTCCAATCTACTTTGGATACACTGTTTTCATAATTAGCACCAGTACCTGCCGTAAAAACTTCAGTCACCTGCGCAGACGCAAATGTCGCAAAAAACAAACTCGCAAGAGCTACAAGAAATAGTTTCATTTTGTTCATAATTGTAAAATTAAAGTTTGAGTATAGATTCATATTTTTTCCTTTTAAGGACGATACAAAACAATACCAAAAAGGGAGAGAAATATGTGAAATTTTCTCCCTTTTCTGTAAAATATTATTCAAATTTGGCTAATAATGATTAATACGATAAGCTTATCCAACGGAATCAATCAAAACACAAACCGCTCATTATCTGAAAAATAAAGATTGTTAAAAGCTATTTTTGAACGGTATATAAAATCGGTTTTATCGTACCATCCTCATTAAAATACATTCTCTCAAAACAAGCCGAACGACGATGAAAAGAGCCCTCATTCACATCCCCCCTGTGATAGAAAAAATACCATTGTCCCTTAAATTCTATGGCGGAAGTGTGGTTAGGCGCTGCAGGGGCATCAGGGGCCAGTTCACCTTTTAATTCTGCATAGTGTGGCAAAGGTTCGTCGGCCATCCAATAGTTGGTCACTTTACCTACACGAGCTTGAAAATAATACTTGCCCTTATACTTGAATACGTGAACCGCCTCGTTCACTTCTTCTTCGCTCAGACGCTTAAATTCACCGTCCAGTTCCACCATATTATCTTTGAGTTTGGCGCCCATGATATGACGACCGTCGCCGTGAATGTCAAATTTATGATCATTACCATACAAGTAAGCCTGTCCATCGTCGTCCACAAACACACAAGGATCAAAAATGGTGGCTATTTTATCTGTCACAGCTTCTTCCCAGGGGCCGGTCGGGCTTTTGCTTTTAGCTACGCCAATGTGGGTTTTATCGTAAGGAAAGTAGAAATAATACCAGCCATCTTTATAAGCCACATCCGGTGCATTCATTTGGCCTTGTGCCCATGAATATTCGCGGGGTTTAAGCACGACACCATGATTGGTCCAGGTCTTCATATCATCGGATGATAAGACCATATAATCCTGCATAGTGGAAAAATTGGTCGCGCCCTCAACATCTCGCGAACAGTAAACGTAAACTTTTCCGTCGTACACCTCAGCAGCCGGATCGGCAGCGTATAAAAAATTAGGATCTGACTTTTTTAGGATGGGATTCTGTGCATTAAGCAATAAAGGTAGTGTTAGAAGCACAAATACAGTTTTCTTCATCATCGTATCGTTTTAAGCAAAAATAGAGCAATTCTACCCATTACACTGTGAAAAATTAATCGTTCTATAGTGCTTTTTGTACAAATAGATATATCTTCAGGGTATACCTTAAGTGACAATCATTACACCATGTATTTTTCACTCTTATTGTTACGAACAATATGCCTTTAAAAGCATTTACTTTGAAAACACAAATATTGAATCATTCTTTCATTAAAGCATTTTATCATAGACTATGAAAAAACACTTCCTAATACTGGGCGGAGGACTCGCTGGTATTGAAGCTGCTATCAAGCTTCGCAAACTTAAGTATGACGTCACTTTAGTATCAGATCGCGACTATTTGTTTGTTTACCCCATCTCTATATGGATTCCTACCAAAGGCATTGACTTTGAAAAAAGTGCGATTCCCTTAGCTAAGCTACAGAAAAAACACGGTTTTAATCTCATCATCGATACCGTGGAAAAGATAGAAGCCAAGCAAAAAAAAGTGGTACTTTCGAAACAGGAAATCACATACGATTATTTGTTTGTAGCCTTAGGAATGGGCAAAGTAAAGCCTAATGGCATAGAAAACACACTGACCATTTGCGGGATACCAAAACAGAGCGAACAAATACGCGAAGAGTTGGACAAACTCATAAAAAAAGGAAGAGGTAACATAGCTGTTGGCTTCAGCGGCAACCCTAAAGACCCTACAGGTTCTGTGGTAAGAGGCGGGCCGGCTTTTGAGCTGCTTTTCAACATCAGTGTTTATCTAAAAAAGAAAGGTCTTCGCGATAATTTTAACCTTAACTTTTTTGCCCCCATGGAAAAACCGGGTATTAAGATGGGGAAAAAGGCTTATAGCAACCTGGGTAAATTCCTTAAACGCTACAAGATAAGCGCTCATACCGGAAAAAAGATTAGCGCTTTTGATGCCGACAGTATCAGTTTCGAGGATGGCAAAAAACTGAACAGTGATCTAACCATTTTCATCGCCGGAGGCAAAGGCCTTAAAGTAATTGAAGACTCTGACCTTCCAACTAACAAAGCTGGTTTTATTGAAACCTCGCTGACCACACAGGTCAAAGGTTTTCCTGAGGTATATGCCATAGGTGACTCCGCTGCACTAATTGGCCCTCAGTGGGCTGCCAAACAAGGCCATATGGCTGAGGTCATGGCCAAAATAGCTGTTTACAATGCACACGAACAAATTCTAAACAGTGGAAAAACCAAATCTTATGAGGATGAAGTGAGCATCCTCTGTATAATGGACTCCGGTGATGGTGCTGCTTTGATAAAGCGCACAGCAACAGAAGAAAAAATGATAATGCTGCCTATCATTGGACACTGGGTAAAAAAAGCCTGGGGTTTCTACTATAAAAACTCTAAGCTAGGACGCATTCCAAGGATTCCGGGGATGTAACACCTTTGTTTTATATTCATTATAAGACCTTTCTTAATATAATACTAGCAGAGCTAAGGGCTTCATTTCACTAATGGAGCCCTTAGTGTATAAACTAAAAAAGGGCTCCAGAAAATGAAGCCCCCTTTTACAAACAAAACTTAATTATATTTTACCAAGGCAATACAGAACTGCCCATTAAAAACTTATCTACTCTGCGTGCACAACCACGTCCTTCATTGATAGCCCATACCACCAAAGACTGACCACGACGAGAGTCACCACAAGCAAATACGCCTTTATGGTTTGTCGCATATTTACCGTATTTAGCTTTGAAGTTACTACGGCTGCTACGGTTAAGGTTAAGCTGTTCAGCAAGTATATCTTCCGGCCCTAGGAAACCCATTGCTAAGAAGACCAAATCAGCTTCAAGCACCTTCTCTGATCCCGGTACTTCGGCAGGGTAACGGCGTCCTTCCACATCTTCTTTCCACTCGACATCCACAATCTTAATACCTGTCAACTGACCTTCCTCATTACCAATAAACTCTTTGGTCATTTTGAGGTACTGACGTGGGTCATCACCTTGCTTATAAAGGGCTTCTTTTTGTCCATAATCTACCTTCAGATTGGTAGGCCACTGTGGCCAAGGATTGGCATCTTTATCGCGTTCAAATACCGGCTTAGGCATAATCTCGAGCTGAATAACATTATCACAACCATGACGCAAAGCCGTACCCACACAATCGGTACCGGTATCTCCACCACCTATCACCACTACTTTTTTATTTTTCGCACTGATGTAGTTACCGTCTTCCAAGTTACTATCCAAAAGACTTTTGGTATTAGCACGTAGATACTCCATGGCAAAGTGAACACCTTTTAACTCACGTCCCGGTGCGGGTAAATCACGCGGCTTTGTTGCTCCGGTAGCCAATACTACTGCATCATAGTCATTCAGTAATAAGTTAGCATTAATATCTTTACCTATTTCAACACCCGTTTGAAATTCAATGCCCTCTTCGGCTAAAATATCAACACGACGCTGTACTACGGCTTTATCCAGTTTCATATTTGGAATACCGTACATTAGCAAACCACCGATACGGTCGTCACGCTCAAAAACAGTCACCTTATGGCCGGCTTTATTCAGCTGAGCAGCACACGCCAAACCAGATGGTCCTGACCCTACAACAGCGACTTTTTTACCGGTACGCTCTTCCGGAGGCTCAGGTACTACCCAACCTTTTTTGAAGCCTTTATCGATAATGGTTCTCTCATTATCGTGAATGGTTACAGCTGGCTCGTTAATACCCAATACACACCCTGCCTCACACGGTGCCGGACATACACGCCCTGTAAATTCGGGAAAGTTATTGGTCGAGTGAAGACGGTCTAAAGCCTCACGCCAGCGTCCACGATACATCAAGTCGTTCCATTCCGGAATCAAATTATTAATAGGACATCCGCTGGCACCGCCCTCCATCATCTCTCCACGATGACAAAATGGTGTACCACAGTCCATACAACGAGCGCCCTGAGTTTTACATTCTTCCTCACGACGCAAAACATAAACCTCTTTCCAATCATGAATGCGTTCGTTAACCGGCCGCGCAGGATTGGCCCTTCTCGGGAATTCTAAAAAACCTGTTGGTTTACCCATAATAGTTTTAAGTTAAGCTCCCTCTAACTCCCCGATTTACATCGGGAGAGTACAGGAGTTCGAATTTTTAAAATTTAAATATCACCTCACGACCACCACCTCTCATTCAAGGGAGGCCGCCGGGAGGGGCTTTTATAACATCTGGAATGCTGCTTCTACAACCTCATCCTCAGTCTCGTATTTACCGGTTGCTCTGGCTTGTTCAATCAATCCTAACATCTTTTTATAGTCTGTTGGAATAACTTTTACAAATTTTGGCACTGAGTTATCCCAGTCTGCCAATAAACGTTCCGCCACAGCCGAATCAGTTTTAGCTTTGTGCTCTTCGATCATCGTTTTCAAAGCAACGATCTCGTCGATATCTTCCAACTTTTCTAACTGAATCATTTCCATATTACACAAGCTTGGGAAGCTGCCATCCTCATCCAGCACATAAGCAATACCACCAGACATACCGGCACCAAAGTTACGACCTGTCTTGCCAAGAATAACAGTTTTACCACCTGTCATATATTCACATCCGTGATCACCTATACCTTCTACCACTACTTCAGCGCCTGAGTTACGCACACAGAAACGCTCACCAGCGATACCCCGGATATATGCTTTACCGGAAGTAGCACCATAGAAACAAACGTTACCTACTATGATGTTTTCTTCTGCTTTGAACTTAACACCTTTGTTAGGATAAAGTACCAGATGACCTCCTGAAAGACCTTTGCCAAAGTAATCGTTACAGTCCCCTTCAAGCTCCAGTTCTACCCCCTTGCTCAGGAATACGCCACAAGACTGACCTACTGAACCCTTGAGTTTAAACTTAATGGTGCCATCAGGCAATCCTTCGCCCTCAAATTTCTTCGCTATTTCATTCGTCAGCACAGCGCCCAAAGAACGGTCAGTATTAATGACATCAAATTCAGCACTTACCTTTTCGCCTTTTTCCAAAGCTGGTTTAGCCACTTCCAATAACTTCCAATCCAGAATATCCTGCATCAGGTGATCCTGATCCTGACTGTGATATATACCTTCTTCCGCACCTTCTTCCTGCTTATGCAAAATCGGCGAAAGATCCAGATTTTTATACTTCCAGTGATCTACATCATCTTTGAATTTCAAGCATTGTGCCTGGCCTACCATTTCGTTAATCGTTCTGAATCCAAGCTCGGCCATAATTTCGCGTAAGCCTTGAACCATAAATTCGAAGTAATTAACGACCCAGTCAGCTTTACCAGTAAACTTTTCTCGCAATTCGGCACGCTGTGTAGCAATACCAACAGGACAGGTATTGCTGTGACACTTACGCATCATCACACACCCCTCTACCACTAGCGCCGTAGTGGCCAATCCCCATTCCTCAGCTCCCAGTAACGTTGCAATAGCAAGGTCACGCGAGGTTTTCATCTGACCATCACTCTGTACCACAATACGATTACGCAAACGGTTTTTGACCAAAGTCTGGTGCGTCTCGGCCAAACCAAGCTCCCAAGGCAAACCAGCATGTTTGATAGAACTCAAAGGAGAAGCTCCCGTTCCACCATCATAACCAGAGATAAGGACAGCATCAGCTTTCGCTTTACACACGCCTGCAGCTACCGTACCCACACCTGTTTCAGAAACCAGTTTCACATTAATACGGGCTTGGCGGTTAATATTTTTAAGGTCAAAGATCAACTGAGCCAAATCTTCAATAGAATAAATATCGTGATGTGGAGGTGGCGAGATAAGACCTACTCCCGGTGTAGAGTTACGTGTTTTACCAATCCAGCCATTAACCTTACCCCCCGGTAAGTGGCCACCTTCACCCGGTTTAGCTCCTTGAGCCATTTTTATTTGCAACTCACTGGCTTTACTTAAATAGTGTGACTGCACACCAAAACGACCTGATGCAATCTGCTTAGTAGCAGAACACATATTATCGCCATTAGGCATTAATTTATAACGTCTTGGGTCCTCGCCGCCCTCACCGGAGTTGGAACGGGCACCAATACGGTTCATCGCAATAGCCAGCGTAGTATGTGCCTCCCAAGATATGGATCCGAAAGACATAGCTCCTGTGGCAAAACGTTTCAGAATATTCTCAGCCGGCTCTACCTCATCAATAGAGATAGGCTTACGGTCTGACACAAAATCCATCAAACCACGTAAAGTGCAAGCCGCCTCAGCCTGATCATCCACCAACTGACAGTATTCTTTATATTTAGAATAATCTTCTTCGCGGGTACATAGCTGAAGCAAACGAATAGCTTCCGGCGATAATAAGTGACGTTCACCATCTTTACGCCAGTGATACTCACCTCCCGGCTCCAATACTTTTTCGCGTCCCAAACGTTTAGGGTAACCTTTGCGGTGACGTTTCAACGCTTCTTTAGCAATATCATCAAGTGATAAGCCTTCTACACGGCTAACGGTACCGGTAAAGTATTTATCCACCACTTCTTTGTTGAGTCCGACAATTTCAAAAATCTGAGCTCCCTGATAAGAAGCCAAGGTTGAAATACCCATTTTTGAAAAAATCTTCAAGAGACCATCACCTATAGCTTTCACATAGTTAGCTTCAGCTTTCTCCGGAGTGATATCACCTAAGATACCATCATCCACCATTTGGCGAATAGAATCCAGCGCCATATACGGGTTGACCGCCGACACCCCGTAACCTAGCAAGGTCGCAAAATGGTGTGTCTCGCGTACATCACCAGCTTCAAGTATGATATCAGCCTTACCACGTTTTCCAACACGTATAAGGTGATGATGCACGGCTGCTGCTGCCAATAAAGACGGTATAGGCGCGTGATCTGAACTTATCTGGAAGTCAGACAATAATATAATAGAATATCCTTCGTCTATGTATTCTTCCACATTACGACAAATACGGTGCAGTTTGGTTTCCAAACGACCCGGCTTACCATCAGCACGGAATACCATCGATATTTTCTTAGATTGGAAATGTTTTTTATCTACATAATCCAAAGTGGTCAGTTGCTGATTGGTCAACACCGGTTGCGATATAGCAATACGGCGGCAATTCTTAGGTTCCTCTGACAAAACGTTTTTAAATCCGCCAATATAGGTACGCAAGTCCATCACGATACGCTCACGGATAGGGTCAATTGGCGGGTTAGTTACCTGAGCAAATAGTTGTTTGAAATAGTGAGCCAAGTGCACCGGACGGTCTGATAATACGGCCAAAGGATTATCAGCCCCCATCGAGCCCATAGGTTCTTTACCATTTTTAGCCATTGACTCCAGAATCACCTCCACGTCTTCATGGGTATATCCAAAAGCTTTTTGACGGCGCAATACTGTTTTAGGTTCTGGTTGAACCAAAACTAAATCTTCTACCGGTTCTATATCATCCAGATACAGCATGTTGTTTTTCACCCAATCACCATAAGGTTGTTGTGTGACAATACTGTCTTTCACTTCTTCGTCGGAGATAATACGGCCTTCTTCCAAGTTAGCTACAAACATCTTACCCGGCTGCAAACGACCGCGCAACACCACTTTGGTATGATCGACATCTAAAGCCCCTGTTTCAGAAGACATAATTAAGGTGTCATCTTCCATCAGACAATAGCGCGAAGGACGTAAACCGTTACGGTCAAGGGTAGCACCTACTAATACACCATCGGTAAAACACACAGAAGCCGGACCATCCCATGGCTCCATTATAGCTGAATAATACTCATAGAAATCTTTTTTCTCCTGCGACATGGTGTCGTGATTTTGCCAAGCCTCAGGTATTAGCATCATCATAACATGTGGCAATGAACGACCGCTCAACACCAACATCTCAATGGCCATATCCAGGTTAGCACTATCCGATGCTTCGATATCACAAATCGGGAAAATCATATCCAACTCTTCTTGTGTAAATTCTGTGGACTCAAGAAGCACCTCGCGGGCACGCATCCAGTTAACATTACCACGGTTGGTATTAATCTCACCATTATGCGCAATATAACGGAAAGGTTGAGCCAGCTTCCACTTCGGGAAAGTATTGGTAGAGAAACGCGAATGAACAAGCGCCAACGCAGTCTTCATCAGCGGGTTGCTCAGATCATTAAAATAAAGCGTGACCTGCTCAGTATTCAACTGACCTTTGTAAATAATGGTCTTATACGAACAAGATATCATATTGAAATCGTCTGGTTTGACCCCCTGAACCGATTCAATGATCAAACGCGAAGCATACTTGCGAAAAATAAAAAGCTGACGCTCAAACTTATCCACAGACACACCTTCCGGTTTGGCGATAAAGATTTGTTGTACACTTGGCTCAGTAGCACTGGAATCGCGCCCCAAGTCAGAATTATCTACAGGCACATGACGATACCCCAAAAGAGGCAGCTCAAATTTATCCAGCAAACGTTCTATAATACGCTTGGATTCATCACGTTGTTTTTTCTCTCTTGGAAAGAAGGTCATAGCGACGCCATATTCCATAAAAGCCGGAAGTTTAATGCCTACCTTAGGACATTCTTCCATAAACAACTCGTGCGGAGTCTGCATTAGAATACCTGCACCATCACCACTCTTTACATCAAAGCCGGTACCTCCCCTATGCTCCATTCTAGCTAGCATAGACAAAGCATCCACGATCACTTTGTGACTTTTTCTACCTTTCAGATTGGCCACAAAACCGATTCCACAGCTGTCGTGTTCAAATTCTGAACGATAAAGTCCATTCTTGTTTGATTTTATATTACTCATTGTGTCAAATTGTTTAGAAATAGTGTCATTTTACATAAAATTGACACTCACATGATGAATGTCAATAGGTTAGGAATTCTCCTTTAAAAATGAGGGTCAAAAATAACATTTTTATACCTATTACACAAGAAAAATAATCATCAATATCGTTAAATTTCTAGATTTACAACACTTAATATCAGGAAGATATATGCCGCCTCAAACTCATTATAACAACAAATACTATTGAATTTCAACACGTTAATAATGGTCTACCAAAAGAAAGACAGAAAGACATAGTAATTACAAAGCGGAGTTTATTATATTTGCAGTTATGTTTCATAAAAAATGACTTTTGAATAAACTAAGTTAAATGAAAAGAGCACTCCAATTTCTTATTCTAATACTCATTGTAAGTTTATCCTCCTGTGTTACAAACAAGAAGATGAACTACTTACAATCTCAGGAAGCCATAAAAGATAGTATGTCTTATACGCCGTCAGAAGCCAGCCCTTACGTCTTAAGAGCAGGGGACGAGCTTTACATAGACGTGAAACCTCTCTACGAAGATGGCGCGAGAGCGTTTCAAACACAGGGAAAATCGGGTTCATCCAGTTCGCGAATGACACCAAGCTCGGCCTATTTCTACACTTATCCCATTTACGAAGACGGAACTATCGACTACCCCTATGTAGGTAGGATAAAAGTAGCGGGCCTTACAATGGAAGAGGTACGGGAATATTTGGCTGAAGAAATAGGAGAATACGTTCAAGGCATGACCATCATTGTAAAACTAGCCAGCAACTATGTCAATGTACTTGGTGAGGTCAAAAGCCCCGGTCGCAAACAAATCACCACAGAGAAACTCAACCTGTTCGAAGCTATTGCCTTAGCCGGAGACTTAGCCCCTTATGGTAAACGTATGGAAGTAAAAGTAGTCCGCGAAACAAAAAACGGACCTATTATCAAAACTTTCGATATGCGAAGTGAAGATATCATCAATTCAGAGTATTACTGGATTCAGCCCGGTGATATTATTTACGTTTCCCGTATCAAGGGACAATTTTTCAAGATGGATTCATTTACCGACATACTGACTGTATTCAGCTCTTCGCTCTCACTTTTAATATTGGTCATTAGCTTCACCAATTAAATAGAACATTAATGCAACAGCATACGCCTCAATTCCAACCCAACTTTCCACCACTTGAAGAGGAAAACTCCATTGACATCAAAAAATGGATTGTTAAAATTATCTCCAACTGGTATTTCTTTGCACTTAGCATCTTTGCTTTTGGTATGGGAACCTATTATTTAAACCGCACCATAGATCCGCTTTATAATAGTACCTCTACCGTTTTAATCGAAGAGTTTAAACAACGTTCATCGATAGGAGCACAGTCTGTAATGCAAGATTTCGGCCTGGCAGGTTACCGCAATGTGAACAACCAAATCGTATTAATGTCCTCATACTCGATGGTAAAACGAGCAGTAGAAGCTCTTCCATTAGAGGTTGATTATTATTATGAGGAAAAATTCAGACGTTACCCTTACTACAAAAACGCACCTGTTGACGTCAAGTTACTAAACTCAAAAAACATACCCGGAGGAATCCTTTTTTACGTTAAAGCGATTAATCAAGACAAATGTGAACTCAACGTACGCGGCAATGATGCTATAGGTAACATCAGTCTTGAAGTCGCCTATGGAGACACCACCCTATTAGCTGGTTTTGGACTCATCATCAATAAAAGTGATTTTTATCATGACTCCATGCCAGTCATTTATTTCAAACACCGCAGTAAAGAAAGTCTTATTGCTGAGTTCTCAAATCGTTTGACAATTAATTTTGTAATGGATCAGGCCACTATTGTTTCGGTATCCTTAACAAGTCCTAACCCACAACGGGATGTTGATTTTTTGAACACTTTAATACAAGAATTTCTTGATGACAACCTGGAACGAAAGAATCAAGAAGCCATTCGTACTATTGACTTTATCACGACACAGCTTATGGGGGTAGCTGACTCGTTGGCTGTAAGTGAAAATTCACTCCAAAACTACCGCTCACAAAACAATGTTATTGACATTTCAACCCAAACGGGCATCCTAATCAATAAAGCGAATGACCTGGAAACACAAAAAGTCAATCTTAAAGTTAAACGCGATTACTATCAATACTTAAAAGACTATTTTCAAAGAGAAGATTCAGAGGCACTTATCTCACCATCCACCATTGGCATAGACGATGCAATGCTTAGCGCTTACATCAAACAATACACTGATGTACAGTTTGAAAAACAACTGTTGGCTCCCAAAGACCCCTACCACCGCATTATCAATTCCAAGTTGGAAAAAATAAAAGCATCGCTGATAGAAGCGACCAAAAATGCTATAGAAAACACTAACCGCTCCATTACAGAAGTTAACAATCAACTGGAAGTTATCCAACGCAAATCGGAGGCATTACCATCTAAAGAACGTGAACTCTTAGGCATCCAACGTCAACTAACAGTGAACGATACTTACTATACTTATTTGCTCCAAAAGCGTTCTGAAGCTCAGATACAACAGGCCTCAAACTCTCCGGACAACTTACTGATAGATGCCGCCCGTCAGCTGGGACGCACCAACCGCAAAAAAACCCGTCTCAACTATATCATAGCTCTCATGTTGGGTGGTGGTCTTCCTTTATTATGGTTAATTCTGGCAGATGTTTTCAACACAAAAATCAGAACAAAAGCTGATATAGAAGCAGTGAGTGATTTGCCTATACTAGGCAGTATAGCACATAAAGTAACAGAGAGTAAAATACCTACGATTGATAAACCACGATCTACTTTTACAGAATCATTTAGAGCTCTACGCACACGTCTCAACTTTATGCAGGGCGAAAAAGAGACCCTTAGCATTATGGTTACATCAGCTCTGTCTGGCGAAGGAAAAACTTTTGTAGCCATCAACCTGGCCGGTATATATGCCATGTCCGGAAAAAAAACCTTGCTTCTGGGTTATGACCTACGCAAACCAAAAATTGCAGCCTATCTGGAAGAAGACATTAAGTACGGATTAAGCAACCATTTGGTAGGACAAAAAACCTTAGAAGAAATAACACATCCATACCGTGATAATCTGGACATTATCTATTCCGGAACTATCCCTCCCAACCCGGGAGAGTTAGCCTCTGATATTTCAAAAAACAAGCAACTCTTTGATGTTTTGAAAAAAAAGTATGACTACATCATAGTAGATAGTACGCCTGTTGGTGCTGTAGCCGATGCTTTTATGGTAGGCCAGTATGTCGACAATGTATTGTTTATTGCCAAACATAATTACACCCATAAAGACATTTTAGAAGAGTGCCTTAAACAACTAAAGAACAACAACATTGATCATGTAGGTATCATAGCCAATGATGTTTCCATCAAACAATCGACTTACCGATACGGACGCTACGTCTATGGTAAAAAATATGGTTATGGTTATGGCTACGGCTATGGTTATGGTTACGGCTATGGCGGCTATGGCAACGAGAAAGATTCAAACGGTTACACAGAAGATTAGTCTATACGTATGACTTTAGAAGGATATTTTGTAGTAGGAATTATCATATTAATGATCATAGCGTTGGCACGTGAAATGCTACGCCCTGGTCTGATATTGTGCTCCGCTGTTGTCCTGATGGTTGTCATTGGCACGATTACGCCAAACGAGGCACTCGCTGGATTTTCCAACAAAGGTATGATGACAGTAGCCATCCTTTTCATCGTCAGTGAGGGAATACGCCAAACCGGCGGATTAGATTACATCGCCCGTATTATCTTACCTGCGAAAAAAATTCCGGTGAAAAATGTTATCACCCGTATTTTTTTCCCAATATCATTTCTTTCAGCATTTCTTAACAATACACCGATCGTTATAATTACGGCGCCGATTGTAAAAAAATGGTCTGAAAAATACAACCTGCCAGCTTCCAAGTTTTTAATTCCCCTCTCCTATGCCGCCATTTTAGGTGGCACCATGACCCTTATCGGGACTTCGACCAATCTGGTAGTTCATGGTTTAATGCTGGAAGAGGGACTTACCGGATTAACCATGTTTGAAATAGGAAAAGTCGGCATTTTTATAGCATTGATAGGTTTTTTGTATTTATATACCTTTGGTAACACCCTGCTCCCCGGTGAAAAAATTAAGAAAAAAGGGGACTATATTAACTTCCGGGAATTTTACTTTGACGTCTCCATACCAGCGAACAGTCCTTTGGTAGGCAAAGAAATAAAACGCCGAAAACACAAATTACTTCACAATTTTCTGGTATCGTCGATACATCGCAATGACGAAACCATAAAAACCAGAAAAAATAATTACACTTTACAAGCCGGTGATCATCTCACCTTAGCAGGAAAAAGTGATGATATCACCGATCTACTGCAACTTTCGGCTATCAATGTAGACTGCCTGACAAATGCACCTTCTAATTTTGAAAAAAAAGACCTGCGGCAAGTAGAGGTAGTGCTATCGCCACGTTTTCCGGGCATTGGCTATACCAACAAAGAATTTGACTTCAACACTCACTACGGCGCAATTGTAATGGCTATTCACCGCAACGGACAGCGCATTTCTACGAATATGGAAGATGTGGAGTTCAAAGAGGGGGACACCCTAATCCTTGTGGGTAAAGAAGACTTTATAGAGACTTGGGGAGAATCACGCGCCTTTCTGACCACTACTTATGTGGGCGACCTTAGCAAACCAGAAAAGAAACAATATATGTGGCTTTCTCTTGGAATTGTATTAGCTATGGTAATAGGTACCGTAATTAACGAGAAAATTGAAATTTTCCGTGAAACACGTATGGACATGTTCTTCTTTGCGTCCATTGCAGCGCTTATCATGCTTTGGACAAAAATAGTTCCGCCAAAAAAATATACCAAATTCATCACCTGGGATATTCTCATTACTATTGCTGCGGCATTTGGTCTGAGTAGCGCCATGATGAAATCCGGTGCAGCTGATGTGATAGCCGGCTCTGTCATTCATTTACTCTCTGAAAACTATGGTGTATTGGGCGTTCTTGCAGGTGTTTATCTTTTGACCAATCTGTTTACAGAGGTTGTCACCAATAATGCTGCTGCTGCCTTAATTTTCCCGATTGCTTACTCTGCAGCAGAGCAAATGGGGGTGGATTACAAACCTTTTATGATTGCTATATGTATAGCGGCATCTGCCAGTTTCTCTACACCTATCGGCTACCAAACCAACTTAATAGTTCAAGGTCTGGGTAATTACAAGTTTCTTGATTACATCAAGATAGGACTACCTCTCAATGTGATAGCCTTTGTACTTTCGATGATTTTGATTCCTGTTTTTTGGCCGTTTTAAGCGATTCAAGATTCATAATTGTTGGCTCTTCGTCTTATATGTGTCTACGACGCATGGGGGTTGTTACGCAGAGATACGCGAAGGATACACTGAGATACGCAGAGTTTCTATCTCACACCTTGATTTCTAAAAAAAATCTTTATCTCTCACTCCTTTACCTCAATCTTAGCATCATCGACTTCAGCCAATACTCCGTATAAACATTTCCAAATCTGTTTCAGCATCCAGTCCCAACTTTTTCTTCAGGCGGTAACGGGAACTCTTAATACTATTGGTGGCAACATTCAGGACTGAAGCCATTTGCTTAGTGTCCATATTGAGTTTGATAAGGGCACAAATTTTTTGGTCGGTATTAGATAAATCCGGAGCCATCTCAAACAATTTTGTATAAAAGTTACGGTTAAGGTCTTCAAAATAGTGTTTGAATGTATCCCAATCTTTATCGGAACGCATGCTTTGACTGATTAATGATTTTACCTTACGATTAACGTCTTTCACATTTGTACTATTCAGCGCGCTAAGCTCTTCCTGAATATCCTGAAGAATACTGTTTTTCTGCATCATATGCAGGGCATGTGTACTTAGTTGCTTAGAGCGATATTCCAAGCCTTGCTGCAATTTACGTTCTTTGAGTTTACTACGTTCCAGTTCGGAGATGGTAAGGGCGTTTTCTTTCTCCAACACTAATTCTGCTTGCTGATGTATCTGACGGTCTTTTCTACGTTTTAACTGTATCAGAATAACGACCAACACGGCAACTAATATTAATCCCACAATAATGAAAAACAATAAACGCTGACGGGCAATATTTATCGCCTGCTGCTGCTTCAAACTCTTTATCTCAAAATCCTTTTCCAGTGTTTTATATTTTGTTTCCAGCATTGCCATTTTACTATAAGCCTCTTCGGTACTCAGACTATCGGAATAAGCTTTATAGGCCTCCAAAGCCTTCAGGGTTTGTGAATCTTTATCAAAAAGCTTATTCAATTTATATATTGCCCCCAATGCATTTTTTATTTGCACAGGATCTTCAGCTTTACGGGCATACACCAGAGCTATTTCCATATATTCCATTGCCCTGTCGTAGTCATCTAACATACTGTAGTATTCACCATAATTCATATTAACATGAGCTAAATTGTTATAATTCCCGATTTCTCTATAAATAACATCAGCTTTTTGGATATGAATCAATGCCTCTTCGGGCTTTTTTAACGTCATCAATGTAGAAGCAATGTTCTCATGAGCCACCCCTGCTCCATCATCTACACCAGCCTCATCAAAAATTTTAAGAGCCTGAAAATATACTGTTTTGGCAGAGTCAGCCATATCACAATGGTCATGTAAGTAAGAACCAAGGAAAGTCAAAAGATTGGCATAATTAATCGAATTTTCATCTTCTAATTTCATAGCTATATCTAAATGTTCTTTTCCTAAATTATAATCTTCCATCGTAAAATAAACGTCTGAAATACTCATATGGCTCATTAATAAACCAAGCGTATCCTCAATTTCCACCCGCATTTCAAGAGCAGTCAGTTGACACTCCAAAGCCGACTCTATATCACCCATCTTCATATAAGTTTCCCCTAAATTATCATATGCACCTGCCAAATTAAAGGTATCCTTATACTCCTCACGTAAGGCAATAGTCTTATTGGCATATGCTATAGAGGTAGGGTAATCAGCAGCCATACGGGAAAGAATAATCATCAAGTTATACCCAAACCCACGTCCTTTATCAGAATCTATAGCTTCGGCCACTTTCAAACCCTCCTGAATATAATCCACAGCCTTTTCATCCATGCCGGCATAATAATACACCACACCAAGGTTCATAAAGGCACGTGCAACATCATCGTTCCATTCTTTTTCTTCACGGGCCAGCTCTACTGCTTTCATCCCATAGTATTCAGCTGTATCAAGATTCGTCTTCCAAGCATCACGGCATTTTTGATTAAGGTCCGCAATTTCCTTATGATTTTCCCGGGCATAAGTTGAAATAAAAAAAGAAGAGAACAAACACAAAAAGACAAGCGACAAGAACGGTTTGAGAGAGTTCATAATGTTGGTTTTAAATCGTTAGCAGTTTTTTATCACGCAAATATAGAAAAGACTTCCGGTATAGCGTATCAAAAATACGATGAAAGATCAAGACTACGAGTTAGACAAAACTACAAACATTCATCATAGCATACCACATAGAAATCTTAAAGTATTGTTTTTGTGAATTATAAATATCACATGCATACCAATCGTTGAGAAGTATTTTTCTCCATGCATACCATTTACAGCCCGGGGAAATTTGGCTAAGCCCCTGATAGACTTGTATGTTTGCAGCGAAAACTTCAAAACACTATGCAAACCAATCAATGCATCATACAAGTTAGTGGAAACAAAGCATATCTCTCTTTCGAAGAAGTCTTAGAGCATGCTTTAATCCGTGTAACATCCGATAACGAAAAACAACCTATAGTGGAACAAGAAATCGACTCTGCCGACAGCACTGTTATCTTTTTACCTGCCATACACGGCAAGCTAACATTTGAGATACTAAAACAAGAACTCTTTTATTCAAAAACAATTAGACTCTAATCATTAAAAATCAAAGTTATGAAAACAACGACTTACTTAGGGATGATTTTGCTAATACTCTTTAACTTGAGTATGAATGCAATAGAAACATCAAAATTATTACCCGGACACTACGAAGGGAAAAAGGAATTTGGACAAACCGTATGCACTAATGGCGAATTCATATTCGTTTCTTCTGATTCACAAGACTTCTCAGAATCTAGTGGTTACGTCCACGTCTTTCGGCTGCAGGATGGCACTTGGATTGAAACTGATACCATAGAACAAGATTTGTATGTACATGAAGGCTACAATTCACAAAATAGAGATTTAGGAACATCTATGGCTTCTGACGGCGACTGGCTAGCTATTGGAAGTCCCAACCATTACATTCAAAGAAATGATAGTACCTATGGAAAAAATGTCGTCTACCTTTATAAACGTAATGGTGACAATTGGGAATACCATAGTGCAGTAAATCCATTATACGGTCATGTCGATTTTGGACGTTCTCTGACCATGGAAGGCAAGCAATTGATTGTGGGAGCCCCGGAAATGTTTTATTGGGATCCAGAGGACACAGACTTCAGTGATATGATTTTAAATATTGGAATAGCTTACTACTATAAATATAACGACTCAGAGGACAAATGGGAGTTGAAACAAGAGATTACAGCTCCTGAAAATATTGAATCAAATTACTTTGGCAGAAACCTTAGCATTAGTGGTGATTGGCTACTGACGGCAGCCTACAATCCTGCAGACGAAGATAACTACATTGTTTATTTCTATGAATTGATCAACAAACAATGGACGCTACGTCAGTCTATTGACCAGAGCCTTTCAAGAGAAAGAGAGCTCGGTATTTCTTTTGATGAAAAATTAGATATAAGTGGCAACTATGCCTTTGTTAGCTCTAAGTATAGCGGTTACAAAAGGTCAGTTCAGGTTTATAAATTCAACGGCATCTCTTGGGAAGAACACCAAATTCTCTATGATGACGATGAAAAGTTTGATTATGGTGAAAATTTTTCTTTACATGGTGACTTCGCTGTTGTCAGCCAACTGGACGATGATGAACGCGGTTACAAGGGGGCAGCCTCCCTATACAAAAACATGGAAGACAAATGGACGAAAGTAGCTCATATCGCCCCCATAGATGGAAGCATTGATGCCTTCTTTGGCTATTCACTACAGGTAGGAGATAGCAGCCTGGTCATTGGTGCCTATAATATCGACACATTAGGAATATCAGGCTTAGGTGCCACATACACTTACTACAAATATTGGGATTTACCTTGGGTAAAAGCTGATTTTGCGTTCAACCCTATGATTGTTTCTGTTAATACGGATGTCAATTTTAGTGACCTAAGCAACGCCTACAACACCAATATTACGCAGTGGAAATGGGACTTTTATAGCAATGACACCATCAATAGCAATGAAGAAAATCCAAGCTTTCAGTTTACAACGGGCGGTCATATACCGGTAACTCTTACAGTATCTGATGGTCTTTTCTCAAATTCTATCACCAAATGGATCACGGTAATAGATCATCAGGATGAAGAATGTAGCGATTACATCCCATTTGGAGGAGAAGAAAAAGACACCTTAGGCATAGCAGCCTGGCATGCTGACGGAAATGGAAACGAAGCACGTAAAATAGGCCACCATCTACCACAACCACCAGCCTCTATCGATCATGCTTACTACTATTTAGCTTCGCGCGATTATAGCGACATCGATATGAATGCAACAGCAGGGCTAAAAGGTAACGGTGACATTGTGAACTGGCCAAACCTAACGCAGGCCCTTACTGATAATGGCAAAACAGTTGATGACTTGGAGATTTCCTTTGGAATGATGAGTCTGGGAGATGACCAACGTGCCGTCGATTGGCAACTGACAAATGATCAAGAATGGCGCCGTTATACCGGAGGTACTTTCAGCATCACACTCAATGGCGAAAGCATGATTGGCGGAACAATGCCGGCATTAGACCTTTATATTGACTACGAAGTTTTTGAAGGTCGTGTTGACATCATTAACGGCGAAAGCTCCTATGCCACTGCTGAAGATCAGAGTGAAATATCTTCTGCAGAAGCTCAGGCCATTGCGGCAGCTTTTATCAACGATTGCAATGGCGAAGATATAAAATTCATGTTTGCATCGATACAGGCTGCCTTACAAATGGAATTTGCCGGCAATGGCAGATTTGGTGGCTATTTTGATGTCAAACAAGGCTATATTCTGAAAGGTTGCCCCTGCGCCTTAAATGTAGATGCAGGTGATGACCAGCGAATAGCTATCGGTAATAGCGTACAACTGAATGCCACAATAGAAAACAACGATGGAGCAGTAAGCTACAACTGGCTACCTGCCGAAGGCCTCGATAACGCAGCAATAGCCAATCCTGTATTTACAGTAGATGAAACAACTGAGTTTGAAGTTACGGTAACTGATGCACGTGGATGCTCTACGAGCGATGTGGTGAAAATCACGGCCTTCGAAGCACCGGCGTTTAATAATAACTTCTGCTACGATTTGCTCTTACCACAAGCAGAAAATGAATTGAATAAGGCCATTTATCCTGTAGATGTAGCTGTGAACGGGCAACACGCTTTTATCTCCGATTATTACAGTGTTGATTTTACGATGTATAGCGAGATAGCCACTTTTCAAATAAAGAATAATGCCTGGATACCAACAGGTCACTTAACTGTTTCTGAATTGTTAAATAACCGTAGCATACCCAAACACAGCAATACCCAAGATGGTCGCATGGGGCACTCCATGGACTCTGATAACGACTGGCTGGTGGTAGGTGCCAAAAACTGGGCTATTGCCAATAATGAATACCAAGGAGCTGTATTTATTTATAAGCGCCAAGGTAATAACTGGATATATCATTCTTACCTTGCCGACCCTCTGGGCAGTCAGAATGACGAGTTTGGCTCTGTTGTTTCTATCGACGGTGATTACATTGCTGTAAGTAATCCACTATACGATAGCCAAAGCACATACAATGTGGGCACAATGCTCATTTTTAAATACAACGATGTCACTGACACCTGGGAAATGGCACAACGCATTAACGGTCCTGATGCCGCATCAAGTGGCCGTTTTGGCAGCTCATTAGATTTGGAAGACAACTACATCATCGTTAGCGCACCTGATCTTACAGTCAACAGCAATAGCAGTGTAGGAAAAACCTATATTTATAAAAATAATGCCGGAACGTGGGAACTGGATGCCAATTTTGAAATTGTCGGCGCTGAAAGAAACACCCATTTGGGTGAAAGCGTAGCCTTGAGTGGCAACACAGCACTTGCTACTTATTTAGACCAGGTAGGTGATGATAAGTACAAAGTCCGTGCATATAAATTAGAAGCCGGTGTTTGGAGTTTTGACAGCGACTGGATTATGCCTACCGAAGGCTCATATGAAGTCAAGATTTCAGACGACTATGCACTGCTTTCAAACACCAATTACTGTTCTAACGGCGAATACTATGCCTATACCGGAGCAGACACCTGGGGCATAGCCTACGTGTGTCAGAAAATTGAAGACCAGTGGTTCTTAACAGATACCATTCTACCTAACAACTATGAGCATGTTGATGATTTTGGTACAGCTATCGACCTCGAAGGAGGCAAAGCGATGATAGGAGTATATGCTGATGGCAATCAGGGAGACAACAAAAAAGGTGGTGCATATATGCTGTCTTGCTTCAAGGAAGAACCTGCTATTGAGGCAGATTTCACCACGTCCCCAATGCTAGGAGTTGCCCTGGCTGATATTAATTTTAACGACAATAGCATAGCCACTCTTACTGATATTACTTCCTGGTCTTGGGATTTTAACAATGATGGTGTAGAAGACAGCAACCTTCCCAATCCAGTTCACCAGTTCGACACTGAGGGGCATCACAAGGTAAGCCTGACAGTATCAGACGGCGATATAGAAAGCAGTATATCACACCACATAACCGTTTTTCCATCAACAGAGTGGGCATGCCAGTCTTATATACCATTTGCCGGTGACGAAAGCAACAATCAAGGTGTAGTAGCCTGGAATAGTGACGAAAATGCCCCTGAGCGCTCAGAAACAGGTCATAACTTACCACAGCCACCTGCGTCAATACAAACGGCCTATTATTACATGGCCTCGCGCGACTATATAGAGCCTGCAAGCGGAGCCATAAGTGGTAACGGTGATCCGGTCAACTGGCCAAATTTATCGCAGGCCCTTACTGACCAAGGTTATGCAGTAGAAAATCTCAGTATTTCATTTGGTTTATCAAATTTGGGTAAAGACAGCAAAGGCATAGAATGGGATTTAGTTGACAATTATGAATGGCGCAAATACAACGGAGGCACTTTCATCATAAAACTTAACGGAGAAGATATGATAGCCGGACCTATGCCGGAATTACAACTAGACATTAACTACAAAGCCTTTGAGGGAGGTGTAGATAAAATTTCAGGCGAAACCGGATTTGCTTTGCCACAAAACAACAGTGCAGCATCATCTGCCGGCGTACAGGCCGTGGCAGCAGCCTTTATGCAAGATTGCGGCAACGATGGTATCAAATTCATCTTTGCTTCGATAGAATCAGCATTACAAATGGACTTTGATAAAGATGGTCGATTTGGGGGCTATTTCAATGTGGATCAAGGTTACATTTATAAAGCTTGCAATTGTAACATGGAAATTTTGGCTCCGGATAAATGGGTAAAATCTAATCGTGACATCGACCTTGAGGTAGAAATTAGTAAGGGTATTGCCCCTTTTACCTACGAGTGGTCACCCCACCTCTACCTGGAAAACTCGTATAGTGCCACACCTACTGCAAACGTCCCATTTGGGATGACTTATCAAGTGATAGTAAGCGATGCGATGGGCTGCACTGCTATCGATTTCATTGATGTTCATGTAGACGCATTCGGAGCTATCGAAGGCTATATACGCGATAATGAAACAGGAGACATCATTACCGAAGCTGATGTTTACCTGTATGGTATGGATACGCTACAAACACTGAGCGACAAAGAAGGCTATTATCGTTTCCGCGATCTTATCCCTGACTCAAACTACCTGGTAGTGGCGCAAGAGGGCATCTATGGTCCGGACTCAGCAAGCCATCTGATAGTACAATCAGACGAAACCACTTTAGTTGATATTAATCTAAAAGAAAGTGCCGTTACTTCAGCCTTAGAGGCTTCATTAACGCATCATATTTCAGTCCATTATAATGGAAATCAAATAGAAGCACACTCTAAAGAATGCTATATCACTCAGGTTTCAGTTTATGATATGCTAGGTAGGTTGGTACAAAATGATAAACTGGAAAATCAAACGGCCTGGCACTCTACCACCCTAAGCAACGGGAACTTTTACTGTGTAAAAGTACAATCTACAGGTGGTGTTTCATCGTATAAAGTAGTTACTAAATAATTCCCTTTTTTATCAAGCTTTAGGCTGTCAGTTTCAGAGGCTACTCCCGACTTTAAGGAGTAGCCTTTGTTTTTTTATTATACAGAATTGCTGATGCAAAATTTAAATATCATACTCTTCTACTCAAATCGTCTGTGCTACCTTTTGGGTAGCGCAGCCCAAGTACGCGGAGACAAAGAGACCGCTTCACTTGCTGTTATTAGCATACAACTATAGAACTTGTTTAAATCTTGATTATCGAAAAAAACTCAGCCCTTTTTCTCTCACAGCCAAAGCTAAAACCCAATATTAAAACCGAAATTCATATTAAACTGTTTGCCACGAAAGTGGGGTGGCACATAAAGGTTAAGATCATCGCCTGAGGTATTTGATTGACCTACTGAAAGGTAAAAGAAAAGATCATAAGCCAACTGGTATTCACTCATCATCTCCCACGCAGAATTCTTATATTTAACCTCTTCTAAGAAAGGATGGCGCGTCAAGTCAGCATCACCACGAATATAACCGTACTCCTCCCCTTTTCTCACCTGAGTGTAAGAAAATTTGAAGCGTAAATTCTTCACCGGACGAAAATGGACATAAGCAAAAATCTCATCAGCATTATCACGCAGATAATGCCCCATATTGTATGAATTGCTTTCAAAAGTAGTGGTGGTAACATCGTGCTGATAAGTAATAGGCATGGTGTGCGTATATTCTACCCCAAAGGACATATTCGGGATTAATTGCGTCACTTTCATACCGGTTTTATAACTGTAAAAGTTATGCTCATCGTCGTGTTGCCAGCGATCTATTTTCAGCTCATCTACAAATAAGGTATAATACACAAAGAGCTTCTTGATACCCCGAAAACTGACATCGAAAAACATCTGCGAATTTTGTCCTACATTACGCCCGGCACCATCAGTAGAATTATAGGTATGATCTACCGATTTGTAAAACATCAAAGGATTCAGGTATTGTAACTGAGCATTATCAGCACTATAAACCATTGAATTACCCGCAGAAATCCCTAAAGTTTTAAAAGGGTAAATAGTAAACATATTGGCTGCTATAAATTTACCATGCATCACATCACGCCGCTTCCCGCTGCTCATAGTATAGGACTCGGTACTGTCTATCACATCAGACACCAACCAACCGTGAATGTAGTTCATCTCAAACCAATCTACAGGCTTCACCTTCATTTTAAAATGCGCAAAACTAGGTGCCCGGTCCGAGATAATATTTGCACCATTCTGATGTGTTCCCCACTCAGTATAATCTTTGACTAGACCCAAAGACAACCAATCATTAGCGTAGGTCACACCGCCAAGCATATCGCTATAATCAAGACTTTTATAATTAGCCCCACGCTCGTTAACCAGGTAATTTTCGGTTAGTAAACGTTCTTTTTCTGCAATTTCCTGTGCATTGGCATAAAACCCCCAGTTTTTCACCGTCAAATCCATCGTCACACCAATATTACGATGATAAATCATACCATTACTATTCGAAAGAAACTGACCATTAATTACCGGCTTAAGTGCAAAATTCATTCTATCACTGTTACTAAACAAACCAATAGGAGCCAATGATAGCGCTCCATATTCGCGCTGAATAACATCCACACGATTAGAAAGATGTGTTGTATCCTTTTTATGCCAAATGATATTATCCTTATAAAATTCCCATTCTTTTTGCTGACGCTTAGTCATCTTATGGTAATAGAATTCAGCATCATTCAAGTACTTAACTACCTGTTGACGCGAATATGGTTTAACGATATGGTTGACCTGAATAAAGTGCTGCGCTGCCATTTCATCAATAAATTCGTAAAGCGCTTCGTTATTCGTAGAAAGGGGAATATCCTGCGCTTTCAGAACATAAAAAACAGCCAGGAAAAAGAATAAGGCAAGTGGTTTTAATCGCATAAAATTCATTTAAAGCACTGTTTCAAAACAGAAATGCTCCACAAATATAGGATTATCAGTGGGCTTTTCTTCAAAAATGCCAAAAATTGACGAACCACTCCCACTCATCGAGGCATAAAGAGCCCCCATATTATACAGTTCTCTTTTAAGATTGGAAAGTGATGGATATTGCTGAAAAACAGACTTTTCAAAATCATTTTTCACCTCAAAATTCCAATCTCGAAGCGGCTTTCTTAAACTATCACGCAACGAAATTTCCGGAATTTCCGGAATAACATACTTATAAGCTTTAGGCGTTGGGACTGCTACATCAGGCTTTATCAGTAGTAAATAATGCCCCTTCATATCGAGCTCAAAGGGACTTAAAACATCACCAATCCCCTCTGCAATAACGGGTTTGTTTTCTATAAAAAAAGCACAATCAGCTCCTATCTTTGCCGCATATTTTATTAAGGTCTCATTGCTTAGCTGCAGCTCAAACATAGCATTAAGCATTTTCAGAGTAAAAGCCGCATCGGCACTCCCCCCCCCAAGACCAGCTCCAAATGGGATATTTTTATGCAGATGTATCTTCACATTAGGTAAAAGAAAATCCTCTTTAAGCAAACGATAAGCCTTCACCACAATATTATCCTCCAATACGCAATCCAGAGCAATACCCGTGGAAGAAAACTCAAAATCACCCCCCGTCGGCAATATCTCCAAAGCATCCTCCAAAGGAATAGGATAAAACAGCGATTCAATATTGTGATAACCATCTTCGCGCTTACTCAGCACATTAAGACCTAAATTTATTTTAGCGTTCGGAAAAGTAATCATTTGTTGGAAATTGGAAATTAGAATATGGATATTGGAAATTGGAAATTGGAAAATGGATATTGGATATTGGATATTGGAAATTGGAAAATGGATATTGGAAACTTGCATTGCACCATTGAATCATTGAACCATTGTGTCATTGAACCATTGAATCATTGAATCATTGAA
>DHQI01000029.1:58812-78925 GCA_002408065.1 Bacteroidales bacterium UBA5342
CATTGAATCATTGAATCATTGAACCATTGACTACTTACAACTCATCTGATGCAGAATCATCTTATCAGTTTCCAGCATACCTTCCGATCCAATTTTGCCAAAATTTTGAATAGTTTGTTCTATATCATCTTCTATGATACCATCCATACTCGAAATCTCAACACCATCAATGGCCAGCATAGCCGATTGCACCGCGGCACTCACACCAGCCGATATTTTTAACGAACAGCCCACTTTTGCGCCATCACAAATCATACCGGTAATGCCACCAATCATATTTTTTATCGTAGCTACTATCTGGTCGTAATTAGCACTCAGCAAATAAGCCACACCACAAGCTGACCCGGTAGCTGCCACCACCACACCACACAATGCCGATAAGCGCCCCAGATAAGACTTCATATGAATAGCAACTAAATTGCTCAATATCAAAGCTCTTATGGTCTCTTCACGGGTCTTACTAAGTTTTTCGGCAACAGCCACTACGGGCAAAAAGGTAGTAATTCCCTGATTTCCACTTCCCGAATTGGACATTACCGGGCAAGTACAACCATCCATACGGGCATCAGCTCCTGCACTAGTCATCATGATAGCACGATTAATAAGGTCATCACCAAAGATGCCTAGTTCAATATTCTTTTTCATCTTACGTCCTACCTGCATACCATAAGGTTTGGATAAACCTTCCTCTGAAATGGCTTTGTTTAGCGTCACTCCCTCCCAAATAAATTCCAGATCTTCCAGAGGCGCATAAGAGGTGAACTCCCAGATACGTTTCATCGTCAGTCCTTCGAGGCGTTCTTTTCCATCCTCTTCTACTGTTTCGTCTATATCTAGCCTCACCTCATCATTATATTGTACTTTTACAATATTGGTATGTTGATGATTAATGACTACCAAAGCCGTATTATCCCCCTTATGACAATGACATTCTATGTAAAGAGGATCTGTGTCTTCTTTCAACTGAATATCGCACACTTTATGAGCAACCATATCCTTAGCGGCATCTATTTGCTCAGGTGTTACCTTAGAGATCACTTCCAGTTGTAACGAAGAATCGCCCCCCATCACTCCAAGAGCAGCAGCTATTGGCAAACCTTTCATTCCAGTACCAGGAACGCCTACAGCCATAGAATTCTTAAGAATGTTACCACTCACAAAAATCTCGATCTTTTCTGGCATTTCTTCCAACACTTCACGTGCTTTGGCACACGCCAAAGCCACAGCAATAGGTTCTGTACACCCCAAAGCAGGCACTACTTCCCGCTGTATCAAATCAATAATCTGCTGATTCGTTACCATAAAAGCTTAAAATATAAAAAAATAAATTCCTAAAAAATATGGAACAAATGTCAAAACATGCTAATTTATCAGACAAAAGCCTGTATGACAATCCCCAATGATATAACAGAAATCGTTACACCAGAAATCTTATTAATCCACCATAAGCGGCGAATATTGATATACCGACGCAATAAGCCCACCAATAAGGTCAAATGCATCCACCAAAGTAATGCCCCGGCAAATACACCTAACAGCACTAAATATATCGTTTGCGACTCCTGAGCTTCTACAAATACATCGAAGCTCGCAAAAATAACAAGGAAGGTAAAAACAGCAAGAGGATTGGAAACTGTAAGTAAAAAAGTACTCACAACATCCTGCCAATAGTTAACATTACGCTTACGGGGGGCACGAATTTGGCGAATTGGATTTTGCAAAAAAGTATAAATCCCAAAGGCAAAAAGCACAGTGCCTCCCCCCACCTGTAACCAGGTTTGATGTGAGTCAATAAATTCAATAATGAGCGAGAAACCATAACCAGCTACTAAGGCATACATCAAATCAGATAAAGCAGCACCAACACCGGAAAAAAAACCAGCCCAATTATCCCGCGTCAAAGTACGCTGTACAATCATTACACCTATAGGTCCCAAGGGAATAGACACCGCAATGCCCACCAAAATGCCTCGCAGCAGATAGCCTATGTCGCCTAAATGTTCAATCATACTGCAAAAATACTTCTAAATAGTTAACTAAAAACTCAAAACCATCCTTTTTTATGATTCTTTGTCAAATACTGTAGGCTGTATCCATTATGATGTATCACAATATGACTTAGGTTGTGCATTAAAAAGACTCCTGATCCCTGCATTAAACACTCCCCGCCACTAAGGCTCTCTCTATATACTCTTTTTTTTACAGATTATGCGTTTGACCAATACCCTGCTTCACTATAAACCTGTTTCACCATTATTCATCATCTCATTGAAGTAAAGCAAAGCAATTATTGCAATGCAAAACCCCAAGCTTTTTACGTACATTTGCCCCCAAATTATCACACAATGTCAAAAAAGAAACACGTCGATATCATAACGATGGGATGCTCAAAAAATTTGGTTGATTCCGAAATCCTTTTGCATCACTTCAGAGAAAACAACTACACTATACATCATGACCCCGAACAAGTTTCGGGTGACATAGCCATCGTAAACACTTGTGGTTTTATAGGAGACGCTAAAGAGGAATCGGTCAATATGATTTTGCAATTGGCTCAACTCAAACAAGATGGTCAGCTCAATGAATTATACGTCATGGGCTGTTTGTCGCAGCGCTATAATGAGGAATTGCGAAAAGAGATTCCGGAAATCGATGGCATATACGGAAAATTTGACTGGCGTAACGTGGTACAGGATATCGACACTACCAATCAGGTGGGAGAAGACCAACGTGTCATCACAACACCAAAACACTATGCCTACATCAAAATATCTGAAGGCTGTAACCGGGCATGTGCTTACTGTGCCATTCCTATCATTACCGGCAAGCACATATCACGCCCAATGGAAGAGATAATACAAGAAGTCAAAGATCTGGTCAAACAGGGGGTAAAAGAATTTCAAATCATAGCACAAGACCTCTCTTATTATGGCATCGATCTGTATAAAGAAAACCGTTTGGCACAATTAGTAGAAGCCATTTCAGACCTGCCTGGCGTGGAATGGATACGACTGCATTATGCTTATCCTACCAAGTTTCCATACGACCTGCTACCTGTAATGCGCGAGCGTGATAACGTATGTAAATACCTCGACATAGCCCTACAACACATCAGCACACCGGTACTCAAAGCTATGAAGCGTGGCATCACTAAAGAAAAAACCATAGAATTGCTTGAACGCATTCGCCATGAAGTGCCAGGCATCTACCTGCGTACCACAATGATGGTGGGTTATCCAAACGAAACGGAAGAACAATACCAAGAGATATGCGATTTTATTCAGGCATATCCCTTTGAACGACTGGGCGTTTTCCCTTATTCCGAAGAAGAAGGCACTTACGCCGGCGACACTCTGGAGGATAACATCCCCGCGTCAGAAAAAGAACGTCGCACGGCACAACTAATGATGCTGCAAGAGAGTATTGCTCACCAAGCAGCCGAAAAACTTGTCAACACCTCTCAAAACGTGATCATCGACCGTGCAGAAAGCGACTATTATATTGGTCGTACTCAATACGATTCTCCTGAAGTAGACCCTGAAGTAATCGTTTATTCAGATCAAGATTTAACAATCGGTAAGATCTATTCTGTACATATCACAGAAGCCGAAGGTTTTGACCTAATTGGAGAAGTAAACCATAATAGTTAAAAATTTCTACTTAGGAATCACATGTATCCGTGGCTGAGCCTTTTTACTGACATGACAACAAGAGTTAAATACACAAACATTAGCTCTTTATTATCTAAATAATTATCCCTAAATTTGCACCCTTAAATCAACATCATTAAACATTGGAAACAGACGACCCTCTTAGTTGCACCTTGCTAGTTTTTAACACCATTACGGCTTCGCCCGTACAAGCAACACACATTATTTCCTTTTTAATCTTAGTCCTCTTAATCATTATTTCAGCCTTTATATCAGGTTCCGAAGTCGCTTTCTTTGGTCTGGAGGCCAAAGATAAAGAAGAACTTAAGCTAGGCAAAAACAGTAATGATACAGCTGTTGAACGTCAACTCAGCAAACTGGATTATTTGCTGGCAACCATCCTAACCACCAATAACTTTGTTAATGTAGGCATCGTGCTGCTCACAGCGCACCTGACTAACCAATTGTTTGATTTTTCACAAAATCCAACGCTTGGTTTTATCATACAAACAGTAATTATCACCTTCATTCTACTTTTATTTGGTGAAATTTTACCCAAGGTATATGCCAACAACCACGCCCTGCGCTTTGCACGCCTTATGGCACGCCCACTCAACATTCTAGGACGTTTTTTTAAACCTTTAACATCCTTTTTGGTCGTTTCTACTGATTTAGTCAACCGACGCATAGCCCGCCATCATCAGAATATCTCGCGCGACGACCTTTCCACAGCTCTGGAGCTCACTTCCGAGGAGCTTACCGAAGAAAAAGAATTGCTCGAAGGCATCATCAAATTTGGCAACATCAGCGTCGCTGATATAATGACTTCGCGTGTAGACGTTACAGACCTCAACCTCAAAAGCAAATTTTCACACGTTATTAAGGTCATTATAGCATCTGGTTTTTCGCGCATCCCTGTTTATGCCGACACACCCGATAATGTCAAAGGTGTGCTTTACATCAAGGATCTTTTGCCTCACTTACAGAAGAAAACTTTTCGCTGGCAAACACTGATACGTCCACCTTATTTCGTACCGGGAACAAAGAAAATCAATGATTTACTGGAAGAATTCCAAAGCAATAAGATTCACATGGCTATCATTGTGGACGAATATGGCGGCACCTCTGGTATTGTAACATTAGAGGATATATTGGAAGAGATTGTAGGCGAAATATCCGATGAATTTGATGCGCAGGATAACTCCTACAAAATCAATAAAGATGGTACTATCGTATTCGAAGCCAAAATACCTATCCACGACTTCTGTAAAATTACTAAAATAGATGAAGAAATCTTTGAAGAGATACGTGGTGAAGCTGACTCATTAGGTGGTATGCTTCTCGAAGTCCACGGCGAAATGCCTCAACGCTACGACGAAATCTTTGTGCTCGACTACAAATTTAAAGTCTTCTCAGTAGACGATCGCCGTATTATTAAAGTAAAGTATTTCCCTAAGAAAGATTAATCTATACAACTTTCTACCTCTAAACACTTTACTCCAACACCTCCACTTCTATTAGATAAGAACAAACACCTTAATTTAGGAGACTTTAGCAGGAGATAGTAAAATGCAAGAGTCTCCCTTAGTATTTATTGGCTAAGCCCTAAAAAAACGACTGAAGATTGTCCTTTGTATAAGAAGTTCCTTCGTTGCTTTTGTACGCCCGTAACTCAAACCACCAACAAACCACCCATACAAACGCCATAGGACACCTTTAAACAGCAGTTTGTGACACAATCCTACAGCAACTTAAGCATACGAAACACTTCTCTGAAATAAAAAAAGGCAGCCGCGCAGGACCACCTTCTCTTAATATACGTTCTTAGAAAACCGCTTACTCAATGACCATCAGCACATCGCCTTTAGCAACAGAGTCACCAGTTTCATATTTAATTTCTTTCACAGTACCATCTACTGCAGCATCAAGGTTGTTCATCATTTTCATAGCTTCCAGTACAGCTACAGTATCACCTTTCTTCACACTGTCACCTACTTTTACTTTGAACTCAACCACCATACCTGGGATAGGAGCTACAAGAGCACCGGTAGCTTCTACTTCTTTGTTTCCTGCTTTAGCACGACGAGCACGTGGAGCAGCAGCGGCAGCGTTAGGATCGTTGATTTCTACAGTGAACACTTCACCGTCTACTTTCACTTCCAATTCGCGTGTTGCACCACCACCTTTGGCGGTCAATTCACCAGAAAGAGCTTTTTGAATCAATTTTTCCTCTTTCTCTACCTGCTCCATAGTCTTAGCTTTAAACTCAGCAGGCACTTCCTCTTTACCATATTTCCATTTCAGGAAACGTTTACCGGTAACAGGATATAGTGCACACAATACTTCGTCGTCGATATCTTGTGCCAAACCGGAAAATTCAGCTTTTACATCTTCCATCTCATCATCCAAGATAGATCCCGGACGTACTGTGATAGGCTCCTCACCACGTGGATAATCTTTCAGAGCTTTGGCCTGTACTTCCGGGTTGATAGGCATTGTTGTTTTACCATACAATCCGTAACACAGGTCTTTTACCTCTTTAGTGATTTTAGCATACTCACCTTCGTAAGAGTCAAACAATACATTGTTGACTGTTTGTACCCCTACTATCTGAGATGTAGGTGTTACCAATGGAATATTACCTAAATCTTTACGCACCTTAGGCAATTGACGAAATACCTCTGGTAATTTATCCAATGCATCCATAGCTTTCAACTGATTAACCAAGTTAGAAAGCATACCACCCGGTGTCTGGTGAAGTAATACATTGATGTCCGTAGTAGAATATTTAGGATTGTTATCCAAGTGTTTATACTTAGGAATATATTTCTCCATCTCATCAGCTATGGCTGTTATCTTTTTGATGTCCATACCAGTATCACGGCTAGTACCTAAAAGTGACATAATGATAGGCTCTACAGCGGCGTGAGATGTACGGTAAGCATAAGGTCCGATACAAGTATCCACTATATCCACACCTGCCTCAATGGCTTTAAAGATTGAAAGATCCCCCATACCAGAAGTAAAGTGGGTATGAAGACCAATAGGTGTATCAGTAATTTTCTTAATTTCCCGAACCAAATTATAAATATCGTAAGGCGCTATCAAACCAGCCATATCCTTAATGCAGATAGAGTCCACACCAAATTCAACCAATTCTTTCACCTTGTTTAGGTAATAACCCATATTGTACACATCACCACCTAAGCGAGGTTGATTCAAGGTATAACATACCACTCCTTGGAAATGCTTACCATTATCTTTAATGACCTGCGCTGCCGTTTCGAAGTTACGGTAATCGTTCAAGGCATCAAAACAACGGAAGATATCCATACCATTGTCAATAGAGCGTTGTACGAATGCCTTTACCACATCATCAGCATAGTTACGATAGCCTACTACATTTTGCCCACGCAACAACATCGAGAATGGCGTCTTCGGCATGTGTTTCTTCAACACCCTTAAACGTTCCCAAGGGTCTTCTGCCAAGAAACGGTGCATGGTATCAAAGGTGGCCCCTCCCCAAGTCTCAACCGCATTATAACCGGCGTTATCAATCATTTCGGCTACCGGTAACATATCTTCTGTACGTCCTCGCGTAGCAAAAAGTGACTGGTGTCCGTCACGTAAGCTAACATCGTTAATCTTAATAGGATTGGCTGCTGCAGGACGATCAGCACCAAACTCTAGTGGAGTCATTTCCAACACTCCGTGTTTATCGAAATCCATTTGTCTATTTTTTTTGATTCTTCCTTTTTAATCTAATTATCCGCGGGAGCGTATAGCACGACCATGTCGCTGTACCATTACACGGTTACCCATAGCTATTTCCTTTCCAGTAGCTAACCATGAATTTTTGGTTTTCCCTTCATTATTCTTAGCAGCTTCCTGCTCCAAATAGTAAGCTACAGCTACTAATGCCGCTTTTTTCTTTTTTTCACTTGCTGTCATTCTTATACTATTTTATAGTGGAATGTTACCGTGTTTCTTAGGAGGTAATATTTCAGTCTTCGTAGACATAACAGCCAAAGCATCAATCAAGCGCTGACGTGTTTCACAAGGTAAAATCACATCGTCGATATAACCGCGTTTAGCAGCCAGATAAGGCACATTAAAAGCATCCTCGTATTCTTTGATTTTAGCTTCTCTCATAGCTTGTTTGTCGTCAGCACCAGCTATTTGCTTACGGTAAGTAGAAATAACCTCTACGGCTCCTTTAGCCCCCATTACAGCTATCTCAGCACTAGGCCAGGCAAATACCATATCGGCACCCAAAGGCTTAGAACACATCGCCAAATAAGCACCACCGTAATCCTTACGGGTTACCACCGTAAATTTTGGCACCGTCGCTTCAGCATAAGACCAAAGCAGTTTTGCACCGTGACGAATGATGCCATCCCACTCTTGCTGTACACCCGGTAAGTAACCCGGCACATCAACGAATGTAATCATCGGAATATTGAAAGCATCACAAGTACGTACAAATCGTGAAATCTTATCAGATGCATCGATGTCCAAACAGCCGGCTTGTATCATAGGTTGGTTTGCAATAATACCAACAGAGCGTCCATCTAAGTGCCCAAAACCAACCAATGCATTTTCGGCATAGTGCTCGTGCACTTGCATAAACTCACCGTTGTCCAGTATCTCTTCGATGATAGTCACCATATCGTAAGGCATCTTAGCATCATCAGGAATGATAGTATTCAGCGTTTCACATTCGCGCTGCGGATCGTCACCCATCGGCACTACAGGAGCTTCTTCAAGGTTATTATTAGGTAAAAATTCCAACAATTCCTTGATAGCCTCTATCGTATCCTCGTCGCTCTCACAAGCAAAGTGAGCATTACCACTTTTGGCATTATGCACCATAGCACCTCCCAGTTCTTCCAGTGATGTTTCTTCACCTGTAACAGTCTTAATAACTCCAGGACCGGTAATGAACATATGGCTTTGTTTTTTCACCATAAAGATAAAATCCGTCATAGCCGGAGAATAAACAGCTCCACCAGCACAAGGCCCCATAATAGCTGAAATCTGAGGAACCACACCTGAAGCGCGGGAATTGCGCATAAAGATTTCACCGTAACCCTTCAAGGCATCGACACCTTCTTCCACACGTGCTCCACCCGAATCGTTAAGACCAACTACTGGGGCACCTGCTTTCACAGCCAGATCCATAATCTTACAAATTTTAGCCGCATGCATCTCGCCTAATGAACCACCACGCGAGGTGAAGTCTTGTGAGTAAGCAAACACAGGACGTCCATTGACTTTTCCGTGCCCTACTATCACACCATCCGAAGGCACTTCTACCTTTTCAAGACCAAAATTCACTGAGCGATGCTCAACGAACATATCAACCTCACGAAAAGTTCCTTCATCAAATAATACATCAAGACGTTCGCGGGCCGACAATTTGCCTTTTTCGTGCTGCTTTGCAACTCTGGCTTCGCCTCCCATTTCCATCACTTCTGCTCTCTTTTGTTTGAGCAGTTCAATTTTTTCAGATACTTTCATTACCGTTTATACTATAATTTTTGTGTGAACCTCAACATCTGTTTACAACACGCGAAATAAACAATATTGTTTCAAAAAACAGGTATGATTTCAAAGTTATTTTGCAAAAAAGACTTTTTTTTTATTCCCTTGATAAAAAACAGCTTAAGTCGTCATTATTTGCCATGTTGACTTGTCAAATTACGTCATATTTACGCATTGTGCATAGCAAATTGTAAAGCCCTAAACACCGGCTTTCTTTTCTGAATTTTCTCATGAAATCAAACACAGTGTATTTTGCAAAACAGACCTGTTATTTTCACCTCATAATGCCATATCCACTTTGCATAAATGAACATCTTTTCAGCAATAATCGAGCATTCCTAGCCCCAAACCGGTCTGCATTTCATTTTTATTTGGAATCAATATCAACAATTCTTCAAAAGAAAAAGATTTAATTTCACTGTTGCAATTTCGAAAATTTAGCACAAATGAACAATAGTCATAAATGATGATTCTATATATTATTCGTCATATTAAGCACAACATATTTACGGCAAAACACACCCAAACATATTTCTTACCCTATTTTCGCTCTTGAAATAACAAAAAAACACTATGAAAAAATTAACAATGTTTATTCTTCTAAGCATAATGACCATGGCAAGCTATGCACAAAAGGTACACCAAGGACAGCTAAAAACTGCTGAGCGTTATAGCCAAATGGCCAGCAAAGCATTTAACCTGAATGAAGATCAAAGGGCCAAAGTACTGGAAACTAAAAAAACACAGTTTGCAGAAATGAATGCCACTGTAAAACCAATGAAAGAAGCAGGTAAAAACAAGGAAGAAATAAAAAAAGCTTCCAAAGCAATCAATAAAATATACTTTGACAATTACCTGAAATGCTTTAACTGTACAAAAAAGGAACTGGTCGATTTTAACAAGAAATTTCAAGTTCAAAGAAAAGGGAGCAACTAACAAATACCCAGTAATGCAACAAATAGGTATAGAGCAAAGACAATCACTCCTTAACACATTATATCACTTGGTATTTTCGATGTTAAACACTCCTTCTGTGGCATGAGAACAATAAGCCCGGCCCAAGTTTTAAAAGCGGGAATCAACCGTTTTCTATCAGGCTCTAAAACCACTCTAATAATAAGAATGCTCTATCCTGAGCATTTTTTTTACCCGTATGTTTATCTTAACTTTGCCCCCTCATATTAGGTAGAATATTTTGAAAAGACACTTAGGCATACTCCTCATTATTGGTATATTATTACTATTTTCTTGTAAAGAGAACTATACCCCAAAACCGCATGGTTACCTCAGAATTGATTTACCGGAAAACCACAGCTATCAAAGCTCGCCCAAGGCTCTGCCTTTCAAATTAGACTACTCTGTTTATGCCCGTTGGGACACCTTAAGAACATCACAAAAATCAAGACACAACAGTTTGTGGTTCAACATAAATTACCCTGACTACTCGGCTAAAATACACCTCAGCTACATACCTGTAAAACAAAATCTTGACTCTTTATTAGAAGAAAGTCATCAGTTTGTCTTTGAGCACACAATACGTGCCGATGCCATCGACGAAAGTAGTTTTGAAGATAAAGAAAAAAAAGTGCAAGGTGTGCTATATGACTTAAAAGGTAACTCGGCCTCTAATATGGAATTTTGGGCAACAGACAGCACGTCACACTTTCTGCGGGGAGCCCTTTACTTTGAAACCACCCCCAACGTCGACTCACTTATGCCCATCATTAACTACATCAAGACCGACATCATTTATATGATCAATAGCTTGGAATGGACATGGCAATAATCAGAGATCAACATACGCAAGATGGTGCCCGTATACTCATTTGGAAGGACGAAGAATCATTAGATTTTTTTCTGAAAAGAGTTAAGCTCTCCTCGGACGACCTAATACTACTCAATAAATACAGCGTTGAACGTCGCAAAAAAGATCTCCTCATCGCTCGTTTCCTTATACAGAAAGAAATACCTGAAGCCGAAATTACTTATTTAAAAAATGGCAAACCCTACCTGAAGAATCAGACGGCACAAATCAGCATTTCCCACAGCAAAGACCTCGTGGCTATTATCACCCACCCGACACAAAAGGTGGCTATTGACATCGAATATATCAGTCCAAGAGTGGAAAAACTCAAACACCGTTTCTTGTCAGATAATGAGCTACTTACAGCTAACACCACCGAGCTACTCACCCTCTACTGGAGCGCAAAAGAAACCCTTTTTAAACGGGACGAAAAACAGGGGATCGACTTCAACAAAGACCTTGAGATAAAACTAAAAGATAAGACGCTACACGGCATCATAAGAAATAATGATTTCACCCTTATACATTATTGCATAAAAGATTCTTGGGTAATCACTTATACCATATCTTGAAATTTTTTACCATTACCACACAAAACATTTTGCAACTTGGTACGTATTAGTTGTATGTACGCACAAAAAAACATCCTATTTTTGATCATGTTTTCAGCTGTCTTAGTTAGCACCAAAAGCTACTCACAAGACATAGAAACTATCAACTTTGAACAACTGGAAGAACTCTGGGATAACAACGACACCTTATATGTTGTAAACTTTTGGGCTACCTGGTGCCAACCATGCGTTGAGGAACTCCCTGATTTTATGCGCCTCAACAATGATTATCAAAACGAAAAGTTTAAAATGATTTTAGTATCTCTTGATTTCCCCAAACACATCAACACCAGGGTAAAACCATTTCTAAAACAAAACAACATCAATACCAAAGTCGTACTCTTAGACGATGATCCCAACATTTGGATAAACCTCATCAGTAAAAACTGGGACGGAGCCATACCCGCCACCTTATTCCTTAAAAACAACAAAAGGGCATTCCACCCCAAACAATTAACTTACAAACAACTGATTACAATTACACAAAATCTTCAACAAAACAAATTATGAAACGTATACAATTAATCCTGGCAACACTATTACTCAGTTCAGTAATATTAGCCCAAGGCTACAAGGTTGGTGATGTAGCATCAGATTTCACGCTTAAAAACGTTGATGGTAAAATGGTCTCACTAAGTGATTATAACGACCAGAAAGGAGCAATAATAATATTCACTTGCAACCACTGCCCGTTTTCTGTGGCCTACGAAGACCGCATCATTGCTTTAGATCAAAAATACAAGAAAAAAGGGTTCCCTGTAATTGCGATAAACCCTAATGACCCACAGGTATATGCCGAAGACTCTTACGACAACATGATTATTCGTGCCAAAGAAAAAGGATTCACATTCCCCTATGTCATTGACGAAGGACAAAAGGTATTTCCGGTATATGGTGCCACAAAGACACCACACGTCTACCTCCTGCAAAAAGTTAATAATGTTTTTAAGGTGGCCTACATAGGGGCTATCGACAATAGTGCCCGGGACGAAAGCATGGTGAGCAAAACCTATCTTGCTGATGCGATTGATGCACTATTAAAAGGGAAACAACCGACTCCTGCATTAACGAAAGCTGTTGGCTGTAGTATCAAAACAAAATAGTTAGGTATTAAGGCTAAAATTTAATCGTTTTAGCCTTATTCTTTTTTTTACAGTTTATTATCTACCTCTTCCTTCATAACTATTTCTTCTCCTTTGGCATCAAAGAAGGAATACTCAAGCATTGCAAAATCTTGATTTTCTTGTAATTTTATTTTTTTAGTGTAATGCTTTCTCCAATTATCAAATATTGATTTCCCAAAAACCATATTTGTTCTTTTGGTCAGGTATGCATATACGTAAGGATGCACATGCAAGGTATATTCACTCACCCCTATACTGAACAGGTAGTCTATTTTATCTTCTAAACGCTCTACAAATAAAACAGAAGGCTTCACCTTACCCGTACCACCACAGCTAGGACAAGTCTCATCAATGGTAACATTAATTTCAGGACGCACACGCTGCCGTGTTATTTGCATTAAACCAAATTTACTCAGAGGTAATATGTGATGACGTGCCTTATCCTCGTCCATAAACTTCCTCATACTTTCGTAAAGTTTCTGACGATGCTCAGCAGTTCCCATATCGATAAAATCTACCACAATAATACCGCCCATATCGCGCAAGCGCAACTGTCGGGCCACTTCCTCAGCAGCTGCAAGATTCACTTCGAAGGCATTGGTTTCCTGATCTTGATTATTTTTGGTTCTATTACCACTATTCACATCGATCACATGAAAAGCCTCGGTATGCTCTATCACGAGATAAGCACCGCGTTTGAACGATACTGTTTTTCCAAAAGATGATTTTATCTGAGCGGTTACACCAAACTCATCCATTATAGGATTGTCCTTTTTGTAAAGCTTTAAAATCTTCTTTTGATCAGGCGAAATAAGCCCCACAAAGTCTTTCAACTCATTGAAAACCTTTGTATCGTTAACATGGATATTGGAGAACGATTCGTCAAGCAAATCGCGTAAGATAGCCGAACTACGGCCTATCTCATTATGAATAAGGGCAGGCGCTTGGGCCGATGCAGAGGTATGCAAGGCTTTGTTCCAGCGCTTAACTAGAAGTTTTAGCTCATTATCCAGCTCAGCCACTTTCTGCCCCTGAGCTACGGTACGGATAATGACACCAAAATTTTTGGGTCGTATACTTTTAATCAATGCTTTTAAACGATTTTTCTCCTCGTTAGAATCAATCTTTTGCGAGACAGAAATACGGTTAGAAAATGGTATCAGCACCAGATAACGACCGGCTATGGACAATTCAGAAGTCAGTCGTGGCCCTTTTGTTGAGATGGGTTCCTTAGCTATTTGTACCAAAATCTCTTGTCCGGGAGCTAGTACCTTTGCTATAGAACCATTTTTCTCAATATCAGGCTCACAAGCCAACTTAGAGATATAAAAAGGTTTCTTGGGAGAAGCCTTAGCTTTTCCCACTGCTTTTTTCAGCGAATTGAATTGTGGACCCAAATCCAGATAATGCAAAAAAGCATCTTTCTCATAGCCCACGTTCACAAAAGCAGCATTTAATCCCGGCATAACTTTTTTTACCTTACCCAAGTAAAAATCACCAACCGAGAATTGGCTATCACTGCTTTCTTTGTGCAGCTCTACCAATCGTTTGTCCTCTGTAAGAGCAATGGAAATTTCCTTCTTCGCTACGTCTACTATCAATTCACTATTCACGGCTTCACCTTTTCGCTGTTCACATTAATAACGCTCTAGTACCAAAGAAGGTACAAACACGCATTATTTTACCAAAAAAGAACAAGCATTAGCCAAATATTAGCTAAGCGCTTGTTCTTCTATTACTTTTTACGCTAAAATACAGACGTGAAGATTACTTCTTCTTATGTCTGTTTTTTCTCAAACGCTTACGACGCTTGTGCGTAGACATCTTATGTCTTTTTCTTTTTTTTCCGCAGGGCATAATTCTGATTAATTTAAAATACTATAAATTACTTAACATTCTCTTTCACGCTGTTAACGAAAGTCTTAGCAGGTTTGAATGCAGGAATCTTGTGTGCTGGAATAATGATAGTCTTGTTTTTAGAAATATCACGAGCTGTTTTCTCAGCACGTTGCTTAGTAATAAAGCTACCAAAACCACGTAGGTATACGTTATTACCTGCAGTTAAAGAACCTTTTACTGATTCCATAAAAGCCTCAACTGTTTTCAATACTACTGCTTTTTCAATTCCTGTGTTGTTAGAAATTTCGTTTACGATATCTGCTTTAGTCATCTTAATAAATTTTAATTCGTTAATAATAAAACTAGTTTCCCTTTATTTGGCTGCAAATATATATTTTTTTTTAATTCACACAAACATATTTCAACATAAAGTTTTAGATACTAAGGTCTTTCAATGCTTTTAAAATCACAAAACTAGTGTAGCAGCCATAAAACAAAAACACCTATCTGCTTATATATCTTGCAGTTAAAGACAACAAGACATACATTACAATAACCAAAACAATGCCAGCCTCTCTGAATAAAATAATTACGATTAATGAAAAAAGTAAGAACAGGAAACGTAATTTATTATCCTGCCAAGACAAATTTTTGAACTTAAGAGCAAACATTGGCAAAGAGGAAATCAATAGATAACTCTGAAGTGTAGAAATCATTATAAGAAATAATGGATGCAATAAAAGCGTTCTGATTTCCACTAGCGGCACAGCCGATGTAAGCAAAGCTGCCAAGGAAGCAATGAGCAAAGCATTGGCAGGCACAGGCAAACCAATAAAGCTGTCGGTCTGACGAGTGTCGACATTAAACTTAGCTAAGCGTAAAGCGGAAAAAGCCGGCACAAGTACCATGGTCGATAACAACAAAACCTCCCTCAAAGACAACTGTGCCCAAACAAGAGGCATTGAAAGATCCAGACTCATGCGCATCATAGAAAACAAAATCATGCCGGGCGCAACGCCAAAACTAACCACATCACACAAAGAATCAAGCTGTTTACCTACTTCGCTCTGCACCCCTAACAGACGTGCTGCACCACCATCAATAAAATCGAAAAAAGCAGCCCCTATTATAGCATAAAAAGCCAAACTGAAATCGCCCTGATAAGCAAAAGCAGTGGCTCCAAAACCACAGACAATATTCATCAAAGTAAAAAAGTTGGGAATATGCTTTTTGATTTTCATCATAATTTAGAATTTTGCTATCAGGGTCTGACTACCTATCGTTTTATCCCCCAACTTCACCTGCACTTTGGCATCCAAAGGCAGATACATATCCACACGTGATCCAAACTTTATAAACCCTAACTCAGCAGACTGATCAACTTGATCCCCAACGTTCACATAAGACACCACTCGGCGAGCCAAAGCGCCCGCCACCTGACGTAATAAAACTTCAGCTTTAGAGTTCTTTATCACTATAGAACTACGTTCGTTTTCAGCACTTGATTTGGGTAAAATAGCCCGGTGATAATTGCCGCTATGATGTTTGTGATAAATAACCTCTCCTGATAAGGGAAAGAAATTCTTGTGCACATTATAAACAGACATGAAAATAGATACTTGCATACGTTCGCCTTCAAAATATTCAGGCTCATGTACCTTTTCTATAGCCACTATGGTGCCGTCAGCAGGAGCTATCACACCATCTGCATCTGTCACCACGGGTCGCTTAACAGGGTTACGAAAAAAACGTATCACAACTCCCAGAATAGAGAGCATTATTACCAATACGATAAGAAAACCCGTACGGCTCAAATACAAAAAACTCATTTCTGAAATTATAAAACTAAGCAAAGCCAACACGACTATAGTAGGTATCCCTTCTTTGTGTATCTTCATATAATATTAAAATTTTGGCAAATGTACTGCTTTGGATGCGCAAGTCAAAGCCCTTTTTTAGACTAAATACAGCAAAATGAATATAAATTTGACTAAAAATTTGACAAAACAAAGATAAATCTTTTATTTTGCGCCTGTAATTCTTCGACAATGACCAAATCCTTGGTTCATTCTCAAATTTAATCAAAAGAATATTTTCCATTTTATTCATTAACTCTAGCAAGTGCCAATAGCACATTTTAATTCCATTCTTTCTATTAACTCCCGAAAGTTAATCCCCGTACACCTTTGGTACGGATTTTTATAAAACACAAAAACAACGTTTTTTTAAACAACACATATGTACGATATTAATCAACTCAACTCGATGCTGCTTTCGAAACTAAAAGAAGTAGCCAAAGAGTTAAACATTAAGCGAACCGACACTTACAAAAAGCAAGATTTAATATATAAAATCTTGGACGAACAAGCAGCGGGCATCTCAGCAAAAAAAACTGCTGAGGAACAGACTAACCCAAAGCCAAAACGCAAACGAACAGTTCAAAAAAAAGCTGAACCTGTAAAAAAAGCTGAACCCAAAGCCGAGCAAAAAACAGAGGCAAAACCAGCTAAAAAGCAAAATAAACCAGCAAAGCAAGAGCAACAAGCCAAACAAGAAGCTAATAATCAGCAAAAAAACACGGAACAACAAAACCGTCAGCAGAATAATCAGCCGAACAACCGCAACAACCAACAAAATAATCAGCGCAACCGCAATCAGAATCAGAACCAGACCCCAAACAATCAACGCCACCAGCGTAATAATGTGACTGAGAGCAATGCTGAAAACAACTACGACAACAGCACCACAATAGAAAGTTCAGGCGTATTAGATATATTGCCTGAAGGCTACGGTTTTTTACGCTCTTCTGACTACAATTACATCAACTCCCCCGACGACATCTACGTTTCGCAATCACAAATTAAGCTTTTTAGCCTAAAAACCGGAGATACAGTAGACGGCATTATTCGTCCACCTAAAGAAGGAGAACGTTTCTTTCCACTTATCAAAGTAGTAAAAATCAACGGACAAGATCCTAAACAAGTGCGCGATCGCGTACCTTTTGATCACCTGACACCGCTATTCCCCGATGAAAAATTTAATATAGCAGAAGGCCGTCGCGCTAACATGTCAACCCGTGTAGTCGACCTCTTTGCTCCTATTGGGAAAGGACAACGCGGATTGATTGTGGCACAACCCAAAACAGGTAAAACCATCTTATTGAAAGATGTGGCTAACGCTATAGCCTCTAATCACCCAGAGGTATATATGCTCATCCTGCTTGTAGACGAACGCCCTGAGGAGGTAACGGATATGAAACGCAGTGTCAATGCTGAAGTGATAGCCTCTACCTTTGATGAACCGGCAGAACGCCATGTACGCGTTGCCAATATTGTACTTGAAAAAGCAAAACGCTTGGTAGAATGTGGTCATGATGTAGTGATTCTTTTGGATTCTATCACCCGTTTAGCTCGTGCTTACAACACCGTGGCACCAGCTTCTGGTCGTGTGCTTTCGGGTGGTGTAGACGCCAATGCTCTTCACAAACCCAAACGTTTCTTTGGAGCGGCACGTAATATCGAAGGCGGTGGTTCACTGACTATTCTGGCTACAGCCTTGACCGAAACAGGTTCTAAAATGGATGAAGTCATCTTTGAAGAATTTAAAGGAACTGGTAATATGGAGCTTCAGCTGGATCGCAAACTATCCAACAAACGAATTTTCCCGGCTGTCGATATTGTTTCGTCCAGCACACGTCGCGACGACTTACTGTTCAACGACGAAGTACTCAACCGCATGTGGGTATTGCGTAACTTCCTTAGCGATATGAACCCTGTGGAAGCTATGCAATTTGTAGGTGACCGTCTGCGCGGCACACGAAGCAACGAAGAATTCCTTATCTCAATGAACTCGCAGTAGATTGATATTGAGGCTGAGATTAAGGCTGAGGTTAATAATAAGATTAAGAAGGTCGGATATGTTTCCGGCCTTTTTTGTATCCATTAAACAAGAACAAAAGCATGGGCTCTTTAGCTCTAGTGGCACAAAGACTCTCAAATTAGCACGAAGCTCCACTAAGTTATTATCTTTGCAGCACATTTTTTTTGAAAACACACCATGATCAACGATACGCTACATAAAGATTTCCAACTTAAAGACTACAATACCTTTAGCATTGAAGCTCTGGCAAAATATTTTCTCCCTTATACATCAGAAAAAACACTATTGAAATTTCTGCCTGAGATTAATGAATTTCAACTTGAAACATTGATGATAGGCGAAGGCAGCAACCTGCTTTTTTTGAATCATTTTGACGGCATTGTTCTGTATTCTCAGATAAAGGGCTTTGAGATTGTTGAAGAAAATAAAGATTATATTATAGTAAAAGTTGGTGGCGGTGTTATCTGGGACGATTTTGTAGCTTGGGCTGTAGAAAAAGGCTATGGTGGTCTGGAAAACCTCAGCATCATTCCGGGGACGGTAGGTGCCTCACCAATTCAAAACATAGGTGCTTACGGTGTAGAAGTTCAAGACCTGATAGTAGAAACAGAAGGCATCGAGTTAAACACGGGGAAAAAACGTGTATTCAGCAATAAAGAATGCCGATTTGCTTACCGCGACAGTATTTTCAAAAACGAGCTAAAAGGCAAATATGCGATGACTTATGTCACTTACAGACTAAGCAAACATCCTGAATTTAATACTACTTATGGTAACATTAGCAAGTTACTGGATAGTCGTAAACCAAGCCTCAAACTCATTCGTCAGGTAATAACAGAGGTACGCAACAGCAAGTTACCCGACCATAAAATATTAGGAAATGCCGGAAGTTTTTTCAAAAACCCTTACATAAGTATTGAGCAATACGATAAGTTAAAAAAACAATACCCGGAAATACCCCATTACCCAATTAATAACACCACAGTAAAAGTGCCTGCAGGCTGGCTCATAGATCAATGTGGCCTTAAAGGTAAGAAACATAACGGAGCTGCCGTGCACAAAGATCAGGCTTTAGTATTGATCAATATAGGTGATGCAACAGGACAAGATGTGGCAGAGCTGGCAGCTATCATTGTCAACCAAGTAGAAGATAAATACGGCATCACTTTAAAACCTGAGGTCAATTTTATCAGTTAAAGCTGATAAAAGACACCAACACTGAAGCCACTCTCATTGAGACGCCAACGGTAACTATCGCCCATCGAAGAAAAGGAAAACAAAGCGTGATGTTTGGAATAAACATTGACATAACAACCCCAGTTTTTAAAAAAGGCATACTGTGCCCCCAAACCAACTATCGCTCCAAGTCCTACCTGAGAATCTATGGGACTAGATCCTGAGAGATCCATATCCAACAAAGCACCACCATCAAGGTAAAAATATTGAAGAAAATCAAGACGCAGAGCTAAAGGAACATTTATCAATGTTACATTTTTCTCATAAGGCTCTGCATTAATATTAGTCCCGGGAATTTCCATAGGATCCACCGCTATCCGATATTGTGAAAAAGCAAGGCCGCTTTCAAAAGCTAAAAAAGCAGATACAGGATGTACGTAATCCACCCCCAAAGCAAATGTGCTCTGAACGGTATACGAAGCCTCC
>DHQI01000029.1:79145-121004 GCA_002408065.1 Bacteroidales bacterium UBA5342
AAACGGTATACGAAGCCCCCCCCGCCATTGTAGCTCCGGCATTATTTACAACATCAGCCGATAGCATCGGTGAAGCATAAAAGCCGATACGGGCTCCATTATCATCAAGGTCCTGTGCTGATAAAAGAATAGCGGCAAATAAAAACACAACAAATAAAAATTTCCTTTTCATCGTTTTAGCTTAGTAGTAGTTGTAATAGTCATTGTTGGCGTAAACGTAGTCTACATCATCACGATCTTGACGACCATAGTTTATAATGCCAACATCCTTACGGTAGGCGGCCACAATACCTAAGCCATTTTCTATATTCGAACGGGTCTGCACCGGTTCCATAAAAAACTCACCATCATTCCAACGAAAAGCATCTAAAGTAGTATAATACAAAAACAAATCTTTGGGGATAGACTGCAATTCAAGCCCAATTTCAAAAAACTCACCCGAAGCCGTATCCACATCAAAGAAACTTTCTTCAGAACCGTATTTTACAATGTACTTCATCTGATAGCCTTTCCCCTCTATGAGTTCATCATTAAAGGTCTGATGATAATTTTCCACATAATTAAAAATATCATCTTCATTAGGACAAATCACCGGATCCACCTGATCATAACGCGGATAGCTACTCCTACTTACATAAATACTATCGCTTGGTACATCAAGCCATTGCCCATCTACCTCTACATACTGAGTATAAGTTTTCCCCGTTAGCACATAAGCATCACAAATGCGGTAATAATTATCTTCACCGGCAGGATCAGTAAAGGAGACATAAGCCACCATAACCTCCTCCAACCAGCCCCATATCATTATTTCTTCAAAAGCTAAGCGAATAGAGTCAATTTTAACCCTTGTAGGCACCTGCGTCTGCCCATAACAAAATCCATACTGAGGATGAACACTTTGTAGCGTATAGTTGGCTGCTGTGTCTAGGTCGAGCGACTGAACCAAATACCTGGATCCAAAATCAAGATTATCATAGTTGAAACCTATATCATTACCCGGAGTATAACTCAAAGTGGCTATTCTGCTTTCCTCTTTCATCAATATGACCTCAGCATCCTCCACTTTCTCAAAATTTTTGTCGAAACCATAAATTTCCTTCGAGCGTGTCAGAAACAGCTCAATACTATCAGCGTCCACATCAAAGATACAATTCATTACATTTTTAGGAGCCTGGTAATTCTCATCCAGCTCGATGACTTTAGTGCAGGAAAACAGCACAGAAGCAGACAGTATTAAAGATATGAATAATTTCATTTTACAGGCAGTTTTTAAAATTTAAACGTATAACTCAAAGAGGGGATGATAGGGAACAAGCTTCTCTGTTTCAACACAGTCTTATATTCCGTATTGTAGTAAAGCAGCTCTCCGTAGCTATCATATACAGGAACGCTAACAGGATGATTATAATCCTTTTCCCACATCAGCATAAAAGGATTCTGACGGGAATAAGCGTTATAAAAAGACAAATTCCAGGTTCTAACGCCATGCTTTTTCTGTTTATGAAAATTAAAACCAACATCCATACGGTGATAAGCAGGCATCCTGTAACTATTACGGCCACCATAATCCTTAATATTATCACTATCGTAGTAGTATCCTTCAGAGATGCTGGAAGGCAAGGCCGGATAATTATAAGCAGACAAGGTCACCGCATTACCCGTATTGTACACCCAGGTAACTCCCACATCGAAACGATCATTAAACTTATGCGTCAATACCGCACTTATATCATGACGCCGGTCATAACGGGCCGGGAAAACCTGTCCAAAATTTATTTCATCAAACTGTCGCTCACTTTTAGACCAAGTATAGCCCAACCATCCTGTCGTTTTTCCCAAGGTTTTTTCCAGCATAAACTCAGCTCCGTAGGCCCATCCTTCTCCCATCTCCACCATATCGTCCCAATTAGTACTTGCCGTACCTGAGAAAGAAGCCCCATCTTTGTATGCAATCAGGTTATCCATCGTTTTATAAAACCCCTCTAATGTAAGATCAAGACCGTAAGGCAAACGTACCGAAGTCCCCACCGCATACTGATTAGAATTAGGAGGTAAGAGTTGGGCCGTCACAGGTACCCATAAGTCGGTAGGTAAGTCTATAGTAGAAGTGGAAAGTAAGTGCACATACTGCTTCATATTAGCATAAGAAGCTTTTAATGACCAAGAATCCATCAGCTTAAAACGCATAGAGGCCCGGGGTTGCAACGATGGATAATACGTATTCTGAACATGCAAACCAGAAAAGTGCAAGCCCAGATTAATTCGCAAACGCTCTCCGACACACATATCATCTTCTACATATAAGTATTCTTCGTTAGCTACTACATCATTATCCGGCGTTTTAGTCTCCAGGTTTTCATCGGTATTATTACTGACTGTCACTTTCATCGTTTGCACTCCGGGTTCAAAAAAATGAGCGGTAAAACCAGCACCAAATTTTATCGAATGACTAGGGTGTGGCGCGTAATCGAAATCAACCTTGGCTGTAAGATCTCGTATAGTACTGTAATAGTCAAACATATCCGAAGTCTGGAGTTTTTTGCCTTCGTATTCTTCGTAAAACATATGCGTATTAAAATTATACTTACTATAAGTCAAGGTTGTATTTGAAAACAACTTATTCGAGAATAAATAATTCCACCTTAAAGCCGCAATACGGTTTCCCCAATTCATATTCATTTCCGAACGATCATTATAATTAGCCGAGGCATCCTGATGAATATTCCCCTCTTCATCATAATAATATGACTCGTTGTAATATTCATATTTTGATTTCATATATATCTTATCCTTACCGGTATAAGCGCTCAGATACAAACGACTTTTATCCGAAAACTTATGGTTAATTTTAGCATTAAAATCTTGAAAGAAATAACCGCCGGTCACTTGGTCATAATCATTCATCTTATTATAAAAATAAATAGCCGGCTGCACCAGCACATCTATATACGTACGTCTGGCAGAAATGAGAAAGGATGTTTTACCATCGTTAACAGGACCTTCCAAGTTGATTCGCGAAGCAATGAGCCCCACCGAAACTTCCCCCTTAAATTCCTTATCATTACCTTCCTTCATACGAATATCGACCACCGAAGACAAACGGCCACCATAGCGTGCGGGGAAGCCCCCCTTATAAAGTTTAACCGATTTGATAGCGCCGGGGTTAAAAACAGAAAAGAAGCCAAAAAGATGACTGGCATTATATACCGGTACACCGTCGAGTAAGAAGAGGTTTTGGTCAGCAGCACCGCCACGTACATATATACCGCTAGTGCCTTCGGTACCACTTTGGACACCAGGCATGAGCTGTATCACTTTAAGGACGTCAGGTTCACCCATAATCACGGGTATCTTGGTCAGTTTCTGAATTGGCACATCAGTAACACTCATCTGACTGTCGTCCACCTTAGAGCGTTCAGCAGTCACTACCACCTCCTGAAATTCAACGGCTTCGGCACTTAAAGCCATATTCATCGTCGTATCAGATTTCAGCTCAAAAATGATATCCTGCGAAGCATAACCGATAAAGCTTACACTAAAAACACAATTACCTTCGGGTAAGGTCAAACTGTAGAAACCATACTCATTAGCACTGGCTCCCAAACGGGAATTTTTCTCGTAAATGTTAGCTCCAATAATCCGTTCGCCACTCTTAGCATCAGAAAAAAAACCGCTCACCGTATAGCGATTTTGAGAAAATGCAGAGAAACTAAGAAGGAATAAAAACAGGCCAGTCAGGCCATAAGGCGGTAAATTCTTACGAGACCGTAATTGGGGACGTTGGTTCATAAAATTAAATAAATATTATTACACCCTAAAGACGGCCCCAAAAGCGAAATAGTTGCACCAAAATTATTTTTATTTGCGAAATATTTTCAAGAAAGGAAAGATAATTAACATATGTTAATCAAACAATTACAAAATCAATCCGGCACCTTAATGGTTTCGGGCTGTTGTTCCTGAAAAAGAGCCATTTCGTCGATCACATCTTGCATATCAGCCAGAAATTCTTCCGAACAACCTTTTTCACGCGCCACCTTGAGATAATGCTCCATTGTTTCTACCGCACAAGGATCAGTACCGGCTATCACAAAAGCAGGATAATCTTTCTTAATACACTTTATGACAATAGCTTTTTGATCTTTCATAACAATATACTAAAAATTAAAAGTGTAAAATGAAGAAATGTATTGTCGTCGACATTCAAATTTTTCATTCCTACTTTTAACTTATCTTTTGTAATTTTTCATTTTTAATTCTTCATTTATCATTGCTCTAGCCTATCTCAGAAATGTGCTGAAGGGCTTTTTTGTCCAAAATAGAAACAGTACGACGAAAAACATTTACGATACCTTCCTGAGCAAACTCACCTATCACACGCGAGGTGTTGGCGATATTCATATTGGCCAGTTCAGCCAAATCGCCACGCGGCATACGGGCCGAGAGAGTCTTGCCATCTTTTTCCACGCCATAAGTTTCTTCTAAAATCAACAAGGCATTAGCCAAACGTCCCCTCAGGTGCTTTTGGGTTAAAGTCACGGTATGTTCGTTCGATTTGGCCAAGTCAGAAGCCAGAATATGAATAAAAAGGTTGGAAAGTTTCAGGTTTTTACTAATCAACTCATTAATTACACCCATAGAAATAGAGATGATCTGCGCCTCTTCAAACACCTCAGCAGAAGCCTGATAAAAATGATCCTCTGCCAGAAGAGCCCGGTAGCCAAAGAACCAACCCTGCTTTATTAAGCGAATAATCTGCTTTTTGTTTGAATTCCCTATTTTCGTGATTTTTACCTTACCGCTATTGAGAAACAAGAGCTCTTTGGGGGCTTCTCCTTCGGCATATATTATCGATCCGGGGGGATACTTGGTAATGGTTGAATTTCCCATCAACAATTTTTGATCCTCATCATTGAGCATGGCCAACACCTCCATCAGTTTTGGAGATATAGGCGCTGTGGATATTAATAAACTTTCTTCCATAAGGCATTGTTTTTAGTGAGGGAAAGCTTCCCATCTTCAATGAACAATCTTAAAAATAAGTTCTTTCAGAAGTTCTCCGTGCGTAACGGAACTATTATTCACCCCCTTGGCTCTGGCGTCATATTCGCGCAACAAGGCTATGATGTTAAACACTTTACCTGCCGAATAGTTGCGTATTGCCCCCAAAAGTTTTTTAGCCACAAAAGGATGAACGTGCAACTGACTCGCCACATTTGCCTCCGACTTATTGGGTAAATAATAAATAATCATCAAATTACTAAAAAAACCAAAAAGTGATGAAAGGGTAACTACCATCGGATTCTTATTCGGATTTTTAGCAAAATAATCAATGATACGATTTGCCTTCAAGACATTTTTGGCAATGATGGCATCTTGTAATTCAAAATTGTTAAATTCTTTACTGATGCCGATATTGCGCTCTATATGTTCGGCCGTTATGCTTTTGCTTCCCGGCGCTAAGGTCAAGAGCAATTTCCCTACTTCATTAGCTATTTTGCTGAGGTCATTTCCTAAATATTCGGCCATCAGTTCGGCAGATCTAACATCGATGCTGCGCCCCTGCTCACGCACATAGCTCACAATCCAGTCTTTAATATGCCAATCTCTCAATTTAGCCGATTCGAATATCGCCGAGTTCTTTTTTAAGTTTTTAAACAGCTTAGAGCGTTTATCCAGAGGTTTACGATACACCACTACTAAGGTTGTAGACACCAAAGGCTTTTCGACATAATAAGCCAGGCTGTCCAAGTTACGTATCAGTTGAGCTTCACGCAAAATAATCACCTGACGCTGAGACATCATAGGAAACTGCTTAGCAACATCTACCACCTGCTCCATGCTTACATCATCGCCATAGAGCACCTGTTGGTCAAATTCACGCTCGGTCTCATTGAGCATATTTTCCTGTATATAATCAGCTACTTTGTCGATAAAATAGGCCTCTTCGCCCATCAGGAAATAAACAGGATAAGTCTTTCCTGACTTCAGGTCTTTTATTATGTCCGTGTCGGATTTATATTGCATCAGCCGTTCTATCAATTATTGTGTATTGCAAAATTAATAAAAAATAGCAGATGAACCCGTCACTTTTATGCCCGAAGCAATAGAAAGTTTTCTTATCTTTGTATGATTTTATCTAAAAAATATAATAAGACAAATGAAAGTTATTAATCTCTCAGAGAAACCCTCCATTGTAAATCAGTATATCTCAGAAATAAGAGATAAGAACTACCACAACAATCGTTTAATTTTTCGCCGCAACATAGAACGTATTGGTGAAATATTAGCATACCATGTGAGCGAAACACTGGAATACAAATCACAAGAAACAGAAACGCCTCTGGGCTTTGCCAACGATAAAGTACTTGACCACCAACCAGTAGTTGGCTGCATCTTACGTGCGGCTTTGGCGATGCATAGTGGTTTCCTTAACGTTTTTGATAAAGCAGACAGCATCTTCATCTCAGCATACCGCAAGCACATCAGCATAAGCAGTAACGAGTTTTCTATCGAAACAGCCTACGTGAGTGGTCCTGATTTGACTAAGCGTGATCTGATATTATGCGATCCGATGCTAGCGACTGCTGCTTCGATGGCCAAAATTTACCATATGATCACCAAAGAGCAAAAACCCAAGCACACCCACTTTGTAGCCGTGGTTGCCAGCAAGCAAGGCATCGAAACCCTACAGCGTGAAATAAAAGACAAAAACTGCACCTTATGGGTTGCCGTTATTGATCCTGAGCTGGACGAAAAATCATATATCGTTCCGGGCATAGGTGATGCCGGTGATCTGGCTTACGGTGAGAAGTTATAGCAAACAAATCAGCAACAATTATTTAAGGGTTGAGCTTAATATCAGTTCAACCCTTTTTATTTTACAATATTTATTTAATCAATTAAGCATAGCCACACCACAATTTTTAGTAATTTTGCGGCTTAAAAATTTTCAAATCCAATGGATACCATAAAAATTCACGATAAAAACTTTCAACTCTCGATTCCTAACACAAAGCTTATGGAAACCATCGAGCGTGTAGCAGCAGAAATCACCAAGGATATGGAAGGCAAACAACCCCTTTTCATCTGTATCCTGAACGGTTCATTCATTTTTGCCGCTGACCTGCTGAAGGAAATCAAACTACCCTGCGAGGTCAGTTTTGTAAAAATGGCCTCTTATGCAGGCACCGACACCACAGGCACAGTCAAGGAGCTGATTGGTTTTGGAGAAGATATTGCCGGACGTGATGTTATCATCATCGAGGACATTGTGGATAGTGGCAACACCATGGAAAAAGTAGTACAACGCCTGGAAGAATCGAAAGTTAAATCGCTGAAAATCGCCACCCTCTTCTACAAGCCGGCTGCTTACAAGAAAAAAATTCCATTGACTTATGTAGGACTCGAAATCCCTAACGACTTCATCGTAGGGTATGGCTTGGACTACGATGGATTAGGTCGCAACCTTAAAGATATTTATACCTGGACAGGAGAGTAATACTACTCCCCGTCTCTGTTGGATATCAGCTGATGTTATCACCACTAAAAACATCTGATATCTTTTATAAAGCAGCTAAGACCTATTCTAATCTATTACGATATTATTTTTTTAACTTAACCATGAAATACATAGTAATATTTGGCCCTCCGGGTTCGGGCAAAGGAACCCAAAGCGACAAAATTATTGAAAAGTATGGCTACGCTCACATTTCCACAGGCGATGTGATTCGTGCCGAGATTCTAACCAACACTGAGTTTGGGCAAAAAGCTGGCGAGTACATCAAAGAAGGTAATCTAGTGCCGGACGAACTCATCATTGAGATGTTAGCTCACACACTGGAAAACACCGAAGCAAAAAACGGAGTGATCTTCGACGGTTTCCCGCGAACCACACCGCAAGCTATAGCGCTTAAGAAAATGCTGCAAGATCACGGTGGTGATGTCGATACTATGCTCAGCCTCGAAGTACCCAAAGAGCAGCTGGTGGAACGCTTAGTGGAGCGTGGCAAATCATCCGGTCGTTTGGACGATAACCTGAAAGTCATTGAAGCGCGCATCCTTGTTTATGAAAACGAAACGGCTCCTGTTATGGACTTTTATAAAAAGGAAGGCACCTTTAATGCTATTGACGGTGTAGGATCTATCGATGATATTTTCGGACGCATCGTTGATGTCTTAGGCTAAGGCTGAGAATAAGGCTAAGGCTAAGAAAAATCCCCCTTGAAAATCAGATTTTCAACGGGGATTTTTAGTTTGAGTAACAAGTACCCAAAGCTTATCTCAGCAGTACATTATATACCTTGAAGGTATTTATACCAAACACACTCATCCCATAGCCTAACTGGTATTATTTCTTTACAATCTTGCGACTCAAATACAAGAATGGCGTATCAATACCAGCCACCAAGAGTTTAATCACATAAGTAAAGAGTACATTCTGCCAAAAGATTTCTGTGGGGATAACCCCCTCGAAAGGCAAAAACTCAAAAGCTGTGAGACCTACCGACGTAAAGATCAACGTATCCAACAGTTGAGAAATCATCGTCGATCCATTATTACGCAACCACATATGCTTACCATTGGTCAGTTTCTTTATCCATTCGTAAAGGTATACATCAATATTTTGCGCAATAAAGTAAGCCAACAATGAGCCAATCACAATACGCGGTGTAATTCCAAAAAGGGTCTGCAAAGATTCTTGTGCATAATCGTAATCATTAACCTGAAAAAGCAATAGAACTTGCATCAAAACCACGAAGGTAACCATAGAAAAGAAACCCAGATAGACCGAACGACGCGCATCCTTTTTACCAAAATGCTCAGACAACAGATCAGTAGTTAAAAACAGGGCACCATACAAGGCATTACCACCGGTTACGGCCAGGCCAAAGAGGTTAAATTGTTTGACCACAAAGATATTCATGGTGATGGTGTACACAACGATAAGCAACATTAAGAAATACTTACCGCCTCGGAGGGCAACGAGGTTCAGGCTCAAAAGAAGGAGCGTGAAACCAATAAAAATTAGTTCATTCATTTTTACATTTTTGTTTAGACCTGAAGAATCAGGTGAGGTGATGGAACTCAAATTATTTTCGGGCTGCAAAAGTATAAAAATATAGGACTTCTGTGCATAAAATATAAAGATTATAAACAACACTTCGGTAAACTTTCAAAACTTCAACAGGCTCAGTACGGCGCAAATCAGCAAGCTATACAAAAAATCTAAATCCCTATAACACGCTGATAATCTACAACATAAAATAAATTCGGAAATCCCGATAAACACCTGACAATCAAAACAAATAAAAAAGATTAACGGACAATTAATAAAAGAGCTTATTTAAATAGAGAGCTACACATCTGTTATATTCTTTTGGATTAAACCTCATTCTTCACTAACATTGCAACACTTTTAATTTTTCATTTTACAGTTTTCATTTTACATTATAACATGAACAACACGCTAAAAACAGAAACACTACAGCTTCGCCCCATAGATCGCCAAGACGCACAGGCCGTTTTCGAATACCGCTCTGATGCCGAAACCAATCAATATCAAGATTTCATCCCTGAAAAAATAAAAGAAGTCTACGAGTTTATTGAAGACAGTGCCGAAGAGATGAACGAAGCCGGCACTTGGTTCCAACTGGTCATCATCCACAGCGAAAGCGAGCAAATCATTGGTGACATAGGCCTTCACTTTTTAGACGATGAGCAAGTAGAAATTGGCATCACCCTGGCCAAGGCTTTCCACAACAAAAGTTACGCTACCGAAGCTATGCAAACAATCATCGACCTACTCTTTCTTCAACTCAAGAAGCACCGCATCATAGCCTCTACCGACCCACGCAACACCGCCAGTATCCGTCTTCTGGAGCGTCTTAATTTCCGCAAAGAGGCCCATTTCAAAGAAAGCTACCTGCACAATGGCGAATGGCTGGACGATGCACAATACGGTCTTTTAAATAGCGAGTGGGAAAGCTAAACCATTGCTCATAAAAGCAGTCTGTCACAAATTAACACCTCTCCTGTTTAATTATAGTAGCAGAACATCATTACATATAATGATATTAGCTCTTACAAACAAACCATTACGGAGCATTCTTGTTTTCATTACAATTATTAACCTACACCTATTAAACAATGAAAACAAGATTACTTCTAATTACTTTTTTTGCTCTGGGAACAGCAATAGCTATGGGCAATAGTATCAACAAAAAAACACACTCCAAGCTTGCTGAAAAATATCAGCTCTACAAGCTACAGTCAAAAATCAAACAGCTCAATGCTTTTAACAAGTCGCAGTCAGTTACAAGCGCAAGCTTTTTAATGTTAGACTCTCTCAACAGCTACTACAAAAACGAATCCTCTTGGGAAGCATCATCAAAATCATATTTCTTATACAATGATAATGGCACAATGCAAGAACAAATCCATTTATACCAAAACTACGATTTCGAAACCGAAGCCCAATATTTTATGGAAGAGTACAAAATCAGCTTTGCGTACAACAGTAACAATCGTATAACTCAGGAAATTTATGCCAACAAGGACACTACAGCATGGCTTACTTCTGAAATCACAAATTACAGCTACGACAATCAGGGAAGAATTACCAACATCAGCTACCTTTGGGATGATGAAGAAAAAGGAAACTTTGAAGAAAGTGCACGAGCCACCATTACCTATGGTAACAATGAAAAAACGATGATGTTTCAGTACAAAGATGATCAAGGCAACTTCGTCACCGAAGAAAAAGTCATTATTCGTCACACTAATAATATACCCAACACTACCTTATATTATGACACCAGTGACAATGGGACTTTAGCTCTGGAAGACTCCGGCGCACACACAGCCAACACCTTGGGTCAGATTATCGAAGAAAAATGGTATAGCATTGAGAACGAAAGCAACACTACAGGACTGGCTTTAGTCAGCAAATATGAATATAGTTACGACAACAATGGAAATCCAACGCTTGAGAAAGGTTTTAACCTTAATAATACCCAAGAATGGATCGCCACTGAAGCGTATCAGTATGACTATGACCTTGAGCAAACATATGCTGACAATTATTACAATCTACCACTGAGCTTTATGTATATGGAGTACCCAGAGACCATCAGCAATATACCTTTAGTTTTCCAATCAGGTACGGACGACAATGGCTCAGGCATTGTGATGGATTATAAGGAAGAATTTATCTATTCCGAAACAAGCACCGCCCTTAAAAAACTGAACGACAAACACATCATCATTTACCCGAATCCGGCGAGCAATTATATCGTAATAAAAAATATTGAATCAAACCAGCAGTTTAACTTGTACGATTTGAAAGGTCGCCTCGCCATCAGTAAAACTATTAACAACAACGACAGAATCACCACAACAAGCATAGACAAAGGAATCTATGTCTATACTATTCAGAACGAATCAGACCTCCATAAAGGACATATTATTATCAAGTAACTATTCGAAACACCGTTAGTATTACTTATCAAACGAAAAGGTGTAGCTATGTCTACACCTTTTCTATTGAACACAACATCATCTCAAACGTTCACTATGAAAATATCAAACATCTGCAAGTAATTCACAAGCAGAAGATAAAAACACACTACAGAACAATGAAAATATACACCAAGAATGGGGACAAAGGCCAAACCTCTCTTATTGGAGGACAACGTGTCCCTAAACACAGCGACAAAGTAGAAGCTTACGGCACTATAGATGAACTAAAAAGCTATATTGGCCTAATACGCGAATTGTGTAGTCAAGAGTGCACCAAAGCCAAGCTGTTAAAAATACAGGAACGTCTTTTCATCGCTGAATCCCGCGTAGCCTCCGATACTGAAGAAAGCCGCAACAAAATGCCACTTCTCTACGAAAGTGATATCAAGTACCTGGAATCAGAGATAGACCGCATCAACCAAAAATTACCAGAACTAAAATCATTTATTCTCCCCGGTGGCTCAGTGTTAGCAGCTCACACCCATATAGCCCGCACCATATGCCGCCGTGCCGAACGCGCCACGCTCAGATCATACGCTACTGATCCGGGTGATGTTATGGTAATAAAATACCTCAACCGGCTATCCGACTACCTTTTCATCTTAGCGCGCTTAATGGCCAATGAAGAAGGTGGTGGCGATGTAATATGGAAGGGCAAATAAACCATCTGGAAAAAGCTGAAGCTCAACTTCATGCTACACTTGAACAGCGCAAGAGATCGCCCCCTCTCCCCACAATCCAACTTAATTGTCAATAAATTAAATTATATAGAAACGAAAAAAGGGAATAAGATTAATTCCTTAGTCCCTTTTTTCGTTTTCGCCATAATACTAGTTGCCTTTTTTATATCACAACCTTCGTTAAACTTTCAATACTTCTACAGGCCATTAGATTTTCAAGTGTGAGATTTTTGATAGATTTGAAAAAGATTTATCTAAAAAACCTGAGAAAGGTAGATGAACGAGTTCGACAGCTAAGTTAGTGACTTAGGCTGAGTATCAGACCTAACTCTCTCTTGGATTTTCGAGCCAATTAGAATCCTAGGCATTGCGGCCTATTAATGGTTTTAGCTAAAAATCCATCCTGGTTTATCAGACTTTATTAATCGTTAATAACAAAATTATGGATTTTTTATTATGTGACATAGACATCTTCAAAAATACTTTGGACTATGCTCAGCAACCTATACAAAAAACGCCAAACGACAATAACGCACTGTTTTTAGCAGCATATGACAAACGCCGATTTCGACAAATTTCTAACACTCAGACAAATGAAAAAGATTAACGGACTATTAATATCAAGGAGGTTCTTAAAAACTATTCTATAGTTGACAGAGACTATTGTATATTTTTATCTTGATAATCTTATCAGCCATAAGGCTTATTTATACTGATAAACATTATAAGGCAGAGATTCGCCTGTTATTTTTAATACCACGACACCGTGTGGCGGTACTATTCTTAAAAGCATACTATCGCTGACATGTGCCTGATTTTCATTTGTCCATAAATCTTTAATAAAATAAGATTTTATGTGATTAATGCCCACCAAAGTCAAATCGACACTAATGGTTTGCTGCTCCACTGTACGGTTGAGCAATGCTACTGCCACCTGACCACTCATCGTTGAACTTATTGGCCGGCCCCAAACTTCCAAATCGCCATAATCGATAAGGCGACGTGCTTGATACACAAACGGACTTTGGTTTATACGGATAAGATTTTCATTGGTAATAATGCCTAGTGTTTCTTCTGAAACCTGTGTTAAATCATTACCTAATAATAAAGGAGAATGCATAAGACACCACATACTAAAATGAGCTTTATCTTCTTCATAAGTCATTCCCCGGCCTACTTGCAGCATATCCATATCGTTATAGTGTCCGTATGAAGCGTACTGCCATAAGTCAGCATTTTTATCAATAATTCTAACTACCGATTCAAAGGTGTTAGCTATATCACCTGAAATTCGCCATGAGTTGGCTACTTCGGTAAGCCACTTGCCCGGAAATTCCCAACGACAAACATTGTAGTTAACCGAAGGTTTTATTTCGCGTGCCATTCGTCCAATTTTGGTGTACCGTAACTGTTCGTCGAGCCCCAGCCATTCGCCGCCGCACCAGTCTACTTTTAGGAAATCGAAATCCCATTCTTTTAGAAACCGTTGCAAATCCTGGGCTTCGTGACCGTACAAACCCATTCCCACGCCTATGGTATCCTTATCCCAATATGAGGCACAAGTGTTTATTCCTGCATCGGTATAAATGCCTGCCTTTAGCCCTTTTGAGTGGATATAATTGGCTATGTGCTTCATGCCGTTTGGGAACCGATCTTTATGCGCAATTATGTTTCCTGTAGCATCGCGTCCGCCAAAAAAGCCATCGTCGATATTGATGTGGTTGTACCCGAATTCGTTCAGGTTCAATTCAACCATAGCATCGGCTTGCGATTTTATAATATCCTCGTTGATGTTTACGCGGTAATTGTTCCAGCTGGCCCAACCCATTAAGGGGGGAACTAAATGCGATTCCGTAATTTTATTTTCCTTTGCCTCAGGTTTACAGGCAAAAAGCAAAACCAAGAAAACTGATAAGTAACGGATATACTTACTCATGATATTCCAGTTTAAGTACTAAACCCGGTTCCGATAAATCCTCGTTTTTGTTTGCGGAACAACCAATTTCCTCTATCACCCGACCGGGAATAATGATACTCCCTTTTTTAAACTTAACTTTACCTGATATGTCGATAGCCACCTTACCAGCAAGATCCTGTGCCAGTACCCGGCATTTCTTCGATATGTTTTCTGACGCTAGTTTTAAAGAAGCATATTTCCCAAAAACGCCTATGATAGTATCAGCGTTTTCAATATTCAGCGTAATGTCGGCATGAGGGAAATAATGCCCTTTTAGGCTATCTATTCTTGGTAATGTGGCAATGGCAACGGCTCCGTTCGGATGACGTGAAGCCAGTACGTAAGGAGGTTCCCCTTCGCATTCTACAGTTGGTAAATCAATGCCCCGTGTAACTATTCCCGGTGCTTTTTGAACAATATTCCTGTTGATAACCCAATACGCCCAGGAATCCCCTTTTTTAAACGTCCAGTTGTCCGTCAGCATATTCGAACTCAATGCCACTTCCGATGCCCCTACTCCAAACGGAGGGGCAATACGTTGCCATTTTATAGCACGGGTCACTTCTGTCATTCTTTTATCAACCCTTAAAGGGTTATACTCGTTTCCTTCAATATGCAGCCACTGCGGATGGCGCATAATGCCAACAGCACAGCCCAGTGACGCGCCCATGTACATTTCGTCCTCGCAGTTTATCACACAAGTACTTTTGCCATTTTGCGAACTCACCATAAGTTGTTGAGACACCCTGTCGAGCGTTGTGGGTATCGATAGATGAGAAGTTACATCATACGTTCTGAATACATGGCTGTACCCAATTACCTTAACCGCTTTTTTTAGAACATTCCCGTTTCCCCATTGCTTGTATTCACCGCTTTCGTGATACACTTTTGTGTCCCAAGGGCACTCATAGTCGTTTAACGGAGAACCATTTCTGCAATTTTCAACCCATAAACCTGGGGCATGTTCTTCGGCTAAGCGGGTTAACATTTCTCTATACCAATCTTTCCCGTTGTGTGCCCCATAGTCCACTTTCCAATAGGTAATACCAGCTTCATGGCTCCACTGAAAACGCTCACGGTAATAGTCTTCGATTTCTGTTCTTGATATTTTGTTATCGCGGTAATTTGCCGGATGCGCCGCAACCCATATTCCTGCTCCTTTCCAACCTTTATCAATACAAAGTTGGTTCAGTTTTTTTAAACGCTCCATAGGCGATCCAGTGCATGATGGGAATTTTTCTTCTGCCAATTCCAGGGAACCAAGCAACCATCGTTTCTTATCAAAATCGATGTTACGGCCAATATCCCAACCAAGATCGAACATTATTAAGAGGTCTTTCCGAACTTCCGGAAGTATATCTGCCCAGCCATTTTCTCCCAATATGGCCTGCTCATCTAAATTATTTGCTTGCCGTAAATGACCGTTAATTCCCCAGGATGCATTTTGAAGTGTGGCAGAATCGACTGCATAATTCTGCGCTCCCCAAGTACACCAATAGGAAGGGTTATTGGATGGCTCATTGGGAATCAAATTCACTGCTTCTTCTTCCGAACAAGCCAACACAAGGAATAATGTTAGCAGAAAATGGATTGATTTTATCATATTTTGCATCATATTACCTCACTTTTTCAAGCTTTATAACCACACTCTCATAAGGTTTTTTCATATTGATAAACAAGCCACGGTTCATCAATAAAGCACCAGATATTTCTTTTCCAATTTCATTAACCTGGTTGACTTTTCTGTTACCATTTAGCTCTGAAATATGGTAAACAGCATCTTCGTCCAGTCCTTGTAATTTTATCAAAGCACGTTCGTCTCTGCGATGAAATTCGTGGCAGTAGGCCATCACTACGGCTTCATCTTTTTCCGGGGTTATGTAACTAATGGCGGCATAACCATCCTTATCATAAGGCGAGTTTAAACGGAATAAATCACCGAATTGAATAATACTTCTATTGGCTTTATAGGTTTCAAGCACTCTCTTTACATAATCGATGTCTTTTTCATCCAAATTATCGGGACTTAACTCCAAGCCTAAGCGCCCTCCCATAGCCATATCACATCTAAATTTGAGTGGAGTAGCTCTATTGGTTTGATGGTTCGGTGATTTTGTAATGTGTGCGCCTGTGGCAATAGCCGGGTAAATATGATTGGTTCCCCACTGAATAAACAAGCGCTCAAAAGGATCGGTATCATCACTGGCCCAAAATTCGTGGGTGTAGTTTAGTGCCCCATAATCCACTCTGCCGCCACCGGAAGCACAAGCCTGAAAAATAATATCCGGATATTTCTCGTTCAGTTTGGCCAATACTTTTTCTAATCCTTTAGTATAGTCAATCCACAGATGAGATTGCTTATCGGCATCCAAGTAAGTAGAGCCAAAATTCTGAATATGGCGGTTAGCATCCCATTTTACATACACGATGCGTGGATTTTCGGTCAGCACATTATCTACTACACCAAACACAAAATCCTGGACTTCCGGGTTAGAAAGATCTAACAATAGCTGGCTGCGTTCCAATATTTCTTCTCGATCGTTCAAGCGTTGAATGATCCACTCCGGGTGCTGCTCGGCCAACTCACTTTTAGGATTCACCATCTCGGGTTCTACCCAAATACCAAACTGAAGACCTTTGCCTTCGGCATAATCGATTAAGTCACCTATACCTTTGGGTAACTTTTTCTTATTGACCTGCCAATCTCCAAGACCTGATTTATCACTATTGCGAGGATATTTATTACCAAACCAACCATCGTCCAACACGAACACTTCAACGCCCATTTCAGCCGCCCCATCCATCATAGATTTTAGCTTGTCAGCATCAAACTTGAAATATGCTCCTTCCCAACTATTCAATACAATAGGTCGCTCTTCATCGCCATCTTGAAGATTATACTTTCGGGCCCAACGATGAAGGTTAATAGAGGCCTGATTCTTGCCGGTATTGCTATAGGTAAGTATCATACGCGGCGTAACAAATTCCTCCTTTGGCGAAAGCCAATAAGCTGAAGCATAAGGATTGATACCCGCTACCAATTGACAATTCTCTTTATCATCTACCTGAAAAGAAAACCTGAAGTTGCCTGACCACGCCAAAGCGCCCATCGCTACTTCGCCATTGGCATCACTGGCTTTTTGATCGAGCGCCAAAACAAAAGAAGGGTTTTCATATTCAGTAGAGCGCACTCCACGTTTTGTTTCTATGAGTTTAATCCCATTGCACAGTTTTTCCTCTGTCATTTGCATCTCTTTTGCCCAACTGCCATAAAAATGTGTTAGATAATAGCTCTCGGCTTTAAAACCAATAGTCGACGAAGCAAATTGCTCCAGACGCACCGCTTTTTTTTCTTTATGATGAATGACCACCCACTGTTCTATCACATCTTCGGCCTGATAAGCTTTAAAATTCAACTCCACAAAAAAAGCTTTCTTTTCATCTTTCAAAAGAATCGTCGTAGTTTGAATGTTGTCATCAATGCTTTGCTGATGATTTTGATAAATCAAATCAGTAGCCATAGAGCCATCGGCGTGGGTGGCAATTAGAGCCACTTCATTGCTACTACCATTACCAAACGAAGGATAAATCTCATCAAACTTGGTAGACAAGTGCTCTACTCCATCTACAGAGCTCAGGTGATTTCCAAAGTGAACTTGCTGCAACTTTTCATCATTCACACCATACACCAATGAAATCCTTTCAGTTTCTATGTGTATTATTTGAGCTTTCGCTAACACCCCCACACATAACAATGTGCAAATGACCATTATCCATTTTATCTTCATCATATCTTTTTGTCTGATTAATGTGACGTTGTTTCATTCAATAGACTTTTAGACTAAAGACTCTAGTCTATCGTTATACATTTATTTAATAGTTTAGGTTTAAAGCTGGCTCCTGTGCCCCTACTTCATTGTACCACGAAAAAAGCTCCGCCTTCATCTTGCCGGCTATACGTGGCTTCTCTTCTATTATATTTTTTGATTCTGAAATATCTTCTTTCAGATTATACAGTTCATAGTGATCATCCTCATAAAAGCGTATTAGTTTATAGTCGCCAGAACGAATACTGCTATAAGGTGTGGCTCCCTCTTTATGATAATGAGGATAATGCCAAAACAGCGACTTTCTTTTCAACTTACCTTTTCCATCCAGAGCTTTTAGCAAACTCACGCCATCCCAAGATCGGCGGACATCGGCAGGTACATCTACCCCGGCTAAGTCGGTCAAAGTGGGGTAAAAGTCCATAGAAATAAGCGGCTGATCAGAGACTAATCCAGCAGTCGTTTTACCAGGCACTACCATTATAGCGGGTACACGAACGCCTCCTTCGTACACATGTCCTTTTCCCTCGCGCAAAGGGTAATTACTGGTTATTGGATTCTTTTTACGCACCAAACCTCCATTATCAGAGGTAAAAACGATAATTGTGTTTTCCATTAAATCATACTGCTCCAACTTTTCAATGACCTGCCCCACGGCATCGTCCATATGCTCTACCATAGCAGCATAAACAGGATTTTGATGATGCTTTGTGGTATCCACCAAGTCCTTATATTTGGCAATTTTTTCTTCTTTTGCCCTTAGAGCAGTATGCACATTGTAAAACCAAAAATTTAAGAAAAAAGGCGCATCTTTATTTTCGTCGATAAACTGGCAAGCCTCTTTGGTCAGGCGCTCGGTCAAGTATTCATCATCCGGCAAATCTTTTAAGCGCGGATTACCAAAAGGTGGAAAATAACCATTATAGCCTTTCTTTTTATTCAAATTAGGGCCACCATTTTTCCACCCGCCCTTATTGACGTCGAAGCCTTGATTTTCTGGCCAATAAATTACATCTTCACCCAAGTGCCACTTCCCAAAATGCCCTGTAGTATAACCAGCATCTCTAAAAGCCTCTGCCATTGTATACTCAGCAGTATCCATATACATCGTCCAGTCGGGCACTTTTAATTTGGCCTTAGGGTACTTCCAGCCCTGAATCCAGTCGGTACAGTGGGTACGGGCAGGATACTTTCCAGACATCAAAGCAGAGCGTGTAGGCGAACACACCGTACAAGCTGCATATGCATTGGTAAAACGCACTCCTTGAGCCGCTAGTTTGTCAACATTAGGTGTTTGATAAAAGTCACTACCGTAGCAGGTAATATCTGTCCAGCCAAGATCATCCACCAAAAAAAATACGATGTTAGGTTTCTTATAACCTTCTGCATTAGCAAAAAGCATAAACATCAAAGTGACTGCTATTAAAGAGTGTCGTTTCATTCCTTACTTGTGCTTATAATTCTTTAGCTGTTCCGGATTTTCCACTCTGACCACATTGTTGTTAAAATAATCTTCGTGAATCAGCCAGGTGATTTCATCCCACACTTTCCCTTCTGTCCATAGCGGAGCCATCATTTGGCTCTCCCACTGCTTCATATAAAAATGCATTGAATCTAAAGTAGATGTCGCCGACATTGATAAATCATTTGTTTCTTGAAGGTTGTCATCCAGATTATACAAACGTTCTCCTAAACCTTCGACCCTTATCATTTTATAATCGCCAACACGGGCAGCTGCCATTTTATCTTTTCTCCAAAATAGTTTATCGTGCGGTTCACCATCTTTTTCTCCTGTTAAAAAGGGAATAAGGTTTACTCCATCAATATTATCCTGCTCAACACCTGCAACAGCAGTACTGGTGGCATAAATATCAAGCGAAGAGGATAAACCATCATACACCTTATTACCTGTCAACTTTTTAGGCCAATGCATTAAAAATGGCACACGGTGACCTCCTTCATATTTATTCCCCTTAAAACCTTTTAGCGGGGCATTGCTCGATTGGTTATTATGAGCACCACCATTATCGCTAAGGAAAAAAATCAAGGTATTATCCAATAGCTCTTCCTTTTCAAGTTTATTAATGATGTTTCCAACAGCACGATCTAAAGCCCATGTCATAGCTGCCAAATACTGGCGCGGGTGCCCCTCGAACATGGCTAAATCTTCCTCTGTAGCTTCCATTGGCGTATGTACAGCATTAGGTGCCCAATACATAAAAAACGGTTTTTCTTTGTTGCGGTCGATAAACTCAACAGCTTTATCTCCTAAACAGTCGGTCAGGTAACCGTCAAAGCTTGTAAACTCATCATTTTCTCTTACAGAATGAGTGTGCCCGGGTTGGTCTTGCTTTTCATTGGTAAAATAGTGACGCCCTCCGGACAAAAAGCCCCAGAAATAGTCGAAACCCCGGTTGTTGGGTTTGTATGGCTCTTTAAACCCAAGGTGCCATTTTCCAAAAGCCGCAGTGGTATAACCGGCTTTCTGCATAGCGTTTCCAATGGTTATTTCGTCCAGAGACACACCTAAAGAATCATTTGAAGGGTTACACTCATACCCCACTCTTTGCTGATAGCGACCAATCATTAGGCCGGCACGTGATGGTCCGCATACGGTAGCTGTAACGTGGGCATCTGTAAAGTGTACTCCATTTTTTGCTAACTTATCAATATTGGGTGTTTTTAAATCCTTACAACCTGCAAAACCAAAGTCTGCATAACCTGCATCATCTACCAATAGTACGATTACATTCGGTTTTTTTTCCTCTACTTTTGTATTTGAGCACGCAGCTAATAACACCAGAGCTATTATATAAATTACTGTTCTCATTATTCGTTTAATTCCTTATTATCTACTAATAGGGTTAGTTATAATCCTATCAATTTCAGCCTGCATCTCTTTCACCAACTTAGTTTTCTTCTCTGCCACGTTTTTCTCTTCTCTAATGTCTTTCGACAAATCGAAAAGCTGAGGCTTAAAGCTCCCTCCGGATTCAATATTTTTCTTTTCCTCAATCCATTTGGGCAACCATTTTTTTACCGGTTGTATATATTTGTAATTGCCTTTACGTAAGGAATAAGTAAATGATTCCTCTAATAAAAAGTCACGTCCTTTCTCTGATTGTCCGATTAGTGCTTCAAGCAGGTTATAACTGTCCGGTGCCTCATTTCCCGTCAGTTTATGACCGAGTAAAGCCGCTATTGAGGCATATAAATCCACGTGACCGATTAAAGCATCACTTACACCCGGTTTAATGACTGCCGGCCATTGTACTATTGTCGACACTCTGGTAGAGGCTTCGTAAGCGCTGTATTTACCGCCTCTATAAGGACCTGCAGGCTGGTGTGTTCCCAGTTTATCAATGGCCTGATCTTCGTAACCATCGTTAAGCACCGGACCATTATCGCTGGAAAAAATGATCATTGTATTTTCTGAAATACCTAAATCTTCCAAATGCTGCATCAACTGACCAGTTACCCAGTCCATCTGAACAATAGCATCGCCCCGAACGCCCATAGAAGTAGCACCTTCAAATCGGTGATCGGGTAAACGTGGCACGTGGATGTCGTGAAAAGCAAAATACAAGAAGAAAGGTTCATCCTTATTTTCATTCATAAAGGTACGGGCTTTATGAAGCATCTGATAAGGCACGGTTTCATCTTTCCAACGGGCGGCATTACCTCCCGTCATATAACCGATACGACCTACTCCATTGACAATGGTTTTAGCGTGTTCCTTGTCTGCTTTGAAGCGTTGTAATTCCGGTTGTTCTATTCCGGTTGGATCGTTTCCTACTTTCTTTTTATAGCTTACTTGTATCGGATCTTTAGGATCTAAACCAAGTACGTGATGATTTTCAACCATTACACAAGGTACCCGGTCACCCGTGGCAGGAATCAGATAGCTATAATCAAAACCTATTTCAAGAGGTCCGGGCTTAATTTCGCTGTTCCAATCCACATTACCGTCTCCAAGTCCAAGATGCCATTTTCCAATCACAGCTGTTTTGTACCCTTTTTTTTGTAGCATCCCCGGTAAGGTTGGGGTATTTACATCAATGATTAAAGGGGCATCGCCGGGTAGAATTGAGGCATTATTACGAAAAGCATAGCTCCCTGTCAGCAAGGAGTAGCGCGAAGGTGTACAGGTAGCAGCAGAACAATGGGCATCAGTAAAACGGATACCATTTTTTGCCAATTGGTCTACGTTAGGGGTTTGCACATTCGTTGCTCCATAACAGCTTAAATCACCATATCCCAGATCGTCTACATAGATGATAACAATGTTAGGTTTTTCATCTTTAGCCAATAAGCTGTTTAAGCTAAAAAATGCTACTAGTATAAAAAAAAGTCTCTTCATATTTAGTTTATTAAATCTACAATTCAATTCTTAGTTTATATCCTTGCGGGTTTATTTTGGTATAATACTTTTTCATTGGCATAGTGCCGCAACTGCCGTTTCCTAAAGGCCCTTGACCAAAGTCCAGATTCAAAACCACAAAAGGATTTTCCTTTAAATCATAAGGGTGTTTGGCTTGTTGGAGCTGTTGAGTGGTGTATTTTCTATGCGAAAAGTTTAAAGGCATGTTGCTTTTTACGTCAAAACCATTATCATCTGAATCATGAACTTTTAGCCATCTCACTTCCGTTTTATTTCCATTTTCCTGCGGAAAAGCATAATTTACAAAATGCTCATCTACATTTGCGGAATATATCCCCATTTGCATCCCGGTATTTCTGTCTTTGTAGGAGCTGCCGGGTCCTTTTCCGTACCAGGTACTTTCGCTTAAATCCTTACTCAATTTTACTTCGTAACCTATTCTAGGAAGCGTAAAAGGATTATGCTTGCCTATATAATCGACATCTAAATCAATATCAATCTGTCCATTGGAAGAAATAGTGAAATTTTCAGTGGTTCTAAAACCGATAGTCTTTTTAGGGGCTTTATGTTCTTTTTCGATGCGTACTTTAGCTTTACCTTCTGCCAAAACAAGCTCAAATTTAAGCACCTCTACTTCCAAATTATGAAGATTAATCCAATTCCATAATTCACGCAGTTGTTTAGCTTTATCGTTGTCGACATATGCCCGTGCAAATGACAAAGCAAAACCACCATCAATAAGTGTCTTATTGTCCTTTGTCAGTTTAATGATTTCGCCTTTGCTTTTATTAAAAACCAAGTTTCCGCCTGAGAATGTAAGAACAACAGAGTCTTCACTTTCTTTTTCAAGACCTACTTCATCCCTATTATCAACTGCTGCCAGTTTAAAATCAGCTTTGTGAATGATAAACTCTTCCCAAGCTATCAGATGACCTGCTTTCGCCCACTTCTTATCATTTTTCGTTTTGGCTTTAATCTGCAAAATATATTCTTTGCCTTGAATATATTCAACAGACCAATTGTTTAATAGAATATCCTGGGACTGCAAAGCCGGAAGATTGATGTCAACATCTCCATTTTTAATCACTTCGCCGTTTTCAAGCAATTCCCAGTTAAAATTAAATTCCGACAAATTGGTAGCCTGAAACTTATTGGTGATTTCAATGATTCCTTTTTCTGTATTTTTCAGTTTGAAGGCAATATCCTGATAAGCTTTCTTGACCTCTACTGTTTTGGGCGTTTCAGTTAGATCAGCAAACATAATACCGTTCATACAAAAGCTTCCATGATTAGGACCATCTCCAAAGTCGCCACCATAGCCCCAATGATATTCACCATCGGGTTTTAAACATTCACTATGCGCTTTCTCGCGATCAATTATTTCATGACCATAACCGCCGTTCTGACTTTTCGTAATACCCTGATCAGCCCAGTCCCAAATACACCCTCCAATCAAAGCAGGATAGGCCTCAAAAGCATCCACAAATTCTTGTAAGTTACCCACAGCATTACCCATCGCGTGTGCAAACTCGTTTAACAAATAAGGTTTATCCAAATCGCTCTTGCCCAGATAAATCATATCATCAACGGTTTGATAACGTCCGAACTTATGATTCTTACCAAACTTCCAAATACCACCACCATACACATCATAAGTATTAGGTTTATCAGCAAAGTGATAATGCGTTGGACGTGTGGTGTCGAGCTCTTTTGCCCGTTTATTCATAGCTGCCATAGCTACGCCATTTCCGGCCTCGTTGCCAAAGGACCACATAATAACACATGGGTGGTTTTTATCGCGCTGAATCATCGCTTCCAAGCGTTCTACGTGTGATTTTACCCAATTATCTTTTTTAGCTAAACTATTCTCTTCATACTTCATTCCGTGCGACTCCACATTGGCTTCGTTTATGATGAAGATGCCATATTCATCGCATAACTTGTAGAAATACGGATCGGCAGGATAGTGAGCTGTTCTTACTGCATTTATATTGTTTTTTTTAAGCAACTGCACCTTTCTCTCGATTTCTTTACGTGGCACATGCTTTCCGCAAATAGGGTCGTGCTCCACCACGTTTATACCTTTTATAATAATTGGGTTATCGTTTAGGAGCAATTCGTTTTTATCCGAAATATATATTTCGCGAAAGCCAACATTTGAATAAAACTCATCAATAATTTCATTCTTTTTCTTCAGGTAGAAATGTAAGTGGTATAAATTCGGTTTATCGTTTGACCAAAGATTGACCTTTTTAATACGCTCCACAATGTTGATGTCCCAATCTGCAGATAAATCGTTTCCCGTAAATTTCTCTTCGGAAGAGGCCACCACTTTTTTGTCTTCATCACTAAGAGCATACCCCCATGTATACTTTTTCAGTTTTTCACTATCTACATTTAACAGATTAACCTTCAGATCAAAATCAGCATTGTTGCGCCCTATGAGTGAAGTCGTCACGAAAAAGTCACGAATGTGTACTTTAGGTTTTGAAATCAGGTATACATCACGAAAAACACCCGACATACGCCAGCCGTCCTGGTCTTCGAGATAGCTTCCGTCAGACCAACGAAACACTTGTAAGCGAACGGTGTTTTCGCCCTCTTTCAAGTACTTGGTGATATTAAATTCTGCCGGCGACCAACTATCTTGACTATAGCCAACCTCCTGATCGTTCACCCAGAGGTAAAACGCCGATGATACGCTTTCGAAACGTAAATAGGTCATCTCATCTTTGCTGTCTTGCACATTAAAAGTACGTTCATAAATACCTACAGGATTCCCGTACTTTCCATTTACAAAGGGCGGATTGACATCGAAAGGGTATTTGGTGTTTCTATAAATCGGGATTCCATAACCTTGCATCTGCCAAGCACTAGGTACCGGAATTTTATGCTCAAACTTTACTTCAGAATAAACAGGCACATCATCCGGGTTGGCATACCAATTAAAATCCCAATCACCGTTTAATAATTCAACATTTTCTGGCTCATCATCGTAATAAAACGTTGAAGTAGGCGCTTCTTTGTTGATTTGGGTAACTTGTTCGTTTTCCCAATCATTTTGAGCATTTATTGCTACAGGCAACGAAATTAAACCCCAAAGCATAATAACCGAAAGGAATCGTTTTCTTAAAATCATTCTGATTCAATTAAAGTATAAGATTAATATTTAAAGTTAAAGACCTCAGACTCTACTCTTGCTGTCTGTAGTATCTTTTCAATTTTCTTTACAATACGAGGGTATTTATCAGCGAGATTAGTCGTTTCAAAAGGGTCTTTTTGAAGGTCATATAGCTCCAGCTTTGAGTCAGGATTAGTGATGTTGTACTTTACCCCTTTCCAATCGCCCATTCGCACAGCCTGGCGACCGCCTTTTTCGTGAAATTCCCAATACAGGTACGGGTGTTCTTTCTGGCGTCCTTGGTCAGTAAGGCTCGGCAACATAGAGATTCCATCCACATTATCCGGCACATCCTGACCAACGATATCCGCAAAAGTGGGAAGAAAATCCCAAAAGGCAGAGATATGATTTGTCTCGGTCCCAGCTACTATTACTTCCGGCCATTGTATTATCATTGGCGTGCGGATGCCCCCCTCGTACAGGTCGCGTTTATGACCACGAAATCCGGCAGTACTGTTAAAATATTCAGGGTCGGCACCGCCTTCTATGTGCGCACCGTTATCCGATGTAAATACAATAATGGTATTATCCACAATATTAAGCTCTTCCAATTTCTGCACTATTTCACCAACTTGATCATCAAGCAAGCTTACCATTGCAGCAAAGGCAGCGTGAGGCTCTGCTTGCGGGCCATAAGCGCCTTTTCTATAACCCCATTTTTTATCGGGGCCTACCCCTTTGTAGGGTTTTTCAGGCAAAAATTTCCCTCTGAACTTCTCCAGGTATTCTTCTGGTGCAAACAGTTCGGCATGTGGTATGATGGAAGGGTAATAAAGGAAAAACGCTTTTTCTTTGTTATCTTCGATAAAGTCTAATGCCTTATCGTGAATTTGATTTGGCGTATAAAGTCCTGTTTTAGTACCGGCATTTTCGGTTAACACCACTTTTTCGTTATTACTGTGCAAAAACCAAGGGTAGTAATGGTGCGCATTGCGCTGGCAATTGTAACCATAAAAAACATCAAAGCCTAAAGCAATGGGATTACCAGTAGAATTAGGGTAACCTAAACCCCATTTACCAAATACGCCAGTAGAATAACCTGCATCTTTAAAGAGTTTAGCTAAAGAATTGCACCCTGCCGGAAGTGGCCAGTCGCCGATTTTGACATCGGGCTTTTTGTTGCCACGTACAGGTGTATGACCTGTGTGTTGCCCTGTCATTATGGTAGAACGAGATGGGGCACATACCGTTGAACCGGAATAATGCTGTGTGAATTTTATTCCCTTTTGCGCAAGCTGATCTATATTAGGCGTGGAAAAATGCGTTTGACCATTACAGCTCAAATCACCATAGCCTAGATCATCCGCAAGGATAAAGATAACATTGGGGTTCTCTGTTTGCTGGCCATAGGCCAAATGCATAAATGAGAAACATAAAAGAAGAATATGATACTTTTTTAAAATCATAATTAATAAGGTCTGATTATCCAATTAATCAGGTTAATAAAAAAAGTGCAGACACAATAATGCCTGCACAAAAAAATCTTTACTTAATAAATACTTTAGTACTAAATGTTTTAGCTTCTGAATCAATAGTTAATACATAGTGACCTCTGTCTAAAGACGTCTGAACCAAGTTTTCCCCTTTCACAACACTTCTGCTTAACCACTTTTTTCCTGCCATATCATAAATATTAAGTCTGGCAGAGTTTGAGGTAAATTCATCATCCAAATCAATGTCCAACACCCCGTTAGTCAAACTATTTACTTTTACAATATTTTGGTTTGATGATACATAACGAATACTAGTTGTGGTCATTGCTCCGTGCTCCATTAAGCTTTTAATCTCATCAACAGTTAAAGCTTTATTAAACAAGGCAATTTCATCCATAGTACCGTCAAAAGTACGTGAAGGCATATTCATACTACCATCTGCATTTATTTTATGAATGCCGAAATTAAACTCTCCATCACAAAACTCTATGGCTTTTTTAGTGACCGAGTCTTTTGTTACTACGCCATTATAATAGAGTGTGGCTTTAGATTCTGCTGCCGTAATAGCCAAAGCAATGTGTGCCCATTCATTTTCAGGAATAGAATCCACACCAGTTACCGTAGAGCCTCCTAAATAACTCTGAAGATAGTTACCTGCTGGATTAACATAAAGAAAAGAACGGCCTTTTCCAGTACCATCTTGCATCTGACAAACCATCTTAATTGCATCTTCGCCAGTACCAGCAGCCGACTTATCGGTAAATGAATTGATTTTAATCCAAGCAGCTACAGTCAGGTCATTGGTTGCAGGATCTATTAGCGCTGCGGGCGATTGAATATAGCTTGTATCAGTAGCAAACACCGCTCCGTTATCAATTTTTCCATCGGCATAAGTAATGGCTTTTGCCACCCCATTGTTTTCTTTAGCTGAAGCGTCATTAATATTGTCTTCAAGCTGATAATAGAACAATAAGTTATCACTCAAATCAATTTGTGCCGATAGACAAGTAGTAATCCCCACCAAAACTAAAGTTAAAATTTGTTTCATAATACTGTTTTTTTGTTGGTTAATAATTAAATATAGAATAGCATTTTCATTTAGTTAAAAACACTTAAATCCCATTCACTCATCCATTCCAAGTATGGATTTTCATTATCATCAAACTGTAGCGGCAACCAAATGTAGCGGCCGTCGATAGCATCTTTAGGCGTCCAGCGATCGCCCATATAAATAAAAGCATCATCTTTTCCCGGAACAGGAAGGATATAGGTGCTCTGTGACTGAAAAGTGGTATTAACCTGTTCTTCTGTTCCTCTGCAAGGATTACCTAAAGCTTTCCAAGGACCAAGCGGATGCGGAGCCACCGCCGAACGGGCCGGGTTAGGACTCCAACCTGTACAGCCCGAACTGATCATATAATATTTACCTTTTCTTTTGAAAATAGCCGGCGCTTCGTTAGATGCCCCCGGCAATGCACGGTTATAAGTGCCTGAAAAGTCCAAATAGTCGTCTGTCAGCAAAGCAATATGAAGTGTTTGGTTATTTTCAGATGAATGAATGTGGTAAGCTTTACCATCATCATCTACAAAAAGGGTCATATCACGTGCCATTTGTCCTTTAGCGAAATCGCGACGCAAGTATACGCCATCCTCAACCATGTCTCTCCACTTAGTATCTTTACGTTTATAGGGGTTCACAGTAGTAGTATCTGCTGCTTGCTGATCGTAATTTTGAGGCCAGACTCCGGCATTGGGATTTACACTTTTCACATAAGTATAAGGCCCGTTCACATTATCACTTACCGCTAATCCTGTCATAGCAGCAGAGTAACCTTGCCCTTTTAGTTCGTGATGAAACCACATCACAAACTTCTGGGTTTTTGCATTGTAAATCACCTTCGGACGTTCTATGACACAGTCTTTAACAATCAGGCTCGTGGGGTCATCTACTACCGATAGTGCAATGCCTTCATCCGTCCAATCATATAAGTTTTTGGAAGAATAACAGTGTACGCCCACTTGCGCCCTATTGCCGGCATCGCCTGCTACCTTGTGTTCGCCAAACCAATAGTATTTTCCTTCGAAAAGTAGCATCCCGCCACCGTGAGCATTGATGTGCACACCATTATTATCTGCCCAGATTTCTCCTGGTTTAAATGATTTCTGACAGCTGCTTAATATGAAAAGACTAACAATTAAAAGTTGGATAATTGAAAAGTTACGTAAGCTCATTGTAATCTGTTTAATTGATATTGTTTTACTTTACTGGATTGTTGATTGAGAACACCCTCGATTGTCTATGAAAAATCACTCCCTCGTTAAAAAATCACCGATGACAGGCTTGCCACCGGTGATAAAAACCAAATATTAATCACTCTGCTTTAACCCCAATTTTCAAGCAGAGTAAATGAAAACTCAACCATTGGTATTTATTTTATTATCAGTTTTGATGTTTGTGTAGTGCCACTTTCGTCAGTAACTTGAAGCATATACAAGCCTTTTTTCTCTTGAGAAAGATCCACACTTACTTCCTTAACGGATAGCACAGAACGCTCTTGAACTAATTGTCCAACTGAGTTAAATACTTTATAAGAACTGATAGCCTCTTGATCTGTAAGTGTAAAGATTCCTTCTGTTGGGTTTGGTGCTACTTTTACAGTATTTGCAACTACTTCGTTGATAGCTGTAGGCGTATCTACATCACCTTCGTATAATTGAATATCATCTATATAGCAAGTGTAATTTTTCGCGTTTATACATAGAATTATCTTTCCATTATTATCATTATCAGGAACTGTGAACACATAGCGGTGTAGCTCCCATTCTTCATTATAAACAGATAAACCACCACCTATATTTCCAGGGTTAACGCCTAACCAAACGTCTCCGGTATCGTCTACTTTTGTTTTAACAAACCAAGTATAGGTTTGTCCTACGGTCAATGCCGGAAACTCTTTTCTTAATGATTTAACATTTACGTTTTTAGCAAATTTATTGCCTTCTACCGAATCGACTACAGAGGTACCTTCCCATTGCACATAGCCCCCAAACTTGGCTACTGCTGAATCTTTTGGATAACTTTCAAAGTTGTCTTCAAACACTAATGTTTGTGCATTTAAGCACATCCCAATAGCCATAATAATGGCTGATAATAGTACTGTCTTTTTCATAATAATTTGATTTGATTATTGTTAATAAAAGGAAATCAAACACCTGACTCTTGAAGTCAAGAGTCAGGTAGCTATACTTATTTGATTATCACTTTTGATGTTTGTGTAGTGCCACTTTCGTCAGTAACTTGAAGCATATACAGGCCTTTTTTCTCTTGAGAAAGATCCACACTTACTTCCTTTACGAATAGCACAGAACGTCCCTGAACTAATTGCCCTACAGCATTGAATACCCTATAAGAGCTAATTGCTGTTTCGTTTGAAATCTTAAATACTCCTTCTGATGGGTTCGGAAAAATTTTTATAACACCTAGAGTTAAATTATTAATTGAGGTAGGTATATTTTCACCTTCAACTAACAAGAAGTCATCAAAACTCACGACTTGCTTTGGCCATCTATTGATACTCAAAATAACATTCTCTTCCCCCTCGACTACAGTAAATGTCTGTAAATGCGTTTCCCAGTCTGCATTGGTGCATTCTTTCTTTGTATATGTGTTAGTAGGATTAACCTGGGCAAAATGTTTTGCTCCATTATTTGCTTTTGTTCTAATTCGCCAAGTATAGGTTTTACCTGCTTCTAAGGTGATTGATTTTCTAAATGAAAAATTGTTTTTACTGACATCAGAAACACCAAATTTATTTCCTTCTACAGAATCAACTTTGGCTGTACCTTCCCATACAGCATACCCAGCACTGGTTAAGTTGGTACCGTCTGCATAGCTTTCAAAGTCATCTTCAAAAATTACTGTTTGTGCGTTTAAGCACATTCCTAAAATCAAAACAATGGTCGTTAATAGTACATTCTTGTTCATAATTAATTAATTTATGGTTATTAATATTGATTAGTAATACTGATTTTTATCTTTACGATCTTCCCAAAACTATGGGCACCAACTATTCTTTCACCAATTTCAGAACCTCCCCCGATGTATGCAGCAAATACAAGCCGCTATCGAGCCAGGAAACATCCATATTATCGTGGTATTCTGCTTGATATATGCAAGCTCCTTGTATATTATAAAACTTAATCGGTGTACCCGGGCTTGTATTTGAAATACTGATCTGATGTTTGGATGGATTAGGAACGATCTGTTTTGTGTTTCCATTATGTGGCAACTCTTGTATAGGGGTGCCGGCTGCTTTTTCGCGCAACCAAAAATTGTCGAAAAACATCTCTTTGTTGAAGTAACGGGACAGCGAAAGCGTCACATTTTCGCTACCATCTACTACGGTAAATTCAAGACTGTGCTTTTCCCAATCTTTGTTATAGCAATTTTTATTGGGATATTTATCTTTAGGCAATACACTCATCACGTGTTGCAAGCCATAAGAAATACGGGTAGATAATTCCCAAACATAGGTCTTACCGGCTTCTAATTGAAAAGATTTACTGATGACAAAGTTTTTCTTGTTATCATCACATTTGCCAAATTTATTTCCCTCATAAGCGGTTCCCCATTCACTGGATTGAGTGTCGTCTACAGCTGTGGCCACACCTTCGGCTACGGTGTACACCTCGTCTAAGCGGGCATCATTGGTATAAGTCTCAAAACCATCGAAATATTCAAACTTCTCTGCGATTTTCCCGTCTAGATTTGATGGGGCTAACCAGGTATCTGCTGTAACTGCTGGTGTAGATTGTTGGTTGGTGTAGTACTCGCCTACTTCCGTCAGTGTAGAACCGTCTGCTTCATAATAATTTCCATTCCCCGAACTTGGTTCGAACCAAGCATAGCGTTCTACATAATCTAACTGCTCTAAGTACGGCAAGGCCAATTTCATAAAAGCTGTATTGACTTCTTTAGATCGGTTAGGATTGGCATTAAACTCTGATATCCAAATAGGGAGCTGGTATTTATCATAAACACGCTGAAGGTAATTCTTAAAACGCTTAAATACCTTTTCTGGATCTTCATTAGGCGAATTACCAGGGCTACTACCCCAATCGTACCAGTGTACGCCAATAACATCAATACGTATATTTTGTGCTGTGGCCTCTTGATAAAAGTTCCATAACCAACCAAAAGGAGCATTCTCACGGCAATTGGGCGATACCATACGCATCCCTGTTTTCATTAAGTTTTTATATAAAGGAATCGCAACATCAATCTGGCAAAGGTTATCAACGGCTCCGGATTGCTTATCACAATCATCCGATTCGTTAAAACCCATCACGTGAGTGGATTTGTATTTATCAATTAATTTTTCAATATCCTCATCGCTATCAGCATGTCTTCCGCTCCAGGCCATAGGCGCATATTCGGCATCAATAGAAGATTCGCCCCAGTTGCCCCAATAGTAAAACCAAGACTCATTAAAGCTTGTTTTCTTCCCTCCTATGCCTCGTTTAGACACCCAGTTCCAAGGCAGCACTCTGATAAAGGACACCATGTCTTTCAGATTATCAGGCATTTCATTCAGCACTAAATCTTTCTCTGAGGCAATAAAAACTTTGCTGATTCCCGTTCCATTATTATTATCAGCCATCACGGCCATATAACCTCTTTTCAGAACAAAACTTGAAATATCGTCGTTAAGTCCGTTGGGTATAGCACTGCCGCCATGAATGACATCTACCTTTATAGCACCGGAAATCCCCGTCTGATTCATTTCGCTATACACTGTTAAAGGGGCTATATCATTGCCTTCGGGGCGTAGTAAACAACCATTAGCATAATAGTTATCGATGCGAAGATTGCTTTTGTGTTTAGCTGTAGCTCCCTTGACCTTAAAACGGTGGGTATAGTTGCTAAGGGCTAATTTAGGATCAAGCTCACTCATTTTTACCCAGGCTAAATCAGATGTAAAATCAACGACGGCACTACCTGACAGAGGAGTGACAGCATCCAGTGTAACATAGCCTTCGTTGCCAATGGAAAGCGTTCCATTGTTTAACACACTTGCCTTAAGCATAGCATTAGTCACAGAAAGGCTTTGCGTGCCCAAAGAGATAGTTCCGCTGGCCACTATCTCCTTAGCACTGTTGGCTATCGCCAATGAGTGCGGAATGACTTTACCCGGATCAATAGTTCCGCTAGCCGGTGTGCTACCAGAAGCTGTTTGCCAGTTTTGCTCATTAAAGAAATCGCTATCCACATTTCCCTTCCACGTCAGTTCTTCTGCCAATAATGAGCTAAAGCATAAAAGCCCTACAAACGCTATTAGTTTCACTTTGCAATTCATCCTATAATATTTCTTAGTTGCTATGCGTTAAGTTGCTTTTCAGCCCCTTCGCTTTATTATAAATAATCTTGTTCACAGGCGAATAAGCTTTAGCTTATTCATCTGTAATACTATCTAGTACTTAATAAATTTTTCTGAAAGCTTAAGTCCATCAGCATTAGTTGCCGAAACCACATAAATACCTTTAGGCAAAGCACTAACAGATACATTTGCTTGAGTATTATTGATATTTGATGAGCTATTAACCAATTTGCCGTTAAGACTGTAAACCTTCAAATCTTTGATTTCTTTAGTGCTGATGACGTTTATCGTTTCATCTTGCATATAATGCACTACCAAATCAGAAGCTTCAGATTTATGAGAGAAGATCCCGGCAGCCGTCCCTTCAATAAGTTTGATAGCATCTACGCAAACTACTTTTTTAGGCCAACGGTATATAGCAATAGTCACATTTTCTTTTCCTTCAACCACAGTGAAAGTAGTGGTGTGTAATTGCCAGTCGGCATTGGTACATTCAATTTTTGCATCACCATATACATCACCACCGGGAAGTATATTTACAAAATGCTTAGCACCATCCTGACTTTTGGTAGCAATGGTTAAAGTGTAGGTTTTTCCAGCTTCCAGAGCAACAGTTCTTCTTAACTGGAAATCGTTTTTAGACACATCAGATACAGCATACTTTGAGCCTTCGTAGGCAGCTGCGGCCGAGTCTACAACAAGAGCGGTACCTTCCCATACTTTGTAACCGGCGCCCACAAGGTTGGAGTCAGCAGCATACGCTTCGAAATTATCTTCGAAAATAACGGTTTGCGACATCAAGCTAAAGCTTGCGATTAAAGCGATTGAGAGTAAAATTACTTTTTTCATAATAATGATTTAGAATTAAGAATGTTGATTTAAGTGATCAATACCAGGAGATAAATCTCCCGGTATTGATTGAATTTTAATGTTATTGTCGTATCGACACTAGTAACCCGGATTCTCTACCAGATTCGGGTTATCTGCCAATCTTTTGTTATTGATAGGCATATAGTAGTTGCGTTCTTCAAAGCTTCGTTTCAGCCCAAAATCACCGTCTTTGATTTTCAAGGTGTATTTATCTTCATCTATATAGTATGTCCACTGTACACCGTGAAACCCTTTGCCATTGAGCTCTTCCACAGCAATTCTCCATCGACGAAGATCCCAGTAGCGCTGATCCTCAAGGTATAGTTCAACAAAACGTTCGTTACGAATATCATCAATAGTAATACCTGCTTTAGGTGGCATACTAGCGCGGTCGCGCAGGGTGTTAAGGTATGCCTCGGCAGGTCCTGTTTGTCCCAGTTCAAAAGCGGCTTCTGCGGCATTGAGGTAAGTTTCACCAGAGCGGAAAACAATCCAATCTTCTCCAGCCTCACGACCGTATACAAAAGAAGATTCAGGTACGCGCTTACGTATTAAGAAACCCGTTTTAGCCCGATTACGTGGAGGAGCTGCTTTAGGCCAATCAGATCCTGCAGGAATATCTCCAATAGTAGTCGTATGTGAATACACAGTACCTCCATCCCAAGGTATTTCTTGATAAAAACAGTTCGCCAAGAAACGAGGATCACGCATCATGATGATGTCATCTAAATCGAACTTAGTTTGACCATCCAAATCTGAACGATCAAAAGTTCCTGGTGCGCCATAGATGTATTCAAATTTTTCAACAGCTTCTAGATACATCCAATTGTTTGAGCCCCATCCTGTTTTGAAACCATCAGGCATACATAAGTAATTCCAACTGTGTGCTTTTAATAGGTCTACATCAAACACCTCGGCAAAAATGACTTCCGAATTAGCATCCTCTAAGAATAACTTATTATAGTTTTCAACGGGATCGTCATATTGCTTGAATAAAGGGTGCCTACCACTATCGATAATAGCGACTGATGCATTTAAAGATTCTGTAAAATAGAAGTCAGCTTCAGAAGCAGGAAACCCTAATAAGCCATCAAGTTGAACCTGACCGTATTTGGCAATACTACCAGCATACAACATGGCACGACTTTTCAGCGCTAAAGCAGCCCATTTAGAGGCACGGCCAAATTGTGGAGTATCATAGGAATCAGGCAGTAACATTGCTACAGTATCCATTTCTGTCCTGATAAAATCATAAACTTCTTTTTCGGAGTTTCGTTTAACAAAAAGCTCATCGTAACTAGCATCTTTGTCTTGAGCATAAGTAATGAGTGGCACACCACCATAACGCTTGACCAATTCAAAATACATATATGCTCTTAAAAATCGAGCCTCACCTATACGTTGAGCAATATCTGCTTCGTCAAAGTTAGCCTCTTCCAATATTTCAATAATCTCATTTGTAGAACGAATATTAGCATAAGGCCAATACTCTAAGAAACCATGCGAGCCATTTTCATCCATCACTTCAAAAGCAGCTTTAACACCACCTTGCCAACCCGCAAAAAGGTTGCCTTCTCCACCTACCACTTGATAGCCGGGGTGGCCTTCGTGGTCAGGCACAAACTTCATATTTGCATAGATCTTGTTCAGAAAGGCATCTACCAACGCCGGGTCATTTTTCACATCTTCCTCTGATATCATGTTAGTTGGTTTTATGTCCAACACATTCTCACATGATAAGAGTGCTATTGCCAGTCCTATATATATTAATACTTGTTTCATCTTATCTTATTTATATAATTAGAATCTAATTTTTGTACCAAAAGTTAACACTTTTACCGGAGGGTATTTCTTATTGTTCTGAGTTGTAATTTCAGGATCGAAACTATCTTTCCATATCCCCAGATTACTAAATGTTAGCAGGTTGGTGCCAGAAAAATAGATACTCGCCGATTGAAAACCTATTCTATCCATCCACTGTTGAGGTAGGTCGTAAGAAACATTCAATGATTTCAAACGCAAGAACATTGCATTGTATGAATAGAAGTCTGAGGTCACATTATTGTTATCTGTCAGACCTCCCACCTGATTGATTGGTGGCAGCTTATACGAATCGCTATTGCTGATATAAGCATTACCTGCTTCATCTACATCTACGATTGCTCTGTACTTATAATGTTCTTCAAGTGGTACGTTTTCGTTACCAAAAGGCCCTGCAGCACTTCCTGAGAAGGTTACCGTATAACCGGCACCACCTTGCCATAACATATCCACAGATACTCTTTTGTATTTAAAACCTGTATTAATAGCCATCGTCCAGTTTGGCAAACCATCTTTACCTAAAACTTTCTGATCTTTCCAGTTAATGATACTATCATTATTAAGGTCTTTGTACTTAAAGTCTCCTATCTGCAGTGCAGCTGTAGTAATGCTTGAATGGTCATTTATGTAGTTGTCAATATCTTCCTGTGTTTCTAAGAAACCATCAAATTCATAGCCCCAAAAACGATCATCCCACTGGCCTTCTTTGCCATAGCGTTCGTTATATAGTCTGTTTTCTTCAATTTCTTCAGGTGTTAGGTCGTCTCCGCTTATCGCTTTAAGTTCTTCCTGAAGCTCTACATACTTACCTCTGGTCCAGGCAATCATTGGATTAAAGTGGTATGAGAAATCGCCCACCTTGTTTTGATGCATTAGCTTTAGTTCAAAACCTCTGTTGTCGCGTTTATTCAGGTTTTCTTTTGGTAATGAAGCACCAAAGGTGTTAGGAACTTCTTCGGTAGAGGCAGCCAGAATACCTTCTCTTAAACGGTAGAATAAATCCAGCTCAAAGCCAATTAAACCCTTGTACCACATCCCGTCTAATCCGGCGTTGTACATCGTCATTTGCTCCCAGGTAATATCCGGATTGGCCAAACCTGCAGAGGAAATAATAGGCGCCGCACTGGAACCAAAGATGTATGAATTTTCCGAGATATTATATCCCGTCAGATAATCGAAATTAGAAACAGCATCGTTACCCAAGATACCATAAGATGCTCTTAGCTTTAAATTGTTCATCTCCTCAAAATTATCCTTCAAAAAAGATTCTTCCGAAGCACGCCATCCGGCACTAACAGCCGGGAAGTAGCCCCAACGGCCTTCCGGCGGATATTGTGCCGAAGCATCAGCTCTTAAAGAAAATTCCAGCATATATTTACCGGCATAATCGTAGTTAATACGACCAACGACACTAGAACGTGCACTTTGTGTGTAGCTTTCGTTATTATCCATTTCTTCGATAGAAGCATAATCCAGATACGGTGCTTCGAAGGATATAAGATCTTTTCTAAATGCCCCTAGTTTATGATTATTCAAAGTGCGGGTTTCACTCAACAGCATAGCGTTCAAGTTATGATCGCCAAAGCTTTTGGTATAGTTCAAGGATATAACCGGCATTACTTCCATTATTTTGGTGTAGTTTACACTCATTTGGTTTTTTCCTTGTATACCAGCCAAAGTCCAAAGGCTACCATCGTTATCAAAATCAGATGCATCATAATCCCACACATCAAATGGCCTGTTTATCACCTTATTTAGAACATTGATCTCTTCGTACATCAGTTTAGCTTTTGCGCTTAAACCTTCAATGCCTGGGATGGAATATTCCAGTTCCATACTTCCGAAAAAGGTATTGCGCGCCGTATTATTAGTCCCTGAATAATCTTTTATGGTTTGGTAATAAGGAGAGCGCTGAATAAAACCAGACCAAGAAGCTTTAGTAGGATCAGCGTCGTGTATTACAGGGAAAACTGGCTTAGCAGTTTGCAAACTGTTGTACATATCATCTATCCCAAAATTAGCTTTATCTAATTCCTGTGCACGGTAGCTCATATCAAGAGACACTTTTAGGTTTTCATTGATCTGTGCATCAAGATTAGAGCGAATGTTATATCTTGAAAAATCATAATCGCCGGAATTAAAGTTGGACTCCTGATCAAGGAAACCGGCAGAGATAAAGAAACTTACTTTTTCACCCCCACCCGAGGCACTAATATTATGAGTTTGCTGAAGCGCATAATCTTTATAAATCTCTTCACTCCAGTTGGAGCCCTGATATACAGAGCCATCCACGGTGTTAATTATTTGCTTATTTTCTTCGTCGTATTCTAAATATTGAGGCGCATAATCGATAAATGCATCACCTTTTTCAGTCAATAATTCAGCCCACTCTGTGGCACTTACGTGCGAAGGCAAAAAAGTAGGTGCCGTTAAAGAAACATTACCGTGGTAAGTCACCGAAGCTTTTCCTTTTTTACCACGCTTAGTCGTTACTAATATTACACCATTACCGGCACGCGCTCCGTAGATCGCCGCCGAAGCATCTTTCAATACACTTACACTCTCAATGTCGTTAGGGTCAATTTCAGACATATTAGCTTCTATTCCATCGACCAATACTAAAGGGTTAGTTCCATAACCACGAATATTCAAAGTGGCACCATCAGCACCAGGCAATCCACTGGCCTGACGTGTTTGCAGTCCGGCCACCTGGCCTTGCAAAAGTGCAGTGGCATTGGCTACTGGTCGTTGCAAAAGTTCTTCTTGCTTTACCTGACCTACGGCCCCTGTTATGGTCGTTTTCTTCTGTACCCCATACCCTACAGCTACTACTTCATCCAGGTTGATGCCTGAAGATTTCATGACTATTGCCAGTACTGTTCTGTTGCCAACAACTACATCTTGTGTTTCCATTCCAATAAATGAAAACGAGAGTACTGTTTCCGCAGTCACATCAGAAACTGAAAAATTACCCTCTAAATCGGTAATGGCTCCTGTCGATTCTCCTTTTACAAGAACTGTAACTCCCGGAATCGGCTCATTCATCTCGTCAGTAACAGTACCTGTTATTCCGGATTGAGCCATTGCGCTACTTGTACAGACAAATAAGCTTAATACAAAAGCTGCTTTTAGAATGTAATTAATGATTCGTTCATTCATACTATTTAAATTATCGGTTATTATATTGGTTAATAAATGGTCTTGCGAAAGACTCTGGATATTCACATTACAAAAGGAGCAATAGCAATGCTGAAACAACTATTGTTAATACTCCCAACAGAACGTATTTGAAGATTCTGGTCTTCTTTATACTCTCTTCAATTTCTTTATTTATCAGATCTGACATTATACTTGTGCTTTGGTTTTATTGTAATTCATTATTGATTAAGTAGAGCAAACAGCCCTTAAAAAAAACACGATTACAAAAATCTAAAATCAGACGCAATACGAAACGTTTTTTTCATTCAGTAATTGTGGGTATTTATTGCAAATACAAGAAGGTGACGAATGTCAAATATGGGGGGATTACACATCACAAAAAAGCCGCAACATCCTAATTAATTAGACATTGCGAATTTCACAAAATAAGTCATTTTATTTCAGCTTAGAAATACAAAATGGTATTTACACTTTATTATTCTTGCGATATTCGGTTGGTAACATCTGATATGTTTCCTTAAAGTTTTTTCTAAAACTCTTGGAATCGGCATAGCCAATTTCGTCAATAATTTCAGAAACAGAAAGGTTTGTTTTGCGAAGTAATTGTTCAGCTCTTTTCAACTTAATAGACCGGATAAATACGCCGGGAGCCATCTGCGTCAATTGCTTTATTTTTCGATAAAACGTAGAAGAGCTCATTGCCATTTCAGAAGCTAAGGCGGCTGCATCAAAATTGGGGTTATCCATCTGTTTTTCAACCAACTTTATCACCTTATCAATAAAAGCTGCTTCCTGCTTATTTAGATCTTTATCCGTTGGCTCCAAGATTACTTTTTTTGCATATTTTTCGCTAAGCATCACACGACTAGCAATAAGTTGCTTAGCCTTCTCTATCAGCAATTCAGGTTCAAAAGGCTTGGTCAAATAGGCATCAGCTCCTTTTTTGGTACCATACAAAGTATCACGATCTGTATTTTTAGCCGTCAATAGCATCACCGGCACCTGCAGCAATTTATCGTGGCTTTTTACCTTCTCACACAATTCAAAACCATCCATCTGCGGCATCATCACGTCAGAGATAATAAGCTTTGGAATATGCTGAAGTGCTTCTTTGTAGCCTTCTAAACCATTATTAGCCGTAATCACGTTAAAATAGTTTGATAAAAGGTCAGACAAATACAGCTGGACATCTTTATTATCTTCTACTACCAACACAGTAGTTCCTTTGGCTTTTGTGTTTATACTGCGTGTTCTAACCGGCTGATTCAGTTCTTTTACCACTTCTTCATCAGCAATTTCAGTTTGATGCTTATCATCAACAAAAACAACATCACCGAAATGGTCTTTTCCCTTTTTTAAAACAATAGAAAATGTGGTTAAACCACCAGGTACACTGTTTACTAGTATCTCACCTTGATGTAAAGCTATGTAGTTTCTAGCTAAAGCTAAACCAATGCCCGAACTCCCCATGTGCTGGTGATTACCGGCCTGATAGAAACGATCAAACAAATGCTTTTGATCTTCAGCACTAATGCCACTACCACTGTTATTCACCTTAATTATTACCTCTTGGACCTGCTCTTCTATTTCTACACTTACAAGCCCCTCAGCATCTACATACTTAAAAGCATTGGACAAAAGATTATTAAGTACCACGCTTAAGCGCTCCTTATCAAAAAACACTTTCGTAGACGTATGCTTATCAATAGTAAATGTAATATTTTGCGAGGCAGCTAACCCTTTATAATTATTAGCGATTTCCTTAACAAAGGCTTTCAAGCTATATTCACCAATTTGTAAAACAAGCTTACCGGCTTCTACTTTTCTAAATTCCAGAAGCTGGTTAACCAAGCTGTAAAGCCTGTTGGTATTGTGGTGTATCAGCTCTAATTTATCGGTCAGATAGTTTTTAGGAGCGGTAGAGTAATCCGTTTGAGTTAGTTCTTTTACAGGTCCCAAAATCAGGGTTAAAGGCGTGCGTAATTCGTGAGAAATATTGGTAAAAAAACGGAATTTGTATTCGTTCATCTCCTTCTCTTGATTACGGTTCATCTTTTCTACCTTGACAGCGTGATGCAAGCGTTCCTGATGTATACTGACCCAAGTGATTAAAATGACAATCCCAACGACTACTAAAACATATATGAGTATGGCATACCAGGTTTTCCAAGGTGGCGGCAACACTTTTATTTGAATGGTTTTCACCTGACTGTTCCAAACGCCATGACTGTTGGTGCCTTTAATGTGTAGTTGATAGTTACCCGACTCCAAATTATTGAAAGAAATGTGTCGACGATTTCCAATCTTATTCCATTCTTCATCGTAACCTTCTAGCCAATAGGCGTAATGATTCTTCTCCGGGTTTTTATAATCCAGTACCGAGAACTCAAAAGAAAACTCCTTTTCCTTATGTCCTAGAACAATATTATCTACTTCATTAATACTGGAAGATATAATATGCTTATCGGCTACTAATACAGGCTCATTAAGAATTCTAAAATCCGTAATTACAATGGCTGGCCGACTTTCACTCTCTTCAATTTCTTCCGGTTTAAAATAACTTATGGCTTTTGCTCCACCAAAATAAAGACTCCCATCGGAGCCCTTACAACTGGCACCTTCCGAAAAATCAGTATCTCCCAGACCATCT
>DHQI01000024.1:0-152 GCA_002408065.1 Bacteroidales bacterium UBA5342
ATCATTCACTCATTCTATCATTGACTCATTGACTCATTGACCCATTGACCCATTCACTATGAAAGGCAAATTATATCTTATCCCCACTACATTAGGCGATTCGCCACACGAGCGTTCATTTCCGGATTATAACAACGATATCGTTCGTGGCT
>DHQI01000024.1:390-8373 GCA_002408065.1 Bacteroidales bacterium UBA5342
GACGATATCGTTCGTGGCTTAAAACATTTTGTGGTAGAAGAGCTGCGCACAGCGCGCCGTTTTATGAAAAAGGTGGATAAAGCCATCGACATCGATATGCTTACCATTGAGGTGCTGAACGAGCACACCGATGCTAAGAATGTAGCCGAAATGTTGCGTTTTGCCGAAAAAGGAGAGGACATTGGTTTGGTGTCCGAAGCTGGCTGCCCGGCAGTGGCTGACCCCGGTGCCGACATCGTATCTATTGCACACCGCAAAGGCATTCAGGTAGTGCCCCTCGTTGGTCCATCATCTATCCTGATGTCCTTAATGGCTTCCGGTTTTAATGGGCAAAACTTTGCTTTTGTTGGTTATCTTCCTATTAAACCTAACGAAAAAAGTAAATGTATAAAACAGTTGGAAGGTCGGGTGTATGCCGAAAACCAAACGCAAATTTTTATTGAAGCCCCTTACCGCAACAACAAACTAATGGAGACTCTGGTAAAACAACTGGCACCGCATACCCGTATTTGCGTAGCAGCTGATATTACTCTTGAAAATGAATTTGTGGTCACCAAAACCGCTAAAGAGTGGAAAAAATCAATGCCTGAACTGCACAAGCGACCGACCATCTTTTTGATTTATAAGTGAGTTTGTGTCGCTGCGACACTCAGAGGTGCAGAGATACGCTGAGTGAAATTTTAAGTTCCTGGTATATAGGATGATGGGATGGTAGTGCTGTTTTTTGTCTTTGATGCAATATTTCTCTGCGAATCTCAGCTCCTTTGCGAATCTCTGCAATACTAAACCTTATTTTATTATTTTTGCACTTCATTACCAAAATCATCTATGGGCGCACTTATCCGAAAAGAATTATCACTGTATTTCAGTAACCTATCCGGTTATCTGATTTCTTGTCTTTTTTTGCTCATTACTGGTTTATTTCTTTGGGTGATTCCCGGTAATTGGAATATCTTTTCTGCTGGTTATGCCAACCTGAACGGTTTGTTCGAATTAGCTCCTTGGCTTTATCTTTTTCTGATTCCTGCTATCTCTATGCGTTTGTTTGCTGACGAATACCGTTCCGGAACTATAGAGCTTTTAATGACTTCGCCACTCTCATCCTGGCAAGTGGTGGGGGCAAAATACCTGGCCGGTTTTGTTGTTGTGCTTATCTCATTGTTACCTACTTTGGTGTTTTATTACTCAGTAAGTGCAATGGCTTCACCAGCTGGTAATGTGGACAGTGGAGCTATTTGGGGGTCCTATATTGGCTTGGTTTTTTTGGCAGCAGTATATCTGGCTATTGGGGTGTATAGCTCTTCGTTAACGGATAATCAGATAGTGGCTTTTCTTTTGGCTTTGCTTGCTTGCTATGTCATTTATGCGGGTCTTGATTTTGTTTCTTTGATTTTCAATGGACAATTAGCTTTATATATAGCGGATGGAGGTATAGCGGCACATTACGATAGTTTGAGCCGTGGTGTTATAGAACTTTCAGATGTAATTTATTTTTTAAGTGTCACTTTTCTCTTTTTGTTTTTTACAAAAATGAGGGTGGAGCGTTAAACGATGACTGAGCACTGCACTGAGCTTGTCGAATATGTCGCAGTAGGGGGCTGATGTTAATAGTAACTGTATAGAATACGGTGAGAGGTATATAACAGGCTTTTTGCAATATAAAAGATAACCGGGTTTTAAAATATTTTGGGAAAGAATAAAAACATATTAAGAATTATAATTGCATTAGCAATCGTTTTGGTTGTCAATGGACTGAGTAGTACAATGTCATGGCGTGTTGATTTGACGTCGGACAAGCGCTTTACGCTTTCAGATATTACTAAAGACTTTCTGAAAGAAGAGGTAAACGAAGACCTGCAGATATTTATTTATCTTGATGGTTCAGTAAATTCCGGATTTCGCCGTTTAGAGAAAGCGACTCTTGGAATGGTGAAACAATTTCAAGCGATTAATAAAAAACATATAGCTTATTCTCATATTTTAATAGGGAAATTGCCGGAAAAGGAGCAAAAGAACCTTGGCTTGCAACTGCAAAAGATGAACATGACACCCATGAATGTGATAGAGGAGGATGCCAATGGTAACCGCAGCGAAAAAGCTGTTTATCCTTGGGCTGTAGTGCAGTACAAAGGGCATAGCCGTGCCGTTAAGCTTTTGGTTAATGCGAATAATAAAACAGGAGAACAAAACCTTAATAAGTCTATTGAGAGTCTGGAATTTAAGTTAACCGAAGCCATACGTCTTTTGTCAGATAGCGAAGATCGCAGAGTGGCTTTTCTCGAAGGTCATGGTGAACTTGGCGAAGCTGAAACTTACGATATCACGACAGCTCTGAGCTTGTATTATAGTGTAGATCGCGGGCGTATTGCTCAGGATGCTTCTATCCTGAATGCATACGAAGCTGTGATAATAGCTAATCCTGTGGAGCCGTTTACACGAGAGGAAAAGTTTGTTCTGGATCAATACCTGATGCAAGGTGGTAAAGTGTTGTGGTTGGTAGATGGTGTGCAGATGTCGATGGATAGCTTAACCAAGGCAGAAGCGAATTATGGCATATACAATGATTTGCAGGTGAATGATATGCTTTTTCGCTATGGTGTGCGTATCAATCCTACCTTGGTACAGGATATGCAGTGTGCACTTTACCCGGTAAATGTAGCCGGCCCGGGAGAAGCCGCCCGTTTCCAGTCCTTACCTTGGTTTTATGCCCCTTTGTTGATGCCTGACCCCGGACATCCAATCACTAAGAATAGCTCTAATGTGAAATCCGAATTTGTGAGCACTATCGACTTAGTGGGGGAGTCTGAGAAGGTGAAAAAAACGGTTCTTCTGAGTTCTTCTGCCTTGAGTCGTGTTGTAAAGGTGCCTATGGAGATAGACTTGGGAGAGTCTGTTAAAAATCTTAAAGCGGCAGATTTTAATAATGGCAGCCAGATATGTGCTGTTTTACTCGAAGGTCAGTTTACTTCGCCTTTTGCTAACAGAGGTATTCCTCCCGGATTGAACAATACCGGAAAACTAAAAAAGGAAAGCGTGCCCACTAAAATGATTGTGATAGCGGATGGTGACTTGATACGTAACGGGGTACGAGGCTATGGCGAAGAGATGCAGGTTCTTCCTTTGGGTTATGATTATGCTACTAATCAGGAGATGTTTGGCAACCGTGATTTTTTACTTAATGCCATCAATTATCTCATCGATGATGAGGGCTGGTTTACTATGCGGCAGCGTAGCCTTAAGCTTCGCCTTTTGGATAAAAAAGAGATGGAACGACGTCATTTTTACCGTGTATTAAACGTAGCACTGCCTTTGATAGTGATGCTAATGCTTGCCCTATCGCTAATGATTTTAAGAAAAAGACGCTTCTCAAAATAATTTTTCAAGGATAAAGCTTTTCTTTGCAAAACAATAAAAATTTATAAAACGTGACAAACGAAGTTCAACCCAATAATACCAAGAGATCACCAATTTTAATTGTTGTATTAGCTGTAGCTGCTGCTATTTTTGTAGGGCTATTTGTTTGGCAAAACCTGCGCAACCGGGAATTGACTGACTACTTTCAGGAAGAGCAGTTGGCTTTGGAAGAGGATTACCGCCTTTTGATAGAGGAATATGACTCTATTCAAGTCAATAATAATTATGATTCTTTGCTCTTACAGTTGGATGTAGAACAGCAACGTGTAGCACAGCTTCTTGACGAACTGGAAACCGTAAAAGCCACGAATGCTGTCAAACTACGCGAATACCGCAAGGAGCTTAGTACGATGCGTACTGTGATGAAACATTATGTGTATCAGATTGATTCCCTTAACACGGTAAACAAACAATTGACAGAAGAAAATAAGTATGTAAAAGAGCAGTATCAGGCTGCTACACAAACGGTGATGGAGCTCGAAGAAGAAAAGGAGGAGCTTAGTAAAACCATTGCCATAGCTTCACAATTAGAAGTGCGTGACTTGGAGGTTTTGCCGCAAAATATTAAAGGACGCTCCATGCGAAAGCTGAGCAAAACGGAACGTTTTGTTATAAACTTTACCGTGCTGAAAAATATCACTACCGATGTCGGCAATAAAATGGTATATCTGCGTATTACCTCGCCACAGCGCGAAGTCTTGACCTCGGCGGATAAGGGTACTTTTAGTTTTGAAGACGGGGAGTTGGAGTATTCGGCTAAAAACCCCTTTGAGTATCAGGCCGAGGATGTGGATATGACTATTTATTATGTTATAAATCAGTTTCTTTTTGCCGGCGAGTATCAGTTTGATTTGTTTGTGGATAGAGTCCATGTGGGGCATAAAACGATGGTTCTAAAGGACTAAATTATATTGCTGAAAAGAAAAATAGCAGTGTTTATTTTGTTGTTTAATAATAAGAGTGTACTTTTGGTTTTAAACCAATTCCAAAAAATGCTCCTGTTATGAGACAATTTCTCAACATACTCGTTAGCATTATCCTGATTTCGTCTTGTTCTGAAGTCCGTTTTTCTGCCCCCCAACCACTAAATGGTAAAGTCCTTGATGAATTCCCTAAAGCGTTTATTGGCAATTATGTAGGTCTTAATGGAGATACCTTGAGTGTGGCACGTCAATGCTTTAATTTAGCCGATGATGAATGCAAAAACTTGAAGAATGAAAGAGTGGTGCTGAAGCAAAAAGGAAAGCTCTTGGTGCTATCTTGTCGTGAGATTCTGATGGCTGGTGAACAACTGGAGCGTAAAGGGTGGGAGGTTTTTCCTTTTGAGATGAAGGAGGATACCTTGTTGGTTTATTTTATTGATACCTCAAATGAAAAAAAGGACGAAACACTGAAGCTTATTTCAGAAATAGTTCCTGTCGAAAATGTTTTAAATGAAGCGGGAGAGCTTGAATATTTTTATATTGATCCTTCCATTTGTCAGTTCGAACGTTTGTACAGTACTCAGTGTTTTTCTGTAGTAGAAAAATTTGTTAGAATAGATTAGAGTTCTTAGGCCTTCATCAAAGGCGTCTCATGCCTCAGTTTACAGCTCTGCTATAAAAGCCCCGTCTTCATATGTCAAATGCAGTTGTATCCCTTTCTTTTCACAAAAGCTTTTGTAATAGTTGAGGTGTTTTTCCGGGCGGTGATGTAAGACTAATATCTTAAATTTGATGTGTTCATAAAGCTTGTAGATATTTCCCGGTTCATAGTTGTTCATAAACAAAGCATCAACTTCCACCTGACCTGATTTACCCTCTAATTCTGGGGAGTATAGGGCGTATAAACCCTGTGGCGTTAAGATGAAATCTTGATATATCTTAAGGTTATTGTTCGAGTAATTTTCTCCCAGATAGGCCGCGTTTAGCGTGTTTTTACCCAAGTAATGTTGTGTGAAATAATCCGGTAACTGAAACGGCTTATCCTTTTCGTAAATGATGTCACTCCTTAAGCCTTGTTGTGCTGCTATATTAAATGTGTTTCGGTCGCTGAACGCAAAGAATAAACAGGTGTCTTTGTTGCTCTCTATGGCATGAAAATTATATATCAAAATGATTACTACTAATATCATAGAACTGGTGAGGTAGCGTTTGGAATGGCGGTAGAGAGCGAATGTGAGGAGTATAAGAGCTGTGTAAATAAGTAGGATAGTCCAATTGTCAATATAGAGAGAGGTGTTAAGTGCTTGGGGGAGTTGGCTGATAAATTCTACCCCTTCATTCATGATTTTAAGAGCCCATCCCAGCGGTATGGAAATAAAACCGGAAGGAAGGCCGCTAAGGGAGACTAAAATGAGTAAAATAGCACCATTAACAATGAGTCCGACTAATGGAATAATCCATACATTGGTAAGGATAAAATAACTTGGAAAACAATGAAAAACATGAATGCTAATGGGGGCAGTTCCTATCTGTGCTGCAATGGATACGGCTATTAAATCCGCTATTTTTTTGTGCAAATGCAGGCGCTGGATAAAGAGTTTTGAAAAATGCGGCTGTAACGAAACAATGCCTAGTACAGCACTGTAGCTAAGTTGAAAACCAAGATCGTAGATGAGGCGGGGATTGATGAATAAGAGGATGAATGCTGATAGAAAAATGGTGTTGTAAATATTGCTTTTTTGTTTGCTTATATGGCCCAAAGATACCAGAGAAAACATCAAAGTGGCACGCGTAACAGAAGGACTGAGTCCTGTGATAAAAGCGAAGCACCATAATAAAAGCACTGTGAGGAGACTCCGTATGACGAGCATCCGTTTGCTGCTACCTAAGGGTTTAAAGATACGCATCAAGAATAGAAATAAAATGCCGGTGTGCAAGCCGCTTACTGCCAGTACGTGAGTGGCTCCTGAGCTGACATAGGCTGCTCTTTGTTCATGGCCAATCATCTGCTTGTAGCCTACGGTTAATGCGGCTATTAGTGCCAACTCTTCTTGCTGGTAGTTTTGATTCCCGAGTAGTTGTACTACATAGTTTTGAACCCGTGCAGCTGCTATTCTGATATTATATGATTCACCTTCGATTTTTATCCAGTTTTCAGAACTTAGATATGCCGTTGCAAATACCTCTTTGCGCTGAAGATACTTCTTGTAATCAAAGCCCCCCGGATTTAGAGCCTGACCAGGAGCTTCCAATAGAGTGCTAAATGCAATGCGTTCGCCAGGTAGTAATTGGCTGACTTCTTCAGATTTTTCAATATATGAAATTATTTTGGTGTTAAGAGGGGTTTGTATAGCATTGATATTAGTAGAGTCTAGTTGTAGCTCAACACGGTAGCTGTTTTCTTTCTCCATAGGTGTAGAGCATACGGTAGCTATAAACTCGCTCTTGATGCTACCGTCAAAATCATTGATCTTATCTTCTTGTACAAAGCGCAGCATACCTAATGAGAGAAAGAGGAAAAGGTAAAGCAAAAGATGTAAACTGTTGAGGAGTGAGCGTCCCTTAGTGTTTTGAAATTGTAAAATGAACAAAAGAACCATTGAAACCCCGGCAAAAAACAGCAGAGTTTCCACGTCGGGGCTTAAATGCTGATAGAGGATAACACCTGCTGCAAAAGGGATACAGGCCAGTAATGCCGGCGCTTTATGTACAGGTGAGCTCGTCAATTGTTCTGGTTTATGGATAGATTAGTTTTGTCAAAAGTAAGCTTAATAGTGCTGAATGTCAAGTGGATAATCTATTTTTTTTGACTAGGCTGTTTCCTTTTTTATTTGAGTAAAACGACTATAAACAGAGATGTTCACTTCATCCTGTTTTAATGGTTGTAATAAAACAGGGATTTGGAGAAAGAAGTATTATAGCTAAGGCAGGGAGATAACATTATTCCAACTCATCAGCATTTTTAGGGTGAATCTTTGTTCAAAGTTGTTTTGTTGAAAATGTTTTTGATGGGTACAAACTATATCCGCCAACTCATCCGTTGAAAACTAATATAATAGGGGCTTAAGTTATGCGGTAGTAGAATGGACTTTATTAGGATAAAAAGTAAGGATTCATTAGTACCACTTCGTTAAACTTTCAAAAAAAATCCAGATTAGCTTCGCTGAACCTTGTTTTCAATACCATACTGATATTAAGAGGTATATAATAAATGTGGGGTTTTGGTAAATATTTAACAATCAAGTAAATAAAAAAATAACGGATTATTAATTAGGGAACTTAGTTATTTTGAAAATAAAAACCTTGCTATAGATTTGAGTAAGAGTGGGGGGGCGGGATGCTCGTTAGTTGTTGTGGGGAAAATAAGATGAAACGAACATGTAAATTTCAATTATTCATTTTACACATAAGGGAATGATTGAAATTTTATGAGAGTTCTCCCGAAGCAAGTTCGGGACAGGCTATCTGGCAAAAAAATAAAATTATAAACACATGAAACATTCATGGCCAGGGCGGACGCATTTGACTTTTGGCTAGCCAAAAGTCCATTCGTGAAATATTTGAATCCACAAATATCACTAAGGACACAAATTTCAATCTACCTAAAGGATAAAACAAGTAGAAATTAAACTAATTTCAGATTGTT
>DHQI01000024.1:8617-11205 GCA_002408065.1 Bacteroidales bacterium UBA5342
TATTTCATATGCGTTTGCCCTGCATTCATGGCAAAGGCTTTTGATACATAGGCGGATGATTAATAACACTTACTTAGCGTCTTAGTGCCTTTGCGGTAAATTTTTAAACAGCTTCTATGTTCTAAATCTTGTATTACTGACCTCCTTCTTGTAATCCTGCCTCAAAAAGGGCTTTGATATAATATTCTTCTTCAGGAGAAATAGGGGTGAAGCGTTCTAAGCCCTTTTTACCAAACTCGCTTATTCTAGCATCACTTTTGGGGTTTTGTAAACTTGTATTGGCAGAAATGGCCACCTGCTGTGTGGGTTTGATGGCATTTTTATACTCAATGTCCATTTCCTTCATCGTCATCGAGAATTTTTGATTGTCGTGCACATCCCACTCATAGGGTTGAGTGGCCTGGTAGGCTGCCACAGCTACGTTGTGTTGGGCGTTTTGAAGCATACCTTGCAGCTGCATAGGGTCGTAAGTAGCTAATGCATCTACCTTGTATTCGCGTGGTACGGTTAGTATTTCTGAATTTTCAATATTATTTTTATTCAGAAAAATACCTGAAATATAAGACACCTGATCCAAGTTGTTGGGCACTACAATAATATAGTCTTTATATCCCAAATATCTGACAGATAGAGTGTCTCCTGGTTTTACAAAACGTTGAAATTTTCCGTCTTGCGAAATATCAACAAACTCACCATTGTGTTTGAAAGTCGCTTTTTTTAGCGCTTCACGACTCTCGTAGTCATATACAATACCTGAAAGCATCACGGAATCACGTTGTGCGAACACATTAATAGAACCTGTGATAAGAATAAAAAGGGTGAATAATGTAGTGATTTTTGCTGACATATCAGGAGGTGTTTTAGTTTTTACAAAGTTCTTGAAAATAAAACAAGAAACAAAATTAAAGGTTTATTGAATATTAAAAATTCGAAATTGATAAAAGTTAAGAATTTTGAATACAGAATTATCAATCTAGTTCACCAATTGTTGTATTTTTGCAGACTGCAAAAAAGGAATAATAATAAAACTATATAAAGATGAGTAAAAAAGCATTTTTGATGATCCTCGATGGTTGGGGATACGGTGATGGTAGCAAGTCGGATGTGATAGCATCTACACCAACGCCAAACTGGGACAAGATTATCGCTAAGTATCCTAATTCCAAATTGATGGCTTCTGGCGAAGACGTTGGTTTGCCTGCCGGACAAATGGGGAACTCTGAGGTAGGTCACTTGAATATTGGTGCCGGTCGTGTATTGTATCAGGATTTGGTAAAAATCAATAAAGCCTGTGAAGATAACAGCATCAAAGAAAATCCTGAAATTGTTGCAGCATACAAATATGCCAAAGAGAACAACAAAAAGCTTCACCTTCTAGGTTTGGTTTCAAACGGTGGTGTGCACAGTTCTTTGGATCACTTGTTCAAACTGACTGAGATTGCTAATGATTACGGCATCGACGATACATATGTGCACTGTTTTATGGATGGGCGCGACACCGATCCACGCAGCGGTAAAGGTTTTATTGAGCAATTAGGGGCTCATTTGGAAGCCACTACCGGTCATATTGGTACTATCGTTGGTCGTTTTTATGCGATGGACCGCGATAAGCGTTGGGAACGTATCAAAGTAGCTTACGATGCTATGGTCAATGGTGTGGGCGAGCGAAACGCTAATCCCGTTGCTGCTATGCAGGCCTATTACGATAAGGATCTGACGGATGAGTTCATTGAGCCTATCGTATGTTCTGAAAATGCAAAAATAGAAGAAGGCGATGCGGTTATTTTCTTCAACTACCGTAACGATCGTCCTAAAGAGCTAACGACTGTTTTGACGCAACAAGATATGCCGGAAGAGGGCATGAAGACTTTGCCCTTGTATTTCTGTACTATGACACCTTACGATTCAAGCTTCGAAGGTCTTCATATTCTTTTCGACAAAGCTAATGTGGAAGAAACGCTTGGCGAAGTGGTGTCTAAATTGGGTAAAAAACAATTGCGTATAGCTGAGACAGAGAAGTTTGCTCACGTTACTTTTTTCTTCTCTGGTGGACGCGAAAGCGAGTTCGAAGGCGAAGACCGTATCTTGGTTAATTCACCTAAAGTAGCCACTTACGACCTACAGCCAGAAATGAGCGCTTACGAGGTAAAAGATAAAGTTATTGAAGCTTTGGGAACTCAAAAATATGATTTCGTTTGCCTTAACTACGCTAACGGCGATATGGTAGGGCATACTGGTATCTACGAAGCTATCGAAAAAGCGGTGACGGCTGTTGACGAATGTGTAGGTGCATCGGTAGAGGCAGCTATTGCCGACGATTACGAAGTCATCATTATTGCCGACCACGGAAATGCTGACAATGCTGTAAACGTTGATGGAAGTGCTAATACAGCTCACTCACTAAACCCGGTTCCTTTTGTTTATGTAACACAGAATCCTGATGCCAAAGTAGAAGACGGTATCCTGGCTGACGTAGCACCTTCTATCCTGACCATTCTAGGTGAGGAGCAGCCGGCAGCTATGACGGGTAAGAGTCTTATTAAGTAATGATTCAATGGTCTAATGATTCAATGATCTAATGATTCAAT
>DHQI01000049.1:0-191 GCA_002408065.1 Bacteroidales bacterium UBA5342
ATTTAAAAAATTTTAACGGCATTTTAAGACTATACTATAAATGAATATTATCTGTGACTGGCACAATTTTAACCAAAAACAGAAAGAAAGCAACAAAAAACTGAGTAGTAAAATCAACTTTGCATAGAAGCTTCCCAAACGATTCTATGTGAGTTTTGACAGGACAAGGTTTTGTAGCATCAATCGTTCTT
>DHQI01000049.1:411-20816 GCA_002408065.1 Bacteroidales bacterium UBA5342
TTTTGTAGCATCAATCGTTCTTTTTGTAGCATCAATCGTTCTTTAACTAATTTTATCTCAAGTTTCAAACTTGAACTATTGAGTATAAGAATAATCTTATCGCAGAACTTTCCCAATACAATATTGACCTTTGTGTAAAACAAACACATTTTTAGTGCAAACAGATATACTTAAATACGAATAAAAATTGGTACTTTGCAAAACTAATCTGAAACAAATCAAAAAACGATGAATTGGAAAAAATTGCAAAACGGATCTGACATCCGTGGAGTGGCTTTAGAGGGTATTGAAGGCGAAGTTGTCAACCTAAACCCTGAAGTAGCTCAAACCTTGGGAAAAGCTTTTGTTAAATGGCTAAAATCGACTTTCAAAACAGGAACTATCTCTGTAGCGGTGGGTACAGATTCGCGTATTTCGGGACCGTCTTTGAAAAAAGCTTTTATAGCTGGGATATCCTCCTCCGGCGCAGCTGTATACGACTGTGGGATAGCTTCTACACCAGCCATGTTTATGACTACTGTAGCTGACGGCAAAGCGACCACCGCAGGCGTTATGATTACAGCCAGCCACCTACCGTTTAACCGTAACGGTTTCAAATTCTTCACCAACAAAGGAGGGCTAAACAAGAGCGATATCACCGAGATACTCACGATTGCTGAGAACAGCGATTTTGATATAAGTACAGACGCCCCGGTAGAACCTTGGAACTTCATTGATGAATATGCAGGTTTTTTAGTTTCCTACATAAGAAAAGAAGCTAATATAAAGGAAAATTACGAACAGCCCCTGCAAGGTCTTAAGATCATAGTAGATGCTGGTAATGGTGCCGGTGGCTTCTTTGCCTCTAAAGTACTCAATCAGCTTGGTGCTGACACCAGTGGGAGTCAGTTTCTGGATCCTGACGGAAACTTCCCCAATCACGTGCCTAACCCGGAAGACAAAGAAGCTATGCAGTCCATCTGCCATGCCGTAATACGCGAAAAAGCTGATTTAGGCGTCATCTTTGATACCGATGTAGACCGCTCTGCCATAGTAGATGGCCAAGGCAACCCCGTTAATCGCAACTCACTGATTGCTATGATTTCAGCTGTGATTTTAAAAGAACACCCGGGCAGCACTATTGTTACCGATTCTATTACCTCTGAAGGCTTAACACGCTTTATAGAACAAGACCTTAAAGGAAAGCATCACCGTTTTAAACGTGGGTATAAAAATGTGATTAATGAATCCATCCGCCTCAATGAGAGCAACGAAGAAAGCTGGTTGGCCATAGAGACATCAGGACATGCTGCCCTAAAAGAAAACTTCTTTCTGGATGATGGTGCTTACCTGGTGGCTAAGCTATTGGTGGAAATGGCCCGCTTAAACACAGAAGGCAAAAACTTAACAGAACTCATCACTCACTTGGAGCAAGCTAAGGAAAGTCAGGAGTTTCGATTTACGATACAAGAAGATGATTTTGGAAACTACGGACAACAAGTACTGAAAGAACTGGAAGAAAAGGCGAAACAAGAAGACACCTGGGAGGTCGTTTCACCCAATTTTGAAGGCATAAGAGTACGCTGTACGGCTGAAGATGAACAAGGATGGTTCCTTCTTCGTATGTCATTGCACGACCCGGTAATGCCGCTCAATATAGAATCAAACATCGAAGGTGGTGTAAATGCCATTAAAGCCAAGCTGGCCATGCTACTAAAACCCTACTCCAGCTTAACGACTGAGGTATTGTATTAATAAACAAAACCTGTTACCGGAATTAGATATAGACAATCTCTATAGTTTATATTTAATTCCGTCAACGCTTAATAAGATAAGTTGATAGCTATAAAAAAGATGGCTATCTTGTGAACGAGACAGCCATCTTTTTTATGCATCAACACTAAAACTTCACCTGATTATAAGGCGGCATAGAACTAATCGGACTGCCATTGGTATTCACAAAACCCTTAATGGCATAAGTGCGTCCTTCTTTTAATGCCGAGAACGGTATTTCTACCACAAAAAGACCATCCTTAGCCTTATCGGTTCTAAGAGCCGTTTCTTCTACATTAAGGTACGAAACATCACTATAGGTAATGCCATAATACACATCACCATCCGCTTTTATATTGTCAAACCGTACGGTCACCACAAAAGCTCTTTGAGTGCGCTCTATCGATTGCACCTCAATATTAACCACCTTATCACGCTCTATCAAACTAGCCACGTTAGGATAAAAGTTGCATTCGCCAGCTGCATTGTATGACTTCACGGTATAATAGTAATGCACGTCTTTCTCAGCTGTTTCATCCAAATAATTGTTCCCCACAATTCCATCAGCTAAGGCCGTAAAATTATGAGGTTCCAAACCACGGAACAAACGATATTTCACATCCTTGTTTTTATGATCATTAACCTCCCATTCCAAAAATACAAAACCCTCTTTTGTTTGTTTCGCTGAGATATTACGCGGCATCAATGGCAATTGACGGTCACACTTAGCCACGACAGAAGGTGAAGCACTTCCTTCACCCAAACCATTGTAGGCTATCACACTAACAGTGTATGGCACATCATACTGCAAACCAGACACCCGGTATCCAAAAACATTCTTCGCATCATAGCTTTGAGTCTTACCCTCAGCCGTAAGCATCACTTTATACCCCAAAGCATCCGGCACACTGCGCCACATCACCGTGATAGAAGTATCACGCGGAGCCACTTTAAAGATTTGAGGTGCCTGAGGCAATGCAATATTTAAACAAGTGGTGGCTGACAGACCACTAAGTCCTTGTTTATTTTTAGCCTCTACTGCAAAATAAAATTTTTCGCCCTGTGGCAAATCAGATAACACTACGTGAGTATTGTCAGCTCCTTTGATACTTTTCACCTTTTCAAGCTCAGACGGTGCTTTTCCTGCATAGACGTTGTAAGCATCTGCAAACTCACGTTTCCACCATGTCAGCTCTACACCTTTTTCTGTCAATTTTGTTTTATAAATGCGTGTTGGCGTAGGAGCATATGTATCTTCCGATTTCCACTTGATAAGCATTAGAGAATAAGGTGGCACCTGCAAAGACTTCGTAATAATCTCATCAAAGTGTTGCGGAATATTTTTGTTCTGCGCCACATCAGAAGCCATATAAGCACGTTGCGCTCTCACATCCAACAAGCTTCCATCTATCTCTATTTCGAATAAATGTGCTTTTCCTGAACGGTTAGTCACAGCAAGATAATCATAACCATTAATACCTTTGAAACCGCGGGCGTATAACGCCACCTCTTCGGCACCTTTTAAACCTGGTACTTTTGCTCCACCTTCTATTTCAGTCTTCCAGGTGTAAACACTATTATTTGTAGCCTCGTGAAGAATTTCTAATGCTTTACCTTCATCGTCTTTCCGAATACCTGTTCTGAGTGTTTTAGTGTCTATCTTATTCCCTGAATTATAAGCATCAATCAATTCCTGACGACGGTTATTAGCTGGCAAAAACTTATTGCTAACCTCATGAGAACCAATCAGAAAAGCATTAGGATGTTCGAGCTGACGCAAGGTATATTCGACGTTATAAATGGCAGACATAATACCATTGAGAGGGCTGTTCCACACACCAAATTCGGTTATCAGCATAGGAATACCTTCTTCGGTATAATCTTCGATTTCCTGCATAGCTGCCGGACTTGTAGCTTCTATTAACTTAGTATTAAGACGACGATAAGCTTTATCAAAAGACTCTTTTCCGCCCACATGCGGGGCATACGAATGCTTGGAAAAGACATCCCAATAAGCCCCCTCTTCTTCTTGATATTGATGGATCTCTTTCATGAAACCCCAGATACCATCCCATGTGCAGTTGAGCGCCAACTTAGCTTCAGGAAAAACAGCACGTATAGAATCAGCGTATGGTTTCATCTTAGCGGCATAATCATATCCATCATTCCACCAGTAACGTTTACGGTGTGGCACATAAAAATAAGGTTCATTGCAAAACTGCCACGCCTCTACTTCAATATTATTGTTTTTACAAAAACGGGCTAGCTCACCGGCTATTTGAGGTGTTTCAGAAAATCCATTGACCGTCACCACCAGTTTTCCTCCAACTTCGCCCAACAGTTCGTACAAATCAATGATGCGGTGAGGGCCTTTCATATCAGTGTATAGATAGCCTTTGTCGTATTGTTTTCGATGATCGAACATAAGGGTATAATCTTTATCATACAACCCTGTAGCACTATTAAAAGCATCCCCCATAGTGCCCGAGAAATAACGCAACCATCCCGGTTGTAGCCCATGCACAGCCTCTCGAAAATCAGGATGATCATAACTCCATGCTTTATCGGCTATGCGCACATTAAAACCGCTACAGCCTTCTTCTAAGGCATGGCCTTTTTCAGTATCAATCAGGATTCGGGCTCTCACTGCTCCGTCTTGTTCCGCACAAACATAAAACGACATTATTAAAGCAACGACTACTAAGGTGATTTTTCTTATCATTATTTATATTTTGATGAGGGCCAAATCTGCATCCTAACTGGTAAAACCAACATAACCAGTATTAAGGATGTCAGATTGGCTTTCGGGAAGTATTGGTTGAATATCCCCAATTATTAACAGCGGCAAAAGTAGAGTGCTAAAGAAAAAACGAATATGAAATTTAAGTCGTTTGATATGAAATTTTGAGCATAACAAAGAATAATTATACTTAACAACTGTTGTCTACAAGGATAACAAACTAACATACTTCTGCTACTCCTACTAAAATGGCATAAGATTATGCTAACATTTGCAGACGTTTTCTTTCTTTAGAAATGACACAATTTTTTAAAAAACACCTAAGATGAAAATATCAAGTTTTGCAATCCCCACATTGCATTATAGCAATTATTCAAAAACCTATGCCTCATATTAAATGAATAATATTTCATTATAAAACCAAAACCATAAGGAAATAAAAAAACAAGAAACCAAATCTTAAAACCTATTTTTCTGCACTTTAAAACCATAAAAAAAACAAAAAGAAAAGGAAAGTTTTACTCAAAATCAGTAAATAATCAAATCAAACAAATAATAAACCACAAATCAGCTTTTTGTAAATTGGAGTTGACAAATCATTATTTTTAAGGATGACAGTATAGTGCTAATCTCAGATAAAAGCAGTACTTTTGCGGCCTCATTACAGAAAAGAAATTGTAATCATTATAAAAAACCCAAGAAATGACCCAAGTAAACTTTTCAATGGAAGAGCTATCCAACAAGATAGACGTTAGAAGCTTTGTGTTAAAAAACATTAGCCCTTACGAAGGTGATGCCTCTTTCCTGCAAGGACCAAGTGAGCGCACCCAGCGCCTGTGGGAATTGTGTAAGGAAGCGATGAAAGAAGAGCGCGAAAACAACGGAGTACGTGCCATCGACAACAAAATCGTTTCCAGAGTTGCGGCATTTGATGCTGGCTACATCAATAAAGAAGATGAAGTAATCGTTGGTCTGCAAACAGACATGCTCCTAAAACGAGCCATGAAACCTTACGGTGGCTACAACGTGGTTAAAAAAGCGATGAGCGAACATGGAGTAGAAATCGACCCATTAGTGGATAATGCCTTTTCGCAATATGTAAAAACCCACAACGATGGCGTTTTTGATGCATATACTGCTGAGATACGCAAATTTCGTTCTCTTGGCTTCCTGACAGGATTACCAGACAACTATGCCCGCGGCCGTATCATTGGTGACTACCGCCGTTTAGCACTGTACGGAGCAGACCGCCTTATCGAAGCTAAAAAAGCGGACTTGGAGAATATTACCGGTCCTATGACGGATGCTACGATTCGCTTGCGCGAAGAAGTGGCGGAACAAATACGCGCCCTTGGTGACATTATTAAATTAGGAAATAAATACGGACTGGAACTCAACCGTGCCGCAGAAAATGCGCGTGAAGCGGTACAGTGGACTTACATGGCTTACCTTTCAGCTGTTCAGGATCAGGATGGTGCAGCTATGTCACTAGGTTCTGTCTCTTCATTCCTTGATATTTATATCGAAAAAGATTTGACCGAAGGGAAAATCACCGAAGCTGAAGCTCAGGAATACATCGACCAGTTTGTGATGAAACTGCGCATGGTGCGCCACCTTCGTATGGAAGCTTACGAGCAAATTTTTGCCGGTGATCCTACTTGGGTAACCGAATCCATCGGCGGTATGCTTGCTGATGGACGTACTAAGGTAACCAAGACCTCTTTCCGTGTGCTCCAGACGCTTTACAACCTGGGCCCATCACCAGAACCCAACATCACCATCCTATGGTCTGACAAATTACCTCGCGGTTTCAAAGAATTCTGCTCTCAGGTATCTATTGACACATCTTCTATTCAATACGAAAATGACGATTTGATGCGTCAAAACCGCAACTCAGACGACTATGGTATAGCTTGTTGCGTATCTTTCCAAGAGTTAGGTAAACACATCCAGTTCTTTGGTGCACGTACCAACTTAGCTAAAACCTTACTATTGGCTATCAACGCTGGTCACTGTGAGTTAAGCGGTAAAAAAATGGTGGATGGAATACCTGTCTACGAAGAGGAGTATCTGGATTACGACAAAGTAGTAGAGTATTTCAAAATAGCAATGAAAGAGGTCGCACGTGTATACAACGAGTCGATGAACATCATCCACTACATGCACGATAAATACTACTACGAGAAAGCGCAGATGGCCTTGATCGACACTAACCCATACATCAATATTGCCTATGGTATCGCTGGTCTTTCCATCGTAGCCGACTCACTTTCAGCCATTAAATTTGCAAAAGTAAAACCTGTACGTAACGACATAGGTTTGGCTGTTGATTTTAAGATAGAAGGCGACTTCCCAAAATATGGTAACGATGACGACCGTGTAGACTTCATCGCCCGCGATGTTGTTGAACACTTCAATCAAGAACTAGACAAACTTCCTGTTTATAAAGATGCTCAACCTTCACTTTCGGTACTGACCATTACTTCTAATGTAGTATATGGCAAGAAAACCGGCGCTACCCCAGACGGTCGCGAAGCTGGTATCCCTTTTGCGCCAGGTGCCAATCCTATGCACGGACGCGATACACACGGTGCTTTAGCTTCTCTTAACTCAGTAGCAAAAATCAGCTACAAAGATTCTCAGGATGGCGTTTCTAACACCTTCAGCATTGTACCCAAGTCATTAGGCGCAACGGATGAAGACCGCGTTAACAACCTGGTAGCCACTCTCGACGGTTACTTTGGCCGCGGTGCTCACCACCTTAACGTCAACGTACTGAACCGTGAGATGCTAATGGATGCTATGGAACACCCGGAAGAATATCCGCAACTGACCATTCGCGTATCCGGTTATGCAGTGAATTTCACACGCTTATCACGCGAACAGCAACAGGAAGTACTTTCACGTTCGTTCCACGATAGAATGTAATTTTAAAACTAATGACTTTTAGACTAACAGGCATCAGACATTTGCCGAACATTATACCTTACTGCAAAGTCTGATGTCTTTTGTCATTTTAAACCAGAATCATTTTCTCTTAAATTTGAACTCCAATTTTGAATCTTGAATTCAGAATCTTGAATCATTTTTCACTTTGCATTTTTAATTTTTCATTGCTTATGCAACAAGATTTACGCGTTCACTCCATAGAATCATTTGGTACCCACGATGGCCCCGGCATACGCATGGTCATCTTCCTGCAAGGGTGTAAATTCAAGTGTCTATATTGTCACAATCCGGACACGATCCCTTTTGATGGCGGATTGTTCTATAAAATGGAACACCTGCTGCGCCGTGCTGTAAGTATGAAAAGTTATTATGGACAAGAAGGTGGCGTTACTGTTTCAGGCGGCGAACCCCTGATTCAGAGCAAACAATTATTACCGCTTTTTAAAGCCCTAAAGAAAGAAGGTATACATACCAATGTAGATACCAACGGCCGTGTATTGAACAGCAATACAAAAATCTTGCTGGACGAATATGCCGACCTTGTAATGTTGGACATTAAACACATGAATGATGAATGGCACCGCAAACTGACTGGAGTCACAAACGCTAACACGCTGAAATTTGCAGAATATCGCGAACAAAGTGGTAAACCAATGTGGCTGCGCTATGTACTGGTCCCAGGCTGGAGCGATCAGGAAGAATATCTTCACGAGTTGGGACAACACTTCAAAGACTACAAAACCATTGAGAAAGTAGAGCTCCTGCCTTATCATAAACTTGGTGTACACAAATGGAAAGAACTGGGCTGGGAATACAAACTGGCTGACGTACCTGAAAACACCGAGGAACAAATAAAAAAAGCACGCAATATCTTGTCTCTGTATTTTGACAATGTAAAGGTTAATTAAAATCATTCAGAATTCAAGATTCCGGATTTTAAAATACCCCCTGTATCTTTCAAGTCTCCTACACATCATTTTTAATTCTCCACTTTTAGTTTTTAATTTTTCATTCTCCATTTTTCATTTAAAATGAACAATCCAAACCAAGTCATAAAAGCCGCATCAGAGTTGGCTTTCAAAAAAGAGAATTACAGCAACACCAAGACCCTAACTTTAGCATTTTTAGCTGGAGCATACATTGCTTTTGGAGGACTGCTAGCCATTATCATTGGCGGTGGATCACCAGGTATAGCTGCTGAAAATCCGGGGCTCACTAAGTTTTTCTTTGGTGCAGCTTTCCCCTTAGGCCTCATTCTGGTAGTCATTGCAGGTGCTGAATTATTTACTGGTAACACCGCCTATTTCCTCCCTAACCTATTAAGTAAAAAACAAAAACCTATAGCGATGTTTCGCAATTGGTTTTGGGTCTATTCAGGCAACTTCATCGGCGCAGTATTTGTAGCCTATTTCATCACACACCTGACGCACATTGTTCACAAAGAACCTTTTATCGATGCTGTTCACAATATTGCCATTGGCAAAACAAGCCATTCGTTCGGTGAAACCTTTCTCAAAGGCATTGGAGCCAACTGGCTGGTGTGCCTTGCCCTATGGTTAGGAATGGCAGCAAAAGATGTAAACAGCAAAATCATAGCCCTATGGTGGCCCGTAATGGCTTTCGTCACCTTTGGTTTTGAGCACAGCATCGCCAATATGTATTTTATCCCTCTGGCTATATTCGAAGGTGCCGACATTACTTGGGGAACCTTTATCATAAAAAATCTCATTCCTGCCACTCTGGGTAATATTGTTGGTGGAGGTTTCTTTGTGGGAATGGCTTATGGGTATTTAAATAACAAGGATTAAGCCATTTTCTACGTTATACCGCGTTAAACAAGCGGTTAAAACCCATTGCTAATGATAACATCATAATAATCTCACGTGAATTTTCATCAAAACGTTTCACTAAGTGGGGAGAAAAGGTTGCCGAGCATAGCCGAAACATCCCCCGTATATTAACACCTAAAAACGCCCACACCCCAAAAAAAACTAAACACTTTCCAATTTCATTTGTTTGTATCCCAATATGCCAACGATGAAATTCAATTTTGATAATACATATACCACTCTACCCGAAGAACTCTACTCTGAGGTAAAAGCAGCAAAAGCCTCCAATCCGCAATTGGTCATCTACAACAATGCATTAGCTGAGGAACTGGGCATCCCTTCAGAAGATTCCGCTGCTCTGACTCAACTATTCTCCGGCAAGGAAATACCGGAAGGTGCCGCCAATATAGCCCAAGCCTACAGCGGGCATCAGTTTGGGCATTTCACCAATCTTGGTGACGGGAGAACCATGCTTCTGGGCGAACAAATCACACCTTCCGCTCAGCGTTTCGATATTCAACTAAAAGGCTCAGGCCAAACACCCTACTCACGGCGGGGTGATGGCAAGGGGACACTTAGCTCTATGCTACGCGAATATTTGTTTAGCGAAGCGATGCACGCACTAAATATTCCCACCACACGCAGTTTAGCCGTGGTGGCTACAGGCGATGCTGTCTACCGCGAAACGGTTCAGGAGGGGGGTATTCTTACCCGCGTTGCCAGTAGTCATATCCGTGTTGGCACTTTTCAGTATGCTCAATATTTTTGCTCAAAAGAAACACAGGAACAGCTTATCAACTATACGATTAAGCGACATTATCCCGTTCTGACTGAAAAAGAAAACCCGCCATTAGCTCTGTTACAGGCTGTGATGGAAAAACAAATTGACCTGATTGTTAATTGGATGCGCGTGGGCTTTATTCACGGTGTGATGAATACCGACAATATGTTGCTCTCGGGCGAAACGATCGATTATGGTCCTTGCGCTTTTATGAACAACTACAAACCAGAATCGGTCTTTAGCTCCATCGATGTAAACGGGCGCTATGCATACAATCAACAAGCCGGCATTGGACTTTGGAACCTGACTCGTTTTGCAGAAACGCTTCTAGCTCATATTGACACCAACACGGATAAGGCCAAAGAAAAGGCGCTTGAAGTACTAAATACTTTTCAGGATATCTTTAGTGAAAAACATCAAAAGATGCTACTCGCTAAACTGGGCTTAGCTGAAACAAATGAGCAAAATCTAAAACTCAGTGAAGACCTTTTGAAACTGATGGAAAAGCACAAAGCGGATTTTACCAACACCTACATACAACTGATGTACCCGGAACAAAAGCTTAATCCTTGCTTTGAAAATACTGACGTAAAAACCTGGCTGGATGATTGGCAAAAAAGCAGCCCGTCACCCGGACTTATGCAGCAAAACAACCCGGTTTATATCTTAAGAAATCATTTGGTGGAAAAAGCCCTTAAAGAAATCACTCAAGAAAGCAAGGTCGAATTATTTAACGCCCTATTGGAAAGAGTACAAAATCCCTACTCCAACGACACCTTGGACAACGCATTTATTCAGCCTCCACTACCTGAATTTGATTCCGGCTATAAGACCTTTTGTGGAACGTAAACCCAACAAAGCGCCTGTTAGTATATAAAAATACCGTTTTCGTATAAAAAAATTGCAGCCACTATGCATGGCGTCTAATTTCGGAGAAAAATTCTTCGCTATGCAAAAAATAAAAATCACACTGATACTCTTATCAGTCTTCAGCCTCTGCAACGCCAAAAAAGTCGTCAAAGCCACTTGGGAAAAACCCCATTATGCCACCCCCGACAGCATCTACATTTTGGATTATAAATACGACAAAGGCTCACAACTTTTCTACATCCTGAGCAACGATAGCAATAACCTCTACGTCCATGCAAAATTCGTGAGTCAGAACGCACAACGTCAACTGATGATGGCAGGTCTCACCATCTGGCTGGATACCAATGCCAAAGGAAAATGCGAAATGGGCATTAAATATCCTTTACCTGTAAGCGACAGGGAAGAATCAAGGGAACGCCCCGCTATGAATCAAAGACAAGACAGGGGGCAAACGATGAAACAAAAACTCAGCAAACTATCCACCATAGAATTGATGAATTTCCCGGATAAGCCGTCCATCTTTTTTGCATCCACCCTTAGCCGCGAAAACGTTTGGGGAGAAATGAAAGTAAATGATGATGGCGCCATACTTTATACCCTCAAAGTTCCCTTTGAGCAAATAGGACTAAAATATGCAGCAAATAAAACCATAAGTCTCAGACTGCAAAGTAAAATAACAGAGCAAAGCAATGCGGAATCTGGCAAGGCATCTATGGGTATGAGTGGCGGAGGCCCTTCGGATATGGGTGGTGAGCATAGCGGCATGGGGGGTGGTCCAAGTGGAGGAATGCGCGGTGGCGGCGGTGGTATGTCGGGCGGCGGTGGTATGTCGGGCGGCGGAGAAATGCAAGGCGGAGGCCCCGGTGGTGGTGGTCAGCCCGGAACAAGCAGTAGTTCAGACATCAATATACGTATAAAAACACTACAGTTACAATAAACCCAAAGTGCCCGCTCAATTACGAACGGGCACTTTTGTATTAATTGTAAAATGAGTATACGGTAGTGTGCCACAAGTAACTATTATTGCAATAATAACAATTAAAAAAAAGACTTAAACTTTTTAACAACGGAAAAAACGGAAAGAACAGAAAAAGTTCGCTTTGCGAACTTTAAATTTCCGCTTCTTCAGTTTTTTCCGTTGTTTGTTTTAGTCGTAAATTGTGAATCCGATATTCTTATGATGCTTGTACTCACTACCGGATAGTCGTAAATTGTTATCTAAAATCTACTATAAATCTATCACCTTAATATTAGGCGTTTCATTCTGGATGGCGCGAGCATATTTCACCCCCGGCTTACCAAAAGCCAGAACCATTACCACTTCGTGATCTTCAGGAATACCGAATTGGGCCTGCAACGCAGGAGCGACTTCGTCCACCACAGTGGTAGCAAAACCATCCCACAAGGTAGCAATACCCTGACTATTAGCCAATAGATCAAAATAGGTCAAAGTAATAGTCGCATCTACCACCGGCAACGTGCCGCTTTTAGGGTTCGACACAATCAGGATGTGCGGTGCATTACGAAAAAGAACATCGATTTTCTTTTCTTCCCATAGCTTTTGAAAATTACCGAAATGCTGATGCTCATCTTTCAATTCACCAGCCTCTTTTACTTTCTTGATGCCCTCATAAGTCAACTCACGCAATTTCAGCATCTGCTCCTTAGTATCTACCACGGTCATTTGTACCGCATTTTCGTTCTTAGCCGTTGGGGCATAAGATGCCTTTACCAAGAGGTCGTGAATCAGTTCTTTTTTCAATTCTACCTTGGCAAAACGGCGTGTAGAGCGGCGCAGCTTCATCAGGTTAGCCAGCTCTGTAGTATTAGCTGTCAATGCGGTATTGCCGATACTATTCTCAGGCGATTTTCCCCAGATTGAAATAGCTCCTTCAGGACAAACAGCCAAACAGTGCTGACACTTCAGACAGTTCTGCTCCTTACCTTCTTTTATTTCCGGAAATTCAGTTTTTCCGTTGATGATCAGTACCGGACAGTCCGTCACACACTTTTTACAGTTGGTACATTTCTCTTGATCTACTTTGAAATTGATATTCATTGGTCATTTGTTATTTTGAGGGGCAAAAATAACACCTTTGTAGCGTTATTCATCAACATTCTCGCCCTATCCATCCTTTACAGTAAAAAACTCCACAAAAGCAACATCCATCTCTCCCAAAAAAACATCACCACTAAACACTAAAACCACCCCCTCAAAAAAGATTGTCACAAACAAGTAACATTCCGACAGAATTAATGACCTTCTTAAAACTGGGTTTTGTATTGTTTATCAGCTAATATCAATATGCCTCATTCATTACAAGCCTTGTCAATGTAAAGCACTCTATAATTGAGGACTAAACCTATCAAAAAATTATCACATCACTCCCGTACGTGCTTTGACCTAATGGTGCAAGAATACCCAGAGGAATAGCATCTTAAATAAAAACAGCCAAACCGCATCAGTAAAAAAGACCGTCAAAAAAACATATTCACGAATCAACAATTTGACACAAAACATATCAACAGGCAAAACCGATTAAATTGGGTCGCTGCGCCAAAATTTGATAAATTATAAGCTATTGTATAGACTACAAATAATAGCATTTAGCTATTTTTGCAAAAATCTTAAGAACTAAAGTAGAAATTCTATTTCGAAACCATATTATGTCAGAGCAACACGAGATCATTCTATTACAAATATCGGGCGAAGATAAACCTGGAATCACCGCCAATGTTACTGCTATTCTTTCTGAATATAACGCCAACATTTTAGACATCGGCCAAGCAGATATTCACGACACCTTATCCTTGGGCATTCTTTTCGAAGTAAGTAAAGGAGACGAAGCCGGCCCTATCCTAAAAGATCTCTTGTTTGCAGCCTACTCAATGGGCTTACAGGCCAAATTCAAACCTATCTCTCCGGAAGAATATGAAAAGTGGGTTAATCAACAAGGGAAAAATCGCTATATCGTAACGGTATTAGGCAAAAAACTAACGGCAGCCCAAATAGCTACAGTTACCAAAGTATTTACCGAAGAAGGCCTTAACATCGATAACATCACGCGTCTGACGGGTCGTGTACCTATCAATCAGACCAATAACCCACTTCGTTCCTCAGTACAAATGTCTATACGAGGCACGGTAAAAGACAAAGCGGCACTTCAGATGAAGTTTATTGACATCTCACGCAATCTTGGCATAGACATTGGTTTCCAGGAAGATAATATGTATCGTCGTAACCGTCGTTTAGTTTGTTTCGATATGGATAGCACCCTGATACAAACCGAGGTAATTGACGAACTGGCCCGCCGCCACGGTGTAGGCGATCAGGTAAGCGCCATCACCGAACAAGCCATGCGGGGCGAGATAGATTTCAACGAAAGTTTCAAACAGCGCATTGCCCTACTTAAAGGATTGGATGTAAACATAATGGAAGATATTGCCCAAAACTTACCTATTACTGACGGCGCCGAACGTTTGATCTCAACGCTTAGATCCTTTGGCTACAAAACAGCCATTCTCTCCGGTGGTTTTACTTATTTTGGCAATTACTTAAAAAACAAACTGGGTGTTGACTACGTATATGCCAACGAACTGGAGATTAAAAACGAAAAACTCACCGGCAAACATGTAGGTGATATAGTAGACGGCAAACGTAAAGCTGAGCTACTACAACTGCTCACACAGGTAGAAAACCTGCACATCAATCAAGTAATAGCTGTAGGTGATGGTGCTAACGATCTACCAATGCTCAATCTGGCTGGTCTGGGTATTGCCTTCCACGCTAAACCGATAGTTAAAGAAAACGCACAACAATCCATCTCGACTATAGGGCTCGATGGTATCCTTTATTTCCTTGGATTTAATGATTATTTCCTCGACGGGAATTAAAAATATAATGAGTTTTTCTTCATTTTAATCCTTAAAAACAAACAAAACAAGCCATAGAATGATTTTTGTAGTATATTTGGAACAATGAAAGTAAGAAAAGTTATAACGCTGTTGGTTTTAATGTTCTCTACGCTGCTGATAGCACAGGATAAAAAACAGATGTTATTTATCAGCTCTTACAATTCACGATTCCCTACATTTTTCAAACAGATTGATGGTCTTAAGTCTGTTCTAGACTCTCCTGATATAGCAATTGATGTTGAGTTTATGGATAGCAAACGTTTCACTGACACCACATCGCAGCGTCTTTTTTTCGAATTCCTTGAGCACAAGTTAGAATACACAGAAAAATATGATGCCATCATTGCAGCAGACGACAATGCTTTCAACTTCTGCCTTGAGCACCCCATGCTTTTCAGCAATACTCCACTGGTATTTATGGGCGTTAACAATATTCCATTGGCCCTTGCACAAGATCACCAGCCATACGTTACCGGCGTGATCGAGGCTGTTTCTCTTAAAGAAACCATCGACCTCATGCTACATTTACAGCCTAAACAGAGCAAGGTTTTCGCTATTTCGGACAATACCACATCAGGACTACAATCGACACGCTCATTTCAACTTATACAAAAAGACTATCCCCATATATCTTTTGAACTTATCGATATGGGACAATGTGAGTCACTTTCAGAATTCACGAAACAAGTACAAAATATTCCTCCACACGCTCCCGTCCTACTTCTTTCTGCCTTACAAGATGCCCTATATCAACATTATGACTTTAAAACATCATTAAATATTATCTGCAACAATACCGATGCTCCCGTATTTCACTTGTGGGAACACGGGCTGGGCGAAGGCATCCTGGGCGGAAAACTAATATCACAATACAAGCAGGGACAAACTGCAGCAAGCATCGTACAGAAGCTTCTTAACGGCACAGATGTCTCTTCGTTAAAAGTTATCAATGACAGTCCAAATGCGTATATGTTTGACTATAAACAACTGACAAAACATGACATATCACTAAAACAACTTCCGGATAATTCGATCATCATTAACCGACCCCAGTCTTTTCTCAAAACACATTTTAAGTTATTAATTTTTACACTCTTCATTTTCTCTACACTGGTTTTTCTAATTGCTTTTTTATCGCTCAACATACGCAAACGAAAATCTACAGAACAAGCATTGCGGGAACAGAACAAAGAAGTCAGCAATCTGAATCAAAACCTTAAATTAAGCCAAAAAGCTGTTAGCGAAGAAAGAAATAGATTCAAGGCGCTTTTCTACAATCACAGTGCTATTAAATTGATCGTTGACCCTGATAATGGAAACATTATTGAAAGTAATCAAGCAGCATCAGATTATTATAGATGGAGTATCAACGAACTGAAAAAGCTACGCATTTACGATATAGACATTTCAAATGAGAAAACAATTAGCGAAAGAATGTCTCTTGTTATTTCTACTGATAAAATACGATTTGAAGCCAAACATAAAACTGCCGATGACCGTATAGTAGATGTAGAAGTCTACTCAAGTATGGTACCAATAGCAGGAAAAAACTACATTCTGGCCTTGATACACGACATTGCTGAAAAAAAAGAATTCGAACGCCAATCAAGACAGCTAAGCCGGGCAGTAGAACAAAACCCCACAGCTATCGTCATTACTAACAAAGATGGGATAATAGAATATATCAATCCGGCTTTTTCTAAGATATCCGGTTATTCCTTAGACGATGTGGCAGGAAAAACACCACGTATCTTAAAATCAGGCGTCCATCCACAAGAACTCTATAAGAATATGTGGGAGACACTCCTTGCCGGAAAAAATTGGCATGGCGAACTTGTCAACAAAAGCAAATCCGGAAAGCTCTACCATGTCAGCAACGCCATTTCGCCAATTTTGGATACACAAAACAAAATCGTACAATTCGTTTCAGCTAGTGAAGATATTAGCGAAAAACAAAAGATGCTTGATGAACTCATTATTGCTAAAGAAAAAGCAGAAGAATCAAATAAATTAAAATCAGAATTCATTCATAACATGTCGCACGAAGTACGCACACCAATGAATGGGATAATGGGTTTTTCAGCATTTCTTGCAAACGAAGAACTCTCTAAAGAGCGTAGAATTAAGTATGCAGAGATCGTCAAAAGAAGCAGTCAACAACTTCTGCAAATTATCGATGACATCCTGGAAATCTCTAAACTCGATACCAAACAAACCACTGTTCATTATGAAGTATTCTGCATCAATACTCTGATAAAAGAGCTATATTCAGTATTTAAGACCAACCCTAAAAGTCAGAATTTTAATTTTGAATTAGCCATAAAAGATATTGACAAAGAACGCCTGATAAAGACAGATAAGACCAAACTATATAATATCTTAAACAACCTACTGAGTAATGCTTTTAAGTTTACCAACGAAGGTTTTGTAAAATTCGGTTACACCCCTGTTGCTGATAAAATTAAATTCTTTGTGGAAGATTCAGGTGTCGGCATCTCTAAAGAAAACCTAACAACTGTCTTCAACCGATTCGAACAGGAAGAAAAAGACATATCACTGAAATATGGCGGCTTGGGCTTAGGACTTTCCATCTCGCAAGAAAATGCCAGATTACTTAATGGACATATTTCCGTGGAGTCAAAAAAAGGAGTTGGCTCTACCTTCTACCTTAGCCTCCCCGGTAAGGTGTAATCAGAAAGAAATAAATGATTACGCTTTTTATCCTCAAGGACTAAAACAATAGAAACTTAAAATTTCTCACCTCCTACCTCCAACTTAAATCCCTCATTTAAAATTGCTAAGCTTAGCTACAGCGTCACTTTTTTCGCGCCACACTCATGCCATCACGGATCGGAAAAATCACAACTTCCACCCTAGCATCATTTTGCACTAAATCATTATAAGCCAAAATACCCTGTGTCTGTTTATCTTTAGCTTCCACCTTTTCTACTACCTTACCATCCCACAGAATATTATCCGCTATTAGGTAGCCACCGGAGCGAATTTTTTCAAACACACTATTATAATAGTCTTCGTAATGACGCTTATTGGCATCTATAAATACCAGATCAAACACATCATCCAACGTCGGAATAATCTCCAGAGCATCCCCTATATGCAATTTCACTTTATGCCCGTGCTCTGACAGATCAAAAAAGCCTTGTGCGAACTCCTCTATCTCATCATTCACTTCTATAGTATGTATTTCGCCGTCTTCGGGCAATGCCTCAGCCATGCACAAAGCAGAATATCCGGCAAAAGTCCCTAACTCCAAAACACGTTTGGGTTGTATCATTTGGCACAACATATATAATATACGTCCCTGCAAATGCCCACTCACCATACGAGGCCATAAAAGGTCACGGTGCGCCTCTCTGTTGAGACGTTTCAACAAAGTCGGTTCGGCATCTATATGTTCAAGGATATACTTTTCTAATTCACTATTCATGTCCGTTCTATTTGTGGTTGTAAAAATACAATATTTCCGTACAGATAAAGAATGCCTCACCTTTGATGCAAAACAAATCAACAAATTCTTCTTCTATGATAAAAACAAATCATATATAATATAATATAAAAAAGGGCTTCTTATCCATTTGATTGACTAATCTTAAACAATAGCAGAACAACATATTTTGTCCATTATCAAAGAATTAATCATTAGCAGTCAGAACACTCAAAAAACAAGATAACAATAAGCTCTACGATATTTTTTAGCATTATTTCAGGATTATTATTGCAGGATTAAAAAATTGAACTATTTTTGCGCCCGCTAAAAGAAAAAGGGGCTGTAACGACAGCTATTTTCAAGCCAATGTTCACACCTTATAAGGGTGGAAATTTAAAGGTTTTGACAGTTTATTAACAACGAAAATATTTTTTCGAAAAATTAAACCTCAACCTTTGTTTGTTTGAAAAATAATACTACTTTTGCATCCGCTTTGACAAAAGAGTCAATACAAGCGAAAAATACTGAATTAGGGAGGATACCAAAGCGGCCAACTGGGACGGACTGTAACTCCGTTGACTTATGTCTTCGCAGGTTCGAATCCTGCTCCTCCCACGAATTTCAAAACTGAATTCTCCCGCAAGAAATTGCACCGCTTGACGAAGCACTGGAAGTTCCATTTTGGAATTTAAGATTTGCGGGAATAGCTCAGTTGATAGAGCATTAGCCTTCCAAGCTAAGGGTCGCGGGTTTGAGTCCCGTTTCCCGCTCGAAGAAGATAGTGAGAGGGGCACTTATCGTAGTTATATTAGAGCGAGAGTGTTCTTCTTCGAAATATGTGAATTAAAAAGCCGAATTAGCTCAGCTGGCCAGAGCACGTGATTTGTAATCTCGGGGTCCCCAGTTCGAATCTGGGATTCGGCTCTTCACGTATTAAAACAACAGAGACGGTAACTGAGCCTGTCGAAGTTCTGCCGACGTAGCTCAGGGGTAGAGCGCTTCCTTGGTAAGGAAGAGGTCACGAGTTCAAATCTCGTCGTTGGCTCTCTTATATATTGATGTATATATAGGAGGGCATTATTTATTAGAGAATTTTTATTTGGATATTATTCCTGAAATCAAACAAACTTAATATTTTTTATTATTAAAATCATTAGTCATGGCAAAAGAACATTTTGATCGATCCAAGCCGCACGTGAACATTGGTACAATTGGTCACGTTGACCACGGTAAAACTACCTTGACAGCTGCAATTACAAAAGTATTAGCAGAAAAAGGACTTTCTGAGATGAAAGATTTCGACCAGATCGATAACGCTCCGGAAGAAAAAGAAAGAGGTATTACTATTAATACTGCTCACGTTGAGTATCAAACTGAAAACCGTCACTACGCACACGTTGACTGTCCTGGTCACGCCGATTACGTAAAGAACATGGTTACAGGTGCTGCTCAAATGGACGGAGCTATTCTTGTTTGTGCCGGTACTGATGGTCCTATGCCTCAAACTCGTGAGCACATCCTACTTTGTCGTCAGGTAAACGTACCTAAAATCGTTGTTTTCTTGAACAAAGTTGATATGGTAGATGACGAAGAGCTTCTTGAACTTGTTGAGATGGAACTTCGCGAACTACTTGACTTCTATGAGTTCGAAGGTGATGATACTCCTATCATTTACGGTTCTGCTCTTGGTGGTCTTAACGGAGAGCCAGAATGGGTAGAAAAAATCATGGAATTGATGGATGCTGTGGATACTTGGATTCCACTTCCAAAACGTGATGTAGATAAGCCATTCTTGATGCCTGTAGAGGACGTATTCTCTATTACTGGTCGTGGTACTGTTGCAACTGGTCGTATCGAAACTGGTATCATCAAAACTGGTGAAGAAATGCAAATCATTGGTTTAGGTGCTGAAGGTAAGAAAACAGTATGTACTGGTGTTGAGATGTTCCGTAAAATTCTTGACGAAGGACAAGCTGGTGATAACGTAGGTCTATTGCTTCGTGGTATAGACAAAAACGAGATCAAACGTGGTATGGTTATCACTCACCCTGGTACTATCACTCCTCACACTAAATTCAAAGCTGAGGTTTATATCTTGAAAAAAGAAGAAGGTGGTCGTCA
>DHQI01000038.1 GCA_002408065.1 Bacteroidales bacterium UBA5342
TCCTTGGGAACTGAAAGCTTATGCGCATGGCCCTATAATGGTGGCATGGCCCTTATTTTCACCAATGATGAACCAGAGCGCTACTCCATTCCGTGGTCGAGATGGTATTAACTTTGAATTGATGGGAATCATTGGACAAACACCTAAAGCATTTAGTATCTATCGTGGTAATGACTACGACTTGAACTAAAGTGAAGGTATCCGTTGGGGCTTGTGTCTCAAATGCGGTGGTGATCATTGGCGCACGTGTTATAATTACATTCAGCATTTTGACACTAAGACAATAGAATAAAGTTGAGATTTGTTTAATTCCTAAACGATAATCCCAAAGCAAAAAGGTGCGCCTTGAGTTCATCACTACGTGAATAATAGGTGTACCTCAGCTTAAAACTCTCCAGTCTTCCTTTTCTTTTGATGATCTTATAGTTGAGAAGCCCTTCTATGTTTTTTAGCTCATATTCTAATCCAATATTATGACTCGTAAAACCTGACAAGTCATAGTCTGAAGTATAGTATTTATCTAGAATTGAATGTTCTCCTTTAGGCGCAAAATAGGTAGTGGCAGACTGGCTATAAAAACGATAAAATGGCGAGAACGTATTTTTCTCATTGACCTTAAGAGGTAAAGTAACACTTGCGGTATGGCCTTTTATGCCAAAGTCATCGTAGTAGTAACGATAATACAACCTTGTAATCAACCAATCACTCGTAAAGTAATTGAAGCGTACTCCGATAGGGAGCTTGAATTTATGAGAAGGTAGTTGCTCTACTCTGGGCGTATTGCCGTTGTCCAAATCGCTAAAATACACTCTATGGTAGGGTGTCGAAAGAAGACCTTCTTGGTAAACCAAATCAGAGAATAATGCCATTTGCATTCTTCTATTCAAGACTTGAGCCCAAGAGAGAGATAGGGAATAAGAATTTCTTTTGTCGGTATGTACCAACGGCCCTTGTCCACGAAGCTCAAAAGGGTAGATGAGCGCCCAATTATCCAAGTAAATATTTGATGAAATCCCCAACTGAGTGTTTTGCTGATTGAGCATTTTAAGCGCTGAAAAACCAAAACCGCTCGAAAAATAATCCCACTCATTTGAAAAACTGCCGTTAACCCCCAAGATCCATTCTTTTTCTTCTAGTTCTTTGTCATAGCTAAGGACGCCGTGCACCCGTGTATCTTTCCTCGATGCTCCAGATACGGTGTTGATGTTGATATTGTCCGATGAGGCTGAGGTGTAGGCATCTGCGCCAATGTTTAAGCTGATTTCCTGTCCATTTTTTAAAGGTACATTGACAATCACAGTAGGCATTGTAGCAGATAATTCCTCTGTTCCTTTTCCACCTGTCACGGCTGAGTGACCTCCATCTTGCTGGTAGTAACCAATGATGATATCTGTCTTTATTTCTTTAAACTCTTCTACATCATAAGAGCTACTTTTCTCTTGTGCGTACACATTTGCGAAAGCGAAAAACCAAAGGATGTGTATCATAAATAAATGCCTCATAGTCTATGTGTTAATTGCAACCGCAGCCGCCTCCTGTTTTTCCACTACTAGCCCCTGACGCGCCCTCTCTATAGACGTGAAAAGTAGTCTCTGGCCCTTCCAGGCTTGAAGCTCTTAGCTCCATTTTCTTATCGTTGAGATAGGCTTTTTGATAAGGCTTAACTCCAACACAAGAGCTTAAGGCTAAAAAGCTTAAAACAAGGATGATATATCTTGATTTTTTCATTGTTCGATTGTGTGTAATTGAATGTGATTCGACGTCAAAATTTCATTCTCAGAAGTGATAAATAAAGCCTCTACTTGAGGCAAATGATTGACTAAGTACAAACCCGTTTCTACTCCTAAAACGAATAGAGCTGTAGCTAGTGCATCGGCCATTTCAGCATTTTGCGCAAGCACAGATACACTTTTCAAGTTGTTCTCCACAGGCATTGCAGTCCTCGGGTCGATGATATGAGAATAGTATTTCCCATTGATTAAGGTACGCTTCTCGTAGTCCCCCGAGGTCACGATGGCTTGGTCGCGAATGCTTAGCCACGACTTAGCTTTCCTCTTATTGCCAGGGTCAGTAATGCCTACCTGCCAGGGTCTTCCATTGGATTGTGTGCCCCAAGCATAAAGATCGCCACCCGCATTTATTAGCCCATCATTAAATCCCTTATATCTTAGTGAATCTGCCGCTTTTTGTGCCGCATATCCCTTCCCGATAGAACCAAAACCAATTCTCATCCCTTTCTCTGTCAGGAATACACTGTTGTCTTCCTTGTTCAAGACGATGTTCTGATGATTTATGCGCGATTTTAAGGCCTTAATCTTTGATGCTTCTGGTATCTGCTCCATCTCAGCGTCAAAATTCCAAAGTTGACTAATGACCACCGCAGAAATATCAAATGCTCCGTGCGTTAGCTCCGAAATATTCTTGCTTCGTTCGATCAACTGAAAGAGTTCCTTGCTGACTTTTACAGCTTTTATCCCTGCATTTGCATTGATTCGCGATGTTTCAGAATTTGCGTCCCACGAGGATATTAGTTGTTCTATACGTCGTATTTCAGCTTTCGCTAAATGTATACCACGGTTTGCAGTTGCTGTATCTTCGGCAACGATGTTTATCTCAAACCGACTGCCCATCAAGAGCAAGACTTCTTTTTGTTCTACTTGGGCATAGCTTTCGCAAAAGCAAAATAAGAGTAATAGGTATGTAAGACCTCTATTCATTACTTGTTCTTCAGTCGCTTGTCAATCATTTTAGCATATTCCTCTGGGCTTACATTATGGTATTTGATAGTTCCCACTATGCTTTCATCATTATCTATAAAAACCAAAAATGGAAAAAGTCCTTTGGGGTTATATCGTTCAGCTATTTTCTCGTTTTCTTCAGTTTGAGCCTTCGACAGTCGGTTGGCTTTTTTTTGAGGAAAATCTACCTTGAGCCATACGAACTGTTTAGCATACTCCTGGAAGGTAGGGGTGTGTAAGATATTCTTTTCGAGCTTGATGCAAGGTGCACACCAATCTGAACCCGAGAATTGAAGGACTAAGATTTTTTGATCTTGGTTTGCCTTTTCTAGAGCCTGGTCATAGCTTGTTAGCTGCTGTGCATTTACAAGAGAAAAGACTCTCAAGATGGATAGTAATACTACTAGCTTTTTCATTGAACCGTTTGTGTATAAGTGATTGATACATCTTTAAAACTAGATTTGTCGTCATATTGCGTTGAAATTACGCTATCTGTAAACGCAAAACTATAGGTAGAAACTGGCCCTTGAGCATTAGCATCAGTAAGTTCCAGTTTAAGTTTGTAGTTACCATTTGTCACAGCTTTCTGGTCTGAGTCTAAGAAGTTCCAATCTATATCGTGAGTTTTATGAGAACTAATAGTGGCACCTGTTACGGCATCATTTTCGTTTGATGAGGAAGAGGCTTTCCAAGTGTATAAGTACTTTTTACGCTCAGAAGCACGTACTTTTAGGCTTCTTACAAATGTGCCATCTTCTTTTTCGATCCATACAGCAAGAATATGATTGGGGGCATATTCTCCATTAGGAGCTTGTGTTGTAAATGAGATGTTTAAGTTACGACCCGTGACTATTTGTTCCGTGTTTTTATCTTCATCTACAAAGTTGTCACTTGCAGTTTTATCACAAGCTATAAGTGCTAATATCAGTAAACTAAATCCAGCAATTCTTTTCATCATTCTTGAGTTAAATTGTAATTAATACAATATATAACGTAGACAAACTGAAATTGTTTGACTTTTTACTGAATCTTATTACTCATAAAGTGATTTAATTCACTTTACGGTATTCATTCGGCGACATACCAGTCTTTTTCTTAAACATCATGCTATAGTATCAAGGAAATTCAAACCTAAGGTTGTAGGCAATAGTACTTATGGATACTGTAGATAGCATAAGTCGGTTTTAGTTGGTTCTATGAGGAGATAGTGAGTGTATTATGGAGTATTTTTGATGGTTTAGTTTTTGAGTAAATCACTGAGGTAGTTCGCCGAAAGTAAGGTTTTCTGAGCAGTATTTCACCGAAGGAATTCCTTTTTTGATTTATCTCCAAAGAAATATAATGATTCATAAGTTCTTCGAATCTATCCAATAAATTTTTGTTATTCCTCTTTCGCGTTATGAATTGTCTATCGTAAGAATAATTCCAGTAGTTGTTCTAATGTATCAATATAGAGGTGATAATGTGTTTTTTTTGTGCGTGTAGATATTATCACCTAACTCATTTCAATGTTAGCGATACAGTTGTTGACAATCTCTTTTGCTCTGAAGTTAAAGTGCCCATTGGCGTTTGTACATCCTTTTCTAGACTGTTAAAATCTATAGCACTCACAAGAGGGGGCTTAGGCTTTTTATTGCCCATTATTTTTAGCAATTGACTGATGGTTTCTATTTTGAAAGTCTTATCCATCGTATTTTATTTTTTTTCATCCAGCAAGGGGATGCTATTTTTCTCAAGGTGTTTTTTCTCTATAGGCGAACCTACACTATTGATCATTGCTGCACTAATCTTTGTCTATGTTTTATGTTTATATCCTTTATTCAGAAATAGCCGATAAATATTATATTGGTTCTACCGATAATCCACATCGCCGTATAGAGGAGCATAATATAACATCGGAACACACTTATACCTCCAAATATTGTCCTTGGGAACTGAAAGCTTATTGAGAAACAAAAGAGTAAAACGGAGCGTGATTAAATACCGGGGTGAGGGTAAGAAAATGAATTCCGAAGATACAATTTGAGGAGCCAAGGGGGTGGATCGTGGTAGAAGATAGCATTGTGTAAGAGTTTCGAGGGCTTGACACACAGTTCTTTGTTGTCCTTGAGTTATTTGTCCACACTTCAGCTAAAGCCTAATGTATCGTATGGGGTTGTGATCACACTTGCTGCATACACCCCACGCTGGGGTATTCTAATTCAGTTACATTCGTGCTTGTTTCCCCCATAAGAATTTTGTGTGATCCATATTTAGTACCCTTCAAACGTTTTGCTAAACACTAATGAAGCAGTATTGGCGAGCACTCCATATCGCTTTTTGGCCTTACTCATTTCGTAGGATTATCATCTTAAGATTTTTTTTAAGTATCTTCGGAGCTTTAAAATTGATTCCTATGAATTATCTTGATATAATAATCTTGGTGCCACTAGTCTGGGGCATATACAGAGGTTTTACTAAAGGTTTAATAATAGAAGTAGCCAGTTTGGCAGCCTTAATCCTTGGTGTGTGGTGCGCTATTCACTTTTCGGAATTTACGGCAGAGGTGCTGATCAATAATATTGGTTTAAACATTTCGGCAAATTATTTGCAGCCGGTGTCCTTCGCTGTTACTTTTATTGCGGTAGCTATTGTGATAGTATTGGTGTCGCGTCTGATTGATAAGTTTTTGTCTGCAGTGGCACTTGGAGGTATCAATAAAATCTTTGGAGCGGCATTTGGAGCTGCCAAGGTATTGTTAGTTATGGCAATTATCCTTTATTTTTTTAATGGAATAGACAATAAAACCAATCTGTTAGACGATAAAAAAAAGGAGGAATCGATGCTATATCTGCCCTTGGTGGAGATGGTGCAAAAGTGGATGCCTAAGTTAGATTTGGACGAGATAAAGGAAAAAGTACCGGAGCCGGTTAGGATTTAGATTTTTGTTTTTCCGAAATTAGAAGTTGAAAAAGAATTATAGTTATACATGGAGATTTTAGTGAAGATTGCTCAGTTTTTACTGAGTTTAACAATTTTGGTATTAGTTCATGAGATGGGGCACTTTTTGTTGGCGCGTTTGTTTAAAATTCGTGTTGAAAAATTCCGCATCTTTTTTGATTATAAATACACATTGTGGAAAAAGAAAATTGGTGAAACCGACTTTGGGTTTGGTTGGATACCTTTAGGTGGTTATGTGAAGATATCCGGAATGATCGATGAATCGATGGATACGGAACAAATGAAAAAGCCTCCGCAGCCTTGGGAGTTTCGTTCAAAACCCGCGTGGCAGCGCCTTTTGGTAATGGTGGCGGGTGTGTTGTTTAATTTAATTTTTGCTTGGCTACTATATGCTATGTCTTTGGGTGTGTGGGGTGAGCGTTACTTGCCTAACGATAATATAAAAGACGGGGTCGTGTGTACTGAAGTAGCTGAAGAGGTTGGTTTTCAGACAGGTGATAGAATAGTGAGCATTTATGGTGAAGAGGTAGAGCGTTTCTCGGAAATCAATGCGCGCATTTTAATGGATGCACCGGGAGAGGTTCAGGTACTTCGTAATGGGCAATTGGAAAATGTTTATGTGCGAAGCGATGAGGTCGGAAAAATTCTAAGGGCCAATACTTTGCTGTTTACTGCGCCACGTATCCCTTTTAGAGTAGGACAGTTGTCGCACGGCGGTGGGGCTGAAGGGGCTGGTTTGCAGGTTGGCGATGAGTTGTTAGCCGTTAATGGGCAGAAGTTATCTTTTTTTGATCAGTATGCAAAAGCATTAAAAGCTTATGCCGGCACATCGGTGCAATTGGCATTTTTGCGTGAGGGCGTAGAGATGACACAGCAGGTTAAGATAGATAGTTTGGGTAAGATTGGTGTTTATGCTGTTTCTCCTTACGATATTTTAGGAATTGCTTCGCATAGTTATTCTTTTGGTGAGTCTATTCCTTTGGGTTTTAAAAAGGCCAAAGAAGAAACGTCCAACTATATCAAACAGTTGAAATTAATTGCTTCGCCACAAGTGAAGGCATCGGAGTCTTTGGGAGGTTTTATTACCATTGGGAGCATCTTTCCCGGTTTTTGGAGCTGGGAGGCCTTTTGGAGTCTGACAGCATTCCTGTCTATTATTTTAGGGGTGATGAATATATTACCAATCCCGGCTTTAGATGGTGGTCATGTGATCATCCTCTTGTTTGAAATGCTTACAGGTCGTAAACCTAATCAACGTTTTCTGGAAGTCATACAGATGTTAGGAATTTTCTTAATCTTAGCCTTGGTGATTTTTGCCAATGCTAATGATTTAATCCGGCTTTTTATGAAATAAAACCTGATAGATGACGTTGTATATATGCCTGATAGAATAAAAGTATTTTCAAAATATCTGTTTCGTTTGAAAATAAATCATTCGTGTCACTCTTTTAGTTGAGATAATTTTCATTGAAACACAGTGCTTAGTAATGCAATAAATTTGTATTTTTGATGTTTTAATTTACTTTTGTGTTTGGAGATATTCTCTAATTGCCTGATAATTTGTGAAAAGACAATTGTTTTGTTATGAAAATAGCCAATAAATTTATTTTAACGTTAGCCATTATTTCTGTATTTACTGCTTGTGGTGGTTCCGGTTCCTCTGCTTCTTTGCAATCTCCTTTAGATCCTGATGTGTCTTTGACAACAGGTTGGGAGTATAATAGTGAAGATTATGCCGGCATTCAAATTTCTCCTTATGGAGGCCAAAAAGCTGCACCTGGTCTTAATTTTATTGAAGGAGGAACCTTCACTATGGGACGTAATATGGAAGATCCTATGGGAAATTGGAATAATACACCACGCCGTGTGACGGTGAGTTCTTTTTTTATGGATCAGTATGAGGTGTCTAATGCCGACTGGAAATCGTATATGTGGTGGTTGAATTTGGTTTTTCATAACACACCGGAAATTGTTCGTGAGGCTACCCCTGATACTTTGGTATGGGCAAGGGCTCTTTCGTATAATGATCGCATGATTAATAATTATTTACGTCACCCGGCTTACAATGAATACCCTGTGGTAGGTATCAGTTGGGAGCAGGCTCAAGCCTATTGTTTATGGCGTACTGACCGTGTCAATGAGAAGTTAATGGTGGACATGGAGATTATGGAACCGGTTGATTATGCTACCATAAAAACGATGGATGATCAGCAAGCTATCAATGAAATGATTTTTACCACACGAAAGTATATGTCCGTGGCGGGCTATCAGCCTGCGCGAGGCGAAAATGCTTTGTTCGATGCTTATGCTGCTGAAAAGAAAGTAGGGGTAGAAGACGGAATTTTATATCCTGAATACCGCTTGCCTACAGAAGCAGAATGGGAATATGCAGCTTATGGTATGATCTCGATGGAAGGTGAAGAGGGCTACTCTGATACACGTTTTTATCCTTGGGATGGCACTGACTTCCGTAACACTGAGATAGGTGCAGCATATCAAGGGCGTATGATGGCTAACTTTGCACGTGGTCGCGGCGACTATATGGGGATAGCTGGTACATTAAACGATGGAGGTGACTATACGATGCCTATTTGGGCTTTTCAACCGAATGATTTTGGACTGTATAACATGGCTGGTAATGTGAATGAATGGGTGGCCGATGTATACCGTGCCAGTTCATCTGAGCTTGTGCAGGGTAAAAACCCGTATCGTGGTAACCGTTTTCAAAAACCTTTAATGGTAGATACTATTATAGACGGAGTAGAATCCCAAGTGGTGGCTCTTGATAAATACGGTCGTGTGATGTACGAGGATTTTTCTGATTCTACATTTGCGGACAGGTATCCGCGTTCTGACTTACGTAATTTTAAAGATGGTGACCCAACGTCCAGTTATAGTGAAAACGATTGGAATATAGAAATGCCTGTGGATGTTGCTACAGCTAATCTTTATGCCCCAGATGGTCAAGAGGGAGAAGGGATGCTTTCGCCTGGGTTGACCAATACGGTGCGTGTGTACAAAGGTGGTAGCTACGATGATAGAGCTTACTTTTTGAACCCGGCGACACGTCGTTATTTAGAGCAGAATCGTGCAAAATCAGATCTGGGTTTCCGCTGCGCCATGGATCGTATAGGTCCACCGGTCAGCTATGAGAATTAATTTCTAATGAAAAGCTGCTCAAAACGAGTAGCTTTTTTTATGCTATTTCAATGATTATGAATATAGAATCTTTATATCACGTCTTTTGTGAGGCGGGTGCGGTAACTACGGATAGCCGCAATTGTCCTTCTGGAAGTGTGTTCTTTGCTTTGAAAGGTGATAGTTTTAATGGTAACCTATATGCCGCAAAGGCTTTGGAGGCTGGTTCTGCTTATGCGGTAGTTGATGAAGCTGAGGTGGTAAGGAGTGAGCGTTTTATTTTGGTAAATGATGTACTAAGGACATTGCAGGAACTGGCTAATTACCACCGTAAACAAATGGCAATGCCTATTATTGCTATTACCGGGAGTAATGGAAAAACGACCACCAAAGAATTATTAGCAACGGCCTTGATGCCCAAATATAAACTGCATTACACTCAGGGGAATTTTAATAATCATATTGGTGTGCCGCTTACCCTTTTACAGTTGACCAAAGATCATGAGCTGGCTATTGTGGAAATGGGTGCCAATCATCCGGGAGAGATTGCTGATTTGTGCCAAATTGCTGACCCCGATTTTGGCATTATTACAAATATTGGGCGAGCTCACCTTGAAGGCTTTGGTTCGTTTGAGGGTGTGGTAAAAACCAAAGGCGAACTGTATGATTACATCCGGGAAAAACAGGGAATTGTTTTTTACAATGCCAATAATGAGATTCTTAAGAAATTAAGTACAACAATTACAAAACGGATTTCGTATGGCAAAGGAAACGCCTCGTTTATTGGTGAGCCCATACA
>DHQI01000068.1:0-22177 GCA_002408065.1 Bacteroidales bacterium UBA5342
CAAGCCTCAGAACCGGGAATCTTATTAACATCCCAATGCGAAAATGTTAATATAACCTTTATTTTTTAGCTTTTGATACGTTAGCCCTGACGAACGTTGTGACAAATATATCAAAGAACAAATTGAAAGCAATTCACAACGAGCGCACGGTAATAGCCTGCTGAGCATCAGTTGTGACAAATATATCAAAGAACAAATTGAAAGCAATTCACAACCAACAGCCCGTTGACGTATGGCCTTGGAAAGTTGTGACAAATATATCAAAGAACAAATTGAAAGCAATTCACAACTTTAAATATACAAGTATGAAAGTTTCAGCTGTTGTGACAAATATATCAAAGAACAAATTGAAAGCAATTCACAACCAACAAGTGAAGCCAATGCCACACCAGCCAGTTGTGACAAATATATCAAAGAACAAATTGAAAGCAATTCACAACTAAAGTTGCGTATACATAATCGTTGTGCTCGTTGTGACAAATATATCAAAGAACAAATTGAAAGCAATTCACAACGTGTTGCCGTTAATCCAAGTATTTTACCATGTTGTGACAAATATATCAAAGAACAAATTGAAAGCAATTCACAACTATCGTGTACTGATTCATCTTTAACCTGCAGTTGTGACAAATATATCAAAGAACAAATTGAAAGCAATTCACAACTTTTGATGAAGCCAACGTATATAGTGGTAGTTGTGACAAATATATCAAAGAACAAATTGAAAGCAATTCACAACTCATCGCCAGTCAGGGTATACTTCACCGTGGTTGTGACAAATATATCAAAGAACAAATTGAAAGCAATTAATATTTGTCTTAGCTACTGGTCTGAATTATGGGGAGTATTATAGTTAAAACAAATGTTTAGTAAGTTGTTCAATATAGGTTTTTGACACAGGAATATTCTTGACTTTATCACCTTCTAATTCAATAAAAACACCTTTTTTTTCTCGCCTCATAATCTTTACTTTTTCCACATTGACCATATAAGAACGATGACAACGAATGACCGTTTGGTGCTGATTAGACAATGATTGTTCAATATTTTTCAACGAGTTACGAATCATAAAGCTAGAGAGCGTTCCTTTAATGAGGTAATGCACATTGATGTAATTGTCTGCTGCTTCCAAATACAATAAATTCTCCGAATTAACGGTCAGTTTCACTTCTCCTTTTTCGTCGGTAAAAGGCACCATGTGTGACGAATACGTCTCTTGGCTATGTCCTTCTTCAAGTTCTTCTAGTTTTTTGCTTTTATCAATCCAAGAGAAATAAAGCCACGATACACTATAGGGGAGCAGAAGGACGAGGCTGGTATTTTTTACAGAACTCTTAAAGGTCTGTATAATATCTTTTGTTGTGTCCACAGAATGGCTGTACAGAGTATAAAACAACGACATAAAAAAGATTTCTATGGCGATCCATAGAAGGTATTGGAAGAGCATTAGTCGTTTCTTTCTGCTGTAATAAAACATAATAATCCGACTTATAACCACGACCAAAATCCCCGTAAGGATGATGAGGCTAGAAAAGAAAAAGTACCTAATCCTAGATACATTATACCAATACTCTGAGCCAAATGGGGTATATGTATTGATAAATACTAGCGCAAAAGCCGAGGTAAATATGATGAGTTTAATAATATTACCTTTATTATTTAGATATGTGGGTATTGGATTTTTCATGTTTCAACTACTGCATTGTACAAAATTAATTCATTATTATGATTACACAAAATAGTCGCATTGTCGTGGTTATTTTTCACCCCAAATAAGCAGACTTTACCCCATATATTTGTTTTTAACCCCTTAAGGGGCCTGCAAATCCCTTTTTTTTGTGACCATTCTTTTTTTCTTGTTGTTTTGAATCGTTCTAAGTGCACAATAAATGCTATTTGCGGCGCTCAAACAAGAATTATTTAAACATAAATTAAGAATGAAACCTTACACCAAAAGAGCAAATACGCTAAAAGAAGAGTTCTCGCTTTACCATGAGAAGGATCTTTCAGGATCGCCCCTAGAAGTAAAACTTTTGTCTTTTGACTCCACTGTAGGGGTCGAAGAACGTTTAGATTATAAGCAGAGCGTTCTGTCTCCTTTTTCTGCGATATCAGACAATGCCATACAAGAGAATATCCATTTTGTCTATCCTGTTTTTAAACATAAAAAGCAAGCCAAAAGCAGCGAGGTTATTATACTAATGCATGGTTTAAATGAACGTTCTTGGGATAAGTATTTACCTTGGGCTGAACGTTTAGCTATGGATACGGGCAAGACGGTTTTGTTGTTTCCCATTTCATTTCATATCAATCGTGCCCCTTTGATTTGGAGTAATCCTCGAGCAATGATGCCTTTTGTAAAAGAAAGGAAAAAGCGTATCGGTCAATCACAAGCCTTAAGTTTTTTGAATATTGCCTTAAGTGATCGTATGAGCGACTCCCCTTTTCGTTTTTATTCCTCAGGGAAACAGACGGTACTTAATGTGATGAATTTGGTCAGCCAGATTAAAAACGGAGAACATCCTTATATGTGCAAAAATGCCAAGGTAGATATTTTTGCTTATTCTATTGGGGGACTTATATCTCAATTATTGTTAATGGCAAATCCCGAAGATTTATTCTCCGAGACAAAACTTTTCTTGTTTTGTAGTGGAGCGGTATTCTTAGAGATGAATGGAAATACAAAGAGTATTATGGATAGTGAGGCTTTTTTTACCCTTCGTAATTATTACGATAAACTATTTAAGGCCACAGAAAATTCTTCTATTACTTCCGTAATAAACGAGCAAGTAAATAATGCATTTCAAACGATGATCTCTTTGCGACGAAAAGAAGAACGTGAAACTTTCTTTGAGGCTGCAAGGCAGCGGATCTCTACTCTTTCTTTAAAAAAAGACCGGGTGATTTCTACAGAAAGTATTCAGAAAAGCCTAGGCCACCAATTTATTAGTACTAGTCACTCCGAACTTGATTTTGCGTTTGACTATACCCACGAAAACCCTTTCCCTTCTAATAAAGAACAAATTGCAGATGTGGTAAATAAGTCTTTTGATCTAGTCTTTCATCGGGCTGCTGACTTTTTAGGATAGGGACTTACCTAGTTGTTATTCCCTAGCAGCCTGTCCGGCTAAAAAAATCACCCCATTCTTTCATTCTTATTACCCGTGTCTTCAACAGTTTTTTCATCTCACTACATTTATCAAAAACAGTTTCTAATACAGGAAAAGTACCCTTCCTAACGAGTTGAAACCCCTGGGAATTAAGAAGTTTTCATTTAACACATTTCTTAAAACTGAAAGAATACGTTTCCTAAAAGATGAAATGGATAATAATTGTCTGCAATACATCGAAAAAACACCAAACCATAGCCTTCCTGCTCTCCGCTTTGCGAACCAATAATAGCAGCAGATAAGCATACAGCCTTTTAGATATCGATTTTTTAGCTCGAGAGCTGCTGAACCTCCGCCAATATAATTTAACCAAAAGGCAGAATAAAAGACCAGATGTTATAGATTCTATTACCTGAACATTACACGGGGAGTTCAATAAACAGATTGTATGCTAACAGGCCTTACCATTCTCTCTACTGTAGTACATCTACCCCACAAAAAATGTCCTGTTCATTATCTTGAAGTACATACAAAAAGAACACCGAAAGGATGAGATTAAGGCAAATAAACGGATTCATAACAAAGCTCTGCAGCGGTCTTCACACATTGATCACACATCGTTTGTTTAGCTACACCATTGGCGGCTGCGTTTATAAGCAAATCCTTACAGATACTCGTCCCATGCACCGCTTCAAAGTTTTTATTTAGCTCACGTACTTTACGGTAAGCCATTTGTTTTTTATCTAAATCTTCCGAACCGCTATTACCATATTTCAGCCCCATGACCATAAATGCACCTGTCACAGCACCACAAGTTCTATGCATACGCCCCATGCCACTACCAAAGCCGGCAGCCAGAGCAGCAGCTTGTTTTTTACTGAGGTCAAACTCATCAGCAAAAGACATCAAAATAGACTGAGAACAGGCAAAACCTTTTTTGTAATACCTCATAGCATCAGATACTACTTGTTCTTTACTTTTAATCATTTTGCAAAAATAGAGAGAAAAGTAACGAAAACCCTAAGGTAATGAAGACTTGGTGATAAAAGACACTTAGGAGAACAAAAAGGGAAAAATGGAGAATGAAAAAATGAAAAGAGAAATTTGAACCGGCATTCTTGAATTATAAACCTTGAATTTAGTATTTTTGCATCCATTTTTTAATAAAGCAACCACAAAGTGAAGAGAGGACAATTCACCTTTTCATTTTTCATTTTTCATTTCTATGATTCCAACACAATTTAATCCTGCAGAGGTAGAAAGCAAATGGTACAAATACTGGATGGACAAAGGGTTTTTCCACTCTGAACCCGATGAGCGTGAACCCTATACCATCGTCATACCGCCACCAAACGTGACGGGTGTATTGCACATGGGACACATGTTGAACAATACCATTCAGGATATCCTGATTCGTCGTGCGCGTATGACGGGTAAAAATGCGTGCTGGGTACCTGGTACTGACCACGCCTCTATTGCTACCGAAGCCAAGGTGGTGAATAAATTGAAAAGCGAAGGCATAGACAAATACGACCTGAGTCGCGAAGACTTTTTGGGTCACGCTTGGGACTGGACAGAAAAACACGGGGGCATCATACTGGAGCAATTGAAACGACTGGGCGCCTCATGCGACTGGGATCGTACCTGCTTCACAATGGACGAAGAGCGTAGCGAGAGTGTGATTAAGGTATTCTGTGACTTGTACGAGCAGGGTTTAATATACCGTGGCGTACGTATGGTCAACTGGGATCCTTCTGCCAAGACGGCCGTTTCGGACGAAGAAGTCATCCACAAAGAAGAACAAAGCAAGCTCTACTACCTCAACTATCAAATTGAAGGAGAAGAGGGGTATGTGACCATTGCAACAACGCGTCCAGAAACGATTCTAGGCGACACCGCCGTATGTGTTAACCCTAACGATGAACGCTTTACACATCTTAAAGGTAAACGCGTAATTGTGCCATTAGTGAATCGTTCTATTCCAATTATTCAAGACGAATATGTGGATATGGAATTTGGTACCGGATGTTTGAAAATCACGCCTGCACACGATATTCACGATTATGAAATCGGGATGAAGTATAACCTTGAAGTGATTGACATCTTTAACGATGACGGTACGATCAACGAAAAAGCGGGGCTGTTTGTAGGCGAAGACCGCTTTGAGACGCGCAAGAGCATCCTTCCAGAATTGGAAAAAGCGGGCAACCTTGTAAAAATAGAAGATTACACCAACAAAGTAGGCTACTCGGAGCGTACGGATGTGGTAATAGAGCCTAAACTATCGGCGCAGTGGTTCTTAAAAATGGAACATCTAGCGGCAGAGGCTTTGGCCAATGTAGAAAATGACGAGGTAGAATTCCACCCTAAGAAATTCAAAAATGTCTACCGTCACTGGATGGAAAACATCAAGGACTGGTGTATCTCTCGTCAGCTGTGGTGGGGACACCGCATTCCGGTTTACTACTTACCTGATGGCTCATTTGTAGTAGCTGCTAGCGACGAAGAAGCGCTGGCAAAAGCGCAAGAAAAAGACAGCGCACTGACCGCAGAAGATCTACGTCAGGATGAAGATGTACTAGATACTTGGGCATCTTCTTGGCTATGGCCTATGTCAGTATTCGGTGGTGTGACCGACCCAAACAACGAAGAAATCAACTACTACTACCCTACTAACGACTTGGTAACGGGGCACGATATTATCTTCTTCTGGGTAGCACGTATGATCATGGCGGGTTACCAAACGCGAGAAGAAAAACCGTTTAAAAACGTGTATTTCACGGGTATGGTACGCGATAAGCAACGCCGTAAGATGTCTAAATCATTGGGTAACTCACCAGATCCACTGGATTTGATTGCCAAATATGGTGCCGATGGAGTACGTACAGGAATGCTATTCTGTTCGCCTGCTGGTGGTGACTTGCTATTTGACGAAAGTCTGCCCGAACAAGGTCGTAACTTTACCAGTAAAATATGGAACGCTTTCCGCCTAGTACAAGGATGGGAAGTGGCTGATATCGCACAACCAGAAAGTGCTAAAGTAGCGATCAAGTGGCTAGAGCAACGCATTGCAAAATCACAAACCATCATCAACGATCACTTTGATAAATTCCGTATCAGCGATGCCCTAATGGAAATCTACACCTTGATGCGTGATGAGTTTTCGTCGTGGTACTTGGAAAGCATTAAGCCGGGCTACCAACAGCCTATCGACAAGGTAACTTACGAGGCAACACTGGAGCTGTTCGAGAAACTACTAAAAGTGCTTCACCCCTTTATGCCGTTTATTACTGAAGAGATTTACCAGTTACTAAAAGAACGCGCCGAGGACGATAGCATTATGGTAGCGCAGCAGCCTGAGATTATCGCTATTGACGAGGATTTCTTAAGGCTTTTTGAAGAAGCCAAAGACGTAACCGCAGCCATCCGTAACATCCGTCAGGACAAAAACATAGCCTTTAAAGAAGCACTTAGTTTACAAGTGATTGGCGATGCTACTAAGATAAACCAGTCTTGCTACACGATCATTAGCAAACTAGCCAATATTGAGCAAGTTGACTTTGTAAAAGAAGCGGACACATCGGCAGCCTCATTCTTAGTAAAAACAACTGAATACGCTATCCCTCTAGGCGATATGATTAACGTAGAGGAGGAGTTGGCCAAGATGGAAGAAGAGTTGAAATACCAAGAAGGCTTCTTGAAATCAGTGATGGGCAAACTGAGCAACGAGCGCTTCGTAAATAATGCCCCAGAAAAGGTGGTAGCCATCGAGCGCCAAAAGCAAGCGGATGCTGAAAGTAAAATTGCTTCGCTGAAAGAGGCTATTGAGAAGTTGAAAAGATAAGGTTGAGGTTGAGGCTGAGGTTGAGGTAAAGGTTGAGATTGGCTAAGCAACATCAGCACTATTTCAACATCGTCAGAGTAGTGGCATTTTCAATCTCAACGTGTTGATGCCAGTAATTTCACCAGCTCAAAAGAAATCAAAAATATTGCTTTTTTTTCAGTCCAAATTTTGCATTTTAACAACAAAGCATTACTTTTGCAACCGCTTTAGAAATAAAGCACACGGGTAATGTCCCATGGTGTAATGGTAACACTGCGGTTTTTGGTACCGTCATTCAAGGTTCGAATCCTTGTGGGACAACAAAAAAAGCTTATAATCTTTTGATTATGAGCTTTTTTTATGCACTATTGATGAATTGTGTTTTTCGGGATCAAAGGAAATTTCTGGGGAATCAATTAAAAAATGTAAACAAAGGTAATTGCAAAAAAGCTTACAAGTTGAATAAAGTAAAATCCCAATTTACCACATTTAAGCTTTTCGTAATATACTTTAGGCTCCACACTCTATTCTTTCCGTTGATGTTTTGCCCAATAGAGACCAATTAACAAACGATTCCAAACAGCTATCAAGATGGATCTAGCAACAACAAATCATCAACCCATCACCTAATACTCTTCTAGCAAAACGTTCCGAAAATCAATAGGAAAACCCTCATATTGCAAAAGAATTTTTCCAGAGGATGCACAAGGTGATTTTCCTTTATTAACCACTTGACCATTAAGTTTCTGAATTACTTTTCCATTTTTAGAAATAATACTAAGCGTATTCCACTCCCCCACTGGAGAAGACACATCCTTGAGTCGCGGTGCTACAATATTTTTACCCGCAGGATTACTGTTTTTCACATCAAGAGCAAAACCATCAAGTAAGATCAGATCGCCGGTATTACCTTCCTTGATCTGAAACTGTATGCCCTTTGGCCATAGTTTATCTTCGGCTCCTTCGGGAATTAGATACATCACACCGCTGTTTTTCTTATGACTTTTTCTTACAAATGTCGTATCTATGTTCCAGCGAAATTCCAGAGTAAGTAGAAAACCCTCATAACTCCTTTCTGTCATTAAGTAGGCAATCTTTTTCCCGTGAAAACGCATCATCTCATCTTCTATAGTAAACAAGTCAGAAGCATCCTGATGTATGCCACTTTTAGCTTCGAAGGCATACCACCCATTAAAATTTTGTCCATTGAATAAAGCTGTTTTTGATTGAGAGAAACTTGTAAAAGCAAGGCTTAAAAGCAGAATAGTAAATGATAAATATTTCATGGTTGTGATCTGGATGTATTAATAATTCAGGCAAAACTACTAAAATAAGTAAGTTCACAACTGACCTTCTTGGTCTAAAAATGAAGATTCTGACACATATCTCCTAAAATGCGTTATTAGTTCAATCAATTGATGCATAGCTTCAACTTTTATTACCCGGAGTGAGACATATTTGCACTCTTAAAATAGTACACCAGTAACAAAAACGATGAAACACTTAAGCATCAAAAAGACACAATTACTAATTATTCTTGTCTTATTGCTCAGCTCCTGTAACAGTAAGACTCCTCAGGAACAAATAGCATCTGAACAGCCCAACCTACTCTTTATTTTTGCTGACCAATACCGACGTCCATCATTGGGATTTCTGAATGAAGACCCAGTAGTCACCCCTAACATAGACCAGTTGGCAAAAGAAGGAGTGTTTTTTAGCCGTGCTGTAGCCAATCACCCTTTATGTAGTCCGTACAGAGCCATGCTGATGTCGGGCAAATACCCACTATCAAACGGAGTATTGGCCAATTGTCATTCGGGCCGTACAGCTTATGGGAATTATTTAAAAAGATCAGACATCTGCTTTTCAGATGTGTTGGCAGAGAACGGATACAGTGCCGGCTATGTGGGCAAATGGCACTTAGACGGTCCTCCTGCAACACAGTCAGGCGAGAAAAAAATCTGGGATACCTGGTGTCCGCCGGAGGATAGACATGGCTTTTCATTTTGGTATGCTTATGGCACACACAATCGTCACAATGCCCCATATTACTGGTCTACAAACGCGGCAGAAGATGAAAAAACACAGGTAAGGCAGTGGTCGCCTGAGCACGAAGCAGAAGTGATTATCTCTTACCTTAAAAATGAAGAGAAAGAGCGTAAGCCCGAACAAGCCTTTGCTTTGTTCTGGGCTATTAATCCACCTCATACACCATTCAATCAAGTGCCTAAAGAATACACGCAACATTATGCCGGAATGGATTATAAAGCCTTGCTCAATCGTCCCAATGTGGCTTTTTCGGATAATAAAGAGCTCAAAAGAGGAGACCACGGAGTGGAAAAACGTTTGAATCAGGCTCCGGATTATTTTTCTTCGGTCAATGGTGTAGACAAACAGATTGGCCGCGTAATAGACTATCTGAAATCCAACAAGCTATACCATAACACCATCATTGTTTTTTCAGCCGATCACGGTGAGATGCTAGGGAGTCATGGTTTGATGCACAAAAACGTATGGTTCCGTGAAGCCTACGAAATACCCTTGATAGTACATTACCCCAAACACATAAAAGCCGGCATTAACAATTTGAATATAAGTGTACCAGATTACATGCCCACCTTACTTGGCCTAATGGGTCTGAGCAAAAAAATACCGGATGATATTGAAGGAAAAGATTATTCCAACACCTTTTTTAACAAAGAAGTAGATGAACCGGACAAACAATTATATTTTGGTTCAGAACCATCAGACCCTAGTTCCGGCACACGAGGTTTTAGAAATGACAAATACACCTTTGCCGTAGTAAAGGACGCAAACGACAAAAAATTCTATTACCTCTACAATGACCAGAGCGATCCTTACCAATTAAGTAATATTTGGGGAGAAGATGCGGCATCAGATAACAACATGGAAAAAGAATTAGAGCAACTTTTGCAAAGCATGAACGACCCTTGGTTAAAATAAATCACTCAATATGAACAACAAATTTTTATATTTTATAAGCTTTATAATACTGTCCACAGCAAGTGGTTCAGCCCAGCGTACTTACAAACTCATAAACGACAATTGGAAATTCACCTATGGCTATGAAGTGAAGAGGAATGTCTTTGAACGTATAGATCTACCACACACCTGGAATGCTATAGATGCACATAGCGGAGAATTGGATTATTACCGGGGCCTGGGAAATTATGAGAAAGACGTATATATAGATGAAGCATGGAAAAACAAGCGTCTTTTCCTTAAATTCTATGGCGTTAACACTATAGCTAATGTGTTTATCAACGGTCAACATATAGGCGAACATCGCGGTGGCTATACAGCCTTTATATACGAACTGACCGATAAGGTGCAGTATGGGCATAAAAACACCATTATGGTGCGTGCCAATAATGCGCCACAGCTGGATATTATGCCCTTATTGGGTGATTTCAATTTTTATGGCGGCATCTATCGAAATGTAGAATTGATTCTGGGAGACCAAGCACTTATTTCGCCTTTAGATTACGCCTCTTCAGGCTTATACCTAACGCAAAAAAAGGTAACAAGAGCACAGGCCGAAGTAGAAGCTTTGGTTAAGATTTCTAACCCCAAACAACTCTCTGGCCTGTACTTAACACTAAAGGTAATTAATGAAGAATCTGTTGTAATAGAAAAAAAAGTCAGTATTGATCCAAGTCAGCAGGACGTCAAAATCCCATTAACAATAAATAAACCAAGGCTATGGAATGGTATAAAAGACCCTTTCATGTATAAAGTTGAGGTAAGACTGACAGACGGAAAGACCGTCAATGATAATATAACACAAACTTTAGGGCTACGCTATTATCACGTGGATCCGGACAAGGGCTTTTTCCTAAATGGAGAACATCTGGCATTGCACGGTGTCTGCCGTCATCAGGATCGTGCCCTGGTAGGAAATGCTTTGCGCCAAGAACATCACGATGAAGATTTAGTCATCATGCAGGAAATGGGTGCCAATGCCATTCGTTTATCGCATTACCCTAACGCCCCTTACGTATATAATATGCTGGACAAAGCTGGTTTTATAAGTTGGTCAGAAATACCATTTGTAGGGCCGGGCGGTTATCGTGATAAAGGTTTTGTAGATCAGGAATCATTTAAAAACAATGGGAAACAACAACTGGTGGAAATGATTCGTCAGCAGTACAACCACCCATCTATTTGTTTTTGGGGATTATATAATGAGTTAAAAACAAGTGGCGATAACCCTATTCCTTATGTCAAAGAACTCCAAAGGTTGGCCGAAGCCGAAGATCCGAGCCGCATAACAACAGCAGCCAGCAACACCGAAAATCATCAATTGCAAGAAATCACGGATCTTATCGCCTGGAACCGTTACTTTGGTTGGTACCGTGGTGCTCCCAAAGACATTGGACCATGGCTGGATAAGGTACATAGCGAACGTCCTGAATTTAAAATCGGCTTAAGCGAATACGGAGCCGGCGGAAGCCCTTTTCATCATGAGAACGACCTCATAAAACCTAAAGCAACAGGCCGTTGGCATCCTGAAAGCTGGCAAGCGCATTATCACGAAGAATATTGGAAAGTCATTGATCAACGCCCGTATATCTGGGGCACCTTTATCTGGAACATGTTTGATTTCGGAGCAGTACACCGCTCTGAGGGCGAGGTGATAGGTCAGAACGACAAAGGCTTAGTCACCATAGATCGTAGGATCAAAAAAGACGTTTTTTATTTCTATAAGGCCAACTGGAATACGGAGGATAAGTTTACCTATATCTGTGAGCGCCGTTTCGACATAAGAAATACGGCTCAAACTTCGGTGAGGGTATATTCCAACTGTGAAGAAGTAGAACTAATTGTAAATGGTGTGTCGCAAGGTAAATTAGAAGGAGAGTATGGCATTTTTCCATGGAAAGATATCGCCCTGACTAAAGGCAAAAACACGATAAAAACCATTGGTTTGTCAGGAAAAGAAACATACACGGATAGCTGCGTATGGACTTTGCAGTAATCATATGAAACCATAAAGGCGTTTTTTTCTGGAGTAATCCTAGGGATAAGTTTCTGGTTCAAATTAATAAGATGGAAAACACAAAATGATACAGTCTATCAATAATACTATTAACAATAATCTTGGGTCTAAATACTCAAAACCACATCTTTACCCATTTATACACTGCTTATACGTCGGCGCGTGTGTTCAACGATACCTTGTCTGTATATCCTTCGCACGACCGCAACTCGGCCACGTGGTGGGATATGGAGGACTGGCGCGTTTCTTTTACCATAATGCCGACTTAGCCATTAAAAACATCCCTGAAAACACGGCGGAATTCAAATACAAAAAATGGCGCAGGTCGGTGTGTGCCGAATATCTGTATTACCGTAATGACGGAAGCATTAACAAGATTTCTCAAACAAAAGAAGGCGTATCTGCGCTACGTGTAAATCCAAATAACTCATAAAGAAAAGTTTCTAAGGAAAGCTTAAATACATCCAAAAGAAATAGATTTATAATAAAAAAAGATAACACAATGAAACAACTATTAACAGTCGCTGCTCTATTAATTGCCACCTTATCATGGGCTAATGAACCCCTATTACAAAACACCTATTCGCGTAAAAGCATCACACTAAACGGACGTTGGCATTACATTGTGGATGTGTACGAGACGGGCTATTACAACTACCGCCATCAGCCACACGACCAAACCGAAAACCCGGGATCGAGCGCTTACTTCCTGAATAAAAAAGCCGCCAATAAAAGCGCCAGAGTAGAATATGATTTTGATGCTGCACCTACGCTGTTAGTTCCCGGCGATTGGAATTCGCAAAAAGAAAACCTTTTCTATTACGAAGGTACACTTTGGTACAAAAAATCATTTGATTTACCCGACTATGATGTTGCTAAACGTTACTATTTACACTTTGGCGCAGTAAATTATTATGCTGATATATATGTTAACGGAAAAAAACTAGGTTCGCATAAAGGAGGATTTACGCCTTTCAATTTTGAGATGACAAAACTGGTAAAAGCTAAAGACAATTTTGTAATTGTAAAAGTAGATAATAAACGAGCTGCCGATGAGGTGCCTACTTTGAGTACAGACTGGTGGAATTATGGTGGCATTACCCGCGACGTGAGCATTTTTGAACTTAGCGCAACCTTTATACAGGATTATACGCTACAGTTGGATAAAGAAAATGACAAGCTTCTGAAAGGTGCGGTACAGCTAAATGGGACAGCAAAAGCCAATAGCTCTGTGGCGATTAGCATTCCGGAATTGCGTATATCCAAAACCTTTACAACAGATGCCAATGGCGTCGTTGAATTCGAAATACCGGTAAAGAAACTACAAAAATGGAGTGATAAAAACCCCAAACTTTATGATGTGGCACTATCCGTAACCGGCGATGAGCTTAGTGATAAAATAGGTTTTCGCCACATTGAAACGCAAGGCTCTGATATCTTGCTCAATGGCGAAAAAGTCTTTTTAAAAGGGATTTCCATCCACGAGGAAAATGTGATGCGCGGAGGCCGTGCCTACTCTATGGAAGATGCCAAAATCCTACTGGGATGGGCTAAAGAACTGGGATGCAACTTTGTGCGTCTGGCACACTATCCGCACAATGTCAACATGGCACGATTGGCAGATGAAATGGGCATGCTGGTGTGGGAAGAAATACCCGTATACTGGACCATAGAGTGGACCAATGAAGCGACTTACAAAAAGGCTGAAACACAAATTACCGAAGTGGTAAGTCGCGATAAAAACCGTGCTTCAGTGATCGTATGGTCAATGGCCAATGAAACACCTCAGTCAGAAGAGCGTCTGACTTTCCTGACACGTTTAGCCACTTATACCCGCGAAATAGATAATACCCGCCTTATCACAGCCGCACTTGAAGATCACGGCAAAGAAGGGGATAAAAACACAATGATTGTAGAAGATAAATTTGCCAAAGTAGTCGATATTCTTAGCTTTAACCAATATTACGGCTGGTATGGCGGCAAGATTGACAACATCAAAAATCTGCGCTGGGATATCGACATAGACAAACCGGTGATTATTTCTGAATTTGGCGCAGGTGCCCTACAGGGGTATCACGCGGATAGTTTAACGGTTTGGTCTGAAGAACATCAGGAGTTGCTTTATAAAGAAACCCTACCCACACTGGCCAAAATACCTCAACTGAGCGGTATCACACCTTGGATTTTAGTCGATTTCCGTTCACCACGTCGTATGCACGATATGTACCAAAATGGTTGGAACCGTAAAGGTCTGATCTCTGAAACAGGGAATAAGAAAAAGGCTTTTTATACCTTACAAAAGTTTTATAAAGAGATAGATTAGCAAAAAAAGACGCTTTAGCACAATCAAGACACTTTAATCACTTAAGACTCTATTTATCAGCACATCATAATTTATCAAAGCAAGTCTTAGATATGCAATCATACATAAGAAGGTCTAATGTTTGTGTGAATTATATGCAATAAAATTCTATCTTGCGAACAAATTGAAAAATTACATTAAAGATAGAACTCTTAAAGAAAACTAAAGATATGTTGTGCTTACGCTCCAAAACTAATAACCCGACTTATAACATTGCAACAGAGGAATATTTGATAAAAAACAAAAAAGAGGATTGCTTCTTTTTGTACATTAACAATCCATCTATCATTGTTGGGAAAAACCAAAACTCATTAGCAGAAATCAATCAGGATTATGTGAAGGAGAAAGATATAAAGGTGGTACGGCGTTTGTCCGGCGGTGGTGCCGTATTTCACGATCCTGGCAACCTTAATTTTTCTTTTATTAGTAGTGACAAACCTGAGCAATCCTTGAGTTTTGAAAAGTACACGCGTCCTATCCTAGAGGTCTTACAATCGTTGGGCGTAGATGCCAAGTTCGAAGGCCGTAATGACCTGACTATAAAAGGGAAAAAGTTTTCGGGCAATGCCAAATGCTTTCTCAATGGGAAAGCTTTACAACACGGCACTTTATTATTTAGCTCCAAGCTGCCCGATTTATCAAAAGCCTTAAAAGTAAACCCTTTGAAGTTTAAAGACAAAGCGGTAAAGTCAGTACGAAGCCGTGTGACAAACATCTCAGATCACCTTGATAACCCCTTGGATCTTGAAGCATTTGAGATGCTCATTATTAATCATGTAATGAGTCTTTATCCCGATTCTGAGTTTTACGAACTAACAGAGGATGATAATGCTGCGATAGAAAAATTGGTAGAAGAGAAATACTCCACCTGGGATTGGAACTTTGGTCATTCACCACAATATAATTTCCAAAAAGGCATCAAGAGTAGCGGAGGACACGTAGAAGTCAACCTTGAAGTGTATAAGGGAAGCATTAAAAATATTAGAATATTTGGAGACTTCTTCAGTACAACAGACATTCAAGAGCTGGAAAAACAGCTTATTGGTTTGTCGCACGAGCGAGAACAAATAGAAAAAGAATTGTCAACTATTGAGCTGGGAAAATATATTAATAATATCGAAGTCGCTGAGATGCTTGAAGTGATGTTTTAACCTCCTTCGTCCTTGTATCCAGATCACTATTGTCAATATAGTATCATAATAACCTTATTTGTTTAGCACCCACGGCTGCACACCCAATAAAGCACTGACAAACAAGCCACTATAGTTCCTAACGCAACTAAAAAAGATTAACCATATAGTTGAACACCGTTTGAATAATACTGAACTTCGACACTAGTGTCCAAAAAATCTTATGGTATAAATAAAAAAAGGTCAGAAAACTCACAAGACGGACAATATTCATCGTTTACAAGTCGCATGAAATCTGTCTGTTATTGTCGTCAATATTGTCCGATATTGCACAAAAAAATCAAATTTCACACTATTGTTCACCTTTGAGCTATAATTTCAATTATGTGGTGTATAGCTTAATTTAATTGTAGTCTAGATCCTCTATATTTGTTTTGTCAAGCAGATTAATTACAAAATCAATATAGATATGAAGTATATTTTATGGCTGGCTGTAGCCCTTGCAGCCTTTTCGTGCCAAGCGAAAAAAGAATTAGAGAAACCCAATGTAGTGTTTATATTAACTGACCAATGGCGAGCCCAGGATTTGGGTTTTGTGGGCAATGAGCAGGTTAAGACACCGGCCTTGGATCAACTTTCGACAGAAGCTGTTGTGTTCACCAATGCCGTTTCCAATATCCCTGTATGCGGACCAGCACGTGCTTCTCTTATGACGGGAAAGTACCCACTTAGCCACGGAGTTTTCTACAACGATAAACCACTTCGATCGGAAGAATACTGCTTGGCAGAAGTGTACAAAGAGCACGGTTACCAAACAGCCTACATAGGCAAATGGCACATCAACGGTCATGCTCCGGGGGTAAAAAACAATGTGGGACGTCAGCATCCTGTTCCCGCCGACCGTCGTCAAGGTTTCGACTACTGGAAAGTACACGAATGCACCCACAACTATAACAACTCAGTATATTTCGACGAAGAAAATGTAAAACACAAATGGGAAGGTTATGATGCCATAGCTCAGACTAAAAATGGTATCGAATATATGAAAGCACACAAAGACCAACCTTTTGTGCTCTTTCTGTCTTTTGGTCCGCCTCATGCCCCCTACCAAACAGCGCCTAAGAAATACCGAAACATGTATGCCGATATGGATATAAAGCTGCGTCCTAATGTGCCGGAAAACAAAAAAGGAATAGCCATAGAAGCTTACCGTGGTTATTATGCGCATATGTCGGCACTCGACTATTGTGTAGAAGAATTACAAGCAGCAATCAAGGAATTAGGTCTCGAAGAAAATACCATTTTTGTCTTCACTTCTGACCATGGTGATATGCTTTACTCTCAAGGAGAGACAAAGAAACAAAAGCCTTGGGACGAATCTATTAAAGTACCATTCATGCTGAAGTATCCGGCTAAACTAAAAGGTGGCGAACAAATGACCAAGATGTTCTCCTACCCTGACATTATGCCTACACTACTAAGTATGTGTAACCTGCCGGTGCCGGAATCAGTAGAAGGCATTGACTACAAAGGACAGCTTTATGGCACAGAAGAACTGGACGTAGAGGCTGCCTTTATCACTTGTCCGGTACCTTTTCACCAATGGAATTACCAAAGAGGTGGACGCGAATATCGTGGCATCCGAACCGAGCGTTATACTTATGCCAAAGGTTTGGATGGAGCATGGGTAATGTACGACAACGAGAAAGACCCTTTCCAACAAAACAACTTAGTAGGAAACCCCCAATATACTGCATTACAAGCCGAAATGGAACATAAATTACAAGCTATATTGGTTAAACACGGGGATCAATTTTTACCGGGCGAAGATTACATGAAAGCCTGGCATTACCACTGGGATAATAAAGATAGTGTAAAACTCGTTGTAAAGTAATATTTAAGCACTGAATAGCTTTTAATAATACATTCTGTATACAAATCCGTCATGCATTTTTGCGTGACGGATTTTTTTTATTTTTAAGAACTACATATAGAAGCAGTTTACCCGTAAAGCAGTCCTATTGAGAGAGAGTATTTAGCGTGGCTTGATTTAAATGCAAATTTTTACGGAGCATGATGTTATTTTATACAATAATGTACAAAGCAAAGAAAGAAACGAACACCAGAGTCGAAGACTTATCGCATATTTGCACTCATAAATAAAATTGACGATGTATTCAAAACTATATTATTATCTTATTTTCCTGATGCTGACAGCGTGCAGCCTGCAATCTACTGACGAAGCTCTCTCCTCTACCATCGATTGGTCCGAGGCACAATGGATCGGGCTTAGCTCCATTGACGAACGACCTCAAGAGTGGCGCGAACGAACTATTGTACGCAATCGTCCCCCACACGATATCAGTACATGGCAACCAACTGCTAAAGATTTTGAAGGTCGCCAAGCTAGCTCTTTCCTCTCACCGCTGTTACGAAAAGCTTTTGTCACTAGAAAAAAAATAAGAAATGCTACTGTGGCAGTCTCCGGCTTAGGACTTTACGAACTCTATCTGAATGGAAACAAAGTCGGGGATCAAGTTTTAGCGCCGGCTCAGACCTCATACAACAAGCGTGTTTTTTACAATGTTTATGATGTCACGACAATGCTGGAGACTAAAAAAAATGTGATTGGATTAATGTTGGGCAATGGCTTCTATGGTCAAAATATGGCTTTGGGAGGTCGCCTGTATTACGGCACACCCAAAGCATTGCTTGTACTTACACTCACATATAATGATGGCTCACAGGAGCGAATCGTTAGTGATCATACCTGGAAAGCTAATAGTGGCCCGGTACTGTATGACAATATTTATCTGGGAGAAAGCTACGATGCCCGTAAAGAGATTAAAGGGTGGAGCACAGTTAATCTCGATGATAAAAATTGGTTCAATGCCGATACCTTAAAAGCCCCCGGAGGTCAGCTTCTGCAACAAGAATTAGAACCCATGCGTAAAATCCGTGAGGTACACCCCATAGCTATATTACCTGCAGAAAAAGGCTGGATTATTGATATGGGACAAAATATGACCGGATGGTTACATTTGAGTTTGCAAGAAAAAGCTGGCACAAGCATTAAAATACAATATGCCGAGCACCTGATGCCCGACAAACAAAATATTGACCCGGCTTCTACAGGTATTCACGTCACGGGTAGTGTACAGACTGATTATTACATCTGTAAAGGGGGTGCAGAAGAATGGGAACCGCGCTTTACTTATCACGGTTTTCGTTATGCACAAATCGAGGGTTTGAGTCAAAGACCCGATTTATCACAATTTACAGGATGGCTGGTGCGCACTGATATGGCACGTATTGGTTCGTTTCAGTGTTCTGATTCACTGATTAATAAGTTCTATGAAGTTTCGATGTGGACTATAGAGGATAATGTGCAAGGTTTACTGAGCGATTGTCCTCACCGTGAGCGTTGTGCTTGGATGGGCGATGCTTATGTGGTGGCTGAAGCTGCCAGCTTCAACTTTGACATGCTAAAAATGTGGCGCAAAAGCAGTGCTGATATGCAGACCGTTTTGGGCGTAGAGAAAGCCCATTTCAAGGATCCTTTTCCTTATGACAAACGTGCTCCCGGTAATATTTCCGTGGGAAAACGACTTTGTTTACAAGCACGGCCAGACTGGGGAGCCGCTACGGTGATGTTGCCATGGTACACTTATTTATATTATGGCGATAAGCAAATCATAGCCAAAGCTTGGGATATGATGGCTGGCTGGCTCGCCTATCTGGATGAAAAAGTACAAGTAAATGGCGTGATAGATGGGGGCTATGGCGACTGGTGTCCGCCGGGAGGTAATAAAATGATGGACACACCTCCTGCGTTGACGTCTACAGCACTTTACTACCAAAGTCTGATAGCGATGTACAAGATGGGAACCGTTCTGGAAAAAGAAAACATTCAACACTATGCTGAGACAGCCAGGAGAGTCAAGGAGGCTTTCAACCAGCGTTTTCTTGACCCTAAAAAGATGTCTTATGGCAGTCAAACAGGAGATGCATTTGCCCTGTTTTCCGAAATCGTACCCAAAGGACAAGAACAAGCAATAGCCGACGACTTGGCCAACATTATTATGACGGATCACAAAGGGTATTATAGCACCGGTATCTTTGGACATCGTGCACTTTACACGGTACTCAACGATTATGGACACGCTGATGTAGTGCAACATTTATGGCAGCTTACAAATTTTCCAAGTTTAGGCTTTTTGACCGAAGTGCACGGCTTGACTACCTGGCCTGAAGTACCTGTCAATTGGACACCGGGCAAACGCTATTGGCGTAATTCTTTCAACCACCCGATGAATAGCGGTTTTGCAGCCACTTTTCACGAAAGCTTAGGCGGTATTCGTCCTAATGAGGATTATCCCGGTTTCGAAAAATTCACCTTAAAACCAACGTTTTTACCAGGTTTGGATTGGGCAAAAGTCAGCCATCGCTCCCCTAAAGGAGAAATAAAAAGTTGTTGGAATAGGGATAACAAACACATCGTATGGCAAGTAACCATACCTGCTGGAAGCATTGCTGATATCGACCTGAGGGCTTATAGTAGTCAAACTATTTCTGTAGATGGGAAAGCTGAAAAAAATAAAACATTTGTATTGCCTCAAGGAGAGTATCAGATTAAGCTTAGATAAACACATATCTTATATGAATCAACTCCTGAGTCCACCATTACCTTCCCTAAAAACAAGAAACTAAAGAATAGGCGGAATTAGATCAAGACGATCTCTATAGTTTATAGACTTACCTCATTTAAAATATTTCAGACATTTACATTAGACTCATAGATATTTCTAGAGAGGTCGTTTTAATACCGCCAACGCGTTTGTATTAATAAATTATCTCTGAACTAGGTTAAATATAAAAATTGTACAAAGCAAAAAACAAGCAAGTCACCTCAAAAAAGAAAGATCATAGATCAAGCCGAAATCTTGTGGGGAAACAAGCATGAATGTGATTGATTTTTAATGCGCCGGGACGAAGTGAAGGACAAACAAAAAAAACTGTGATCAAATAAACAAGAATAAAAAGAGCTTCGTGAAATTCATCACAAAGCTCTTTTTCCATAAAACAAACAAATAAAGTTCCCATCCTCTGAGAGCTATATCTTACTGCTTAAAACAAGCTAAATTTTAGATTTATAAAACGCATCATATCTTCTACTTCTAAAGAGACCTCTTCAATAATATTTTCAATTTCGCCACCAAATAACTTGCCCATAATAGCTCCATTCATCGTTGAAATATACACCTGACCGTCAGACTTTTCGTACACAGCAAAAGACTTAGGCATCATATTACCTATCTTTTTACGATCATCAGCCTGCAGCATTCTCGCAGAGTATCCGCCATGACAGTATTTTATTATTTTATAGTTGCCTATAGCAAAACCGCCATTAGCTAAAGCTTCTTCGTTCTGATCAATAATATCAGTGACGTGCCAACCCTCTTTAGTATTAATGCGCTGCGCCATAAGGCTTACAGTTTTATCAAAATCATACGGGCTCTTCAATTCTTTCACCATCATTTCTCCTGAAGAAACAGAAACAGCAATACCAGAAAAAAGCACCCCAGCTAAAAATCCTAAAATTACAGTTACGACTATTATTATCTTTGTTTTCATATCATTATATTTTAAATTTCTAATTACTTATTTTTCGCTCTTAAGCTTTTTGACTGTATTTAATCTTCATTGACACAAATTTCGCCTTTACGTATCTTGATAAAGGTTTGCCAGGCAACCACACTCACCGTTATTATAGCCAAGGCAAACATTACAAAAGACAAGTATTTATAAACCGATAATGCTGAGACTTGGTATGCCACTACCGAAGCAAGCGTAATAGCCATCATAGGGAAAGTAAAAGCCCACCAAGAAATAAAAAACTCTAACCCCTTAAAACTTTTATAAAGAAAGGCCAACAAAGCCACGAAAAAGTAAGCGATAAACAGGAGAAACACCGCAAAGACATCCCAACTTTGCGCTATGCGGATATAGGCAATAAAACCAATGGCCGGCGGCGCAATAAGGATAAATAAAGTGGGTATAAACTTCTGTGGTAACTGATGGTGAAATATCGCCCTGTTCATAAAAATAGCAAACAGTATAATCCAGAAAAAGAAACCAATAGAGAAATAAATAAAAGAGAAACTCGTGGGCATATACTCCACCCCTGATATAGGCACTAATATATTCCCAACCACAGGAATAAACCAAGCGGGATTCATCACATGAATTTCAAAATTATGTTGAATCCAATAAGAAATGGTATGCAACATTAAAACGCTATGCAAAAGGACACCTATCCACCAAAATACTAAGGATAAAAATGGCCAATAAGTCATATAAGCTATCGAAAGCAATAAAAAAGAGATCGATATAGCCGAAAAGAAATTAATACGTATACGATGTCGAAAGTCCTTTTTAACCTCTTCGAAATAATAAATTGCCTTAACACTATACATTCCTGCAAAAAGTAAAAACAATCCGGTCACCGTAAATAATAAAGCATCATAAAACACTTTAGGCATCCATTGCAGATGATAAAACTTTGCAAAAACAATAGACAATCCCGTCAATCCCATAATAATAGCAAAAGCTGTTATGGGAAAATACCTTAACTTTTCTTTCATCTGTTTATAATTTTATATTTTTTGTCAGATAGCATGTCCCGAACTTGCTTCGGGAGAACTCTCATAAAATTTCAATCATTCCCTTATG
>DHQI01000068.1:22358-30499 GCA_002408065.1 Bacteroidales bacterium UBA5342
ACTCTCATGATATTTCAATTATTCCCTTATATGTAAAATGAATAATTGAAACTTACTTGTTCGATTCATCTGTTTATAATTTAATAATGGACTGAAAGACAAACATTCACCAGTCTAACAGTCGCTGTTACACCCATTATTCCTCTGTCTTAAGTACACAGACAGAGGATAATACTTACATTTTAAAATTCTCAATTTTACCTAAAGCATTCATAGCAGCTAACACAATAGGATAATTACCAGGGCCTGCTGTCAACAATGGTTGCGTTCCATATTGCATAATGGCTAACTCTGAAACCGTCATGTGTTTTTGAATAGCTAATCCTAAAATATTGATCATTTCTCCCGTCGAAGGACCTCCCACTATCTGAGCCCCTAATATGACCCCTGCACATTTTGAGAAAATAAGCTTAACCATTTGCTCTTTGGTATCTGGCAAACAAGCAGGATGATGGTCTACCCCTTTATTCTGACCTATTACTACCTGAAAACCTTCGGCTAAAGCACTCTTCTCAGTAAGACCTGCTGCCCCCATCGAGATATCGTCGAGACTTGTAGAAAAAATTGCAATACTCCCTTTTGTTTGTCTCACCACTCTAAGGTCATAAAGGTTCATCCCCGCTATACGGGCTTCTGAAGCTCCAGTAGAAGCGAGCATTAAACGCGATTGCTTACGCGTAAAAAAATCACGATGCTCCACACAATCACCCACTGCAAATATGCCATCATAGTTAGTTCGCAAATATTCATCTGTTATGATACCACCACTACTGCCAATACTCAAACCAGCCTCTTGCGCTAAACTTACATTAGGGCGGTAACCGGTCGCCATTATCACCCTATCAGCTGTTATAAGCTCACCACTATCTAAGCGCACCCCACTTACTTTACCGTCGTTTCCTTCTATTTTACTAACTTTTGTATTAACACGAATTTCTACGCCATGACTGGATAATACCTGTGCCGGAGCAGCAATAACATCTTCGTCAAAAGCTAGGGGAAGAATCGTATCCATGGCCTCTATTAAGGTCACTTTTGCCCCTAATTTCACCATTTCGTTACTCATCTCTACGCCAATAAAACCAGCACCAATCACCACCACATCTTTACCTTCTTTCAAAAAAGCATGAATGGATTTTATGTAGTCTATTTCTTTGCCAATACTAATCACACCTTTCAGAGTAGATCCCTCAATAGGAGGCACTACCGGAGTAGAACCCGTTGCCACAATGAGCTTCTCATAATTAACATCTTCCGATGTTTTTAATTCCAAACGCTTTTCATCGGGCACAATTTTTTGGACCTCATCAATCAAAAAGTCTATCCCACTATTCTTTGCTGGTTGTATACTTTTAACATCATTATCAACATCTTCTAACGTACCAAACACATAAGGTATTCCACAAGGAATCAATGACTTCTCTTCTTTTCGAATCACTAAGACTTTTTTGTCTTTATAAATTTCTCGAGCAGCAGCTGCAGCCGAACCACCCGACGGATTACCTCCGATAATTACAATGTCATACTTCATGATAATTTGTTTTATTTGTTTGTTATATTATGTTGTAATAATAATCGTTCTAAGAAGCTTTTACATCTATCTGTTTTAAAGCTCCATCTCTTAGCGCAAAAACAGGAAACGGTGCCGTTAAAGCAGTAAGTCCCTCAAGCAAAGCATCGATATAATTTTCTAATACTGAAAAACACTCATCTCTAGATGTACTGTCTGTAATGACTGGTAAAAAGGATTGATTAACCACCTGCACATTTTTACCATAACGCTTAGATACAATCACTTGTACCTTATTAGTCAAAAGAAACTCTGAAATCTGTTCCCCTTTATGCCTTGCGCCCTGTGTTTCGTCAAAGTTTTTAAAGGGATTCTCTAATGCCTCAATAAATTCAAACCCTTCCTTATTCCACTTAAAAAGTTGATAATAATCAGCATCACCAAAATGCTTCGGTTCAAAAACGTGTGCTGCACTTACGGCAAAAGCAAAAATCAGATTTGTCATATTGTTTGTTTTTAAGGTTTTACATAAAAAGAAAAGACATTAACGAATAGCCCCCATAGGACATACCCGCTGACAAGCAAAACAAGTACGACAAGCATCTGTAATAATGCTCGCGACACCATTTTTCATTACAATAGCATCCACTGGACATATCTCAGCACAAATGCCACAACCCGAACATAAATCAGCATCCACAACTGGATATATTGAATTTTCATCTTGTAAAACCTCTTGGCTTTTCTCAAGCTCTTGTTTTGATTCTTTTTCCATTTTTAAAATTTTTATCCTTTCTGAAGACCTTATAATCCTTTGATAATCTCTTCTATCATACGGTTATCTGAATATATTTTCCCTTCTAAATAATCACTCATTATCTGCTCTAAACCTCTACGCTCAATCCCCACAAATACATTCACTTTATGCGCTTCGAAAGCTTGCAAAAGAGCATAATCAATCTTATAAACAATCAAATCAGAAACACCCAATCGCATGATTTGCTCTACCCCCATTGCCGGGTCGCAAGGCAGGGCAATACGCGCACGCAAGCGTTGATCTTTGTCATAATCTACGATAGAAACATAATCGCATTGACGAAAATCATCACTCAAACGATGGTTTTTTATGGGAATGGCTACCTTGCTCATACTTGTTTATTTTACCTGTGCAAAGGAATTTATAATGAGCATATCGAACAACAAAAGACACTTGCAGCTTGTCGTACTTAAAAACGAAAAATTATAAGGAATAAATTATCATATTTCAATTGATGACTATCGGCAGATTGAAATAAAAATAGAGGACGCAAAAAAAGCATAACAAGAGATCCGCAATATTCTCTTTTTTTTAGTACTTTGCAGTATTATTAAAATCAACAACTAGTCCGTCAGAAAGCACTCAAAAAGTAAGCGTCTGACAACAGCAATAGAATGAAAGAGATAAAAACAATAAGCCATCTTTCCGACTGCTTCAATAATTTGCCAGAAGAGGACAAAGCATTTTTGAATAGCAAAAAGATTCAGGTGGGCTACCTCAAGGGTGAGACCATTTTTAAACAAGGTGCATTTGCCCCCTATGTGCTATTTGTTAATCAAGGATTAGCAATGGTGTATATTCAAGTAAAACGGACTAAGCAAATCAATATTCACTTAGCTCAACGTGGCGATTATTTAGCTTTTTCTTCCATCTTTAATGAGAATACCTATAAATATTCTGCCGTGGCTTTGCAGGATACCACCTTTTGTATGATAGACAAGGATGCCCTGAAAGAGGTATTTATGAGAAATCCGGCCTTTGCTATAGATATTACAAGTAAGAATAATATTAATGAAAATCGGTATATCGAAATCATCAAAAACCTCTCTTATAAACAAATGCGAGGAAAATTAGCCTCAGCAATACTCTACCTTTCCAAAGAAGAATATAAGGAAGCGCAGGCTTTTGAACACCTTACACGCCAAAACATTGCCGATTTTGCATCCATCACCGTAGAAAGCACGGTGAAATTTCTCAAAGAATTTGAAAAAGACAAAATCATTAAAATCTCAGGTAAAGATATCATCATAACAGACCTTAATCGGCTACAGGATATAGACTTGAGAGGCTAATAAAAAACACAAGTATGAATGTAGAAGAATTTAGAGAATATAGCATCGCCAAACCTGGCGCAACAGAATGTTTTCCTTTTGATACCCCACCTATATAAAGCAGCAACAAGAGAGAATAGTGTTAATGTCGCTATATCCGTTTATAGTAGTCAAACTGTTTCTGTAGATGGGAAAGCTGAAAAAAACAAGGCATTTGTATTGCCTCAAGGAGAATACCAGATTAAGCTTAAATAAACACAGAACGTCACAAGCTCATACAATCAAACACATAAAAAAGCAAAACATTCAGCCAGGATAAAGTTTTCACTAACGAAGATACCAAAGCAACTTAAAACATTCATTTTGTGACACATTAAACTCTATCTAAAAAAAATTGAACTTATAGCTCAATTAGTATTTAAGTACAATAATGCTGTCATAGTACTATTCTTTGGTTGATACATGAAAAATAATCACCATCTTTTTCCGTTATTTTGTCATTAGAAAGCAACACCCTGTTGTTTCCTCATGATATTGTAAAAAGAAAAGAATGAAGAACCGATACTTTTTTAAGCTTTTAGTGCTTTTCAGTTTTATTTGTCTTAATGGTTTTGCCCAAAACCTTGAACGCCCGGTGATATGGGCAACAGACTCTGAAAGAGATTCTATTTTAAGTAGAATAGAACAATATGACTGGGCAGCCAGCGTAAAGAGTCAAGCAGAAAACATCGTAGATAGCAAAGTAAATTTGCATATTACTAATCCAGAGTATATTCTGGCAACCATCCCCGCTTTTGCGGCAAACGATAACCTTTCAGAATCTGCCGCTTCCAGTGCTAATGGAGACCACGCAAAAGTGACACTTTACGCGGCTTATTCTGCTATGCTATATTATATTACAAAGGAAGAAAAATACGCTCAATTCAGTGCCGATATTGTATCTTACTATATTGATGCGATGGTGGATGTAGACGTCGATAAGATGGCTACCAGCGGGGCTTATTTTTACGATGCCCGCACCTCATATGGTAACTTTGCCATTGCTTATGATTTTATTTATGATTTTCTGACCAAGGAAGGAACGCAAGTTTACGTGAATTCTACCGGACAAAAAGTTGACTTCGACAACGCCAAAGCACAGCGAATGATCGAAAAGCTAGCTTCCAATGCTTTACAGGAACATTCCGGAAGTGACACCCACGGTAAAACAGTCAGTAACCACCCTATTTTGCGCGCACCGGGTACCCTCTTTTGTATCCTATGTGTGGACGACGATACGGAGCGTGAGCGTTTGTTTAACGTGTTTTGGAATACGGGTACTAAAAATCAAAACTCCTTTAAAAACACTATTTTGCCGATGTTCGGTGAGCAAGGCATCTGGCCGGAATCATTGAGTTATAGTTTTATGCCGGGTATTACCATGGTGCTTAATACCATTGACCGTATTAAGCCTGAAATGGATGTGACCAAAGATTACAAATATATTCTGGAGGGTAACTTCTTTTTTGACTATCTACGAATGCCTAACCGCTATTTTGTGCGTTATGGTGATTCTAAACGAAAAACAGATCAGACCGGGACCCTATACCGCTACACTTTAGATATAGCGCATCGTCGTGGTTATGCTGACCTCGAAAGCAAAGCCAAAGTAGCCCTGCGCCAAAACTACAATGCAGAAGGTGGCTATACGCCTACGGTATCAACTTCAACCTTTAACGCATTTTCAGCTTTTCCTCATCTCTTTTGGGGGGTTGATGTGCCTGCACAAGTAGATGGCACAATAGATTTTGATAAACCAACAGTGATTGTAGAACACGCCGGGGTAGCACTACAGCGTAACTCATCAGAAAACAATAATTACAAATACGGCTTATGTGGAATTATTGGCGGTGCACATTATGTGCATTCGCACGTCACAGGTATTACTATGGAGCTCTACGGACAGGGTTATGCCATGGGACCTAATGCAGGTCTGTGTGCCACATTAGCAGAACGTAGTGAACCAGAACACACAGATTACTTCAGGTTGTATGCCGGAAATAATACGGTGATAGTGAATGGAACCTCACGGGGTCTGCAAGATGGAGCTTGGAACAGTGATTCTTATTTATGGATGAATACCACGCAAAACATCGCTGCAGAACCGGCTCATCTTCAGGATCCATTGAGCCCTTACTTTAGTTTTGCCACACAGTTTTTGGACGATAACGTCAACTACTGTGATCAACAGCGTACACTTAGTACTATCCGTACCAGCCCTACTAGTGGTTATTATTTTGATATGTTCCGCTCCAAGTCAAACAGCAACAATAATTTCCACGATTACGTGTACCATAACATCGGCGACGCGGTGAATATCTTGGATAAAGATAATACCCCACTTAATGTATCAAGCACCACGAAGTATCAGAGCTATTATAATGACCCTGTTAAATCGCCGGGCTGGCGTTTCTTTGAAAACACGATGCATACCGATACCACAGACCAAGCCGTTAATGTGCGTTTTGATGTGGATGATTTCGGTAAGTATATGCATATGCTGACTCCTGCCGGAATTGATCGCCAATATACAAAAGCGCAAGGACCTGCTACTCGCGAAGCTCAAGGGGATTATTTAGATAAGAAAACGCCAATTATTGCAATTCGTCAGGCCGGAGAAGCTTGGAACAAGCCTTTCGTACATATTTTTGAACCCTCGTCGTCGTCTACTTCTACGGTGATTGAAGTAGAGCATTTGTATCAGGATGATATCATTATAGGCGCCAAAGTGTTAAGTCAGATTGAAACAAAAACGGTGGAAGATTACATTTTATCATTGCCGGCAAACGGAGAAGTGGAATTTCCGAAATTAGGCATCTACTTTAAAGGACGCTTTGCCATATTACGCTACGAACAAGATCAGGGAGTCAACTCTACCACTTTGTATATAGGTGAAGGCGATAGTTTAGCCTATGGTAACTTTAACTTGTCAGGAGGCAGCACCCGTAAAGCTGTAAAAATAGAAGATGGTGCTCCTAGTTTTGCGCGTCAGCTTCAGTTTACTAATATAAGTAATAATGAAGTATTTCCGAAAGGAACAAACCTAAGCGTAGAAGCAATTGCAGGAGAAGATTTTGTAGAGGTGACCTTATGGGGTAATGACACGGTAAATATAGGAACCAAAACAAGCGCTCCATATGTGTGGTCTGGTCACTCATTATTAACAGACCTACAGGATGACTTCTACACCTTAAAGCTGGAAGCTAAGGATGCTTCGGGAGTGATCGTCAGCAAAACGATTACAATAAGCACACCGGGACAGACGCCTTACACAGAAGGAGAAGTACCTCATACAATACCGGGTAAAATTGAATTTGAACATTACGATGCCGGCGGTGAGATGCTAGGCTACCACGATCTTTCAGAAGCTAATCCTTCGAAATACACCTACCGTGATACCGATAACGTAGACATCGGTTATTTTGGCAAAGCAGTCTCTTCGGTAGAAGTTGGTGAATGGCTCGAATATACCGTGAATGTAGAGAAGACAGGCTTTTACACCTTAAAAATTATGCACAGCACTTCTGGATTTCCCGGCTCGAAAGGTTTCTGTGTCACTCTCCCTAACGAGGGCGATACCCTTTTGAGAGCGAGCAATACAAGTTTTACAGGCTACAATTCATATTATGAAGATGAGGTAGGCAAGATCTTTCTTAAAGCCGGTAAACAAGTTTTACGCTTTACCATACTGGAAGAGGGAATTGACCTGGATTATATGAACTTAAGCTATTATTCGCCGGGTTATACCTTATCTCTGACAGCTCTACATGGAGAAATAAACACAAGTCCGGCTCAAAAGTATTATGCCCAGGGTGATGTGGTGACTTTAAATGCAGTGGCTGATGAAGGCTATAGCTTTGATTCTTGGTCAGGGGACAATACCTCGGCAGATAACCCATTGAGCTTGACTTTTTCGGATGCTAACTTTAGTATTGAAGCCCTCTTTGAACAAACAGCAGCATTGCAAGATGCTAAGATTGAGAATTTAAATGTTTTCCCAAATCCTAGCAGAGGAGAGCTGACGATCAGTCTGAATAACAATCAGAAAGCCTCTTATACCGTTTACAGCTTAAATGGTATAAAAATAGTAACAGGTCATTTTGTGGGTAAAACAGAGTTTTCTCTTTCTCACCTGAATAGTGGTGTTTATTTGCTTGAAATAACAACTAACGAAGCAAGAGAATTACGCCGCATACTGCTGGAGTAGCATCTTAAAATGTCAGAAAATCATTTCGTCTTTTTAAACGCATACTACTGAATACCTGAATATTAAAAATTACCTTATTGAGCATTATAGTAAGGTTTATCTTGTACAACTAAAACAGGCTATTAAGCAAAAAATGAGAAATAAGGTTATTTCAGTTTGGAAATAACCTTATTTTTTATGCTTATACGTTAGTTTACAAATGAAAACGGATCAAGCATAATTTCTGAGGATAAGTTTTTAAAATCACTTCTATTTATTTTTTGTCGAAAGTTATCAAAAAAAACAAACAACGGAATA
>DHQI01000068.1:30711-61415 GCA_002408065.1 Bacteroidales bacterium UBA5342
TAAGCAGAAAGAGCGGAAATTAAAGTTTGTTTGTTGATAGAAGCGAAATCCCGATCTAAGAGTTTGGATTTTTCGGGACAAACTTTTTCCACGACTTCCGTCCCGATAAATCATCAGGATCCGTTGTTTACATTTTTTATTTGATCCCCAAAAAATTCTGCTTGACCCGTAAAAACTAATGAGTACTGAAAGTACGGAATCAAGCATAATCTTTGTGGGGGAAGATTTCTAAGCACCTTGAATAAAAAACAGGTAGAACAAAAAACGTTGAACCCTTATCAGGGCTCTTCTGCAATGTTTCAGACTACCACGGCTTACACCCGTGGTTATTCAAATTAAATCCCTTCAGAATTTTTCGTTATTATTTATTTCTTATCCTCCCACAGAATTTAATCTTGATGCAAAGTACGGCTTATCTCAGCCCAAGGTAGTATACTGAACCCTCAGCCTTAACCCGTAAACCACCTTATACACATTTAAAAATTAGCAGGAGCCAATAAAACAAAGGTTCAATCAGGCCAAAGAAAACAAACAAAAGCTCTGATTAAATCAAGAAATTACTTAAAAGCTAAGTTCGGGATAAGATTATATCACACTTTAAGATATTTTTGAGTAGAAATACGCTCAAATTTGAGAAAAAATAACGTGCTTCGGTGGCGTAGTTGCTGAGCTGCGCCGCACTGAGCATTTCGACAAGTGGTCATTGAACCTGTCTAATGTGTCGAAGTACGCTATTCTTTCTGAAAACTCAGCTCAAACATGTCACAAACAGACTTTCTGTGACAATAAGCTTATCCCGAACTCAGGTTTATAGTTTTCCAAGAGGACTCTAAACAGCTTTACCATAAAAAAGACCCGAAGAAACTAATCTCCGGGTCATTTTTATAAGAAAAAAATCTTAGGGTTATTTCACCACCACTTTTTGTGTTTCGTTCTGAGCTTTAACGATGTAAAGTCCTTGAGGTAAATTTACGGTCATAGTAGAAACAGAAACTTTAGCAGAATACACCTCCAGACCACTTAAGCTATACACACTTACTGTTTCGCCAAGAGGAAGAGTGCTCATTTGAACAGCACCTTTTGTACCATAGCATTTGAATGCAGCCTCTATCGTTTTATTAAGACCTGTTACCACTCCATTAGTCACCACTGCGGCATCCGAATAGTTGTAGGCATAATCTTTATGCACTACAGCATATTTATAGCCAGTAGTATTACCATCAGAGATGCTGTTATCAGTAAAGGTTTTAGTGCCTAGCGGTACTACACCTACTACAGTCCAGTTGCCTGGAGCAGACAAACCAGCAGCAACATTATCTACAGCATAACCTACATAATCAACCAGTGCCGGTGCTTCTTCAGAAGTTGTCGTTCTGAAAATATAAGTAGAATCAATACCAATACCTACATCCATACCTTCGTCCCATGTCAGGATGATTTCGTTAGCAGATACCGTAGGGGCTGCTACATTAGTTGGCGCCGTAGGAGCTGTTCCATCTGTACCTGATGAGTATGGATCATAATACAACACCACATCATCAAAGTATGCTTTATCCGTAGTGCTATTTGCATCCATCCTTAAGGCTGGGTAAATGGTCACCGTGCTTCCATCTGCACCCATACTATTGGCATCTTTATTCCAGGTTTTTGTCTTAAATGTTCCATCAGCATTAGCTGTTGCTGTTCCAGGTGTTGGCTGTAAAGCGCTACTCCATAAAGTTGGACCTGCTATTAGCGTAGTATTATCAGCTGCATAATGCATTCTTATGTAAAACATTCCAGTACTTGGTTTTGCAGCTATACCTTCTACCTGATAATTAAGGTTATCACTAGCTGTCGAACTGGTTGCTGCAAAGTCAATTTCTAATACACCATTCGCGGCACTCCTCGCTTTCGACACATCGTAAGAAACATTCGTTAATACCGCAGCTGTATAAGCTGTACCTTTCCACGACCAATCTGAAGAGGCATCACCTACGCCAGTTTCAAAATTTAAATATAAAGACTGAATTTCAGTAGTCAACGAAGTTGTTAAATCTACGGCTGCACTCGTTTCGGTATTGTTTCCTGAGTCAGTGACTTTTGCAGTTATGCTAAAAGTTGCAATGGTAGAAAAATCAACATCTAGTGTATAAGGAGCAGTTGTATCTTCACCTAACAGGTTTTCTCCTTCGAAGAACTCTACCTTCGTGATGGTTTCTCCTGTAGCTGCTGTAGCGTCAGCTTCCAAGGTCACTTGTTTGTTTGGTAAAATAGTGGTGGCTCCTGATGGCCATGTCAGTGAAACGGAAGCCGGACTTGTCGCTACTACTACACTGACCGCATCACTTGTATCTACAAGAGCTGTAGAACTTGTTGCCTTAGCTGTCACAGCATAAGTCGCTTCAACAGCCGATCCTGCCCAAGTATATTCCCATACTTCAGAAGTGGCATTATAGACACCATCACCCACTTTTACATCATCCACTAAAAACTCTACTGCAGTAACCGTAGCACCGTCCAATGCACTAGCCGTCGCTTCAATATCAACAGTAGCGCTTGGCAAAACCTCCGTTCCTGACTCAGGAGATGTAATGCTCACAACTGGAGCTCCAGCTGCGGGCATATCACCTATACGTACTAAGTTCCATTCATAGTATGTATTAGTTGAAGTTCCCAAACCTACTTGGGCCCCCCCACTCCTATAACCATTCATAGCTTGCAAAACATCCACTTTATAACCTTCAATGCGGTATGGATTAGCTCCTTCATCTATTAACGAAAGTAAAGCTCCACTGGAACTTGTATTCCTATTGGCTTCTGTATTTTCAATAAGGGTGCCATATCCTGAAGGAGAACAAGCTGCCAGATAGTTCTGATCCATAGAAATAATGTTATACTTAGTATTGTCCGATGCATTTTGAACAACATAAAACTTAGCATCATCAGTTACAGAGGCAATCATAGGCATTGGACTACCTGGAGTACCACCTGACATATACTTAGAAGAATTCACACATTGAATAGTATAAAGACCATCCGTTGTGTACTGTGCAAACACGCTACTTGCTACTAACAAGAATAGTGTCAGTAAACTCGTAATTTTCCTTTTCATAATTTTAGTTTTTTAAGATTAGAATTATTAAAATTGATTCTCTTGAAATATATTTATGATCAGCAGTGCGAATAAAAGAATAACACTCACTGTCAGACCCTCTAAATATTATACTGGCAAAACAAAAGAATAATTGCTCTTAACTTTTGAAGAATAATACCATTCTATTGAAGCAATAGCCCTAAATTGAATACAAAATTCATAATGAGGTTTAATTTCAATTAAGAAGACACTTACGGCATGCATTTAAGGACAAGATTATTTGTTGTACAACAAATAATTTAACATATGCTTCATTTAGTCACATAAATAACATTGTGCTATGCTTAACAACTAAAAGCGGTGATGTCAATTATTCTGTTTCTTTGTTAAACACGAATGCATGTTCATCAGAAAGAGGCGACACACTGATAAAAGTCTGATCTGAATCGTATATATTTTCCCCCTCATGCAACATATAATGAATGGTGTAAATATGATCTGATGCATTAAGGTGCTTATGATCTACTGCCGCATTAGTACTAATGAGGTATTTCTCGTTGGCGCCTATGGTCTGGCGTGTGGCTGATGTGGATATATGCTCCCCCACCCCATTGTACACCATGGCTTTAAAGCCTACTGTTTGTGCCATTTCACATTCATTAAACACTTCGGCTTCTATTTTGAAATGAGTGCTATCAGCTTCATAGCAGTGCAGCCAAGCCTTGGTTCCTTTGGTTTTCAGATTGTTGTGCAAAGGCAGGGTGAAATGTAAAGGATCTGTAGTATACAAAAACACCTCTCTATAAATACCACCATAGGGCAGAGTAGCGTCCGCTGTAAGTGCCGGAGGTGGGTTACTTACTTTTACAGCCAACACATTGTCGTTACCAAATTTGACATAAGGACTAAGGTCAAAGCCAAATGCCGTAGCACTCATACTATTCTTACCCAAATAAATACCATTAATAAACACTTCGGCTTTTTGTAATACGGATTTAAATTCAACAAAGACTTTCTTCTCATTGTCACGCACCGATAGTTCAAAGTGTTTGCGGTACCATACGGTGTTAGAGCAGCTAAGTTTCGAGGTGTGTGTTCCTGAAGCGGATGACTGCTTATCTTGTAACTTACAATAGGTGTGAGGACAATCAATGCTGTCCCATCCTTGATCATTATAAGTATATAAGTGAGCTTTGGGAGGGTTTGAGGGGGTAAATTTCCAGTTATTACTTATATTATAGACGCTTCTTTTTCCACTTGGAGCTTTCTGCAAGTCTGTTTGTTTGCTTTGGCATGAGCTTATCATCAGCAATAATATAACGAATACACCAAATATTAGTTTTATATTATTGCTCTTGTGCATATAAGTTCAATTAAAGTTCATTTCCAACGCTACAAAACTACATGCACATGCAAGGTTTTAATTTAACAAAAAAACCACCTTATATCAAATATGCGTCTAAGTTGAAAGCATATTTCTTTGTGACCTATAATTTACATAAACAACTTGTCAAGTGAATTTTTAATCCTATATTTGCAATCAAACATCATATCACTTTTATCACAAAACAACTCTATAATATTCATTATATATACTTTACAAAACACACCTCTCCTATACACATCTTAAAGTCGAACAAATGAACCACAAACTATTACTTTTTCTAGTCACCCTTTTCTCGAGCCTCTCTCACATAGACGCTAACTATTATTATTTTCAAAAGATTACGGCTGATTCTGACTTCACTTTTGGACCAGTAAAGACCTTGTGCGAGGATGAAAATGGTTTGATATGGTTTGGATGTAACAATGGTTTGTATCACCATAACACATTAGGTGTAGAAAAAGCTGAATTTACTCTAAGAAATCAGGAAAATTCACAATCCTTTAATATTAATTCTATTACAAAAGACAGTTATAATAATCTGTGGGTTTGTTCAGAAAGAGGATTATTTAAGCATAATAAGGTCAATAATAAATTTGAGATTCAGAAATTTTCTCTGAATAAAGACAAGCCCCGATCACTGAAAGCCACACAGAACATTATACAGCTGGAAGGAGATAATTATATTATACATACTGAAAAAAGCATCTATCATTATCAGGCTGGTGATACCGTACTGAGCTTTGAAGGTCAGTTGAGTGACGAAAGCATTGTGCGTGTTATAAAAGATAAGGACAGTACAATATATTTAATTACCTCTGACAATAAGATATTTATTTCCAATGATCAACTTAAAAACATCAATTTACTCTATGCTTCCGATAAACGTTTTATTTATTCGGTGTGTAAAGATGGTAATAAATACCTGATAGGATATGGTGAGGATGGCATTGATATCATAAATAATGAAGGAACACGGATTTCTGAACTCAACTATGATCTAGAGGGCAAGCAACATTTGCTCAATAACAGAATACGCCAGATTATTAAGCGTGAAAATGGTGAAATTTGGGTAGGGACGCATATCGGCATTATTGTCATCAACCATGGGAAACAAACCTTGCTCAATTCCAAAGTAGAAAACGGCTTGCCACACCGCAGCATATACGCTATGTATCAGGGCAATAACAATAGCGTATGGGTAGGCACATTTGCCGGTGGTGTGGCGTATTACAATGCGAGCAACTATGCCTTTAATAGTGTAAGTATAGATTACGACAAGAAACTACAGCTTCGAAGTACAGTATCTTCTTTTTGCGAAGATGGAGAGAAAAACATTTGGATAGGTAGCGAAGATGATGGGAGCATTTTGGTTTATGATCCGGAAGAAAAAGAGTTTAATGACAAATTCGATCCTCGCTTAACAAAAGATATTAAGAGTGTAAAAGCATTGTCGTACATAGGTAATAATACGATTGCCATCGGGCGCATCTTTAATGGGAATATGGTTTTTTATGATTACAAAAAGAAAAAGGTCATCGCCGATTTCAAAGTACCGGGACGTTTCGAATCCGGCATTTTCCATACCAAATACTTACATCCTAAACTTTGGATAACAGGCCGTAGAAGTATTTTGGAGTATAATGTTGTAAGTGGAGAGAGTAATCAGTTATTTGATTTGGCCAATGTAGCCGCTACCGGCCGCATATGGTATCTTTTTCTGGATTCGTCTCATAACCTCTGGATATGTACTGATGATGGCCTTTATATGCGCAGTATGGGATCGGACAGCATCCGGGCTTGTTTCAAAGAAGAAGACCCCTACAATCTAAAGAAGGAAACCATTTATACTGTATGTGAAGACAACAATGGTGATATATGGATAGGTACTAAAGGAAAGGGCGTATTTGTATATGCCTACGCCAATAATTCGCTCAGACCTGCTCCCGACTACGACCTGTCCGGCACAGCAGATATCCACAGTTTGATACAGGATAGAATGGGAAATATATGGTATAATACTAACCGGGGGCTCTATCGTTATAATGCTTCTGAAAATATGACCTCGCATTTTTCGACTATCGACGGACTGCCAAGCGAGCACATTCGCCCCAATTCGGCCTACTGTACTGAAGATGGCACGCTTTATTTTGGCTCTATCAATGGTTTTACGGTTATTAATCCTGAAATTGTAAGAGAAAATACTATCGTTCCTTCTGTTCTCCTTTCTGAAGTAAGCATCAATAATAAAGCCCTGAGTGCTAAGAATATTATTTCAGCAAATTCATTGAATCTGTCCGAATTAAAAAAAATAAAACTTAAGCCCAGCCAAAACACTCTTGGGTTCAAAGTGATTAGTAACAATTACATAAAACCTGAAAAGAACCGTTTTATGTACCGTTTGCTCAATTACGATGACCGCTGGATAGAAGTAGGACAAAACCATAATATTTCCTTTACCAGAGTGCCATCAGGAAAATACATTTTCGAGGTTCAGGGATCCAATAATGATAACCTATGGAGCAAGGAACCTTACCGTCTGGAAATATACATATTGCCCCCTTACTACCGTCGCTGGTATGCACTACTTACCTATTTGATTATTATCGTAGTCGGCTCTTATCTTATCATCAAAGAAATGCATACTAAGATGACCTTGCGCAAAGAAATTACAGCCGAACGTTATAAGTCGCAAGCTAATGAGTTGATTTATGCCGAACGCTTAAAATTCTTCACCAATATATCGCACGAATTAAGGACCCCGCTTTCTCTTATCATTTCACCTATTCGTTCGCTGCTCAAAAGACATTCTAACAATGAGGAGGTGGAAAACCTACTAAAAATAGTAGATCGCAATGCTAACCGTTTGCTTAAGATCACCGATCAGGCGCTTGATTTACGTATGCTTGAAGTAGGAACCTTAAAGCCGGTTTTGGCCCAAAACGACATTATTGAAATTGCTACAGATGTGTACCTTTGTTTTGAGCACCAAATTATTGCTAAAGAGATAAACTTCTCCTTTACGGCCGATTACCCTAAAATCAATACCATTATAGATGGGGATATGATCGAAAAGGTGTTGTACAACCTACTCTCTAATGCCGTAAAACACACCCCCGAGCGAGAGCATATTTTTATTAGTATTAAGAAAAAAAATCTGATAGATAGTGACTATGATAATTATATTTGTGCGGGTAAGAAATTTACCGGTAAAGCCATAGAGGTTACGATACGCGATACCGGTAAAGGCATCAAGGCACAGCTACTACCTCACATCTTCGAGCGCTTCTCAAAAGGTAATGAGTCCCATCAATCGAGCAGTGGTATAGGCCTGCATATGTGTAAGGAATACTCCGAAATGAATGATGGTAATATATTGATTACTTCGGTAGAAGGCATTGGTTCTACCTTTATCCTCAACTTGCCAGTAAAAGACGAAACAGACTTTGAGAAAACGAAACGTAAAGAAATTGTAAAACACGATTTCACGACAAAAGAAAAGGAAAAACAAGCGATTCCTACAAAAAAACAAAGAGCCTTCAAACATACCGTTTTGCTTACCGAAGACAATGATGACCTACGGACTTATCTGAAGACTTTCCTTAGCCAACATTTCACCGTAATAACAGCTAAAAGTGGCGAACAAGCCTTGGATATACTGGAAGATTTAATGCCCGATTTGCTTATAACAGATGTTTCGATGCCTGGCATTAGCGGTATAGAACTGACACAGCAATTGAAAGAAGATCCTGCAAAACATCATTTACCTATCATTGTAATGACAGCACACACTGAGCGTAAATACCAGATGGAAAGCGTTCTACGTGGAGCCGACGCCTTCCTGACCAAGCCTATTGAGGAATCCTTACTATTAGCTCATATTAATAACGTGATCTCAAAACATGATCATAAACCAAAAAAACAAACAGAACAGCAGGAAACGCATGATGACGAAAGCTTTGTCCAAAGGGTAGAAAGCATCATTGAAGAGAATCTGCACAATACACAATTTGGCATCAATGATTTGCTTGTCATATTAAACATCAGTAAAAGCACACTGGATCGTAAAATTAAAGCCGAAACACTGCAAAACCCATCTGGTTTCATTCGCGACATTCGCTTAAAGAATGCCATAAAACTAATGAATACCAACAAGTTTAACATCGATGAAATTGCAACGTATGTCGGTTTCAATTCCAGCTCTTATTTCATCAGAACGTTTAAAGGAAAATACGGTATCACACCACGTGAATATAAAAAGAAGAATGTGAAATAAAAACCTACCGGGTCATGCAGAATGTCCGGGAAGGTGTATAGAAACGGTTTAGCAATTAATGTCGTGTTGTGAAAGAGTGTATTAAAATAGTATTATGCTAATGCAAATAATATCACAGCACTTCAAGAGTCAACTCTACAACACTATTCCCTGCCTCAAAATCTGCAACAAGAGGCAAAGCCTCCACACCGGGGATCATATTAAAAGTTCTACTCTTAGGCATATTCTTAATTCTCAACTTCACACTAGAACTAACCTTAAGGGTTCCTTCCGGTTTTTTGATAGTGATGAGCGTTTCTGACAACTGCGTCACGGTCTCTCCCGTCGGGGAAACGATAGGCAGGACAAAAGCCGTTGTCTCTGATATCAACTGTTTTGTTGAAGCAATAATTTTCATTTTTTGCTTAGAACTAAGGTATTCCAATTGAAAATCAGCTGCCGTACCACTTAGTAACTTTTGCTTTTCGTCTTTTAGTTGCACCTTCGCTTGGTAAGCAATCGTCTTACCATCATCAAAAACTTTGTAAGTAGCTGTTCTATCGTAAATATTGGTGTACCAAGTAGCGTTCTTATAGCATTCTATACGTGGGGTCAGGGCAATATCCTCGCCCGGTGCCGGCTGCTGATTATTAGCTTCCTGCAGGCGATAAACAGCCATACTAGCCGTACAAAGCAAGCCTAACGTGTTGTGATACAGCAAGGATAAAGAAGCCCCCGTGGCTTGACGGCAATCGTTGTGCGGATTATACTCGGCATCGTAAGCCGAAATCGTACCCCGCCAATCACCTCTACCAAAAAGTGAAACGTCCAATTCTTCAAAATACTGCACACCATCAGCCACCGCGCGTGGTAATGGCGTTTCTTTATTGATCTCTGGCAATTCATTCCAATGCTCAAGCATAAAAGCCAATGGTTTGGCGTGAGCAAAGGTATGATGCACACAAGGCTTAATGCCGTGCGAAGAATAGTGCAGGCCACCGTGCAATAAACCATCGCTGGTGCATTGCTTTAGCAGTTCTGTATTTTTAAATGCAACAGTACCATAAGCAGGATGGTATCCCGCCATCATACCAAAAGCCGGCTGCATACCATCACTGGTACGGCTCCCCCAATAGCTCCATTTATAAATACGATTACCAAAGCTGTTATCCAATCCGCCATCCGGAATAATAAAGCTCATATGCGTATCCAATGATTTCTGTAAAATACCCAAAAAATCTTCATCTTTCTCTGCCAGAGCATAAAATACCAAGTTATTTAAAGACTCTTCGGCGTTATAGCCCAGATCAATTCCATACAAACCCTTAGGACTTTTTTCTAATCGTATTTTACCCTGTTTTTCAGCAAAAAGGAAATAATTCGGCTGCGTAAAGTGTCCTTTTATCTGCTCTGCTAATTCCCGGCTTCTCGTGATATACTTTGGATTATTGAGTAAGCGTCCAATCATATTTAGGGCATAAATAGTAGTCGCCCCATAATTAATATTAGCATTACCTATGACGGGAAATCGATGATAAACAAACTCTATGGCCTTTTCTAAGCGGGCATACCAGCGTTGGCGTCTGGCCTCATCCAATAAGTCTCCATGATAATGTAAGGTTTCTGCCAGAGCCACTGCGGCAAAAACGGTCGTTCCATCCCAAGATTTCGGATCTCTGCCATTCGTCCATGCGCCATCTTCACGACTCACATTCTTGCCCCATTCAAAAGCAGCAATACCGGCATTCAGGTATTTCTTGTCACCGGTGCTTTGGGCCATATAGAAAAAAGGATAGACCGCATCCATCACGCGGGCGTGTATGTGCTCGCATGCCGGACAGTCAAAAGCACCATGTACTGTAGGATCTGATGGTTTAATAATTTGTGTTTTGATTAGTCCATCGCACCAATCTTTTAGCAGGTCATAGCACAGCTTCTTAAATTCGGCTGAATGCGGCAGCGCCTGTCCTCTATTACAAGAACTAAACATAGCAAGTGGCGCAAGCGACAAGCCCATTCCTGCAAAAGTTGAAAACTTTATAAAATCTCTTCTTTCCATATCATCAATTCTTTAAACGCTCATTTTCAAAAAAAAATCCAAATTAACTTCGCTGAACGTTGTTTCCAATACCACACAGATACTCTGCGGTATAAAAAACATAGGCGTTTCGACAAACATATAACAACGCGTTGGCGGAATTAAACGAACTCTCTCAAAATACTTAAAATCCCGTTTATCAGGCTAATACTCGCAAGCAAGTAGTATATCTGTGGTATCTGTATTATCTGTTGTTGGTAAAAACGAGAATATGTTAAAAAAAAACATCATCACTCCATCATTATTTTAATTTCAGCAATAACGGCAGGTGCTTTAGCTTTTTCTATTAACACACGGCATTGGGATGCCCTCACAGTCTGAAAACGGTGTTCTTTACCGCTGACGCAAGTTTGTCCTTGGGCTAAATCCTGCCACGTTTTTCCGTCAAAATATTGTACTTTATAGTGCTGGATATTATTTCCTTCTTCCTGAATAATGGCGGCGTTAAAAGTCTGCGGTTTTAACCATTCCAGCTCCAGCCATTCGTTTTCTGTGCCTTCGGCCTGCCAGGCTGTTTGCAGGTCTTCATCATTGGCTTTAAAGGCCTCGAACCCGGGTAATTTCTCGGTGACTATATGCATAGAAGAAGCATTCATACGGGCTATTCTGGCTAAGTTATCCCCCTGGTAGAGCGGCTCAGGAAATGAGACTTCCGGCACAGCATTCACACTAAAATCATAGCTCCCGGACTGCACTTCGTAAATTACATACTGACCGATAGCGGCGCTTTTTTCTGTTCCCATGAAAGTGGCGCCCTCAGCTTTATCAGCTAAAACATCGCCTTCTTTTACATCAGCTTTGGATATAGCCGGCAGGTAGACTTTGGCCGTGGTGTTTACCGGCACTTCGATATGGTAAGTCGCCGTAGAAGCCTCACGCTTCCAGTTGACTTTTATAGTGCCGTACATCGATTCGTAAGCGGTATTGGCATAGCTCAGGTCGCCCACCGGAGCAGGTTTAATAACAAAATGCTGCATACCATAGTGCTCACCATTGCGGATACCTCCGAAACCTTTGATAAAATAGCCACCAATACCGGTATAGCAGGTGTGTATCTGACTATTGCCCACAGCCGACCAACGCTCGGGCCATACCGTTTTGCCTTGGCGAATAAAGTAACCGTAGCTGGGATGACGCGTGTCCTGCAGCAGTTCGTAGATTAAATCCATACGTTCGCCACCTTCGGTAAAATAGCGCGTGTACAACGCCTGACCAGAACTCCCCGTATCGTAGTAAGGAAATTCATACAGTACATTATCCACCAAGTTGGCTGATACCTTTTGCTTTTCTGCTTCTGGTGTTATTCCTGCCAGCAGGGCAAAGGCCTGATCTACCTGCAAGCCATCGGCATATTTACCTGTTTCGGCATGGTAAGCCATATTGTGTGTGGCCTGACGCTGTACTTTTAGGCGGTCGGCGTAGGTTTTAGCATCCTCCGTTTTGCCCAAAACGGTGGCTATGTCTACCGCATTTTCGAGCATAAAAGCATACACACAGTTGTTAAAATGTATGGAGGCAGGCGAGTTGGCACTTGACCAGAAATTACCGCGCGGAGTACACCAGTCGCCCAAACCGGGAAACTCGCGACTGCCTTGTTTTCCGGTCTTTAGGGCTCCGCCTGTTTCATAGTGTGAATTCTTGTATAGCCAATCCATCCACCTTTGCATCGACGCATAATTGTCGGTCAGTATTTTTTTATCGCCCAGCATACGGTAAGTCTCCCACACGGTAATAGGGCTGTTGGCTTTCCACATCAGAAACAAACGGTCTTCTTCGTTAATTACCCCTCTGATGCCACCATCACGGGCCTGGGCATCGCGCATAAATTGGGTATACTGATCCATATAAGCGCCACTCTCGTAGTTGGGCAAGGCATCGCCATACATCGCAGCCACGGTCACCTCGCCCCAGCCACGGCGCTCACGGTGCGGACAATCCACCAGGATACCATCCATCGTATTGGCTATATAGGTATTGAGGTTGATTTGGTAAATCTGATTCAGCAGTTCGCTGGACGACTCAAAAGAGCTGACCTGTCGGCGATTACTAGTAACAACAAAACCCTTGATATCTTCGAGCTTTGGCTTATAGCTGAGTCCATAGACTGTAATCCATCGGCCGGCCCCTATATTAAAGCGATTGGTGAAATGGCCTTTCCCGCTTTTCCCATAAATATATTGGCTTTTCTGATTCCAGTTCATAATTAGTTCGGTCTGGTCACTGATTTCAAAGAAGACCGAATCGCCTTCTTTACCCTTATACAAATTCATTTCAAAAAAGCCGGTATAGTTTTCGCCCATATCAATGCGGTAAGTTCCGTCACCATTGTCCTTCACAGTAATGGGCTTTATCTCTTTAAAGCGCACCTGCGGTTCCACCATCTGCGCGCTGAGTTCAGCTTTGATGTCGCTGTATTCCGATCGCATTGTTCTACTCTTTCCTCCGCCAAGGTAAATGCTGATGTTGTCGCCCTCCGGAATTTTTGAGTTGAGTTTGGCAGCATTATACACGACCGCATTTGCCCACTTATCGTCATCATAAGCGGCCGTATTCCACCCCTCTTCTTTTAAACGGTCGTCAATGGTTTCCCCGCCAAAATGCAGGATATCCCAGTCGCCATAATATTCACTGTTGCTTTTCTTACACTTCCAGCTGGTATCGGTACCGAAACTTAAAGTGGTCTCTGCAGTTTCTATTTCTACTTGTGCCTTAAACACAAAAGGAATATTGCGGTATTCTCTGATGCGTCGCCATCGTGACCATCCGGCGGCGTGCCATACCGCTATTACATTATCACCTTTTTCCAGAAAATCAGTCACGTCATAAGTGAGGTAAGGGATGCGTTTTTTCATATACGAGGCTACCGGGTTCATCACATTATCGGTCACTTTTTTCCCGTTGACATAGAGTTCGTGATAACCGAAAGAACCTACGTGAACCGTTGCTGACTGAGGCGGACTCTTCAGCTCTATATTTTTACGGTACCAGTTATGATCAGTTTTCTTTTGGTCTTCTTTGTGAATCCACTCCCCTTTCCAGTCTCCGGCATTTAACAAGCCCATAGAAAAGCGCCCCGTAGCACTCCAGTCAGAGGCCTTCCCATCCTTATCCCACACGCGCACTTTCCAGTAGCATGACTGATGAGATGTCAGCGCCTGCCCGGTATACACCACACTGACAGACTGATCTGATTTTACCTTGCCTGAATCCCATAGGTCGCCATTTCCTTTGGTCAAAGCCTGAACACTAGCAGCTACTAAAATTTGATAAGCTGTTTGCTTTTGTCCGCGAATATTCTGGTCACCTACTATCTTCCAACTTAAACGGGGAGCGGTATTATCGATACCCAGCGGATCTTCACGGTATTCGCAACGCAAATCGTTAACTCGTACAGCTGTTGGCTTACAAGCTGAAAAACTTAGCACTAAAGCCACCACTAACAAAATATTTGCTTTCCAATGAATTGGTCTCATTTTTATCTTTTTTATATTGATTCGGAACTCCTGATCTCAAGGTGTAAAAAAATCTTTTTTCAAAGGTATATTCAATATCTCTTTTGATAAAAAAATGGCATATAATGATAACACTTCGTTAAACTTTCAATACTTCGACACATTCGACAGGTGGTCATTGAGCCCCCATCTCGGGTAAGTTTATGTGTCCAATGTGACGTATCCTGACGCAAGCTTAATTCTTGTCAGAATTGAATTATCAACGATTTATTCTGCCATTTTATCCCCTACTTCAAGTAAGCTTCCTTCGCCAAGGTATAGGATGGTTTCGGACTGCTCTGCCTGGGTGATAAAACGAGCAATACCAAATCGCCCCTTAAACTGGAGAGCAAGCGCAGGGATGTCCAATGCACCATTATCCTCCGGCAGACAAATAATATAATCGGTAATGGTCTGTTTATCTACTTTACTCACGACCTTAGCACCGACAATTCTGTTACCATCCATCAAATTATCAACGGATTGTATTGTACTTTCCGCACTTAACGAGGGTTCGAAAATTGAAATATAAGGCCGCTCCCAAGCTTCACCTTCTTGCCTAATAACTAAAACTTGCGTTTTCTTTTCATCGTATCCGTTTCTTACATCGCGACTAGGTGGAGCCAAAGCTTTAGTATATTCCCTACTTACTCCGCCAGGAATCCATTGGTGCATATACCTCTTGTCGTACTTTATATCATAACGCACATATACGCCATCGTTGATTTCGTCCGTCGTCTTTGTTTTTTCAAAAAATCGCCACCCCGGAGAATGCACTTGGTCACCAATATCATTATTATACCGTTCGGTGTCTTTCAACTTAAGTTGTCCTCCATCGGCTGTTGTTATTCTCATCTTATCACCTAGGTTGTGATAGATATAATCGTGAAACTTATTCTCGTCCAAAGACCTAGAGCGAAACATATCGAAATAATATGCACTTGTTGGGCTGGTGCGGATAGTACTCAGCGTGCGTTGTTGCACCGCATTATTCACTTCATCATCAAGATGCTGGGTCGCAAAACTGAAGTTCTGATTTTTAGGATCTTCCAAATGTGCTGGTTCGGCTGCCACATTCAACACGGTGTTTTGCCAAACATTGGCGCGGCCTTTCCAAGACCCTTCATCCAAGCCGTGCGATGTGCCGTTTACCACTACCGTATTATTTCCAGCATAGAGTCTAAAATAATGCTCGTGAAGGGGAATTCTGCGCTGTGCTACAGACGGCGGCAGACCAGCACTAGGCGCCATTGCATAGCCGGCACCATACAGCTCCATCCCAATACCCGTAAGATGCGAATGCACATAATGCGCACCACCTATTATCCCACACAAGCCATATAACACGTTGTCTTCTTCCACATAATTACGCTGAAGGGCAACACCAGCATGCTCAATAATCACGGTTGGCTTTTGAAAATCTATTGCCTCGTCCATTGCCTGAGGGATGGGCTTACCCCAAAGCAGCTGAGTAAATACCCCATAGTTACCAAACGTTCGGATTTCAGCATTGGGTTGGCGTCCTCCTTCGGCATCGTATTTCTGTCTTAAAGCCACCTTTGCCTTTTGCTCATACGCCGTCAGTCCACGACGCTGAGCAAGATCCAAAGTGTAGCGGTACAAGGCCGAAGTACCATCCGAATCACGGTGTGAATCGCCGTAAGTTACAAATCGTCGGTCTGGCATACGCAGGTTATCAAAGAGAAAATTCCCATCCAAAATGTGCATATTATCTGCCACAACATTCATCTCCGGCCAAATGCGATCAATAATATTGAGCATCAAGGTGATATCAGCCATAAAGCTATAGCTCGTAGATTCAGGCCAAATCCCCTGTGCTCCAAACATTGGTAACAGCGTGTTTTTAAATGAATTTTGATGTGCAGTACCGACTTCCCAAAAGACATTAAACAGCCTTTCCCGTTCAGCATCATCTTCCACACACAAAATGCTAAACAGTGCCCCGGGTCCTGTAAGAATCGGATGATTTGAAACAAACATCCCATGTTCATCAGGATGTCCGTATTCCTGCAAAATATTACCAACGATGTTCGTTATGGCTTTCTGCATAGTAGCATGATTATAGGCTACCCTCTTGTTTTGCCTTGCGCTGTAAAGGCTCCTTTCGGGTTCTTTCAGATAGTTATATAAAAAATCATAGGTGATCGCCAATTGCCCATAAGAAGTTCTCGGGTCGTAAAAGGTATTGCCACATACTGAAGTGTTGTGGGGCTCGCGAGGGGCTAGCTCTTCGGTATAGTACCATAGGATATCAGCGGCAAACTGAGCATAAGCCTCTTCTTCAGTTAAAAAATAGAGCAATCCAGCATACGCTGCTTTTCCTAAAACGCCCATATGCTGATGTACCGTTTTCACCTCCAACTCTTTGACATTATCGTCTTCATTGATATGCGGAATTTTAGAAAGAATGCGCTTGGGATTCGTTTGATGAAGTTCAACATCCTTATCGATAATACGGTGCACCTGATCGACTAACTGTTTAGCCCAAGGCTCCTGATCTATCAGCTTAAGCACCTGCTCCCTTTCGTCACTCGTCGTCCAGATCACTGGATGCTGCAATGATTGTGCAGATAGCAAGACGCTACTAAGCGCAAACCATCCTATTAATATTTTTCTTATCATCATTTTATCGTTTTTCTATTACTCTAAAATTTACTATCAGCCAGTCCCCCCATCTCGTGTAACCATTATCTTAACAAGCTTATTCTAACTAAAATTCAACCTGCGATTGCCTAATAACAACCGGCCCCAACAGTCCTGCTGGCAACAAGGTCTTATCACGACCATAAAAGTTGGTGATGGTAAAGGTAGAACGCTGCTTGAGTGGGGCAGGCTCATTGTTCAAAAACCAGTCTGGCATCACCTCTGCATTGCGGTCAAAACCCGTTTCGTTAGGGTATTGCTCATCCCCTATCAGGCGGTTGGTCCATTGGTTGGTCACTTCCACCTTGATGGTATTCTTGCCCTTTTTCAAGACCTCTGTAACATCGACCTCAAAAGGAGACATCCACAACACCCCAAGGTCTTGGCCATTGATAATGACCCTGGCAGCTATGCTGACATCACCTAAATCCAAGGTCAGGCGTTGATTTTTGCCTTTTTGCTTTTTAGATATCTTAAATTCATTTTCATAAATGGCGGTGCCCGAATAGTATTTGATGCCTTCCACCGTATGCTGCGACCAATCCTGCAGCTCACTAAACTGATACGTTTTTTTCTCAGTTCGAAGGCTTGGAAAGGTCACTGTCCAGTCGTTGGCGAAAGCCAAAGCCATAGCAGTAGTCTCTTTTTCTTCCTGTATCGTATGCTTATCATTTAGAGTGTAAGAAGCATTCGCCATCTTCTCGGTATCGGTGATAGTCGCTACCCCTTTAGACGATGATCTGAACACCACGAATACCGACTCCTCGCCTTCCAGGTCAATCCATACGCTGGTCTTGCCATTATCGTGAGCAAACTGTGCGGTTTTCACCACTTCTCCCGTCATAGGGTTCCATAATTCAGGTATTTTACCTACCACATCAAACTGACATTCAAACAATTGCTTTATACTGTCAGGATTAAAGAAAAAGTAGATATCCTTATCTGCATCGGCACGATGAATAAATGGGATGTCATTGCGCCCTGCAATGCTGAAATCGGCACTGATGTTTTCTTGAGCCATCATTTGCTCCCAAACAAAGCCAGCATAAACATTAGGTAAAGCAGTCAGTGAAGCCAGGGTTTGTGCAAACAAGGCTTTTTGCTCAGCGGTGTGCAGGTAGCCCGCTGCTTGCTGAGGCATCTCGCCTATCACAGGTACGCCCGACTGCGCTATTTCATATATACGCTGTAAGCTTTTCAAGCTGAGCTTCGCACTGTTTTTAAGCACCAAAGCTTTGTAGGTGGTACCTTCGGGCAGTACCATCGTCTTATCTTTAAGGCTGATACGATTGATCAGCACATCCGCGTTGCTACAATCGAAATTGGTACCAGCAGGAATAGCAGGTTCAAAATCCTTACGCAAATACACCGAATTAGGTGATCCGTCGCCAATAAACACCAAGAAATCGGATACCGGTACGCCTTGACGCAAGAGGTACTGTCCGCGCATCATATAGGTAAACCACGCAGGGCCAGCATTATCCCACCAGGGCTGCACACGGTCGAAATGAAAACCCCAACGCCCCATCGTCATACCAGGTGCTACATTGGGGTTGGCTTGGTGGGTAAAACGGTGAAACATAAACTCGTTGATACCATACACCCACGCTAAATCGCCCGAAGTCTTGGCTAAGGCAGGATGCCCTTTCCAGTTAATCTGCGGATTAGAGGTAAAGGACTCGGCCGAAGTCACCTTTTTTCCATAAATATGCGAAGCAGACACGGCCGATTGCACCATCGTCATTTCGCGCCCCATCCAGAATTCGCCCATATTGATATCGGCTTTAGCGCCCACATCCAAATCGTTCACAGGGCCAAATCCGTATGGTTCTATATAACTCTGAATGCCATCTTCTCGGCATAATTCGGCAAAATAGCCAAAGTAATTCTCAGTCATCAAGTCACAGTTAAACTGACGTACATCCCATAGCACGGCATCAGATACTTCAGGACTCTCCACAAAACGGCCCGCATAAAGGGGCAAAAAGTCAATGATATCATAGCCATATTTACCCTTGAACAACTTCGCATAGTCATCGGTCCAGTTTTGCCCGCCCATCTCGTAACTGTCAATCTCAGAATACTGCATCGCATTAGGGGCTACTTCTTTGGTGTTCTCCACCACCTTTTTCACAAAAGCATCGTAGTGGGTTTTCAAGGCAGGTCGGTTAAATTTATCGCACTCCAAGCCACGACCAGCATCCGAAGCAGGGTTGTTATAAGCCCCTGTAGAAGTGTAACCAAAACGTAAAATGGTCCAATTGCCCGCGGGCAAAGTCGTCTTCAAAGTGCCATCGGCTTGTAAATCCTGACTTAGGTCAAGCACTTGTTCGGGTTTTATAATCATATCCGCAGAGGGCTGACCGATAGGTGTCATCTTCACATCCTCGGTGCGTCCCATACTGATGCGTCCCATTACATTATGGATGCTTTGGGTGGCAGAGAGCTTTGCCTCCTGAAAAGACATCGTTTGGTTAAAAGTGATTTTAAAAAATTTTGCGGTGACGGGCTCAAAGCTATCATTGATAGTCCATTCTCGCTTCCCTGTACGGACGGTATATAACTCACGCACATCAGTAAAGTCAACACCATTATCAGACACTTGCAAGGTGGCTATGGGGTCGCGCTGATTACATACGATGAGTACCGAACGAATGGTTTTGGCTTCGGGATAGGCATACATAAGCCAAGGTAAGTCTTTCCCTTTCTTTGGAAGCACCTCGCGTCCCACCAATTGGTTATCTGTTAATATTTCGGACTTCAGTTGAGGACTTGAAGAGCTAATGACGGGCTGATTATTCAGATCATCCAATTCTGAAGGCAAACTGGGGTAAGCCAACACGGCCACATCCTTATAAAAATCGTAACGCATCGTGGGCAGTGGCAACTGCACTTGAATCTCCCCGCCTTGTACCTGCAGGTCGTTCCACACCACCATCTTCATACTTTGTTCGGCTGTCATCCACGGACCACCGCTCGACGACCACCCATCACAGTTATGCACCCCAAAGCTCAAACCCAAACGCTCACATTCGGCAGCAGCATGCTTTAGCATTTCGTGGTGTTCGGGACTGGCATATTTTATTTTTCCATCAGGAATTTTTTGATCGATATTGAATAAGAGGATTCCGCCGATTCCCACACGCTGCATCGCTTCCAGGTCTTTGGTGAGCCCTGCTTTGGTCATATTGCCATCTATGGCATGCATCCAGGTCCGTGGTTTAACGGAGGCTGGCGGATTAAGGAATTGTTTTTCTGAAATAGTTTCTTGTGCGAAACCAGAAAAACTCAATAAAGAAATAAAAAATAATAAGACTACTTTTTGCATAATAGTGTTTTGTTAGCTTAGTTACTCAGAATATTATTTATCAGAACAAATTACATGGCCTATTAAAAAAATACACCTCAACATATGAAGGGATACAGCACGACTAAAAAACACGCCTTCCGCTGCTAGTTTATCAATATTTGGGGTGTATCATCTCCAACTCTCCCTTGTTTGCAAGAGAATAAGCCAAGAACGATAAGCGATAAAGAAAAAAATCTAAACATCGTGATTATTGTTTTGGCGGCACAGAAACCCCCTCTTTCGTTTGGTGAATCATCTGGATAGTGCCGTCAGGATTATAATAAAGATATTCCACACACACCGATCGGCGCCATTTTTTATACTTAAACGCTTCCGAGTCAGCAGGAATATTTTTAATAGCTAAATCGGCATTGTGGTAAAAGAAATACCACTTCCCTTTGTACTCAACAATGGAATGATGGTTGGTACCACTATTCACCCGGTCAAGAATGGGGCCTTTAAACTCATATGGACCATACAGGTTATCCGACATCGCATACTGTATTTTTCCTCCACCTGAGTACGAAATATAATATCGCCCTTTGTGCTTATGCACCCACACCGCTTCAAAAAACTTATCACAACCCTCAATCACTTGCGCTGAATCTTTAAACGACACCATATCATCGTTCAATTCCACAGCACATACATCATATTGCCCAAAGAAGAGATAGGATTTACCATCATCATCGGTAAATACACAAGGATCGATAAGGTCACGCTTAGCAGAAACGCCAGGTGTCTCTCGCGAAATCATAGGACGATTCAAGGGGTCAATAAAAGGCCCCGTGGGCTTATCACTTACTGCTACACCAATGTAATCCTGATCGGTAGGATAGTAAAAATAATATTTATCATCACGATAGCCACAATCGGGCGCCCAAGCGTATTTTTCTGCCCAAGATAAGTCATTTAGCGAAAGCGCCACCCCGTGATCGGTCCAGTTGACCATATCGACGGTAGAAAACACATGCCAATCTTCCATATCCCACCACGTGGCCGAGTCGCGATCGTGCGAGGGATAGACAAACAGGGTATCGTTAAAGACGCGCGCCGAGGGGTCAGCGGTGTAAAGGTGTGTAAAGATGGGATTTTGAGCATTAATGCTAAATCCCACACAAAAGAATACCAATAAAATCCAAATTAGTATGTTCCTACTCCTATCTATTGTTATCATCATCATAAAATCTACCTCTCTGGCGCTAATTACACAGGAAAATCAAATAAGCTATTTTACTAAAGCTTTCTGAACTTCTTCTCCAACTTTAACGAGGTAGATACCTTGTGCTAAAGTGATATATTGCTCAGTCTCTTTTGCCATACCTTCATAGACCTTTTGCCCACTGATATTATACACCGCAATTGGACGACCGACTTTCATCATTTCCAGCTTAATAGCTCCATCAAGTGTATAACACTTAAAGCTTACTGATAATCTTTCTTCCAAAGTTGCTACTTCTTCATTGTACAAGGCTGGAACAGAGTAGTTGTAAGCCACATCACGGTGTACCACAGCATAGTTGTATGGCATCGTAGCATCACTATGCACAGTACACTGTGAAATACCTACACTGTACTTAGCTAACACTTCCCAATCTCCTATACTATCTTGACCAAGTGTTCCATACGCTACCTGTGCTTGCATCTCTGGCGCTGCAGCCGAAAAGTTAGTCGTAGCCAGAATAAGCGTCTCTACAATTCCTGTGGCTTCATCACTTCCTTCTACCCAACTAAGCGTATCACCATTAACTTCCACTTCTGCAGCTGCACTAGGCGCTGTAAGATCAACGTCCTCATCAGGCGAAGTATAAAGCACTATATCGTCATAATAAATATCACAAGCACCACCATTAGCCTTATTACGTACACGAGGGAAACAGTTCAAGGTATCGCCTTGGGTATTTTGACGCGATGTCACCTTACGCTCAAAGACATCATTACTTGCGTGTCCTGTAAAAGAAGGTGTTGGTTTCCATTCCCCAAGTTTTGCTGTAGGAAAACTTTGTCCGTAACCATTATCAGATGTCGCTGTATAGGCTATCATATGAAAATAATGGTTGTTTGGTACAGCAATCTTATCTACGATATTTTGGATATGATGCCCCGAAGTTCTATCCGAATAAGACATCTTAAGCACCTTAGCACCAGCACGCACATTTATACCATCGGTAATCTCTGGTACTACGCCATAGTCATTGCCATCCGTTTCCCAATTGGCGATAGCCTCATCCTCAAAACTGATATAGATGGATGTTTGAGAAGCCAAACTGTTATCTTCAGGCGTATAAATAGTGATGCTTTCTTCTGTCTCAGCACCAGCTTCATCTTTGGCCACAAGGCTGAAAGCATACACCCGATCAGTCATATTTGTCAAGATAGGATGAGATGACCATTGGTAGGGTGCTTCTGTAAGCGTACCTAAATTGGTATTGCCAGACCAAAGAGAGACCTCGGTATAAGCACTTCCCACTTCTGCTTCTATGGTCAAGTTTGTGCCTTTAGCAATCTCCTGTCCGTCTGTCACATTTGCGAAAGCTAAAGTACGTGTAGTATCTGGAGGTAAAATACCCAGGTCATACATCTGGATGTAGATAGGACGCGCATCACCACTCGCCTTTTGCATCGCATATACAAACATTTTACCATCAGCTATCAACACATTATTGTGTTCTATCTTTATCCCTGTGGTTTCGGTATAAAGTTTCTCCCAGTCATTGGTTCCCCCCTCAGCCTTATATATCTCTACTCTATCATTATTCTTACTGACTAAGAAGACCTGATTACCATCTACAGCTTCAAGACTTCCTCCCGGAAAATCCGTACTAATCGTAAAGGTAGAATCGCCCGCTTTTTTATAGGCGTGTACATTTTTACTTTTACCGTCTACCATACTTTTCACACCATTGGTAATAAAGTGAACCGCTTCTTTGTCCGTCACCGTGAAGTTGGCACCAGAACTAATTTTTATAGAATTGGCACCACCCTGTGTCACCACATCGCCAGGTTCGTAAAAGAAAATCTTTTCAGGTTTTACCAAGGGTAAAGAGAAAGCGTCTCCTTTGTAGTTATACCACTGAGTTTTTCCTTCGGGATCATCGGTATAAGCATAATGAAAGCCATTATTGTACACATATTTATCATCATTGTAGCTCATACGCTTAAGGAATCCCACACGGAGTTTTCCATTGATGTATTTCAGGTCACCGTATAAGCCCCAGTTGTAAGGATTCCCTTGGCTCTTAGCATTCAGCGTACTAAAGTTTGTAAAAGGCCCCCAAGCGCCATCGCTATATTTGGCAAATTTGTACATCCCATTATTATTTCCTCCTTCTCTAAACCATACAAAAAGTTCATCATTGTTATTTAGAAAAAAGTTGGGGTAGGTAATATCAGAATAGTTATAGCTTGGGTTCAGATAGGTTTGACGCGGCTTAAACAAATCAAGTGTAAACTCCCCCACAGGAGCATTGGCAGCACCATTGAAAGACACACTATAGTTGAAATACGAATCTGGAAAATCAGCCTTGCTATACGAGTGCATATCGTAGAGCATGTGTACAGTACTATCGAGCGGACACACTGCTACGGCGATTGTATTGTGCGAATCTCCGATGTGTGGATACTTGTGCTGATAGCCAACGTGCGTATGTGGAAATTTCACAGTCTCTAAGGTCTGAGACGGAATATGAAGACGCGAAAGCATCACATTTTTGTTTTCTTCACCTCCCAAATACCACGATAGAAATAAGAAATCACCATATTTCTTGATACAGTCGCCGTGCGGTGTGATACGACGGCCAAAGAAATATTCAAACCCTTCATTATCGATACTAAAATCACTCTTACGAGCCTCACCATCGAAATACAAACCACTATCGGTCACTTTGATTTCAAATTCACGCTCGATCTGTGCCGAAGCTCCGGTAAACAAACAAAAGATTAAAACATAAATCAGGTACTTTGGGGTCAACTTTTTCATAATAATTAATACGTTAATGGAAAAAAGGTATGATTTTGAATTATACTTTTGTAAAAAAAGAATAAAATAAGAGCATAGAATCATACTCATCTACCACATTTTAACATTTCTGTATCAAATATGAAAACATAGACCACAATGAGGTTTATCTTCAATATTAAAAACAGCAATGGCGACCCTAAGCCGCCATTGCAATAATATTATAATCGTTAAAAAAATGTCTCACACTCCCAAATCCCATCGCCTGAAATAAAGGCCTTGCTTTACAATGGGTAAAGTTTTAAATTCAATGGCTTTCATCTCATCGTCACTGAGCGGAGTAAATTCTGAGGCAATTTTCACATCCTCTTCTATTTGAGCAACATTATCTACCCCTATTATAGTTGTACTTACCGGCAAGGTCATATTGTATTCCAATGCTTCTTTTATGGTCACTGTACCAGGTAACTTGGTTGCCATCCGTGCTGGTTGATCTTCCAGTTTCGGGGAAATCCAACTCGACAGCATACGTCCTCAAGTAGCTACCTTCATCCCCACAATACCAATGCCTTGTTTCAGCACTTCCGGCAAAAGGTAATTTTTAAAACTCAAATAGTGAACATCTGCAGCATTTACGGCCATCAGAATTTGGTCGAAAGGAAAACGTTTGATAGCATCTAACAACACTAAGGGTTCGTAATGCCCTGTAATGCCAATATGCCTCACCATACCTTCAGCTTTTGCTTTTTCCATCGCCTTAATAGCCCCATCTTTGGCAAAAATCTTCTCGAGTTGATCTTGATAACGCACATTATGCAATTGTCAGGTATCTAAATGGTCCGTTTGCAGATTGGTCAAACTCTCCTCCAGCAAACGCATTGATTCTTCATAAGACGTTCTGTGAGTCTTGCTGGATAGCCATACCTGACTTCTTCGCGTTTTCATTACCCTACCGATATTCAACTGACTGCGTCCACGGCCATAAGAAGCTGCTGTGTCAATATAATTCACCCCCAAATCCAATGCCCTGTGTATGATTTCTTCTGATTCTTTTTCGGTGCCTTCTTTTTCGATGGTGGCCTGACCTCCTAAGCTCAAAATGCCCACTTTGAAGCCTGTTTTGCCAAAGGAACGTGTGGGCATAGCATCGTAAGTATGAGGGTTGAAGGGGAGTTCGTCATTGCTCTTGGTCATGGGCTCTTCCCTTGGGGGTTCTTGCGCTAGAGCTTTTCCTACAGTAGCTCCGGCTACTGCCGTTAGACCAGTACCAATAAAGCTGCGTCGGTTAATCTTTGGAGTTTCCATACCTATAGTTATTAATCCGAAACATTCACGGAATGATTAATCTTGGACTTATTTCCCTTGTGTGGATAAAATCAATAGATGCAAACTTAACACTATTTTGGACAAACGTCAGGTGGTATTTTTTTAAGCCCGTTCGGCATAGGCTGGCGACTATTACAAAAAAAAGGATAGCCTGTAGCATCCTGAAATAGGTTGACTAAATAATAATAGAAAAGTCAACTTATATCAGGACGCTACACTAGGCCTTTCAGGCCATTTGAAGACTTAATTGTTGTGTGGTCGTACTTTTATTAATTTGTCAAACAATTCTGTTTTTTTTATAAAAATCTTTCGGTCAAGAGCTTTTCCTTGTTTTTCAATCTCAATTAGCCCCCAAAAACTTAGAAATCTTTGAAAAGTCCTAACTGAATAGCAGTTGCTTGCGTATTCTTCAGCAGTACCATAAGTCGGTGTAACTAATTCTAAAAATTGTGGAAATGCTTTTAGGTATTTGTTGGAATAAAAATTGTCCCACTGTTTCTCTTCACCATACTTTGACAAAAGAATCAATGAAAAACCAAAACCGAATTGTCCGATTTGTTGGTCTTCATAGCCGTCATAAAATGCCCAACTGAATTTCTGGGTCATAGTTTTAAAAATCAAGTCGAACAGTTTCTGATTATCGGATGTGATTTTTTCTCCAGCCTTTGTAAGACTAATTTTGCCATTTCTTTTTTTTGTAAGTCCGGCTAATTCAGCTAAAAGTCTGGTTAGATTAACAGTTAAGGAGTCACTTTCCTTGTACAATTTTGAAATTCCAGACGAAAATTGATATTCCTCCAAATAACCTTGGTTATAAATGTCCTGAACTATTTTTGTAGGTAAAAATCCTTTTGCAGTTAGTTTAATTTCTCCTTTTTCATTAACCAAGTCCAAGAAATATTTAACCAAATTGAACATTGGGCATTTTAAACAATCCAAATCTGCAAGTTTTTGCAAAATTATCGGGCTATTAGATTCGAATGTAAAATGTAGAATATGGTGCATTTCAAACGGTGAATATCCTTCAAAATCAGGAATTGCCCGATTGTTCTGCTCGTTCATTACTTGGTCAAGATGTTTTTGTATGTCTCCTAAGTTCATTGAGTTTATTGTTTAGTACGAATTTGGCATACCACACAACGGTAAATCCAATTCATCATTATGCCAAGCACGACGAATTTCTTTGTCCTGAAATACTACTAGTTTGTTTTGTGGCGATATGTTTTTTGTTTTCTTGATTGCTCATTTTTGCCCTTCTAATTTCTTTATGAAGATATTATTTCGGTTTTTTGCTCTTTCATGCAAGGTAGAATATTTAATAATTCCAGTGTACATGTTAGTATCAGGTTTCCTGAATTTTCCTTCAATGTTTTTGTTCGGTCTGTAAATCAAATTCTTCATAATCCAACGACAAGTGAATTATCGAAACTTGACAGTTTTGATACTGTGCCATTTTTTTTGAGTGCCACACAACATTTAGTACTTCATAATTTGTTTTGCAACACAAATCTACAAAAAGAACCCCCTATTTCGCGCAAGTCTACAAGTCATGGTTCATTACATATGACAGCCTTGGAACAAATGGGGATTTGATTGCTACAGACTAAATATCAACGCCTAAACTAATACAAAATCCTGCAAATGGGAAAAATACACCTAGACCACTCCTTTTTTGCAACAGAAAAGCAAAACTAATAAAAGTGTAAGATGAAATATCAAAAATAAAGAAAAAACAAGATAAAACGGCTTCTAAAATGCCGGAAAAACGCCCCAGCCCCCCATAAGCACACAAAAAAAGTGATTCAAAACACTATACTTAAATCACTGTAAATAAAAGATCTGAATACTGTGTACGTAGAATGTTTAGTTCAACATAAGCTCCAATAAGTTGAGTATGCAAGCAACTCAACTTTGGAGGCTAATTGTTACCAACAGACTTTTGGTTTAGAAGCTGTTAAGAAATAATTTTCCATCATTATCATTATCGTGTAATTTTAAACAAATTTCATCATCTGAAATTATCTCAGTATTTGTTTTGGGTAGGTCAGAGTCAATAAGTGTTAAGATATATTGAAGATTGTACTGACTACAAACATCTTTTACCATTTCTATGTAGCATTCTTTTATTCTATCATCCAAACCTTCAAGTACACCATCGTGGTATGCAAATTTATAAAATGATTTATTAGAATATTTTATTAGAATAGCCAAATCAAAAGAAACACAAAGTAATTTCATATAAGTTGTACCTTGAGATTCTGATGTTTCAAGAAGATTGGTTTTGTTTTGATAATCAGCACTAAAATCAACATTTCCTTGTTTATTTACATTTAATGATAGTAATGCATTTGTATCAAGTATCGTTTTAATAATAGAGTTGAAAATTTTATTTATTTCTGAATGCTTTCTTTCCTTAAGTGCTTGTTTTATTTCTTCAACTTTATCTTCAACCAAACCTTTATTTTTCTCAATATCATTTTCAATAAGTAAAGAATTGTCGATGGCTTTTAGTTTATCTTTTATTCTTTCTATCTCAACCTCTGTTTTAGTTAGTGATTTTTGATAGTGTTTAAATTTTTGATAGCTATCTTTTTCTGTTAAGGTTGATAGTAATATGCTTTTTTTATCTTCTAACTCTTTAATTTCTGGGTTAATAGTGTTTAGTTCAAGTTCGAGTTCTGATAAATTTTCTTGTAAAAACGTTTTCCGTTCAAAACTGAGAGTTTTTTGGAAATTAATTAAATCTTCATACTTCTTCTCTAATTGCTCAGGAAAATATAGTTCAACTTCATTGAATAATCTTTTAATATTGTTGATTTCAATATCATCAAATATATCAGATAATGATTTTCGTGTTCTTTCTATTTCGTAAGTTATTCGGTAACGTTCTGTGTTTAATATCTGAAGACGATTGTCAATTTCTTCAACAATTCTTTTATTAACCTGAATGTCTGATTGGTAGAAGTTAAATTTATTAATAAAATTTTCGATTTCTTTTATCTCAGATTCTTTAATTTCTAAAAGACCATTAAGCTTATCTTGTTCATCGGTGTCAATTTGTGCTTCAGATTTTATAATGCTTAATTTTTTCTTTAAGTCATCAGTTTCTTCTTCAAATTCAAGTTTTTCTTTTATTAATTCTCCATTGAAACCCAATAAATCAAAAACAAAAGGTTTCCAGTCTTTATGTTTTCCTTTGAACTTATTTAATTTAAAAACATCTAACCAATCTTGTTGACTTCTTAAGAAATAAGTAATAGATTTTCTGTATGGCCAATTCTCTAATATGTCAAATGATAAGTAATCGTTTAATTTTTCTTTTGCTTTATCAAATGTCATATCTTCTTCATCCCAATCCCAATCTAAAATATAATCCTTAGATTTATTATCATTTATTTTGAATGAAACCTTTGTAGGAGAATTAACACTTCGTTTTATAATTAAATATTTTCCTGAATTTAGTAGAAATTCACCATAAAATACTTGACCTATAAAAATATTATTTCCAAATAACTTATCTGTTGATTTATTTATCTTAGCTAACAGTAAAAAATCAATAACTCGGATTAAAGATGTTTTTCCAAGATTATGGGTATCTTCTTTTTTGTTGCTTTTTATAAATGCAATAACAGAATTTAAACCCTCGTTAAATTCAAGGTTTTTAAAGTTTTTATTTGAATATATCTTTATAATTTTCATTCTTTTACTTGTTTATCAAAGCAATTGCATCTAATTTATTTAGATATTCAATTTTGCCAATAGAATACAAAAAGGTTAATGATGTATTAAATTGAGATTTAGCTTCAATCCCTAAATTTCGCACCAATAACTCTTTTAAATCATCATATTTTATAGTATTCTCATTTTGGATATATTTCAAAATAATTCCTGAAATATAGATGATTGAGTATTTTAATTTTGTATGTTTTGTAGGTGTTAGCATTTACTCATTTTTACCAATGTCGCAATTATAATACATATAGTGGAAGAATATTCTAATTAATGCTCTTTTTCCGTTTAAGTCTTTGTTATTTACAAGTATATATTGATAAAGATAATTGATTACTTCTTCAAATCTATCATATTCTTGTCGATGAATTAAAATCTCATCATTTATATCTGCAATTGTATTTTCATACTTTCTTAAGAATTCAATATTTATACCCTCTTCAAGAAAACGATTTATTTTTTCAAAATGGATTAAATTCTTTTTGATAGAGTTGTCAAAATAGTCTTTGCTTAAATTATTAATTTCATTTTTATTTGAAATATCTCTAGATTTAGGAATTTCAGAGAGACCACTTTGTTTAATATCTGCATTATTAAAACCAATAATTATATCTTTAATATCTTGTTCTTGGAATTCTATTGGCAACAAGAGCTTGTTTAGATTCATTGTTTTTACAATGAACGGAAATTCTTTAAGCCATAATTCAATCCTTTCTAAAGCGATTAAATGGTTTTCAATATTTGTGTTATACTCAAATAAATCCTCAATTTTAGTATCTTGAATTCCACTAAGTTTTCTGTTTGTAAATAACAAGTAATAATCTATTTCGTTTTTATCTTGGAGCTTATGTATCGCAGGTAAAACTTGATTATTTATAATCCCTTTAAAATCAGAATCACTGCAACTTGCATTTGGTCGATGACAAAGTTTTGCTTGGATTATTATTTTGCCATTCCAAGGGTTTGTGCTGCTGGGAAAAGTATTTGCTTTTCCATTAAATCTTGCATCTTTACCACCGTCAGTTCCTTCTGAAAAAACAATAGTACCCATACCTAATATTTGTTCACATATTAAGGCAACCAAATCTTCAAATTCTTTGTCTGTTAGATTTTCTAAAGGGTATCTCATTTATTTCATATAATTATTTTAAAAATACAAAGTTAATATTTTTTTAGTGAATATGATTCATTGAAATCCACCTCATTTAAATTGTAAACTTAGCATCCTAAACTCTGTATTTTTTACTTAAATTTTCATCAAAAGCACTGTCTATTAAGCTTGTTGCCAACGTCGAACTAGATGTGTAGTGTGCCATTAGAAATCACTTTTCTTCGGATTCCCCACAGAGCCAAATCAGAGATTTTACTGAGTAA
>DHQI01000002.1:0-2642 GCA_002408065.1 Bacteroidales bacterium UBA5342
AATGATACAATGATTCAATGATTCAATGAGTGAATGATACAATGAGTGAATGATACTTATGGTAGATTTTATATGAGCCAGTCCATTCATTCTATTATTCAGTTATTCACTCATTTTGGACATTATTCATTGTTGACGAAAGAACTAAGTGCATCAGCTCATTTACTCATTTACTCATTCATGCGTTCATGCATTTTTCAATTAACTCATTTATCCTTTATTCATTGTTAGCCGATTCTCTTCAAAATCTCGCATATTTCTGTTATGTTTGCAAGAATAATTTTAGGATGGAGATATTGTACATCCGAAAGAACGATACAGTGAAGAATGGAACTAAATAAGACTTCTGAAGAACAAGATATAAAAACACCGGAATTGAGTTGCACTAAAGCGGGCTGCCGTAAGTTGAGTGTAACCAATTATTTGAGCGATGTGAGCTTGGCTGGTGATTACTCCGATTATGTAGAGATTCAGTTTAAAAACACCCGTAAGGGCTATTTCATCAATAGCAATAAGCTGAAATTGAAAGAGGGTGATGTGGTAGCGGTGGAGACCTCGCCGGGGCACGATATAGGTGTGGTAAGCATAGTAGGGGAGTTGGTGCTGAAACAAATGCGAAAAAACCGCATATCACTTGACCGTTATGAGTTTAAGCGTGTGTACCGTCTGGCAAAACCTTCGGACATAGAGAAATGGAATGCCGTGAAGGCGAAGGAAAATCCGACGATGATACGTTCACGAGAAATAGCCAAGAAGCTAAATCTGGACATGAAGATTGGCGATGTGGAGTTTCAAGGTGATGGTAATAAAGCTATATTCTATTATATTGCGGATAAGCGTGTTGATTTTCGTCAGTTGATAAAGGATCTGGCTGTTGAGTTTGGTGTCCGTATCGAGATGCGTCAGATTGGGGCACGTCAGGAGGCCGGACAGATAGGAGGTATTGGCCCTTGTGGCAGAGAGTTGTGCTGTTCGCGGTGGAATACTAATTTTGCCTCGGTAAATACAGCCGCCGCCCGTGTACAGGAGCTTTCGCTCAACCCCGAAAAGCTGACGGGTATGTGTGCTAAGCTGAAGTGTTGCCTCAACTATGAGGTGGATATGTATTACGAAGCACTGAAAGATTTTCCTAATAAGAATAAAAAGTTGGAGACTGAAGAAGGCGCTTTCCGTCACATTAAAAATGATCCGCTCAAAGGGCAGATGACTTATATCCTAAACCGTAAAGAAGGAATGCCCGTGTTTGCCACTATCAGTAAGGAACGCGCTAAAGAAGTGTTGGCCATGAATGCCAAAGGGGAAAAACCTGAAGCTCTGGTTGAGGAAAAGGCCATCAAAGTAGATGAGGTAATGCCGGACTACGAAAACGTAGTGGGGCAAGATGACCTGACGCGCTTTGATAAGGCTATGACAAATAATAAAAAGAAGCGACGTAACAATAAACGTCGCCCAAAGAATAATAATCGCAAAGAAAATAATCCACAGGCTGGCAGACAGCAAGAGGTTAAGAATAAAACTAATAAGCCCAAAGGTAAGCGTCCTCAGTCAAAAAAGTCGTCAGATAAAAAATAATTGCTTTTTGATGAAGAGAAGAAGTTGGAATATTGTATTAAAGGGGACTTTTGTCATACCGTTGCTGCTTATGTTTGCCTGTGATGCCACTCGGGTGTATGAGGAATGGCAAGACTTGCCAGCCATGAGTTGGCATGAAGACTCGGCCTGTGTCTTTTCTTTTGAAATGGAGGATACCACGGCACTTTATAATATGAATTTTGGTCTGCGAAACACAAATTTGTATCCTTTTCAGAATTTGTGGTTGTTAACTTCTATTGAAGGGCCCGATGGTTTTTTGTTTCAAGATACCATCAAGGTCGTTGTAGCCAATAAAAGTGGGCAATGGTATGGCAAGCGTAGTGCTAGTATTTATACTTACACGATGCCTTTGTACCGCAACCTGAGTATTCCTAAAGCCGGTGCTTATGATGTAAGGATGAAACATGGAATGCGCAGAGAAAAATTAGAAGGCGTGGCATCGATTGGCTTTAGAATTGAATATGTGGAGTGAACCCAATAAATTATCATTATAAACTGTAAAATTTAATTGTTATGAATTTTCCTGAAGAATTGAAATACACCAAAGATCATGAATGGCTGAAAGTAGAAGGAGACATTGCTATTGTTGGTGTTACAGAATTTGCCCAGAGTGAGTTGGGCGATATTGTATTTGTTGAAGTAGAAACGGTAGGTGAGACGCTGGATCAAGCTGAGGTATTCGGTACCATTGAGGCTGTAAAAACAGTTTCGGATCTTTTCTTGCCGGTAGCGGGTGAAATTCTTGAGTTCAACGAAGCTCTTGAAGACACCCCCGAACTGGTTAACTCTTCGCCTTACGAAGATGGATGGATTGTTAAGGTTAAAATGAGCGATGCTTCACAAGTGGATGCTTTGCTTTCTGCTACCGATTACCAAGGTTTGATTTAGGAAGAGAACCTTAAGAAAAAAACTTCAAAACTCTGGATTTGTTTGCTTAGGCAAATGGATTCGGAGTTTTTTGTTTGTGTCTTGTCTATTGTCCCTAAAAGATAGGTGATGAATCTCATCTATGTGTAATGTCATAGACATCTAATACCAATATTACATTA
>DHQI01000002.1:2980-3233 GCA_002408065.1 Bacteroidales bacterium UBA5342
CCTTAAAATAAAATTGGTATAATAGGCCTATACGGTAGTAAGCAGATCAGGTACACTTTGCCTTTAGGTACAGTTGCTGTTTTAAAAAGTTTCCAATATGAAATACCGCCCTGCAAATTAAACATATTGCCAATTATATTTTGCTTGCGCAAGGCTAGCTAAGTCCCAATAATTAGTATTTGATTCATTTGATATGTTATTCGTTATTGTCTTTTTATCCACGTCTTGCTAGCAGGGCAAACGCATTTAACTT
>DHQI01000002.1:3489-21003 GCA_002408065.1 Bacteroidales bacterium UBA5342
TGTAATTCGCGAAATTCGTGGACTCTTTTTTTTGACGAGTAGACAACATATTCTAAATGCGTTTGCCCTGGTCTTGCTAGTCCACAATTTGACAAAGACTTACAAATGTTGTATTTTCATCCTCCGAAAACCAATGATAAAGCCATGCAAAGCATCAACGACCTTATTCACGAGATGACAGGAATTTCTCATGCTACCCAGCATAAACTTCTGGTAACCCTGATTATTGTATTAGTCCTGACTTTTTTGCGTATTAGTATTTTTAGGGTGGTGTGGCGCCATACTGAAGATGTCAAGGTGCGTTATCAGTGGAAACGAATGTTATCCTTTATTATACCTTTGCTTGGGGTTATTATGGTGGCCTTTGTCTGGGCCAGTGCATTCGAGCAGTTCGGGGCTTTTCTGGGGCTGATGGCTGCCGGTTTGGCTATTGCCTTCAAAGATCCGCTGACCAATCTGGCGGGGTGGTTTTTCATCCTTTTTCGTAAGCCTTTTGTCGTGGGTGACCGTGTACAGATAGGGGAGAATACCGGCGATATTATCGATATTCGTCTTTTTCAGTTTACCATGCTTGAGATTGGCAACTGGGTAGAAGCCGACCAAAGTACCGGGCGCATCATCCACCTGCCTAACGGCAAGGTGTTTCAAGAGCCTCAGGCTAATTTTAGTTCCGGTTTTGAATACATTTGGAATGAAGTGCCAGTGATGATTACTTTTGAGAGTGATTGGCAAAAAGCCAAAGAGATATTAGAGCGAATTATCTCAGGCTATACAGTGGATATCGACAAAAAGGCTCAGCAGGAAATTAAAGAAGCCAGTAAAAATTATATGATTTACTACCGTCACCTGACGCCCATCGTTTATACCTCAGTAAAAGAAAATGGTGTAAGGTTAACAATACGTTACCTTTGTAACCCGCGCCAACGCCGTGGTACTGAAAATGAGATATGGCAGGAGGTTTTACGTGATTTTAATGCGGCAAAAAATATTCAGTTCGCTTATCCTACTACACGGTTTTATCAAGCGGAAAAATAAAGCCGGGTGTAGAACCTTTTTTGTAATTAGTAAAGATAAAAAAAAAGCACGCCAGATTAGGGCGTGCTTTCAGTGAAAAGATATGAATGACCCGGGGCGAAAGAGTCAACTCCTTTTCATCTTTTTTAGGGGGATGTGTGTTTTAAAAGTTCTAAGCAAAGCCCTTGTCTTATTTTAGCTTGCCTAAGCGACTTTTTACTTTTACAGTCTCAATTTTATAAATGAAACCGATGCCAATAGGACGTTCTACCTTAGTGCTATACTGAGGATAAAAAACCACATCGTAGCCTTCGTTTTGAGCCATAAGCTCATATAGCGCAAAATTAGCGGTGGTGTTGGTCACATAATTACCTACTACTGGTATTGAGGCTATTGATAAGTCGGAACTGTTTTCGACTACACCCGTGTTTTTGTCGAATAAACGACTCCAGTCTACACAAAGAATTTTGGTTGATGTGGCTTCGGCCTCTACTTGTGAAGACAGTTCTACATTATCTGCATAGAGTTCAAAGCTTACATTAGGTTCCTTCATCGATGTTTTTAACGAAGTACAGCTACTTAATAGAAATGTTGCGGCAATAGTCGCAAAAATGATTTTTTTCAACATGTTGGTTCTGTGTTAATATTAGTAATATGTTCTATTCTACATAGAATGTTTCAAATTCAGGACGGTAAGTGTCCTTTTTAAAACTCTAAGTAAATTAAAAATAGTGTTATACTTTTATATACTATTCTTTTTCAAATGATAAGTTGTTGTCGTGATCTTTCAATTTCATCACGCCATCAATAACGACCACTTCCAGATCATTCCAAAAGCCTTCGCTATCGGTTGCTTTTATGCTTCTTACCTCTGCCCCGTTGTATTCGTAAGATGAGATTTCCCAAGTAATATCTTCGTCTTTTTCATCATCGAACATCTCACTATGACTTCCACTCTCGCCTGATTTATCTGTATTAAAGATATAATAGCTCGATGAACTATACCACGTTCCTACAATCTGATCTTCAGTAACCTCAAGTAAGGGCTCCCCTTCAACAGTTGTAAAATTAGCACTACCGTCAGCAACAGTAACATCCTCAAAGTCCTCATTAACTGTAAAAGCTGTAACCGTAACAGTATATTCGGTTTCAGGGGAGAGCCCAGTTGCTTTAATCTCTGTCTCTACACTGCTTGTAGATAGATCTATACCAGCGACATCCTCGAATACTACTGTTCCTCCATCTTTTTCTTTCACAATTACTTCATGTCCCAAGACCTGAGCAGATACAAGATCCCACGAAATCATAGCAGATGATCCTGTAATATCTGACACTTCTACGCTTACAGATGGTTCTAAATCGTCATCACTACATGATGACAACAAACTAGTTGCTAACAATGAAACAGCAACTAATACTCCTAAATAAAATCTCCTTTTCATAATTTATTATTTTAAATGTTTATAATTATATATTATTCTTTTTCAAATGATAAGTTGTTGTCGTGATCTTTCAATTTCATCACGCCATCAATAATGACCACTTCCAGATCATTCCAAAAGCCTTCGCTATCGGTTGCTTTTATGCTTCTTACCTCTGCCCCGTTGTAATCGTAAGATGTGATTTCCCAAGTAATATGTTCTATTCTACATAGAATGTTTCAAATTCAGGACGGTAAGCGTTAAATATATCACCAACAGTGAATTTTAAAGCAAATTTACTATGCTCTTCATCATTGGTCCAGCTTTCTGTTCCAGCTACATACTCTTCCTCAGTGCCATCGTCCCAAGTGAATTCATCGGCGTTATATAAATAAGTGGTGAATACGATTTTAATCTCATAATCGATACCGCTTTCTACATTGAAATATTCAGAATCCACACGTCCTCCATCGTAAGAAGGCGCAGCAATGTTGCTAACTACTAGATCATCGTTGAAATACACTTCGTCGATTTGAATTTTCATAAAAGGAAGGCCTGTGTTTAATAGATCCATATAGCATGCGTTAGCTATTTTTGCTTCATAGATCTTACTCTCTTCTTCGCAAGAAGTTAAACTCATGAGTACTGCTAATGCAGCGATTACTGTGATAATTACTTTTTTCATTTTGGTTTGTTGTTAAAAATTTTGATTGATAATTAAGAATAAGAACCACTAAAGTGGTGTTGTAAACTGTTTGGGCTCTAATTTTCGACTTAGAATTCGATAAATTCAGGTTCAAAACCGATTGATTTAGCATATTCTAAAAAGGCCATATTCTTTTTCATACGCACATTGATGTGAAAGTCTGGTTTGGCTTTGTAGTATTCTGCCGCTTTGGGGAAGTTACCCACTAGCTCGTAGCATATGCCTAGAGCCTGCGAAAGTTCCGGAGAATTGCCTGCGTCGCAGCATTTTTTTACCAGAGCTCCGGCTTTTTCGTATTCTCCTGCTTTTAGCAAGTCTCTCAGTCCTGCATATTCTGTTTTCAGGGCTTTGTCTTTAATTTTGACCTTGGGGAAATTAATCTGTACCTCTTCAGCATCTACCATTTCTTTGTAACTGGCTATTTTAGCATTTACCGTATTATAAAGCTGAGCTTCCAATTTTTCTACGTTGTAGTATGATTTCCCGGGTTTTTCCACACTTTTTTCGTGTACACTTATGGTGTCTTTCCGGCTTGGCGATCCGTCTTTATAATCAAAAGTGAAAACAATATCAATATCGGCTCGGTGTTCTTTGGTTGTTACAAAGTATGGTAGGTAGACAGGCCCGGTTTTTTCTTTGTAAACAGCTTCGCCTACAGTTATGCCACTATTATAGTTATATTCACCACTAATAATAAAGTCTGCTTCGGCTTCGCTGCTTACAGCATAACTCCAGTCTTTAGCAAACCAGTAATAGTGTTTTTCGTGTTCCGGGTTAATGCTTATTAGATATTTCTCAATGGATTTTTCTACTTCAGGATTGGCTTTCTCACCACTACGGTTGAAGGATTTGAAATAATATCTACTCGAGGTGAAACAGGTCGTTTCTGTTTTTTCTTTATCCAGTGTGAGCTGGTACTTTACAACGCTCTGTGCTGTTATGCTTCCTAAGCTAAGAAGTCCTAAAAGCATACTGGTGATAACTTTGTTTTGCATAGTATTTAGATGGTTTTAGTTTTTAATTAGCATAAATTAGTTTCCATTGAGAGGCTTCGGCTCTGCTTTTTACTTCGGCGAAAGTGCCGTCTTCATTGATGGCAAGGTAGCCGCCATGCTGTATGTTGTAAGCACCGTGTAGGTTACGAAACATGACATAATTGCCCACTATTTCGGGTACCCAAAGGTATTGTGTACGCATAGTGCTTAGGAATTTACGGCGCGAAAATATGGTGCTTTTGCTTTCTCTGTTTTGGCAGATAACCCAGTGTTGCCCGTCTACAACAGGGAGAGCGTTGATAGCCAAATAACGAAAATCAGATGCTATGGTGATACCCGTTTCCGCAGCAGGTAAACTAGAAAAATAACAGCTTGGCATGTCACCTGCCGGATCATATTTGACAGGTTCTTTGGCGAGTACCAATTGTGTGGCTTGGTCTACAATGATAAATGCTTTGTATTTGCCCATAGCTTCGTTGGCTTTGTCGGTAACTACTGAAGAAAGCTGAGCGTATGAGCATAAGCTAAATACCATGAGGCAAAAGAGGATGCTTATTTTTTTCATCGTGTTTGTGTTTAGAGGTAAAAACAAGAGCGCTTTTGATAAGCGCTCTTGTAAAAAAAATGATTAGTACTTGAATGTGCGGCTGGCTACGTATGGGCCAATTTGCATTTTAGTCCAGTTGCCTGCGGCATCGTACTCGAATGAGCAGTCCCAGGTGGCGTTAGAGTCGAAGCTAAAGCCTTCTTCTGATACTGTTGGCAGAGGTCCGTTGAAGTCGGCCAAATATTTGTTGACGAAAGCCATTCCTTTTGCTTTTTCTTCCAATGCCATATTACCATTAAGTTTAAATGTGAATTCAGCTTTAATGGGGTTACCTTGTTCGTCTACATCCAGAAACTTAATACCACGTACCATTGGCTTAGCCGTAAGGCTTTGTTCTCTTCCGAGCCCGGCATTAGCCATTGCACCACCAAAGTTGGTATAAACATTACCTTCCCACAACCAGTTAGTCATAATACCATCTTCGTTGATGTTAGCTAACGTTGAGAACTTTGTATTCGTATCTACACGTTTTGGTACGATGCCCGATGCTGTCAGCATTTCTTTAAAGAAAGCATTGGCTTTGAAATAGGTGGAGGTACCTGTAAAGTATAAGTTACCGTCAAGGTCTACTTTTAGCTGTACTTTTTCTGTCGACACTTTACCTCCAAAGAATCCCGCATCTTTGGTGATGTTCTCTGCTAAACCTTTAGTCTTGCTTGCGATAGGGTCATAAACATAGTTGAGTTTTGTGTAATAGCCAACGCCTCCCATTTCAGAAGCCCAGGCACCTGCGTTAGTTTCCATGCCACGGTATTCGCCATTGTCGTTGTATTTTGGCATAATGTCGCGGGTCACTAATTTTTCTTTCGATCCGTCGGCCAGTAAAGTTGTTTGGTCAGCAGCCAGTTCTTTTATGCGGCGTTTGCTATCAAATTTTACGCGGTACTCGATAGGTTCCATGCCTTCTTTGGTAATAGTGGCTCTCATATCTTTGGGCGCTCCTTTGAAATCGTTCAATGGGAAAAATTGGTATGGGAAATCGATTTCGAACAATTGACAAAGCAAGTCGTTAACAGCATAAAAATCGGTGAAACGTTTAAGGTCACGGTTGATGGCTATCATCAAGGCCTCATAACGTTTAGCACCGGCCGGGTAGTAGTTTACAAAGTTGCTGATGTTGAAATATTCAGCATATTTCTTTTGGTCTTTCATACCGATGAAGGTAGAGCCACATTTTTCTTTCATCTCACTAGACTTCATAGTGCCTGCCAATACAGCGTTCATGCATTCCATTTTGTCCAAGGTTGCTTGGATAGTGGCGCCATATTGTTTGTAGTATTCAGAGGCTTTTTCAGCATCTTCTAACCAAGCATAACAAACAGATAAGTTGTGCAGGGCAACCCATTTTGTTTTTTCTGTAGTGTTAGGCAATACTTTTTCCATTTCTTCGGCAAAAGCTTGTACGGTTTTTTTCTCATCCTTGTTAAGCAAAAGACCTTTTTTACCAGAGAAAACACCTAAAGTTGGTTTAATCATTTTTTTGCTTACTTTAGATTCTTTGACTACTCCTAGTTTGATAGGAGCTTCGAACTGACCGAACCCATAGCGTGCAAAAACGGCTGCACGTACAGCGTTGTAAGCTTTGTTGGTACCAATACGGTCTTGAATAGGTACTTCATCTTCTATGTTTCCTGCTGCTAAGTCGCTTGCTGCTTCTTTTGCTTGAGAGGCCACAGAAGAACCGATGTCACTAATCGATGTTGCAGCTTCAGGCGTGTAGTCTTTTGTTTTTTCCGAACCTTCTATTACGCCAAGGTTTTCTTCGAATATAAGATTTCCTGCTTGGTCGGTTACTTTGTAGCGACAATTGACATAGTAAGGGATGTCGTAGTAACCATCTTTGTCAGGCGTAGTGGGCATCGATACGCTTGGACTTGGGTTTGGTTCGTTTAGAATAAAGACTTCAACATTAACGCGTTTGTCGGTTTCAGCATCAGCAATGATATATTCTGGTACAAAATCCCAAACGGCAAAACGGCCATCTTCATCTTCGTAAGCTTCCAGCATTTTGTTGAACGATTCCATCATATCCATACCTTTGTTTACGCCATCTGCTACCATACCGCCCACAGCACCAAATTTGGCTCCCATAGCGCTGTTTTTGGCTTGTTTGGCTTCTTTCTTTGCAGTAGCTAGGGCATCGTCATTAGACATGAAGACGTTGGCTTTTTGGAACTCCACACCTTTGCTTGGAGCTTGGAAGTAACTCACGGTACCTCCTTTAATACTTTGCGCATTGTTGCTCATAACGAATGCACTAACGAAGGTTAGTGCGAGAACTAGTTTTTTTAACATAATTGATTTTTTTAGTTGGTTATTAAGTGTTTATATTTGATGTATTATTTATTTTAAAAGATATGCTTTGCGGCGCGATACGCTAAAGGTTTCTCCGTTAATCAGTTCCAGGGTTTTCTTCTCCCCGCCAGTATAGCTGCGTATATGTGCTTCGTTGATAAGGGTAGATCGGTTGATGCGGATAAAGCCTAATTCAGACAGTTCTTCTTCAAACTCTTTAAGCTGCTTAGCTGCAGATACACAAGAATCACTGGTATATGCTGTGGCTACAGAGTCTTCGCAGGCTATGTGTGTAATATCCGAAATATCCAGAAATTCTGTTTTTGATTTGCCGTGAATTACAATACGTTGTCCTAGTTGTTGGCTGTAATCTAGTCTCATGGTGATGTTTTTTTTAGCGTTAGTTGTTTCAAATGCTATCAGTACTTGTGTTAGGTTTTTTAGGGCTATTAAGGTGTCGTTTATTTAAGATATATAGAGGGTCTTGCGCTTTTTATTGAAATAGGATTCCCTTATCAACATTGATATGTTAATTTTTTTAGTGCTAATTTTACCTGATTAAAGAATTGGTTTTATTTAGGGCAGGCTTTCAAATGACCTAAAAGTAGGGCTTTTTCTTTCAGCTCATACTTGAGGTGCTTGCTGGCTTTGAAAATGATTTTCACCTGATCTACATCGGCGTTTTTTTCATCGGTACAAATGCAAGAGCTCATGATGCCAAGTTCACCCAAATTAACATTGTTACCCTGCAGCAGATGATTTTTGATGGAGTTGATCATCATTGAAAAGGCAGACAAAGCATCTGTATCGTTCAGGTGTGTGAAGCGTTCTATCTCCTGAATGATTTGTGATGTCTGGATGGTTTTCGTATCCCGAGAAGGATTATTCTCTTCGGGACGGACAAAACTTGTAGCGCCTTTTGTTTGATTGGAAAGTGTCATGGTTTTAAATTATTATAATTTCCGGACATTATATGTTGCTCTCTGTATCTTTAGTGCCGATAAACGGTCGGTTTTGAAAAAATCAAATGGTTTTTTGTAAAATTTTTTATGGTAAATGTGGTACTTCCTTGATTCTGTGTATTTTTGTAGTGAATGAAAATGTTGAAGGTTGCTTATTGTTGTTTAGCGGTAGCAAAAATAGACTGAGTAATAGCTATGAATGAAAGAAAAAGTGTAGAGTTGTTTAAAAAACCGGTGTTTTTGTTTAAAAAAAGAAATGGCTCTTTTTTAAACAAAACGGCCTTGAAATATGGTCGGTGCAGGGTAAATTTTTCATCTTTGCTTCATATTTATATGTAGAGCCGCATTATGACAACAAAAGACGCAGAAAATAAATTGACAGCTATATTAATAGACGACGAAGCAGGCGCTATCAATGTGCTTTCTAAACTGCTGGAGCGTGTAGGTGGGGTAGAGGTGCTGGCGACCGAGCAGAATCCTAATATAGGGTTGCGCCATATTATGGTGATGCAGCCCGATGTGGTTTTTCTGGATATACAAATGGAGAAAAAAAGCGGCATTGCCTTACTGAAAGAAGTCAAAGAATTATCGGCCGGTTCGCATATAGTGATTGTTTCGGGCTATGACGACTATACTTACGAGGCTTTTAAAAACGGTGCGGCAGATTATTTGGTAAAGCCCGTAGTGATTGATGAATTGGAGGCTTGCCTGTTTCGTATTAAGCAATCGCTCAAAAAAACAGAGGCTGCCTCAGAAGGTGAACATGCTGAAGCATCTGCGCAGCCTGCTGAAGATGAAGTGCAAATACGCCTGGCCAAAGATAAAGGCTACCTCTTGGCCTCTGAAATTGTGTATCTGAAAGCTTCCGGTAGCTATACCGAACTGTATGTGGAAGGGAGTAGAAAAGAAATATGTACCCGAGGCCTCTGGTTGCTGGAGCGTGAACTTCCGGACTATTTTTTCCGCATTCATCGCTCTACTGTGGTCAATACCCGTATGGTAAAGTCAGTATCTACCGACGATAATACCTGTACGCTCAATTCCGGAAAGTGTCAGTACGAATTACCCATCTCCAAGGCTAATATTGATGCCCTGAACGAATATATCCAGTCGCATGCCTAAACCAGCCTTCCGTGACTTCCTTTTAAAGCAAATAAAATCGCCGGTGAAGGTGGCTTTGCTGCTCGGGCTCTTGGTGGTACTATTGATGCCGCCGTTGGTGCCGAAACATAAAATTCAATTAGATAATAATTTTTCTGCTCCAAACAGGATGTATGCCTATTATCCTGATACTACCGGGAAAATAACGGATATGTCCTTTTTGAGAACCAGTATAACCTCTATAATGCTAGAGTCTTATGAGGAAAGATTGTATGTGATTGATGGGTTTAGTTATCAAGATTATCAGGATTTATATTGCCCATTGCCAGCCCCTAGAAGAGATTGGGTTTTTATTGAGGATATAACAGGAGATAAATTTCAAGAGGTGTTTTACGTGTCTCAAGAGAATGATTCAGTAAAGTTTTACGTATCAAGCACTAAGTCGCTGAAAACGGAGAGTGTTAAATGTTTGCCGATAAAAGGTAAATTGTTGTATTATTATTTGAGGTACTATCGTTTTGAAGGAAATGATTTAGTTTATTTTTCGATTGGGAGTAAACTGGGAAAAGGAAAATTTGAAACTATTCTTTTTAGCTATGACTATAAAAAAGATGTAATAAAAACGGTTTATAAATCGTCAATGTTGCAGAATGGTGAACAATTTACAGGGAAGAAAAATTGCATTCTTTTTTCGGGAAAGATTAAGCAAAAGAGTGTCTTGACAAATGTAAATGTGGAAACAGGGTTTGCTGATAGTTTTACTGTCGAGGTGCCTGAAGTAAGAAGAGTTCGAGGAAATTTAAGTGTTGAAACTTACCCTTACCAATATGCCAGTGATGGTTTTCTATATCATAATGGTGATAGCTTGCTATATGGTGATGTCGAAGCATTGTTGTTAAATAATGAGTTTAGCGGAGAGTTGATTGATGATGGCATTTTTTTAGATAAAAATTTACCCCAATGGAGGAACTATCACCTACAGTATTTTAAAGGCAAAACTGTGTTTTATACACTAGGCCCTAAAAACAAGACGGAACTATACAAGTATGATATTGAAAAGTCTAAACTAACACGTGTAAGAATCAAAGGGAATCCTCAGGTTGTGACTATTTTGTATTACGGAGATGTTGATGGTAATGGTAAGAATGATATAGTGTATACAGATAAAGATGGTGATAATAACGCCTATTGCATCTATGAAGAGGGTAGTTATAGTGATTTGTGTCGCTATAATGTGGATAGGGAGAGAATGGATGTTAAAAATTGTGCCCTTGAAAATGACTCTATATTATTTCAATCTAAAGGAATAGAATTTGTTATGATTTATGGTAGAAATCCGGATTATTACAAGCATTGGTTATGGTGTGCTGCCATTTTCTTTGTTGTAATGCTGATAGGTTTCTTGTTACAAAAAATAAAGGAAAACCGCGAACTACGCCGCAAAGAGACCAATAGCAAAATCATGCAGTTGCAGCTCGAAAATGTGCAGAAACGCATTGATCCGCACTTTATTTTTAATTCGCTCAATAACTTAGGATCTTTGATATTGGAGGGAGAATCAAATGCCAGCTACGACTATTTATCCAGAGTAAGTGGTGTGCTCTATAAAGCCTTACGCAACCGCAGTGTGCTGGTAGCTATCGATGAGGAACTGAAATTTTGCACCTCGGTGCTCGATACTCAGCGTCAGCGATTTGGCGATAAGTTTGATTACGAGGTGTATGTGGATAAGGGGATTGATCTGACGCGTAAAATGCCATCGAATATACTGAACAGTATGGTGGACAATTGTATAAAACACGGTTTTGCCGGCATTAATTACAAAGGGATGATCAACATCGAATTTGTAAAGAAAGATAAAGGTTTTGCTGTAGTGGTGGAGGACAATGGTAAAGGCCGTGCAGCTGCCCAGGCGGACAAAGACCAAACAAAATCTACCGGAACAGGCTTGGAGATATGCTATCAGTACGTGGAATTGCTTAATTTTGACCGCAAAGAAAACCTCTTGTCCTTTAGTATCGAAGATTTGTATCACCCGGATAAAAGCCCCAAAGGCACCCGGTGTAAGTTTTATGTGCCGGACGATCTGAAACAAGAATCATAAAACCTAACCGAAAAACCTGTCAGCGCCGATAGGCCTGACAGTTTAAAACTAAAAAACAGCATGCCAAATAAAATAATAGCCCATATCAAAACCAGCAAGTATTCGCCTATTGCGATAGCTATGCTGCTGGGGTTATTGATGGTGGTGCTGCTACCGCCACTGCTACCGCCGCATACGGCAGTGTACACTACCCGGGAGATGCCACTCAACTATATGGACGCTTATTATACCGAAGCACCCAATATAGATTCTATTCGTTCTGTGCCTTTTGTGACAAAAAGCTTATCCGCGATGGGAATAGATTTTCATCATAGAGACGTAAAGCCAGCTTACTCTTTCTCAGATTATAACGCGCACTACAACCCCCTTCCTCCACCTAAAAGGGATTGGATCTATATCGCTGATTTGGATGCTGATAATAAGAGTGAAGTGGTCTATATTTCCTATGAAAATGATACCAATGTGCTTTATGTTATGGGTACACAGGATTATGACATCAAACAAGAAAAAAGACTTCCTATTGAGGGGGAAATCTTTTATTATAGGACACGCTATTTTCAGCAAGCAGGAAATGATATGCTTTACATCAGCCTATCGACAAAAAGTGAGGAGCGGAAAATGCTTACTACACTATTAGCTTATAATTATAAAAGCAATAAAGTTGAACTTCTTCATCAGTTTTCGCAATTAATGCAGTCTTATATGCTAAAGGGCTATGAGGAGAAAATGTTATTGATTGATAATGTTGATGCCAGCAGTTTTGAGTTCAACATTTATGATCTGGCCTCTGGTGAAATGAAATCCTTTAAAATTGATAAGCAGAAGAAAGACGATATTAAGCCTGCTCAAGTAACTTCGCTGGATTATCCTTACAGCAGTGTGTGTAGCTTTTTGTTTTTGAAAAGAAAAAGGGAACTTAGTATGATTAATATTGATTCTTTGTTTTGTAAGCAGGCTATCGTCATTGAGCCATTGCCCCTAAAAGGCAAGTCCAGGAACATGCGTTTACAATATGTAAAAGGAAATACGGTTTTTTATACGATTAAAAGAGATAATGGAGAGCGTGAATTGTATAAGTATGATATAGCTCAAAAGCGCTTATCCCAAATACGGCAAAAAGAAGGAGGTAGTGTAGGGAGTGTAATTTTTTACGGTGATATCGATAAAAATGGAGTAAACGATATTGTTTTTACGGATATTCGATTGGGGAAGGAAGCGATTTGTGTTCAGCAGGAGGGGAGTTTCTATGATATATTGCGCTACCCGGTAACCCGCGAAAAGCTGAAGATTACCAATGTGGTTTTGATGGACGGGAAATTGGTTTTTGATAGTAAAGGCATTCAGCATTGGCTCAACCATTACCAGAAAAATCCCCGTTGCTACCTTAGGTGGTTTATTTATTTGGGGATTATAGGATTTTGCACCTTTTTGGGTTTTGTGGTGCAGCAGGTACGCGAAAACCGGGCCTACCGGCGGCAAGAGGCCAATAATAAAATTTTGCACTTGCAATTGGAGAATGTACAAAAGCGCATAGACCCCCACTTTATTTTTAATTCCCTGAATAATTTAGGTTCATTGATTCTGGAGGGCGAATCAAACGAAAGTTATGATTACCTGTCCAAGGTGAGTGGTGTGCTCAATAAGGCCTTGCGCAACCGCAGTGTGCTTATTAGTATCGAAGAGGAACTAAACTTTTGTACCTCAGTGCTGGATGCCCAGCGTCAGCGCTTTAAGGGGAAGTTTGACTACGAGGTGTATGTGGATCAGGAGGTTCAGTTGCAGTGGCAAATGCCCTCTAATATTCTGAATAGTATGGTGGATAATTGTATCAAGCATGGTTTTGCCGGTATTGATTATATGGGGATGATAAGCATAGAGCTGCTCAGGTGCACTGACGGTTTCCTGATTGTAGTAGAAGATAACGGCAAGGGACGTGAGGCTGCGCAGGCCGATAGAGACCAAAGTAAATCGACCGGTACCGGTTTGGATATATGTGAGCAATACGTCCGCTTGCTCAATACCGGCCGCAAAAGCTCCCTCTTATCATTTGAAATTATTGATTTACGGGATGAAGATTTGCAACCTGCCGGCACCCGTTGTGAATACTTTGTGCCCAATGGTTTAACGGAACATACGTGATCCTTTTTATATATTAACATTAAACATTAAAAATTATGTCAGAGATTAAAGAAAATTCGTTTCCAATGTGTCATGTGATTCACCCCGAATGTATTGCCTGTGGAGCTTGCGAAGATGAATGCCCTGTAGATGCGATTTCAGATGGGGGGGATAATAGTGAGATTTATGTGATTGATCAGGATGCTTGTACTAACTGTGGCTCTTGTGTCCCTGTCTGCCCAGTAGAAGCTATACATGCTACCTAATCATAGATACACAAGAAAGACTAAAGAGCTAGCTACTGTGGGGGGCTTGCTCTTTTTAGTTAAAGACATTGGTTAGTTCTGCCTTTCTACTCTACAAGCTTTATGCGTCCACAAAAAACCAAATCAAAATCCTCGTTTAGCATTTTCCAATAATACAGGCCGGGTGTCGTCAGCTTTTTAGGGTGGTAGCTGTTACCATCGCTGTAGTCTTCGTAGAGCTTATAGCCTTTGTTGGAGAAAAACTCCAAGATGACTTCTTCGTTGTCCGGATTTTCCCAGCACAGGGTCAGAAAGTCAGCCTGCTCTTCGATGGTGCTGGCCGAAATGACTTTGAGGCCTTCGCCCCGTAGTGCGCCATCTTCAAAACGTTTGACTAAGGCTTCAAGCTCAGCATGGCTTTGGAAAGCTACTAGGTTTTTATCATGCGCTGCTTTTTTTACCGGAATAGTTTCTACTTCTTTTTCTTCAACACCTTCCTTTTTAATCTCCGCCACAGGAATATCGTTAGGCGTGTTGTCTTTCAATACTTCCTGCTTTATACTGTCTTGCTGGTTTTGGTCGCCGGCCAAGGGCAGGGTTTCATTGCCTCCGGGGTGCAGTAGCCATATGACGCTGATAGCAATAGCAACGGTAGCAGCGATGCCTATTCTCACAGGTAAAATACGGCGACGCGGTTTGCTGTGATTCTGGCTTTCGCCTTCCACCAATTCGCTCACCATCTGAACTTCATCAGCACAGTCGTCACACTGAGTCAGGTGAGTTTTTAGGGACTCATCCAGGGTGTGATACCGTCCGGAGGTAAGAGCCTCTGCAGCTTGTGCTATTTCTTGTTCTGTTAGGTGTTGCTTTGTCATTGGTATGCTCGTGTATTGATTTGGTCGCTATTTCGTGTTGTTTTTGAAAAAAAAGAGGTTTATTCTTTGTTGTAAAAATATTCAAACAGAATTTGAAAGCTCTCGTTGTTGTAATTAGCCCGCCCAAATGGACCGTTCATGCGTCCTATCAAACGTTTCATTTCTTTGTTGAGCCACATACGTACGGCATCTGCTTTAACGTTTTTTTCTTCCGCCTTGTTTTGCACCAGAGCTAAATTCTCGAAAATCTCCCCTTTTGATGATACTTTGTCCGGGTTTAGAAGTTGCAAAAGGCCATGCTCCTGGAATGCTTTATCGTAAACCGAGATAAACGTCATTCTGGCTTTTAGTAAAAAATAAAAAGCGATAAATATCACTGCTTTATATTTGTCGTTAAGCAGGGTGATGCACTTGCGCAGGTAACGTATTTCATCATCTATCAAGAGTTGCTCTGCGCTGCTTAAGATACTGGTGCTATGGGCGGCATCGTTCTCGTTGCTTTGTTCTGTGTTTTGCCAGTGTTTGAATTCTTGCCGTATAATGCTGCAACACATACGGTTGAGTACGGCATAGGCATAGGTGCTTTTTTGTGAATTTCCCTTAAACCCTTGAGCAATTTTCCCTTCTTGTTGTAGGTATTTTTCCACCATACCCATACGTACGTCTTCGAGCTCACTTTTTGGTATAGCATAGGCGTAACGATTTACCACTTTCTCTGTCAGAGTCAATAATTCGGTTTCGTTTAATAGTTTTGTGCCCTTTGTCATGCCTAAAATTTTGCGAGACCAAAAATAGTAAAATTTAAGGTGAAAACAGATGTCATTTATAGGCGAAGTAGGATAACAAAGCGACTTAAGCAATGATGCGATATCGCTATCTTTGCCTAAGTCGCTTAAGTTGTTTGTGCGGGTGTACTTACAGTTTAAACCTTACGCCTGCCATAGCCCAACGTCCTGCCTGAGGTAGATGGTTGAAGTCGTAGTAGGTGGTATTAAACACGTTGCTTACTTCTATAAAAGGAGTGAAATGCTTAGCCTGATATTGAAGTTTAGCATCACATAGCCAGAAGGGTTCGTACTTAGAGCTTGCATCAGTTGGATTGTGACGTTGCTGGTGTTGAGCAATCGCTGAGAATGTTAATCCCTCTAAGAGTCGGAAATCTGCTGCAATGGTGAATTTGTGCTTCAGATAATCCAGTGCGTAGTAAGAGATGAATTTTTGATTGGCTACTTCGCTGTGATTGTAAGTGGCTGTTCCTTCAAGCTTTTCAATAAATGAAAGCGGAGCAGAGATTTTGCCGGGCATCACTGTTAAGATAGCTTCAATGCCAGAAGTGTTAACCTGCGAATAATTCATCGTTTGCCATTTGGCATCTGAGGCATCCTGCTTTACCCAATCGATGATGTTTTGTCCGTGGCGATGATACACTGAGGTATGGAAAGCTATAAAGCTATTGTTGTAGTCCAAGCCAAGGTCATAAGTTACAGCGTCTTCTTGTTCCAGGTCTGGATTTCCGATATTTTGCGAACCTGTGTAATATAATTCGGTAAAAGTGGGCATTCGGAAACTTTGGTTGGCGGAGGCTTTTAGAGCTAAATTATCATTAAGCTTATAAGCCATATCTATTCCAAAATAAGGGGATACTTTTTCGGCAATGCCATTGTAATTTAAGAGTACATTAGCACCAATTATCCAATTCTGAACATAAAAAGTATGATTTATAAAAGTGTTAAGGTTAAGGCGGCTTTTTTCTTTGGTAAAAAAGATGCTATCCTCTTGTGGATGAGGGATAGGATTGACCAGATCTTCGCCCAAAACGGTGCTGCGAATGCGCTCGTTGCGTAGGTCAACCCCAATATTCGTATTACCTAACGCAGAGGTGAACTTAAAATCGCTACCAGTTCCCCATACATCGGTTTGGTGGTAGTTGTGCCCGCCATACCACGCCGCTGCATTCTCCATATCGCGGAAAAGTTCGAAACGGTCGAAAGCACGTTTATAATAAACCTTTGGCGAAATTTTTAGCTTTTCACCGCTTGTCACCTTTAGCGAAGTGATGATATTACTCAATTCTTCGTACTGATTAGGGAAAGTAGCGGTGTAGAAACTGTTCGATCCAAAACCATTGTTGATATAGCCTAATTGGAAATCAACGCTTGTATTACCATTGCTATAGTTGGAACGGTAATAAATACGTTTGGTGTCGAAGTCGGTGTTATCTTTGTAACCATCGCTGCTAGTGCTGTTGATGTTGAGCATGTGGCTCAGGTTTTTCTGTTTCAGCGTAAAACCAACTTCTGTATCCAGATAGTTAAAATCGCCGTAGGTCACTGAGGCTTCTACAGCGTCTTTATCACCTTTTTTCGTTACAATATTGATGGCTCCGGCAAAAGCTCCTTCGGCATTGTAACGTATGCCGGCACCTTCGAGTATCTCAATACGCTCGATGGACTGCAAACTAATCGGAATGTTAAGGTTGTTGTGTCCTGTCTGGGGGTCGGAGATATTAATGCCGTTAAGCATTATCAGGACTTGGTCAAATGATCCGGCGCGTATGCTGAGGTCAGCCTGGGTGGCGTGTGCGCCGCGTTGCCGTACGTCAATGCCGGGCATGGCATCCAGTAATTGGGCAAGGCTCCTTGCACTCGAGCGCTCTATTTCATTTTTACTCACTACAGCAATGATACGGGTCAACTCGTTCTCCATCATTACTTTTTTGATTTCGGCATTCACTTCCACCTCGTCAAGGTTGATTTCTTTCGAAATGCCTTCGGTGTTTTGTGCTACTATGCTTGGCAAGCCGAGAGTGGCAAAGTAGGCTGCGCTTAAAACGCATACTTTTACCAGCTTGTGCATAGAGCTGAATGCTGAAAATGACTTGTTGCCCCATCGGCGAAAATGGACAACGGAACTTCTCACATTGTTTTTCATTAAATATTGTTTTTAATGGGTTAATAAAAATTAAGGCGCGAAGATATAAAAAACGTTGGAGCTTTATAAATAAGTTGTAGTATGTGCCAGGGCAAACGCATTTAACTTTTGGCTAGCTAAAAGCATTCGTGAAATACATT
>DHQI01000002.1:21261-21952 GCA_002408065.1 Bacteroidales bacterium UBA5342
TATTCTAAATGCGTTTGCCCTGTAGTATGCGCCTCCAACCTTTATCATTTTTTAATTCTACCATAAAATTGTGAGTAGAACTTATTTTTTTATAATTTTGGAATAAATAGTTGTATCCAGTTGTCAAAGCTTCTGAATATCCCAATTAAGTAGCATAACTTTGCAAAACGAAGAGGACATAAAGTTGCTCGAAAGAGTACGTAATGGAAACCATGAAGCATTTACAGTTATTGTGAACCGTTATCGTTCTCAGGTAGCACGCACCGTTATGGGCATGTTGGGGCATACCGACGAAGCTGACGATGTAGGTCAGGAGGTTTTTATTCGCTTATACCGTTCCATCGATAAGTTTCGGGGCGAATCGGCTCTTGGTACTTATCTTACGCGGATAGCTATAAATCTTTCGCTTAATGCTCTGAAGAAGCAAAAGCGCCAAAATATTTTTCGCTCGCATACGGCAGATGATGACGAGAAAAAAAATGGAAAACAATTGTATAATCTGCCCAATTATGATGACGAATACGAAGCCAAAGATACGCAAGAGTTAGTACAGATGGCGCTTAGCAAACTCGACCCTAAGTTCAGGTCAGTAATCGTATTGCGCATGATCGAAGGGTTTTCGAGCAAAGAGACGGCCGAGGCATTAGAATTACCCTTGGGTACCGTGCTCAGTCGCCTGACTCGCGCTCAG
>DHQI01000002.1:22154-23855 GCA_002408065.1 Bacteroidales bacterium UBA5342
GGACCAACGTAGACGAGCCAAAGTCTGACTCGCGCTCAGGACAAATTAAGAGTAGAACTTAAAAAATTAGGTTATGAAGCAGCAGTTATTTAACACTGACCCTCAATTAGAGGCCACGTTTAAGCAATACAACCCGGATTTTATTCCCGGATTTGAAGACCGCTTGATGAATAAGATATCAGGACTTGGACCACATAGCTACAATAAGGTTTTTGACCGCGCTTTTCAGCGTATCACCCTGACTGGAGTAGCGGCGGTTGCAGTGCTTCTTATTTCTATTTTTATTGCCGACGGCTCACTTAGTACCGATACCCTGATAGGTACTGGAAATATGGATTTAGAAACGCTAACAGCAATGACGGTTTCAGGATTTTAATACCCACACCACTATGAGGAAAAAAGCATATTTAGAATTAGGTATAACGCTGGTTATCGGTTTTTTGATTGGTTTCTTTGTCAATAGTATTGTGACCGATAAACGTATCAAGGATTTTTCTATGCATCAAGGCGAATGGAACTTTTGGCGACGTGCACTTTCTGAAGTACAGGCCACCGAAGAGCAGAAAAAAAACATTGTGCCTATTATACGTGATTATACCGACCAAGCAAAGGAAATCATGCACGACTCGTGGGAAGAAATTTTGCCGCTGATGGAGGAGATGGAACATTCTATCATGAGTGAACTGACACCTGAGCAGCAAAGGCAAATCAATGTGATAAAGGAGAAACGTAGTCAGATGCGTCAGGATAATATTAATAAAAAAAGACAAGGCGAATACGGTAGGCAGCAAGGTCAAGGCCAGAGACAAGGCCCGGGGCGAGGCGATGACAGAGATCGACATTACAAAAATCGAAATCCGGAATACAGGCAAGGAGCTAAGCCTGTTCCACCTCAGCCCCCTACAGGATCAGAAAATTAAACAACGCAAGCCGCAACATTTGTTGCGGCCTTGTTTTTTTTTATATTTTTGCGGCTTTAAAAAAAACAAACACAAAAAATGATACAGCGCATTCAATCACTATACATATTTTTAGTTGTCGTATTAATGAGTCTATGCTCTTTTCTTCCTTTGTTAGAAGTGATGGGGCACAACGGAGAGCTTTATACCACATTAGCCTCAGGAATAGTGCAGGATGGTGAAACGATTCTTGCCACCACACCACTTTTTATACTTACACTGTCTATAGTATTCATCAATCTGGTGGCTTTATTGGCATTCCGAAAACGTATGATTCAGATCCGCTTGTTGATTTTCTCCATCGTATTACAGATCGGGACTTATGTTATGGGGGGCTATTATTTGTTGCAAATAGGAAAAGATATTGATGCTGTTAGTTCTCCTAATATTGCAGTTACTTTTCCTCTGATAGCTTGTGTTCTTTCGTTTCTGGCAATCCGTGCTATTGGGAAAGATGAGGCTTTGGTAAGATCTTTGGACAGAATCCGATAGATTATTCGAAAAGGGTGGTAAGATAGCTTTCAATGGCCTTGCGAGCCTCAGCGTGCGATACGGTAAAGTTATTGACCATAATACAGAAACTGTATTTTTCTTTTGGGCTTTTTTCTATTATGCCGGCATAGCAACGTACCCCACTCATAGAGCCGCTTTTGCCACGGGTGATCTGTGCTAAATTAGTGCCGTCAAGAAAATACTTAAAGGTGCCGTCTACCCCGGATATGGCAAGTGAGTTGTAGAAACT
>DHQI01000002.1:24082-26311 GCA_002408065.1 Bacteroidales bacterium UBA5342
TTGTAGAAACTTTCGTAGTTGGCAGACTGACTCATATAATCGATAATGCCAACGATAAATTCCGGTGTCAGCAGGTTGGCACGCGACATTCCTGAGCCATCATACAGCTTTATTTTATCCGTGGGGAGTCCTTTGTCTTTCCAAAATGATGTCAGCTTTTCTATTGCTGCTTTGGTGCTGGCCGGGTGCTGTTCGTCAGCGGCTAAAGTCTTGAGTAAATGTTCGGCATACAGATTGTTACTCTCTTTGTTGGTGATTTTTATGATTTCGCTGAGCATGGGAGAAAACCAGATGGAAATGCCCGAATGTTTTGTGCTGTCTTTTTCCCAGAGTACGGAGCATTCTCCTGATACGTTTACCCCTTTGGCTTGCAAACGTTTTTTTAACATTTCAGCAAAAACCCAGGGGGGATTGGGCATGGCACCTTTGATCTTAAACTGATCTTTACCGGCAGGAATAGTGCCGCGTATCGTTTTCTCAAAAGCCCAGGGGCTACCATAAATATAGGCGTTGTCGCGATTGTTGTTAGCGCCGGTTACCTCGCTATTGAAACTCAATTTACCACAAGGTGGATAAATGCTATCGACCTTTGCAATATCCCCCAAAGAGACTTTTGAAAACCACAGGTCGTAAGCATTGTCAAAATAAGACAGGCCATACACCCCGGCACCGTAATAGTTGCCGATGTCCTCCCATATCCATTGGTCCGGTATGGCTTGTTTGTCAAATACCGAAGCGTCTGAGATGATTGACCCTTCGATGGATCTAATGCCTAAAACACGAATTTCCTCCGTCCAAACATCTAAAAATTCGCAAGCGTCTTCGTAAAAGTATTTAGATCCCAGGCTTGGGTCACCATCGCCTTTAATTATAATATCGCCCTTCAATACGTCGCCTATTATCTCGCCACGGTATTGTAGTTTGGTCATGTAGTGGTAGTTGGGGCTGAGCATCTCCAAAGCTGTTGCAGTTGTGATTAGTTTTGTAAGTGAAGCCGGCGTAAAACTTTTGTTGTGATTGTATGCTTTGAGGTATTCCGGTTCTGCCAGTTTTTTTACCAATACACCATAGTGAGCATTTCTTAAAACGGGACAGTCACTTTCAAGAGAGCTCTGTCCCAGTGCTGGAGAAATAAAAAAGATTAATGATAGAATGGTGATCAAAAGTGGCCTCATAAGCCTTAATACGATTTGGTATAGAACTACAAATCTACACTAATATTTAAACTATTTGTATATTTGTTTAAAATTTATGCTCATACAAGCATTATGCTTATTATAAGGGACCGAATTAACAATGAAGTTTTCGGTTTTATTAAATACCAAGACAAGCTTTGACATTCATAAAGAATAAAAACATATCGCTTCGGGCTTTGGAAAAAGGTGATTTGCCCTACCTCTACAAAATAGAAAATCGTGAATCGGCACGTGTTTTTGGCGAAAGCCTGATGCCTAATTCCAAATACGTGTTGCAGGAGTTTATTAGAAATGCTGACAAAGATATTTCGCTTAGTCAGCAGCTCCGTTTGGTCATAGAACATAACGATAGTTGTGAAGCTGTAGGGATGATTGATCTCTATGATTATTCGGTGCATCATCAGAGGGCAGCTGTCGGCATCTGGATAGACGAAAATATGCGTCAGAAAGGATTAGCTACCGAAGCTTTGGAAAGTATCAAGAATTATGCTTTCAATACTTTGCTTTTTCATCAAATCTATTGTTACGTTTCTACTGAAAATGTAGCGAGCATAAAGCTTTTCGAAAAAGCAGGATTTGTTCTTTCAGGTACTTTGAAGGACTGGCAGCGCCAAAAAACCGGATTTTCTGACACGCTTGTTTTACAGTGTCTTAACGAGTAGGTGGGATTTTTCTTTGATTTTATTGAAAAAAAGTTGCTTCAATATTTGGAAGCAATGCCCCAATCGACTACTTTTGCGCCCCGATTACGAAAGGTACCATAGCTCAGTTGGTAGAGCAACGGACTGAAAATCCGTGTGTCCCTGGTTCAAATCCAGGTGGTACCACTCAAAAAAACATAGCATTCCAAATCCCAATTTGCTTTGAAATTTGGAGTTTGGAATTTGTTTTTTAATGATACATGGTGGTTGTAGTTCAGTTGGTTAGAACGCCGGATTGTGGTTCCGGAGGTCGTGGGTTCAAATCCCATCATCCACCCTTTAAAATCCTCGCTTAGGCGGGGATTTTTTATTTTGGTATGTCGGGTATGGTA
>DHQI01000075.1:0-4846 GCA_002408065.1 Bacteroidales bacterium UBA5342
GATATTTGATGCGTTGCCCCTGTTCTTAATCCCTAAAAACACATAAATTTCACTACTTTTGCAAGTCCATTTTTACAGAACAAAGATTAAGCAAACGCTATGGCTCAAAAACCATCAATTCCTAAAGGAACACGAGACTTCACCCCTGATATAATGGTGAAGCGAAATTATATTTTCGACACCATCAAATCTGTTTTTCAGAAGTACGGCTATTCACCTATCGAGACGCCGGCAATGGAAAACCTGACAACCCTAATGGGAAAATACGGTGAAGAAGGCGACAAACTCCTTTTTAAAATTCAAAATTCAGGAGAGGTTTTTGAAAAAATGAAAAAAGTCAATCCTCAAAACGCTTTAGATTTTCAACGGTCCACTACCGAGAAAGGTTTACGCTACGACCTGACGGTGCCGTTTGCCCGTTTTGTGGTACAAAACCAAAATGCTATATCTTTCCCATTCAAACGCTATCAGATTCAACCTGTTTGGCGTGCTGACCGTCCGCAAAAGGGGCGCTATCGCGAATTTTACCAATGCGATGTGGATGTGGTTGGTTCCGATTCTTTACTCTACGAAGTAGAGTTGATGCAGATCGTAGATGCCGTGTTCACTAAACTCAATGTGGGCATCACCATCAAACTGAACAACCGTAAGATTTTGGCCGGAATAGCTGAAGTGATAGGTGAAGAAAAACGTATGGTAGACATCACCGTAGCGATAGACAAATTAGACAAAATTGGCCTGGAGAATGTCAATAAAGAATTAACGGACAAAGGTCTGTCGCAAGAGGCTATTGACAAGCTTCAACCCATCCTTGCCCTCAGTGGCAATAATGTGGAGAAATTAGCTCAGCTAAAAGAAATATTAGCATCCTCCGAAACCGGTATGAAAGGTGTGGAAGAAGTAGAATTTCTATTTTCATTGATAGAAGAAGCGGCCATCAAATGTACTATTAAATTGGATCTCACACTGGCCCGTGGCCTCAATTACTATACTGGTGCTATTTTCGAGATACAAGCTAACGACTACAAGATCGGATCTATAAGTGGAGGCGGTCGCTACGATAACCTAACCGGCATATTTGGACTAAAAGGCATCTCGGGTGTTGGTGTTTCCTTTGGTGCCGACCGCATCTTCGATGTGATGGAAGGCCTCGACCTCTTTCCTAAAGATGCCAACGTGGTAACGCAAGTGATGTTTGTCAATTTTGGCGAAAAAGAAATGCGCTACTCTTTGCCATTACTAACGCAAATGCGTGCCGCTGGTATCAATGCCGAAATATATCCGGATGCCGCAAAGATGAAAAAACAATTCTCTTATGCCAACAATAAAGGCATTCCTTATGTGATTATCATTGGCGACGATGAAATGCAAAACAACACCGTTGCCTTGAAAAATATGGAAGCCGGCACACAAGAAAAAGTCAGCATAGAAGAAGCCATTAAAATAATTGGTTAAGATTGATGTCATGGCTTAATATTCTCAGCCTTAACCTCAGCCTTAACCTCAGCCTTAACCTCATATGAAACCAACCCTATTAGTAACCAATGACGACGGCTACCGCTCCAAGGGAATCATAAGCCTGATACAGGCCGCCCGCAAATTTGGGAATGTAGTAGTAGTAGCGCCCAACAATTCTAAATCGGGACAATCGCATGCTATCACTGTCAAGGATTTTTTGCGCCTGACCAAGGTAAGCGAGGAGGACGGTTTAGTGGTATACCGAAGCAGCGGCACACCTGTAGATTGTGTCAAACTAGCTCTGCAAGAGCTTAAAATAAAACCAGACATAATACTTTCGGGCATTAACCACGGTATAAATTCATCGATAAGTGTTCACTATTCAGGAACAATGGGAGCTGCCAAAGAAGGGTGCATGTCAGGCTATCCTTCAGTGGGTTTTTCATTGGATAATTTTACTGCTGATGCTGATTTCACAAACACCATAGAGTTGGCTCAAAAGATAATCCCTGAGGTTTTAGAAAAAGGCTTGCCTAAGTGGGTCTGTCTGAACATCAACATTCCTGATGTGAAAAATCTTGCGGGAGCAAAGGTTTGCCGCCAGGCTCACGGTATGTGGAAGGAAGAATTTGACAAACGTAAAGACCCCCATGGACAGAATTATTTTTGGCTAACCGGTGCTTACGAACTGCTTGAAACCAGCGCACAAGATACCGACGAATGGGCCTTACGAAATGGCTATGCCTCCATTGTACCCACAACTGTAGACACCACGGCATATCATTTTCTGGATGATATAGCAGATTGGAAAATCTAAGACAAGCTTATACGCTATGAGCCAATACACCAAAAACTTACTGTGGGGTTTCATTCCCTCATTATTGCTCCCGGCTATTACCGGACTGGCGTTTATACACTTTCGTTATTTCGGAGATCTGAGCGTACTGGAACTCGTAAAGGAACTCTTTAAAAGCAGAGATCTATCTGGCTTATTGGCTATTAGCGCATTCCCCAACCTCCTACTATTCCTTTACTCTATGCATCGCGAAAACTGGCCTATGGGACGCGGTGTGATGGCGGCAACGATGCTTTATGGCCTCGCTGTGATGATTATAAAGTTTTAATATTCCACCATCTAGATATTCTTTACGTATCCCACATTATTGTTACAACGAAGCCACGTACAAACGCTTCAATTCCGTCAAAAAGTTCTCTTCATGGATAAATTTTGAATAAATCCGTACTGCCTCAATCACCCTATCCTCTGTAGTAAAAGCCACCAGCCCAGCATCAAAGGTGTGACCATCCCAGTTGTTTTTCACCTTCTTAGTAAGTTTAATAAACTCCTTCATGTTTAAAGACTTAGGAAGCTGGATATAAGCATGATTACTTGCTATTTGATCTATCCAGATGCCATCGTCCTCCTCCTCCAAAACAAAATATTTTGCAATACGGGTAGAGCTACGAACGTCTCCTTTTATATTACCTTTATGTATCTTTACTCCCTGATCTAACAATGTCTGAATCACTTCAGCCAATTGAGAAAACTCTTTAAGGTAACGAACCCTAATAGCCACATAAGTCTTATGATTAACATATAGTGTGGCATGATCCATATCTGCTTTACAAGAAAGCTTTGCTTTGGCAGCAAGCGTTTCTCTGTGCACTTCGGCAAAAGATAAATGACTGTCTAATATCAAATAAAAATAGGCATTGTTATTATGCTTGCCCGGATGATAATCATAATAACCATAAAATGGCGAACGTGATTCAAGAACCATCAGATCTGAAAACTCAGCTATATCAGTAGAAATCAATTTCTCTGACTTCTCTAAAGTACCATAGAATATTATATTGCGCTCTTTCATAATAACTGTTTTAGGCGTTAATAAACTGTTCATTATACTATTAACAAGTTAACAGCGCAAAAAGATGACTTAAGGACGCACTTTTTTCACTTTTTAATTACATCACCAGACTAAAAGATACTTCACAGCGTCAAAACAAAGCGCTTACATCCTGGTTTTATGCCACTTCCAAACATGTAATAATTATCACTATTCCTTTCCGGAATTTCTTCTGAATCCAAGCACCTCTTCTTTTAATGCGATAATCTAAACGCTATTTCTGAAAGCTGGAGCTTGCTCAGGAAACCTGATGACCTACTGTGCACGTGCCAGAGTAGCCACTGATACCCTGATGCCTTCGACCTCTTTCAGGGCATTGTAACAAGCCTCTATAGTAGCGCCGGTAGTTAGCACGTCATCAACCAGAAGCACATGCTTCCCTGTCAAACTGGCGCCCTTCACTTTAAAGTTATCGGCAACATTTTCCCACCTTTTTTCCCGGCTAAGCTGAGTTTGAGAACCTTTATAAACCACCCTTCGTAATGAACGCTTATCTACTGCCACATTCATGACCTCGGCAATACCCAAAGCTATGTGATAACTCTGGTTATAACCTCGTTTTTTCTCTTTTTTAGGATGTAAAGGTACAGGAATAACTACCTCAACAGTGTGTAGCCCTATATCGTTCTCCAAAATGGCACCACACCAGGCACCGAAAAAACTGCCTATATGTTCCTGGTTTTTATATTTTAATCCGTGTAAAAGGTTTTGTACAATTCCTCGCTTTGTAAAAAACACAAAAGAGGCAGCTTTTTGTATAGGGACTCTTCCGTAAAAGATAGTGTCTACAGCATTTTCCTCGGAAAAGTTGTAGTGGGTAAGTGGGAACTCGTGCCTACATACAGTACAGAGGACGTCTTCTCCCCGGGATAATGGGGTTGTACAGCCAAAGCACACCCGAGGTAACAGTACGTTGTTGATGTTGTTGAATAGTGTAATCCACTTTTTGGGAATCAGGGTGGTAAGGGATGGCATGGTTTGGCATTTTATACCCTTTTTAATTTGAATTTGCTCAAAAGAANNTTTTAGGATGTAAAGGTACAGGTATAATGACATCCAATGGGGGTAAATAAGGAGATGCTTTCAGCCCCATGCCTAAGTGTTTGCCCAGCATATCCCCAACTTCGCTCATGTCTTTATATTTGAGCTGATGCATCAGCTTCTGAAAGATACCTCCTTTATCAAATTGAAAATATGAGGTGCCAAATTCTATGTCTATCCGACCATAAAAAAGCTGAGCAACAGGATTCGCCTCGTCCATATGATAGTTAGTACGGCCTATCTGATACAAACAATTAGAGCACACCAAGTCTTCGCCACGTACCAATGGCTCATCACAAGACAAACACAAACGTGGGAAAAACATATGCAAAAGACCTTGCCAATATTTGCTCAAAGGATGCATCATCAATCAATATTATTAGACAGAGACAATCTACACTGAAAAAGCGCTCAGTGAGTATGCTTTGTGGCATCATAGG
>DHQI01000075.1:5024-16389 GCA_002408065.1 Bacteroidales bacterium UBA5342
TTTGTGGCATCATAGGTTCTATAGTAACTGTAAGGCGAGCTGAAAAAGTGTCAAAAGCAATTCTTCAAAACCTCTTCCTTTTATCAGGACTTAAGCAAGGCCAAATCATCGCCTGTAGGATTTTGAAATATTCGCAATTCGAATTCATTAATAATGGCCAGAACATGATCAAATATATCAGCCTGAATACTCTCATAAACCGCCCATTCCTGACGTTTACTAAAAACGTATATTTCCATTGGAATACCCTTCTCGGTAGGTTGCAATTGACGCACCAGAAAGGTCATATCATCATGAATCGTGGGCAAGTGGTGCAGATAAGCTTCCAAGTATTTACGAAAAATACCCAAATTGGTTTGACGTGAGGAGTTAACCACTAAATTTTCTTTGAGATTCAATGATTGATTACGTTTCTTTAATTCTTTTTCTTTGTCAGTTATATATTCATTAAGCAGGTAAAAGCGGCTTAACTTATCTAACAATTCCGGAGTAGCAAACTTCACGCTCTTCATATCGATATTAATGGAACGTTTGATGCGACGTCCGCCTGAATCACTCATACCACGCCAGTTTTGAAAAGAATCACTCACTAAAGCATATACAGGAACTGTGGATATCGTTTTATCCCAATTCTGTATTTTAATGGTGTTCAGTGTTATCTCTGTCACCTCACCATCAGCGCCATATTTAGGTAATACGATCCAGTCTCCCAAACGCACCATATCATTGGCTCCTATCTGTATACTAGCTACCAGACTCAGAATAGTATCACGAAAAACCAACATCAAAACAGCCGCCATAGCCCCCAAACCGGCAAACACGCGGGAGATCTGAAAACCCTCTATAAACACAGCCATCACAGCAAATATCCCAACAATGGAAGCAATTACTTTCACCAGCTGTATATATCCTTTGATAGAGCGGTTCTTAGCAATCTTGGAATGCTGATAAATCTCATTCAAAGCATCCAGAAAGGCAGAAAAGGTCATCAGCAGAACGGCAATGATCCATAACTGGGCCAGTTCTGAGAGAAATTCTGCTAATCGTGGTGCTTCGTCTATGATGTGTGGAATGGTTAAATTTACAATCAGTGCCGGTGTAATCTGCGCCAATTTATTAAACACTTTTTTCTCCAACAAGAAATCATCGTATTTATTTTTAGTGCTTTTTACTATACGGTGTACTAAATCCACCACAAAACGGTTCGTCAACCAATACCCCAACACACAAGCCACCAACAGTATGATAATAACACTGACAGTAGTAGCATTGGCAATAGCCTGTACAGACATCAGCGTATTATTCTCCCAAAAAGCTTTGATAAAATGCGTAAATTTTTCCATATCCATTGCTCAAAAATAACTGACTACAAAGTTATTAAAATATAAGGTTAAGACTATAATTAAGATTAAGAAATTTCTCACCCCCCCCCTTTTAAGCTCAATCTTAGACCCATTCTTAGCCACAACTTTATTTTTTAATTATCTTTGAGCCTTTATTCACACATCACGGGATATAGCACCCAAACAATACAAGCCAATGAAGACTTTTTTCAGGTTTATTTTCAGTAAATTATTTCTAAAACAACTCATCTTAGCCATCGTTATAGCTTTAACCTTGTTTGGAGCAACGGTATTAGGAATCAGGATATTTACCCGTCATGGCCAGGCCATTCAGGTGCCGGATATTAAAGGCTACAATGAAGCTCAAGTAGGGCGTATTATCTCGGATAATGATTTACGATTCGAAATCATTGACTCCATTTTCACACAAGAAGTGCTACCAGGAACGGTATTCGACCAAATACCTGCTGCTGGTTCATTTGTAAAAAAGAATCGCAAAATCTTCCTAATCATGAATGCCAAGCACAACGAAAGAGTGGCTGTTCCTTCATTAAAAAATGTATCGTTGCGACAAGCACAAGTACTGATAAGCCAAAGTGGTCTTAAGATAGGAAAAGTAGCCTACATCACCTCAGAATACAAAGATTTGGTGTTAAAACAAATGATGAGTGACAGCATCATACCACCGGGCACCATGGTACCTAAATGGTCGGAAATAGACCTGCAAGTAGGGCGCGGACTCAGCTCCCGCAAAACGGATGTGCCCTACCTTCGCGGATTATATTGGATAGATGCTAAAGAAAAAATCCTAAGTATTAACCTTAACGAAGGATCTATCATAAAAGATGAAACCATATCCGATGATAGCCCTATAGACTCTGCTATAGTATGGAAACAATATCCGCAACCCAATGTACACGCCAATGTTGGCAAATCAGTAGATATGTGGCTAACAATGGACACCGCAATAGTATATGCTGCAGATTCTACTTTGAGGTCTAGATAAACAAGAAGGAGTTATGACAGAAGAGAACAAATTGAAGGAGGAGAATACCGAAAACGAAGAACAGGAACTATTCGAACACTTCCGCGTAGTAGCCGATGCAGGTCAAAAGCCTTTGCGGGTAGATAAATTCTTGGTAGATAAAATACAAAATGCGTCACGCAACAAGATACAGATGGCTGCCGAAGCCGGCAATATACTCGTCAATGACAAAGCGATAAAATCCAATTACAAAGTAAAACCGCACGATATCATCAGCATAGTGATGGAATATCCACGTCACGAGCTAGTCATTATTCCTGAAGACATCCCTCTTGATATCGTCTATGAAGACGATGAACTCCTTGTGGTCAACAAACCGGTAGGCTTAGTCGTTCATCCGGGGCATGGCAACTATACCGGCACACTAGTCAATGCTTTAGCTCACCGTTACAAAGATCTGCCGATGTTTAATGGCGGAGATTCACGTCCGGGATTAGTACACCGCATAGATAAAAACACCTCAGGCCTAATGGTCGTCGCTAAAACAGAATTAGCTAAGAATAAGCTGGCCAAACAGTTTTTTAACAAAACAACGCACCGCCTCTATCAAGCTGTTGTCTGGGGCAATTTTCCCGAAGGCGAAGAAGACGGCACAGTGGATGCACACATAGGCCGAAGCCTAAAAAACCGCCTTCAGATGGACGTTTTCCCTCAAGGAGATTTTGGTAAAAATGCGGTAACACACTATGAATTACTGGAACCCTTAGGCTATGTCTCCCTGATACAATGCCAGCTGGAAACCGGCCGCACACATCAAATCCGTGCTCATATGAGATACATTGGTCATCCACTCTTTAACGACGAACGCTATGGCGGCGATGCCATCCTGAAAGGGACCACATTTACCAAATACAAGCAGTTTGTCAACAATTGCTTTAGCATCTGCCCGCGCCATGCGCTACACGCTAAAACCCTTGGCTTTGAGCATCCGACAACAGGCGAGATGATGCATTTCAACTCGGAACTCCCGGAGGATATGGTGCAACTGATTGAAAAATGGCGGGGCTACGTGGCCAACAGAGGAGAGTAACTAACTTTCGTTCTCAAAGAATTCGTGCAACAGATCATAAGAAGCAAAGCGCAACAATTACTAACGCCTCTTTATCTGCTTCTTGAGCAATGCAACGTCCCATAAAAAATTTAATTATCACCAGAACAGTGAAAGTAAGAAAGATTGCTTGCTTTACTTTTTACTAAGCACCTTAGGACGCTTCGCATTTAGGCAAAATTATCCGAAAGGTAGTGCCGATGTCTATTTCGGATTTTTTAACGAAGATTTTACCTCCGTGATAGTCTTTTATAATACGACGGACAAAGGAGAGACCAAGCCCCCAGCCACGTTTTTTAGAGGAAAATCCCGGTTGAAAAACTTCTTTGAATTTATTTTTAGGAATGCCTTTCCCCTCATCCATCACATCAATGCTGGCTGTTTTTTCATCTTCTTCGAGCACAATGGTTATCTTGCCCCCGCCACGCATAGCATCAACGGCATTTTTTAGCAGATTCTCTACCACCCATTCAAAGAGCTCTGCATTCAACATTACCGGAATGAAATGTTCCCGTTGAAAGTTCTTGACAATTTTCACTTTTCGGGTAATGCGCGTAGACATATAAGAGGCTGAGTCATCTAATATCTCACTCAGATTATACATTTCCAGGGTCGGCTTAGAACCGATCTTAGAAAAACGGTTAGCCACCTTTTGCAAACGAGTCACATCTTTCTGCATTTCGTCCACCATCTCGTGCGATGTATGACCGCTACGCATCAGATCCATCCAGGCCAGTAACGAGGAAATAGGAGTGCCTAACTGGTGAGCTGTTTCTTTTGAAAGACCTACCCACACACGATTTTCTTCCGAACGTTTGGATATATAAAAGAAGAAGTAGGCTATCAGCATGAATGATGCAATAATTAAAAACTGCCAGAAAGGAAAATAAGCCAAACGCTTAAGCAGAATAGAACGACCGTAGTAAATATAAACCTCTTGCGAGAAAGCACCGTCCGCCACTTCAAAAGAAACCTTGATGGGCGGATGTTCTTCACTATTTGAAAACTCTTGCAGCTTTTCCTGAATAAAGGCGTCCTGATGGCTCTTAGGAAGCTTTATGTTGTTATGTTCAAAAATGTTACCCTCCGCATCGGTGATTATCATCGGAATGGTCTCATTGTTTGAGATTATTTCCAAGGCCATATTTTGCGCCTCATTACCAGCTGTCACGCTGGCTATCACACGGTAAGCCTCGGCCCACAGGTGCATTTTAGATTGTTCATCTTTAGACAAACGACGCGCCATAGAATTACTAAAGTAGGTCGTAGTTATCACCACAAAAACCAACATACAAAGAGCAATTATGTGCGTCTTTTTCCGAAGATGAATAATCATAAAGTCATATTAAATTAACAACAATGCCAAAGAGGCAGCTGCCTCCCCAACAAAAAAATTTTGAGAAGTGGACGTCTATATTTTACAAGCCTTTGCCGTGACAGTTTTTGTATTTTTTGCCGCTACCGCAAGGGCAGGGTTCATTACGGCCTACTTTAGCTTCCACACGCACTGGCTGCGCTTTTTTCTGTTCCTTTTGCTGCTGTCCGCCCTCCTGACTTTGTCGGCTCTCGCTAAGGCGCTGATGACGTATGCTACGTTCCTGAGCTTGCTGCACCTGATTAGGATCACGGGTCGGAATCTGCGCTTTGATAAGTGCCGCCACACTACGCTTGCTAACATCATCAACCATCGATTTGAACAGGTTGAATGATTCAAATTTGTATATCAACAGCGGATCTTTTTGCTCATAAGAAGCATTTTGTACCGACTGCTTCAAATCATCCAACTCACGCAAATGCTCTTTCCACAATTCGTCAATGACCTGCAGCAACATAGCTTTTTCAAAAGCCCTTGCCACCTCTACACCTTCGCTGTTATAGGCCGCTTCCAGATCTACCGGTACATTGTAAGTCAGTTTACCATCGGTGATAGGGATCAGTATTTTTTCATAATCCTGACCACGTTTTTCAAAGACATCTTTTATTACCGGATAAGCAATCTTACCCATCTGCTCGCTTTTACGTTTATAGGCATCAACGGCTTTTTCGTACGTTTGTTCTGTCAACTGTGCGGCATTGGCTTCTTTAAACTCTTTCTCTGAGAAAGGCGCATCAATAGATAAAAGACGGAAAGTATCCAATTTCAAACCTTCATAATCGCCAGCTTCGTAGTTATCATTCACCACACTTTCGCAGGCATCAAACAACATATTGGAGACTTCAACTCCCATACGCTCACCCAAAAGAGCGTGCTTACGTTTTTTGTAAATCACCTCACGTTGTGAGTTCATCACATCATCGTATTCCAGCAAACGCTTACGGATACCAAAGTTATTTTCTTCCACTTTTTTCTGAGCACGCTCTATGGATTTTGAAATCATAGAATGTTGGATCACATCGCCTTCTTCGTGTCCAAGGCGATCCATAACGCCCACAATGCGGTCTGATGAGAACAAACGCATCAGGTTATCTTCCAACGAAACATAGAAGACAGAAGATCCCGGATCTCCCTGACGACCGGCACGACCACGCAGCTGACGGTCTACACGGCGACTCTCGTGACGTTCTGTACCTATAATGGCCAAACCACCGGCAGCTTTTACCTCATCACTGAGTTTGATATCGGTACCACGACCAGCCATATTGGTTGCAATAGTTACTGTTCCGGCCTTACCTGCTTCAGATACAATATCGGCCTCACGCTGGTGCAATTTCGCATTCAGCACGTTGTGTTTTATGCCTTTTCGCTTCAGCATACGGCTCAGTAATTCTGAAATCTCTACCGAAGTAGTACCAACCAATACCGGACGACCTTTTGCCACCTCTTCTGAAACGCCTTCGATCACAGCGTTGTATTTTTCACGCACCGTTTTGTAAACCTTATCATCCTGATCATCACGGGCAATAGGTCTGTTGGTCGGAATCACCACCACATCGAGTTCGTAGATATCCCAGAATTCACCCGCTTCTGTTTCAGCAGTACCTGTCATACCAGACAGTTTTTCGTACATACGGAAATAGTTTTGCAGCGTGATAGTGGCCATCGTTTGTGTAGCAGCTTCTACTTTTACATGCTCTTTAGACTCTATGGCCTGGTGCAATCCGTCAGAATAACGACGTCCTTCCATAATACGGCCGGTCTGCTCATCGACGATTTTCACCTTATTGTCGATCACCACATATTGGTCATCTTTTTCGAACATAGAATAAGCACGCAAAAGCTGCTGTATGGTATGCACACGTTCTGATTTGACAGAATAGTTTTGCAACAATTCATCTTTTTTAGCCAGACGATCATCTTCGCTCAGGGAATCATCTTTTTCCAGCACAGCAATCTCTTCCCCTACATTAGGCAAGACAAACAATTCCGGATCTTCCGAGCTGCCAGTAATAGCATCTATCCCTTTATCGGTCAACTCTATAGAGTTCGTTTTCTCATCAATTACAAAGAATAGGTCATCGGTAACCACGTGCATATTCTTGTTATTTTCCTGCATATAGAAGTTTTCGGTTTTCAGCATTTGCGCTTTAATACCTTCTTCACTCAGGAATTTAATCAATGGCTTATATTTAGGAAAGCCTTTGTGTGCACGGTAAAGCAACAGAGCACCTTCTTCAGCTACTTTTTTATCTTCTGAAGTGATTTTTTGCTTGGCTTCGGACAATAGCTTGGTAACCATTTGGCGTTGCATTCCTACAAGTTTTTCCACCTTAGGACGGTGCTCTTCGAACTGCTGGTCTTCGCCACGCGGTACCGGTCCGGAAATAATCAGCGGTGTACGGGCATCATCTACCAATACGGAATCGACCTCATCGACGATGGCATAGTTGTGCTTGCGCTGCACTAAATCTTTGGGACTAAATGCCATATTGTCGCGCAAGTAATCAAACCCAAATTCATTATTGGTACCAAAAGTAATATCGCAACGGTAGGCTTTACGGCGATCTTCAGAGTTAGGCTGATGCTTATCGATACAATCGACCGACAAGCCATGGAATTGATAAAGTGGCCCCATCCATTCAGAGTCACGTTTAGCCAGGTAATCGTTCACCGTTACAACGTGAACACCTCGCCCTGTCAAGGCATTAAGAAATACCGGTAATGTGGCGACCAAAGTCTTACCCTCACCAGTAGCCATCTCAGCGATTTTTCCTTGGTGCAATACCACGCCACCAAAGAGCTGACAGTCATAGTGAACCATATTCCACTCTATCTCGTGACCTCCGGCTAACCAAGAGCTTTTATAAATGGCTTTATCGCCTGAGATGCTAACAAAATCGTGTTCAGCAGCCAAATCACGATCCATATCACTTGCCGTCACTTCTATGGTGTCGTTTTCGGTCAAGCGCCGGGCTGTTTCTTTTACAATACTAAAGGCTTCCGGCGTTATTTCATCCAGCTTTTTGTCCAGCTTTTCAGTGATTGTTTTTTCTAATTTGTCAATACTGTCATAGATGGCTTCTCTTTCGTTGAATTCCACCGAACCATCAGCTACTTTTAGGCGTAAAGAGGCTATCTCTTTGTTTTCAGCAGCAACGGTTTCCTTAAGGGCTTGTTTCAGTGCTTCTGATTTAGCACGCAATTCATCATTGCTCAAAGTGGCAAACTGCGGATATACTTTCAGTATTTTGTCTACGTAAGGCTGTACTTCTTTTAAATCTCTATCTGATTTGTTTCCAAAAAGTTTGGAAAGAAAGTCGTTTAATCCCATTATCGTATGTTAAGGTTATTCTTTATAATTTAATGACTAATATTGGCGCACATTTGTTGCGACCTGCAAATTTAACAGATTAATTGAGCGCAAAAAATCTAAATCAGCTTTTATAGCAATATTCCTATGGTCTTAGTCAAAATAAATGCCACAAGAAAAAACAGAAATATTGGCAGATAAACAGAAGAATCGCATTGACCACCTGTATTAATATATAATTCATTCTATATAAAATTAATAATGTACTATATTTGCGAGATTGTAACGTGTATTATATTGCCACTATGAAAAAGACCTTTACGCTATTCTTTACAATATTACTTTTTGCTTTACCTATCTGGTCTGAAGAAACCACTGACGCCGGAGACTTAATCCGCTCCACCAGAGACAAAAACACCATAAAAGGCTTATTGGAAGATGAAGCTTTAAATATACAAGCAGATAACATTTTTACAGACTTATATCCGGGTCAGTCGGCCCCTAGTGGGAATGATACCACAATCATTGTTGTTGACCAAGCGACTCATGGCCATACACCTTCTCCTCAAAAAGGAGCTAACACAATAGAGTACATTCCGGCAAATGATTATTATCAGTTTGGTGTTAGCAGCCCTGTCGACAGTTTTTCATTTTGTTATGATTTTGGGACGACGCCCCCCACTTATAGCGATACTATTTGGGTTTATATCGATTCCATTATAGGTGTAAACGATGTGCCGGTAGCCAATATTGACACCTTCGAGATATCTCAAGACAGTGGTGCCATATATGCTCAGGCTCTGATGAATGATGTTGACAAAGACTTGGCCGGGCTAGAAGTCATCAAGCTCACCGATCCTGTTCATGGAACCATCAGTTTTGGTATCAACGATTATTATTTTGACAGCAAACATCTTTTCTTTCCTCACGAAGGAATAACACACCTTAATTCCAACTTACTATTACCTTACGACCAAAGAGACACCACCTATCTTAACGATACCGTATTTGTATTCCAACCCGAATCCGACTATTATGGTTACGATTCGATGCAATACATCGTACGTGAATTTAGATATTCTGACATTCCTTTTTTTCAGGAAAACTATTATGAATTTATACATACAGAAGATGCTGACACAGCTACTATTTACTTTTACATTCAACCTCATGACTACATTCCGGTAGCTACGAATGATACGGTATACCGCCTCCCGGACAATTCAATAATGAAAGAATCTGATATTAGGGTAGAAAAAAACTTTTTACCAATGGCCAATGATCTAGATGCCGACACTATTCCTGCGTTCCCCAACATCCAATTAGAACTGCCATATATCATTAAGAACAAAGCTGACTCTGCTACAGCGACAAGTGACAACGACACCGTGGTTTTCTATCATGACATTCCATACTTTGATGCGTCAACACAATCTTTAGCCTTAAAAAAAGATTCAAATATTGCAATACTACAGATTACAGGCGATGTCGTTAGTTATAACTATGCAGCAGGATTCTCCGGAGTAGACAGCCTCTTCTATAAAGTGGTAGAGCGCCCACTATTCAATAGCGTTTATCCGGCAGAATTTAGAGGCGATACTTCCGATTTTGGTATTATCTATTTTGTCGTGGAACCAGTTAATGATGTGACCATCCCCTTTAACGACACTTTAGAGTTTGATCTGGACAACATAGAAGACCCATCTACGAAACTATGGCAACACTTTGACATACTGGCGAACGACATCGATATTGATGAGGTAAACGACGGCACCTTAGATGCCCTTAAACGCCTGATGGGCAATGATTATAAAGAGGCCATAGCAAGCTATGGAAAAGCCCATGTGAAAACATCCACCGGAGCCTATGGCAAAGGCATCTTTTCCAACGACTTTGACAACACCAAAAATAACTTCACCCTCGAAATGGGCGATAGCGTTTATTACTTATTCACCCCCCCTTATGACAAGAAAGAGATCATAGACTCTATTGGCTACTTAATCTACGATGGACACACTGATCCCGACACTATGGGCTGGGCCTATATCAAAAACACACCACCTATAGCTAATAACGACATATTCTCTGTTGGCGATTTCAAAATTAATGAAGCAGACAGTACTATCGCCAATAACTTTGCCCTGACACTGAACGATATGGATCCGGATACTTTAATCGTACTGTTTGACAACACGGACCTCAAAGCACTTAACCAAAGTTCCTATGCCGTGATTAAGGATGCCGGATCAAACAATATCGATTATTTTTACCATCAGGGCTTTACCACAAAAGATTCCTTCCAGTACATTGTAAGTGATCTTTTAACTTATGACACCGCTTGGGTTTTTATCAATAATAGTCCCATAAGTGCTGTCACAGACAGTATTAAACTCACTGAAAACCCCTTCTTAGAAGAGACAGACCCCTTTGTTACAATCGACGCGTTAAGCAACGATACAGATAGTGAAGACCTTCTCCACATCCTTTCGTTCAACCATGGTAAAGACAGCCTTGAAAGCCGTAATGCACACATCACGCTAGAACTAGACAGCACCGATTATCAAACGTTTAACTATGTGCCACGTGATTCATTCTTCTACATCGACTCATTCAAATACATCGTGACGGATGTACCCGTTTTCTTTGCTGCGGACAACTTCTTCACCAAGGACAGCGCCTGGGTAATAATTGTAGACAGTGCAATGGTGATAGATAGCGATGGTGATGGTCTGGTTAACACCTACGAAGATGGTATCGAAGGCTATCAAGCGGGTGAAGACACCATAGGGATAGGGCAAAACGGCATTCCTAACTACCTGAACTGGGATGCTGACGGCGATGGTTTTCCGGATGGCGGTGACTGTGACGGTGATGGAATACCAAACCTTTTTGACCCGGACGACTGTGATGGTGCCAGCTTAGATGTATCCACCGCTTTTACCCCTAATGGTGACGGTGTAAATGATCTCTTTATAATTCCTGATCTTGTACTGAGCAATGGTGATGTACTACCAGCTTCCATTAAGATATATAACCGTTGGGGCAGTTTGGTATACGAAAATGAAGCTTATGGTCAAAACGGCGACTGGTGGGATGGAAAACTTGGCGATGTACAAGGTTTAAATGTGGGGAAAGATTTGCCTAACGGCGTTTACCTCTACTATCTTAACTTTAGCGGTTATGAGAAAGAAGGCTTTATTCATATTCAGAAATAGAGGCTAAGGTTAAGGTTAAGGTTAAG
>DHQI01000075.1:16632-16994 GCA_002408065.1 Bacteroidales bacterium UBA5342
GGTTAAGGTTAAGGTTAAGGCTGAGTATGCTCAATTTCAACTTCAAATGACAAAAAAAGAACGATATCAACTGTTTTTAGAGTACTTTTCTAAAAATATGCCCGTGGCAGAAAGTGAATTAGATTGGCGCACGCCTTTTGAACTGGCCGTAGCTGTGGTTCTTTCGGCTCAATGCACTGACAAACGGGTCAACATGCTCACTCCCAACATCTTTAAGCTTTACCCTACTGCCGAAATGATGGCTAAAGCTAGCGAAGAAGATATTTTTGAGCTTATAAAAAGCTGCTCTTACCCCAACAACAAAGCCAAACACCTGAAAGGAATGGCTGATATGCTGGTGGCCGATTTTGGTGGTGAGATAC
>DHQI01000109.1 GCA_002408065.1 Bacteroidales bacterium UBA5342
AAGGGCAGCTCCACCATTTTTTTATACAACAATGGATGTAAGACAAATAATAGAGCAGATAAACGATGATATTGTCGGTATTATCTCCAGCTTTATAGAACTAAAAAAGAAAGGCAGTAATTATATGGCGTGCTGTCCTTTTCACGATGAGAAAACACCATCAATGAGTGTGAATCCTGCCAAAGGGATCTTTAAATGCTTTGGTTGCGGTATGGGTGGTACAGCCATCAAGTTCATTAAGGAGCACGAAGGTGTAGAATCAAAAGAGGCCATTGAGATTGGCGCAAAGAAACTTAATATCCCTTTTGAATGGAAGAAAAGTAAGAATTGGGACGAAGCCAAGTATAAACACGAAGAAAGCCTAAAAGTGGCGTGTCAAATCGTTGAGAAATACTTTCAAGAGCAGCTGATACATCGAGATGCTCAGAATTATTTAAAAGAACGTGGTTTTCCTATTCCTGCCGAAGGCGACTTTAATATTGGCTATGCACCTACAGGCAATCATCTTTTACCCTTTACTAAAGAAAAAGGCCTTAGAACCTCTATCTTAGAAGAAATTGGATTGATAAAGTCTAATGATAACGGAATGTTTGATTTTTTAAGAAATCGCATCATTTTCCCCATAACTAATGCCAGAGGTCAGACTATTGCGTTTGCCGGGCGTGATCTTGCTGCAGAACCTAAGATAAAATACCTCAATACGCCTGAAAGTGCGATCTATATTAAAGGCAATGAACTTTATGCACTCAATGTAGCACGTTTCACCATCAAAAATGAAGACAAAGCCTACATTGTAGAAGGATACACTGATGCATTACGCCTCCATAGTATTGGCATTACTAATAGTGTAGCCACATGCGGAACAGCTCTTACGCAAAACCAGGTGGAGCTGATGAAACGTTATACAAACAAAGTCACCCTGATCTTTGATGGTGATGCTGCAGGTCAGACTGCAACAGATAGGAATGCAGCCATACTTATCCAAAATCAATTTCACGTTTCAGTGATCAAACTCCCCCCTAAGCAGGATCCGGATTCGCTTTTTAAAAATAAAGAGGTCTTTTGGGAGTACAATGAAAAGCAAGCAGACTATATTATCTACAAGACCTCACAGTACGCCAAAAGATTTGCTTCAGACCCGGTCAGAAAATCCGAAGCCATTAAGCGTATTACTCAACTTATTTCAAATTATGACAAAACAAAACGGGAAGTCTATCTTGATTTTGCAGCAGAACAAATAAAACCTAAAAAAGCCTGGCAGGATGCCCTAAAAGAACTTACCAAAGATGAGGTCAAAAAGGAATCTAGATACAATATTCCTAAACACGTCAGTCTAGATGAGTTTAACCGCTGGGGTTTTTATGTCGAGAATAATAGCTATGTTTTTATGGGTAAGAAAGGAAATAGTTACGAGGCCAAGTCAAACTTTACGATGACCCCTTTATTTCATATCGAGAGTCCTCTCAATGCCAAACGTCTGTATGAAATTAAGAATAAGCACAATCTAGTAAAGATTATTGAACTGCCCCAAAGAGATTTAGTAAGTATAAATGCCTTCAAGCTACAAATTGAATCTTTAGGTAATTTCCTTTGGACTGGTGGAGAAAGCGAACTCAACAAGCTTAAAGCGTGGCTCTACGAAAAGACCAAGAGCTGCAAGGAAATAATACAATTGGGTTGGCAACGAGAAGGCTTTTTCTGTTGGGGAAATGGGATTTTTAATGGAGACGAGTTCGTAAAAGCTGATAAATATGGGATAGTTCAGCATTGCAATCGCTACTTCTATATACCTGCTTGTTCTGAGATCTATGAGGGTGATGATACACTATTTGAGTTTGAACGTCATTTTATCCATAACGAGGGAAATATTTCTCTTTATGAATACACCCAAAAGTATACTGCCGTTTTTGGCGAGAATGGTATCGTAACCCTATCGTTCTATTTTGCATGTCTATTTCAGGATATTGTAGGTAAACGATTTGACAAGTTTCCCATTCTCAACATGTATGGTCAGAAAGGATCCGGTAAAAACACTTGTGCTGAAAGCATCTTATATATGTTTGGACGTAAAGGAAAAGTGCCTAACCTACACAATTCAAGTAAACCCTCCATTGCTGACCACGTAGCCACAAGCTCTAATGCTGTATGCGTATTAGATGAGTACCGTAACGATTTGGAGATGGAAAAACGAGAACTTCTAAAAGGCTTTTGGGATAAGACAGGACGTACTCGTATGAATATGGATAAGGACAAGAAAAAAGAGACTTCTAAAGTGAATCAGGGCATCATTGTTTGTGGTCAGCAAATCGCTACTGCAGACATTGCTCTCTTTAGCCGTTTTATAGCTCTTGGTTTTTCTAAAACCACGTTCTCATTTGAAGAGAAACGGCTATTCGAAGAATTAGAGTTGATAAACAAACAGGGTTTAACCCAAATCACGCACCACCTACTAAAGCACCGTGAGAGCTTCGCTAACCAATACAATAAAACAGTAGATAAAGTTAGTGACGAATTTAGAGAGTTGCTTGGTTCTACCACCATTGAAACACGGATTTACAACAATTGGCTGACTGTAGCCTCTGCTTACGCTACTGTTGCTGGAATTGTAGAATTGCCTTTAGTGTATGGAGAAATGATTCAACTTTTCACAAAAATGATGGTAGAGCAAAATAATGAAACGGCTCGTAATGATGATTTAGGGGTATTTTGGAAAACAGTACAATACCTTATAAGTTCAAATCTTCTCTTCGAAGATGGTGACTACAAGGTGATTTATGCTGATAGAATTAAACGTACTTTTCAGAAAAACAATGAATGGCAAAGCGCTGATATTGTGTTTGATGAAGCACACAACTTTCTTTACCTTTCTGTTAGCAGGGTGTTTTCCCTCTATAAAAGTCAAGCTCTGCGTGAAGGAGATAAACCACTGCCTGAAGCAACGGTTGTTTATTATCTGAAAAACAGCCCACATTTTATCTGTGACACCAAAAAGGTAAGCTTTAAGAAAATGGATGCAAAAAGCGGGTGCCAGGAATATGACGATAATGGGCGAAAAAAATATACCAGTACAACTGCTTTTGTCTTTTATCTTGATAGGCTCAGTATAACACTTGACAACTTAACAAGCTCCCCCAATTAAGACACAGTATAATTGAAGTGAATTCACTTCTAGAAAACAAATTATACATTATTAAATAATTATGTTCAGCAAAAAGCCTGGTGTCGTCTTGATGCCAGGCTTTCTTGTAAATAGAGATGAGTACTGCTTTGTGAAAAACATCACTTACATATAATGGTCTAAGCCATACTTATCTTACTTATTATACTTAAACTGTCATTATTGATTAAATACCAGAATTATACACATATATAGCTGTAAATAATGCTTACTCTGTATTACTTGTACTTACTTAGAATTATGAATGAAGTTCTAACTTTATCTGATTACTTACAAAAAACCTTATTTTCTTCAAACTATAATAAGCAGATATATAGAGCGTTTATCCTTTTAAGTAACTTAAGTATGAAAAGCCTTTGAAATATAGCAATAGTAAGCCTTGAGCAGGTCTCTTATCAAATGGATAAGTATTGAATTCAGCATCTTAATCTGGTTTATTAGCTGTTTCTGCTTTTGAAAATTTAAACTAAAAAATTATCTTTGTCATATCTAAACCATTAATAATCATGAGGCTTTATATACTTATCCTATTCCCTTTTATCCTTCTATTTTCTTGTCAAAAGGAAGTGCAAGAAGAATTATCAAATAGCACGGATTTGAGTCAACGCTTACAAAAAGCTGAGGATTTGAGATTCTCTCACCCTGAGATCGTAGATACAATGCTCCATAATATTTATGAAGACTTAAAAGGTAGTACCTCAAAAGAGTTTTGGGCAAAGTATTATTTTGTAAAGGCTCATGTTGAAATGGAAAAGTATAATTTTCCTAAATCTATTTTATTACTCGATAGTGCTATATCTACAGATCGGGCAGGGATGGATGCTTATAAGGATAAGTTTAATTTGGCTTACATATTAATATATGAGTCTTCACAATTATACAAACAATCATTGGAACACCATGAAAAGATAGATATTGAGCAGTCCACCTTAACTAATAATGAGAAACTCACCGTTTTATTATCTAAAGCTAGATTATTATTTCATTATAAAAAAAACACAAAAGAAGCTATCTGTCAAGCTGATGAACTAGTTAAAACTTGTGAAGATATTGATTGGGGCTTGTATTATTCAAATAAAGCATATTTTTCTGATAGTACAGAAGAGGTCGCCGAGTTGGAAAAGAAAGCTATCGCATATTATAGATCGAAGATGTCACATCTTAAGGAGTTTAAAGCCTTATGCTTATTAGCCATTACATATATGAGTATTGATATTGATTCTTCGTTGGTATTCTTAGAGAAAGCAGACAGGCTAAAGATTAAGAGAAAACTATGTGATATAATAGATCACAATGAAAAAGGGGCATTCTATAATCAGGTATTAGCTGAGGTTTTACAAAGAAAAGGTTTGTATAAATCAAGTAATGATGTAATCACAGATGGTATTTACCAATCACGAGAATTACATTTTGAAGATAGATTATTTTTTCTATATAAGTTGAAATCAAAAAATCATTTTGAATTAAAGGAATATAAAATCTCGAATGATTGTCTACATAAAGCCCTTAAACACCGTTTAGCCTATTCAGCTAGAATAACGACAAACCAGATTCATGTAAATAATGCACGTGAAAAACTGCACAAACTACAAGAAGAGCATAAGATGTGTGCTGTTATACACAAGAATGAACGCCTAAAAAAAAGGCTATTCTTCCTTTATAGCTTGCTTTCTTCATTATTATTGATGATTCTCTTCTATAATAGAAGAAGAATTAATGATTTACTGAAAGGAACATTAGAGAAATTACATCAACGAAATATTTCTGTTCTACATTATCAAAATAAAGTGGAGTCTATAGATAAGCACGCTAATGATTCTATATTTTTTGATAAAACTAAATTATCTATGATTCGAGAGGAAATAGATACAGGACTTGAAATTTCAAGTTGGGAAATTTTGAACGAAATGTATCAGCAGAAATTTCCACAAGGGGAAAAAATTATCAGAAAGAATTTCCCTAACCTCAAGAATAAAGACTATCAACATTTGATGTGTATACATTGGGGGTTTACAAACGAAAAAATTGCCAGAATTTTTAGAATTAAGACAGATTCTGTCAGAAAAAGAAGCAACAGAATTAAGAAAGCACTAGGAATACCTACGTCAAAAGACCTTAAAGAAATTTTAAATACATCTTTTAAGTAGAATTTATAATCCGCTATAGCATCTGGTAATCGGGTGATTACAAATTATTTTTATTTTGTCCCGTTTTGTCCCGCCTGATTTCTTGTTTTTTTTAGGTTAGTTTTCCAGCTTTGTTTCCAGAAATCTAATTTAAACAAAGTATTATGGAGAAAACAAAAAAACAAAACCTATTTTTTGCAATATTTTTAGTTCTAGCCTTAGTTACTATAAATATCCTACACTGCACAAAAAATCACGAATGTACAAGTATTAGCTTACGCAATCTGACTAATGTGGCATATTGTGATGCCGAAGAATTAGCTGCTGATACATCAACGACTAAAGTTCCTATAATTAAAGCACCATCACCATTACCTGGTGGTGGAAAACTCACCGAAGAACAAATCCTGGAATTACTTAGACGAACAAACTAGAGTTGGTTAAAAAACACTGTCATACATAATCTTATTCATCTAAAAGTAATCACTAATGGCAAACAAACAGAATAAAACGCTTATACTCTCATTGCTTATTTACTTCTTTCTTTCACTATTCGTGTTTTCATTTGGTCTTAAGAAAGTTGTATCTCTAAGCAAGCGAGTAGAGCACCTAAAGACTGAAGTAAAGAATAGTCGTGGCTATATCAGTCAAATGTATCAGAAACAACTCAAAACATACAGTATTGAGGGGACAGAACTTACGAAAGACACCTACTTGAAGGATGTAGATAACAAAAAAGTTGCTCTGTCAGAACTTCTTGGTGGACAGCCAAAGTTATTTATTTACTTGCACACACATTGTTCCAATCATTCAGTTAGCCCTTTAATGCACGAGATCACTAAAGTTAAAGATCACATCAAAATGGAGGATCTTGTATTCTTTGGTCATTTTCATGATGCTAAAGAACTGGATAACCTGAGACAAAGCTATCCTTTTATTAAGAAAGTCTATGATGTTGAAAATAGTAATTTTAACATCAAATTTGACAACTATCATTCTTCTATGATGTTTGTTTTGGGAGAAGATATGCAGGTGACTTGCGTACTAATGCCAGATAAAGCGATGACATCTCAGATGTGTACACCTTACCTGCGAACGATAGGAAAGCGATTCTTTTCTTGGGATAAAGATCTATATGTAACAAATAAGCATCATTGCAATCATAAGCATTGTTCACACTGATGTTCAGGAAGCATTAGCAAGCAAAAAACAGAGGCTGCACCACCTAGGT
>DHQI01000070.1:0-6022 GCA_002408065.1 Bacteroidales bacterium UBA5342
TTTTGCTCCACCAAAATAAAGACTCCCATCGGAGCCCTTACAACTGGCACCTTCCGAAAAATCAGTATCTCCCAGACCATCTGTAGTATCATAGTTTCTTATTTCACCAGTTTCAGGTGAAAGGCGGGAAATTCCAGCATTGGTGCTAAGCCATATGTACCCCTCATTATCTTGCTGAATAGCATTTATGTAATCATCAGACAGGCCATTTCCAGCAGTATACTCTTCCAAGGCAAAAATACCATCATTATCTACGGCTAACTTGTTCAGACTACAAGGTGTATTAAACCAAATATTTTCTTCTTTATCTTTAAAAACACTAATGATAATGTCACACAATGGCTTTTGCTTATCTTTAATGACAGCATTTACAGATTCAAAAACTGAATCCTGAGAATTATACATCATTAGACCACTGTAAGTAGCAACCAGCATACGGTCTTGTTTGTCATAAATAATACCTGTAACACGATCATTGCTTAAGCCGGATTTCGTATCTGACTTGACAAAACGTTTGATCAACTCATAACTGTCGTCCTTTTTTTCTAACAAGTATAAACCGTCCTGCTGTGTAGCCATCCATAGCTTATTCCCTTTCAGGCTTATGTCATGAACTTTATGGATCTTATTTAAGGCTGGACTATTATAATACTTTGCTGCTGACACCAACTCATATTGTTCATTCTTCTTTTGTATAACAATATGCGATCCGTAGTTAGAATTCACCCATATATTACCATCAGAAGCATATTTAATCATCCTGACATACAAGTGTGTTATTTCTTTAACAGACTCTTGGAAAGGAACAGGATTAAATTCACCATTAGCTGTTCTCATTATTAGGCCATTTTTCTGGGTGCCAATCCAAATATTACCATCCGGACCATATAGCAAATCACTGATTTTAGTATTCGTCCCGGAAATGCAATTCAAAGTGGAAAATCTACTTTTGGTGGATATTTTTATGATGCCCCCACCATCAGTGCCTACCCATACGTTCCCCATTGCATCTTCAAAAATGTCGAGAATCACATCCAAATCAAAACCACTTACTACCTTAGTCTCAAACTGTATTTTATAGAAAATTTCGGTCTTAACATTAAACTTATAAAGACCTTTCCCCCAAGTACCAACCCAGATATTCCCCTCTCTATCTTGCATCAGAGAATAAGCATTACTTTTCAATTTATCAGGAACCGGGATGACGTATTCTTTAGATTCTAATGTCTCAGTATTCATACTGTACAAATTCATACTCCAACCAACCATCCACAAAACAGGATCATTCCTGTCTTTTATGAGCGCAGTAATTTCACGTCCATTAATACCAGCACGAACTTTCTGGGGTTTCGGCGATTTAATATTATACAAACCACTTTCGGTAGCTACATATACCCCCTGTCCCTGTACATATTTAATGCCGTTTATCCTGTTTTTAAGCACCTGTGTGTTTTCATTCTGCTTTAGATCTAATTTATATGCTCCACCAGACCATGAGCCCATCCACATCGCTGTATCAGCATCCTCCTCGAAAGAAATAATCCGTTCCGGTATAGAGCGAGCAGAATCTAAAGGTAATACAAATTCTTCCTTGGAAGGGTCATAGACAGAATAGCCGCCGGATTTTGTTCCAATCCAAATTCTTCCCAAACGATCTACAAATAATCTTTCAATAGAAGGGTTGTGCAAACTGTTTGGGTTCCCCGGCTCCGGTTTAAAGCGTTTGAAAGTATAGCCATCGAATCGGTTGAGTCCTCCGCGCGTGCCAAACCACATAAAGCCATAATTATCCTGAACAATTGAAGTGACTTCATTTTGGCTAAGCCCATCATTGGTGGAATAATACTGAAAAGAATATTCATCTTCCTGCGCATTCAATGTAATAATAAAAGAGGATAGAAGAATACAAATTATTGAAAGAAATCTTCCTGTCTTCATAAACAGAATAATTTAATTGTTATGATATATACTAAGGTATTGTGATTCTAATAGTGATGGAATTAAATCACTGAAAAGCATGAACTAATAAGATTATGTATAAGAACAAAAAGTAGTAATATTGGGGATAACTAAAGTTGTTCTACGAATCAGATAAAACCGGATTGCCTTTTCGAGTTCAAAAATAATCAAAAATTATGAGCTTACGGCAACTTACTATAAAATTACTTCGACCAACATCAATCAACCTTCCAGATTTTTCCTGGCTAAAACTAATATACAAAGCAATGAAAGTTCTTAAATATCATTCCATTTTCGAAAAGACAGAAACATTAGGAGCTCAAGAGTGAGTTTTTTCAATTTTTAGCATACAACATGGCACTATTCATAATAAATTCAGTACATTTGCAGCCGATTTTTCACCTCGTAAATAAATATGAAACATTTAGACGAGTTTATTATCCCATTATCAGGGAGTAAGGAGGGTGCTAACGAGCACTCTTTTGAGTTAAATAAGGACTTTTTTGCCCACTTTGAAGACCCGGAAATACTGGATGCTGACGTCACCGTACTGATGACGCTCACCAAAAGCATTAGTGTTTTCGAAATGGATTTTAAATTAGTAGGGGATTTGACCGTGGCCTGCGACCGTTGTCTCGAACCTATGGTTCAAGACATTAACTACACAACAGAGCTCATTGTTAAATATGGCGAAAAGTACGAAGAGATAGATGACAAAGTGATTACCATTGCACACAACGATGATCAAATTAACATTGCCTCGTTTATCTTTGAATACGCCAAATTAGCCCTTCCTATTCAGCGTACACATCCCGAAGGCGAATGCAACGAAGAGATGCTGGAACAAATGGAAAAGTACGAACGCAAAGAAGAACAAGAAGAGAAAACAGATTCGCGCTGGGATGCCCTGGCGCAACTGAAAGATAAGTTAGATTAGTACCTGAATTCCGATTCATATATTAAAGCAATTATGAATCTTGAATTTTTAAATTTTTAATTATTTTATAATGGCACATCCAAAGCGAAAAATTTCGAAAACGAGAAGAGATAAGAGAAGAACACATGACAAGGCTGTTGCGCCAACTTTGGCAATCTGTCCTAACTGTGGTGCAGCCTACAAATACCACACTGTATGTGGCGAATGTGGACAATACCGCGGAAAACAAGCTATAGAAGAGGTTGAGGCTTAAGCCTAATTAAAAAATCCACTTCTATGGAAAATAAAATACACGCTCAGATAACCGGTATAGGAGCATACGTTCCGGATTACATCCTAGACAATGAAGAACTGAGCAGATTGGTGGATACCAGCGACGAATGGATAATGAGTCGTGTAGGTATCAAAGAGCGTCATATCCTAAAGGGAACAGGCAAAGGAGCCTCTGTAATGGGAGCTAAAGCAGTAGATCAATTGCTTGAAAAAACAGGCGTAAGCCCTGACGAAATTGATCTGGTAATATGTACAACTGTCACTCCAGATCACCTTTTCCCATCTACAGCATCTATAGTAGCCTACGAAAGTAAGCTGAAAAACGCTTGGGCTTTCGACTTACTTGGTGCTTGTTCTGGTTTCTTATATGGTATTGAAACGGCACGTTCTTTCATCGAATCGGGACGCTACAAAAAAGTAGTGCTTGTTTCTGCTGAAAAAATGTCGTCAATCACCAATTACGAAGACCGTACCACTTGTCCATTATTTGGCGATGCAGGTACAGCCGTATTGTTAGAACCAACAAGCGAAGAAATAGGTGTACTGGATGCTGACCTGCATACCGATGGTATGGGTAAACCATACTTGTATCGCAAAGCAGGCGGTTCAGCTCATCCAGCCCATGCTAAGGAAGTTGCCAACATCGACCATTACATTTATCAGGAAGGACGCTTCGTGTTCAAACACGCAGTATCTAAAATGGCAGGTGTATCGGTAGGTATGATGAAAAAACACAACCTGACGCCTGAAACATTGGCTTGGTTAGTACCTCATCAGGCTAACTTGCGCATTATTGACGCCACGGCACACCATATGAATCTACCTCCTGAAAAGGTAATGATTAATATAGAGCGCTATGGTAATACCACCTCTGCGACTATTCCACTTTGTTTGTGGGAATGGGAAAAGCAGCTAAAAAAAGGGGATGATCTAATCCTTTCTGCTTTTGGTGCCGGGTTTACCTGGGGGGCCGTTTACGTTAAATGGGCTTACGATTCTTAGATTTTTTTATCTACCTTTGTATCTCATCATTAAAACTAATTAATCATGGCTAGACCAAGTAATAATGATTTTGACACCAAGAAACACAATGTGTTTGCTCAAGGAACTAAAATCGTAGGTAACATAGTTTCTGATGGCGACATCAGAGTTGATGGCGAAATCGAAGGCGAAATAAAGACATCAGGTCGTGTAGTGCTTGGAAAAAACAGCTTAGTGACCGGCACCATCACGTGCCCTAACGCGGAAATTCTTGGTAAATTCACCGGGAAGATTCAGATTTCTGAAACCTTATCTATCCGAGAAACGGCAATAGTAGAAGGTGAAATCATCACTAAAAAACTAGCAATAGATGTCAATGCCATATTTAATGGCACCTGTAATATGAATCAGGAAACATCAGCAACTAAAGAATCTCAATCAATCAAAAAAGTTAACGTTAAGACAGCATAAGCAACAATGGAAGTTAAAGGAAGAATTTTTCAGGTTCTCGATCCCCTAACCGGTGAGAGTGCACGCGGCCCTTGGAAAAAACAAGAATTTGTGATCGAAACAATGGATCAGTATCCCAAAAAGATCTGTTTCACGGTTTGGAACGATAAAGTGGCCATTGCATCACTAAGCCCAAATCAGGTGATTACCGTACATTTCAACGCCGAAAGCCGCGAATACAACGGACGCTGGTTTACAGATCTCAGTGCATGGAAGATGGAAACAGAAGATGCATCAGCAGCTGCCGCTAATGTACCTCCTCCACCACAAGAGATTGCTCAAACAGAAGAAGACGGACTTCCGTTTTAATTGAATAAATTTTTTATCTCAATAATTATTTCGCACCAAATATTCCTATTATATTTGCGCCTGTAATAAAACTAAGAGAAGCAAAAACCAAAGTATATTATGAACGGACTCATTAAAAACATCGGACTTATCATTGAATTAATTGGCGTTGCACTATTAATCATACCTAAAGTAATGGAATCAACAACGAACACTACTTTAATTGCCGGAGGTTCTTGTTTAGTTTTAGGTGTCATTGCACATGTGGTGATAAATAAATTCGTAAAATAATCAGTTTCACTGATTTTACAGGACTTTCCCTGAAAATATACATTCAAAACGACTTGAAACTGCGGTTTTAGGTCGTTTTGCATATATAAATGTCTCATGAATCCTGATATTTTTCTACTTTTCAGCAAAGGCTTTTCATCCGAAGACTTTCAATTTTGGATGGATGCAGCCGCTAAAGATGACACGGTTTTTCAGGAATTCTGGGCTATTGCTCAAAACACATCCATAAAGAATAACTGGCGGGCTATGTGGGTCATCGACCATGCAGTGCAACGCAACAGCAAACGCCTAGATCAAATACTTGACGAACTTTACCTACTGATACATGAGACTGTAGACAATAGTCTTCTACGTATGGGACTCAAACTGATATGTCAGCGCCCTATCCCCGCTAACGATTTGACGGGTAAAATACTGAACAAGTGCGAAGATTTACTGTTAAATACCAAAACACCTATTGCCACGCGTGTGAACAGCTTGCAATACATCTTTGAATTTTGTAAAATAGAGCCCGACCTTACCAATGAATTGGAAGCCCTCATGGATCATTTATCCGAACACGAAACGACCAGTGGTATACATAGTAGAATACGCATTATCCGAAAAGCTCTTTCGAAACTAAAGTGAAAAATGAAACGTAAAAAAAATAAGAGATTGAATCATTGAAACATTGAATCATTGAAACATCAGAACATTGAAACATCAGAACATTGAATCATTAGAACATTGAATCATTAGAACATTGAAACATTAGAACATTGAAACATTGAATCATTGAATCAT
>DHQI01000070.1:6272-29004 GCA_002408065.1 Bacteroidales bacterium UBA5342
TTTTAATGATTCAATGAATCATTGAATCATTGAATCATCAGAACATTGGAATGAAAAGAAACGATATAGAAATAATGGCTCCGGTTGGTTCTTTTGAATCTTTACAAGCCGCCATCCAGGGAGGTGCCAACTCCGTTTATTTTGGTATAGAACACTTAAATATGCGCTCGCGTTCCAGTGCCAATTTCAGCACTGAAGACCTGAAAGAAATCGTTCGCATAGCACAGGAGAATAATATCAAAACCTATCTAACCATCAACACAGTGATGTACGATAGCGATTTGAATATGATGCGTCAGATCATAGATACGGCCAAAGAAGCCAATGTTTCTGCAATTATCTGTAGCGATCAGGCAGCCCTCAGCTATGCTCATGCTCAGGGGGTAGAGATACACCTATCCACACAGCTCAACGTATCCAACTATGAAACGCTGAAATTTTATGCTCACTATGCCGATGTGGTGGTTCTGGCTCGCGAACTCAACCTGGAACAAGTAGCTGAAATATACCGACAAATACGCGAAGACGACCTGCGTGGTCCATCAGGCGAACGTATCCGTATCGAGATGTTTGTACACGGAGCCTTGTGCATGGCCATATCAGGAAAGTGTTACCTGAGTCTGCACGAGCAGAATTCATCGGCCAACCGTGGCGCTTGCTCACAAGTATGCCGACGGGCTTACCAAGTAAAAGATAAAGAGCTGGGCATAGAACTTGAGGTTGACAATGAATACATCATGTCACCCAAAGATTTGAAAACCATTCATTTTTTGAATAAAGTATTAGATTGTGGAGTACGTGTACTAAAAATAGAAGGGCGCGCCCGCAGTGCAGAATATGTCAAAACGGTGAGCCAATGTTATAACGAAGCAGTAGAAGCATATCTGGATGAATCGTTCACTGATGAAAAAGTAAGCGACTGGAATCAACGCCTGAGCAAAGTTTTTAACCGGGGTTTCTGGAACGGTTACTATCTGGGGCAGCGCTTAGGTGAATGGAGCCACAAATATGGTTCTTCAGCCACTCACAAACGCGTTTTTATTGGCAAAGTAAGCAATTTCTTTGGCAAACTATTGGTCGCAGAAACTAAGATTGAATCATTTGGATTATCCGTGGGCGAAGAAATCATCATCACCGGCGACACTACTGGTGTAGTAGAAAAAGTAGTGGAAGACATACGCCTCGACTTGAAATCAGTAGACTCTTGTACCAAAGGAGATTTGATCTCTATCCACATCGGCCAAAAAATCAGACGCGGTGATAGAATATATAAAATGGTAAAAACAAATTCCTGATTCAGAATAGAAGTTATCCCAATCTTGAATATTGAATTTTAATATCTTGAATGACAACAAAATGCCATTACCTATACTCATAATCACCTACCTCCTCTCTCCCGCCCTCATCCTCTATCTGTGTCAGCAACACAAATGGATGGACAACGTGGGGGCTGTACTGTGGGCCTACTTGTTGGGTTTAGCCATAGGCAACTTCGACCTTTTACCAGACAATGCAGCCAAGGCTCAGGATCTAATCACACTGTTAACAGTTACTTTATCAATCCCCTTGATGCTTTTTTCATCCAATATAAGAGATTGGAAAACTATGGCCGGTAGTGCTATCAAGTCTTTACTAGCAGGTGTTTTTGCAGTTATCTTGGCCATACTCCTTGGTTTCGTCGTATTACAAAACAGCGGTATCGAAGCCCCTGAAAAAATTGGAGGTATGTTGGTAGGCGTTTACACCGGAGGTACCCCCAACCTGGCAGCACTCAAATTAATGCTGGATGTAGATAATGACACCTACCTCACCCTCCATACCTACGACATGCTGGTGTCTTTTGTTTTTCTGGTATTTATGATCACCGTAGGTCAACGGGTTTTAGGCCTTATACTCCCAAAAAAAATTGAATTCGGGACCAAAGACAACAAGCACGAAAGCGCTGAATCAAGAACATTTACAACGAAAGAAAAACTAAGATCAGTAGCTTTTTCCCTCTTGATAGCCACCATTATCTTTGGCATAGCCGGAGCTTTGAGCCTTCTTTTTGACCAAAGTCACCAAATGGTGATTGTTATCCTCACCATTACTACACTGGGCATTGCAGCCTCTTTCAACCGCAAAATTAATCGTACACCACTCAGTTTTGATACCGGAATGTATCTGATTCTTATCTTTAGTGTGGTAGTCGCCTCTATGGTGGATATACAATCTTTCATCACCGAACCACCAAGAGTTTTCTATTACATTCTGTTTGCGGTATTTGTAAGTTTGATTCTACACGTGTTGATATCTCGTTTGTTTAAAGTTGACGTAGATACCACAATTGTCGTTTCAACTTCGTTAATTTGCAGTCCGGCTTTTGTACCTTTTGTGGCCACAGCTATAAAGAATAAAAAAGTGATACTGGGGGGTATCACAGCAGGCCTTATAGGTTTTGTCATTGGTAATTACCTGGGCTTTGCAATAAGTAAATTATTAACTTTAATATAAATTGCCAATAGCTATATGCTATCTGGATAACAACTTATTATAATATGAACAACTGGTTTGAAGTAAAAGTAAAATACGAGAAAATTGACGAAAGAGGCGCTGCTAAAAAAGTCACAGAGCCTTACGTTTTAGACGCCATGACCTTTACCGAGGCAGAAGCACGCGCTATTCAGGAATTACACCCTTACCTTAACGGTGAATTCATCATCAGCAACATAGCCCGTGCTAACTACAGTGAACTATTTCCTTTTGACGATGGCGACCGCTGGTTTAAATGTAAAATAGCTTATGTATCCATCGACGAAGAAAAAGGTACAGAAAAACGCAAGGCTACCTATGTGTTGGTGCAAGCCAATGACGTAAAACATGCTTGGGAAAACCTGACTAAAAGTATGGAAAGCTATATGGGTGACTACGAAGTCAACTCCATTCAGGAAACAGCCATTATGGACGTATTCCCTTACTCGGCCGATAATATAGCCAGCGCCCCAACGGCGGCATCTCCTGCAATTGGCGAAAAAGTAGAGGTAGCAGAAGAAACAGAAGTAGAAACTGAAGACGAAACAGCACCTGAAGAGGAAGAAGCAATAGAAGAAACAAACAACGAAGAGGAAAAAGAAGACTAAAGATAAATGCCTAAAAAGCAACGGGCAGCCCCTTAAAGAAAGACTTATAATTATGAACACCTTTAAATCCATACCAGTCAGCATTGGTAATATTGAAATGGGTGGCAATAACCCCATCCGCATACAATCAATGACTAACACCGACACCAACGATACGACTGCTACAGTAGAGCAGGCCATCCGTATCATTGAGGCTGGCGGTGAACTGGTAAGGGTAACAGCACAAGGTGTTCGTGAAGCTAAGAATGTAAAGAACATCAAAGCGGAAATGGTCAAACGTGGGTATCCTCAACCTTTAGTGGTCGATATCCATTTTAACCCGGCAGCCGCTTACGAAGCAGCTAAACATGCTGACAAGGTTCGTATTAATCCGGGGAATTTTGCCGACACAAAATCAGGTGAAAGTGGTTTGGAGAAGGTAAGAGAGAAATTTATTCCTTTTCTCGACCTTTGTAAGGAGCACCAAACAGCTATCCGCATAGGCGTTAACCATGGCTCCCTATCGGCCCGTATGATGGAGCAATATGGCGATACTCCCAAAGGCATGGTCGCTTCTTGCATAGAATATTTGCAAATAGCTCAAGAGAAAGATTTCTCTGACATTGTCATCTCCATCAAATCCAGCAACACCCGTGTTATGGTACATACTGTTCGTCTGATGGTAAAAACAATGCAGGAAAACAATATGGCCTTTCCCCTGCATTTGGGCGTAACAGAAGCCGGTGATGCCGAAGATGGCCGCATAAAATCAGCAGTAGGTACAGGCGCATTACTTTGCGACGGCATCGGTGATACCATACGGGTTTCATTAAGCGAAGCCCCTGAAAATGAAATACCGGTAGCTAAAGCTTTGGTTGAAATTGCAAAAAAAAGAGATAAAACCAGAAACTTACCTATTGGTGGCGAAGAATTCTATTCTCCCTATCAATATAAAAAACGTGAAAGCTATGCTCTGGGAACTGTAGGCGGCAACAATAAGGCTGTTGTTTTAACTGAATTGCCCAACGATGTGGATGTTGTAGAATTAAAAAGCGATCAGGTAATCTGCGTAAAAGCCATTCAGAAATTATCGCAAAAAAAATCACTCATCGTTGCACGGACATCACATCCTAATGTTATGGCTGCCCACCGTTCACTAATGCTTCGCCTCCAGCTACTCCGCATTAATGCACCGGTTATTTTTTCTTACAATAGTGACACCACCAACAAAGAGCAATACCAACTGGAAGCTGCCACTGAGCTTGGCGGACTTTTGCTTGATGGTTTTGGCGACGGCCTGATGCTTGAAGGTCATTTTGACAAAGATTTTCTTGAAAAAACCGCTTACAACATACTGCAAGCGTCTCGCGTCTTATTTACTAAAACCGAATATATTTCCTGTCCAGGCTGTGGCCGTACTCTTTTTGGCTTGGAAGAAGTCATAGCGCAAATCAAAGCCAAAACATCACATCTGAAAGGATTAAAAATCGGCATCATGGGCTGCATCGTTAATGGCCCCGGCGAAATGGCCGACGCTGACTATGGCTATGTAGGTGCTGGTAAAGGTAAAATTTCGCTTTACAAAGCTCAGGATTGCATCAAAAAGAATATTCCACAAGAAGATGCTTTAGGCGAACTCATTCAGCTAATAAAAGATAACGGCGACTGGGTAGACCCCAAGAGCTGAAGTAACAGAGTAGCGAAGAATAATGATACATCAAAAAAAATCCTGTAACCTCATTCCCTTGTAAATATCATAAGTTATAATGAAAAAAGAGCTTAGCTTGACACTTAGCTTTTAACTACTTTTGTGTTTCGTTGAATAAGTAGGTTTCCCCTTCTTTTTTCAAATCCTAATTACCCTAAAAAACACAAAAGTCTGTATGAAAATAAGAACTTTAATATTAGCAATACTATTCATTACTTTCAACACCTTTGCCGGAAGTATCAAAGGTCATATCGTCAACAGTCAGGGCGGACAGGGCGTCTCATACGCCTCAGTCGCGATTGTCAAAAATGGTGAGCAAGAAGCTTTTGCAGGAGCAATTTCTGACGATCAAGGCAATTTTATAGTTAGAAACATTCCCAACGGAGAATACAGTGCCAGCATTTCATTTCTGGGCTTCGACACCAAAGAAATTCCTGACATCAAAGTCAATCCGGGCAATAGCCGGGTGGAACTGGGAACCATCGTTCTGAAGCCCTCTGCTGTAAGCATAGAGGAAGTTGAAGTCAACGCTACTGCACAAACTGCAGTACAAAAAATAGACCGGCAAACTTACCGTGCTACCGATTTTGAAACAGCACAAGGCGGAACGGCTATCGACATTTTAGATAAGCTACCCTCCGTTTCTGTTGATGGCGAGGGCAATGTTAGTATGCGGGGAACGTCGGACTTTATGGTCTACATCAATGGCAAACCAACCCAAAGCAATGCCTCTATGGTGCTTAGCCAAATCCCTGCCGACCAGATTCAAAACGTGGATATTATCACCGTACCAACATCAAAATATGACGCTCAGGGTAAAGGCGGTATCATCAATATTAGTACGAAACGCGGTACTATGGATGGTCTTTCTGTAATAGCCAACAGTATGATTGGCGGCACGCCGTGGACAAACGATGATGATGTATACAGCCATCAGTCACTGAATAATAACCGTTATAACGCCGGCCTCAACTTACTCTATAACAAAGATAAACTATCCGTAAACGCTGCCCTTAACTTCCAGCACCGCAACAATAAAGGTCGGGGAATCATTGACCCGTACATATACCAACAAGCTGGAGAAGTTACTAATGGTTATGATGGGATGTATTATATCTTTGATGGTGAAGGTTCACGTCCCAAATGGCATGGCAATATGATGTTTAGTGCAGGAGCCAGCTATCAGTTAACTGAAAATTCAGAACTGGCAGCCAGCTACCAGTATTCAGACCGCGAAAGTGGCCGTACCGCCAACTATAAATACGATGCCTATTTTGCCAATAGTCATAACAGTGCCCCTGTTGCAGAATTAGAAAAAATCTACAACCCTAACGACATTCACCGCGATGCTTACTTCAGCAACTTTAGTCTGGATTACAATCTTAAGCTCAATAAAAAAGAAAAATTAAGCACCTCTTTCACTTATGAAAGTTCGGAGCTTAAACAAACCATCGACAACAAAGAATTCTCTTACACAGGTGAACAGTACTATTTAGATCAAAGTCCAGATTTCCATTCTTTCCAGAGTGATAAAACGCCTTTGCAGGCTTACCGTTTTGCTATTAATTACGAAAAAGCCTATGATAATGGTAACAATTTAGGTTTAGGACTCCAACCACAATGGGTAAGACTGGATGGCATCTACGAGTACGACACCATTGTGGGCAATGAATTCTGGGGCGACACCGAAAGTTATGACAACAGTATAGACCTAAAACGAGACATCTATGCAGCCTATGCTGATTTTGCGGGTTCAAAAGGCAAAATTGATTACATCATTGGTTTGCGTATGGAATATATGAATCAGGAAATGAATGTGGCCAACACGGGTTACTTCGATTACGTATACAGTTATTTCGATGAAGTTGGAGACGGTCGCGATTTTAATCAAAAAGACTTTATTCAAAACAAACTGGACCTCTTCCCTAGCCTCCATCTGGCCTACAATGCCAATGATGTTAACACGCTATCTTTAGCTGTCAGCCGACGCATCAACCGTCCGCCGGCAAAAGATATGGCTCCCTTCCTGTATCGTCGTCATCAGGAAATTTATGAAATGGGCGACCCCTTGCTGGAACCGGAATACATTTTAAATGCCGAACTTAACTACAACAGAAAATTAGGAAAACACGACATGACCATTACTGGTTTTTATCGCGACGTGGAAAATGCCATTTACCGCGTCAACCGTGTGGCCTATGATATGGGTAACCCCGGAGGCGTATTGCTACGCAGCTATACCAATGCCGGCGACCAGATAGCCTTAGGTGCTGAAATGGGCCTTAACCTTGACCTTGCAGACAAAGTAAAAGTCTTTGTAGGAGGTGCATTATACGATTTCCGCGTGATAGCCGACGACGAGCTATTGGGTGAAAGCCGCGACAGCCACAGCACCAACTGGAACATAAAATCAAACCTTAACTGGAACATCACAAAGCCCTTAAAACTAACGGTGGATTATTCTATCAAATCAGGTAGTGTAACACCTCAAGGCGAAAAACTGGAATTCCAAGCCTTGAACGCCGCACTAAACTTTGCTCCCAAAAAATGGCAGGGTTGGATCTTTTCGGCCAAAATGCTTGACCTATTGGGGACGAACCAGACAGGTGGTTATACTGCTGCTTACGAAGGAAATCAGATACTGCTGCGCCGCGACTACGTATACGACTACGAAGGTCAGATAATAGAAATCGGCGCTAAATACACTTTTAACAGCAAGAAGATCAAAGCCAACAGAGCTCTTCTTGGCGATGATTATTTTTAACAGGCAAACACGAGAGCGCTACAATACATAGTTTTATATATTGTATCTTTGCACCAATTCTGAATCTTGAATTTTTAATTTTAAATCCTTATGGACTTTCTCTATATATTTCTCCCAATACTAGGCCTAGTCGCTATCGGTTTTCTACTTATGAGCATACGTGTTCTGATAAAGAAAAACGGTAGATTTTCGAGCCAACACATAGGCCAAAGTCGTGCTATGAAAGAACGTGGCGTACATTGTGCTCAAACGCAAGATAAAATGGAGCGTAAAAAGGCAAATTAATACCTCTTTAGAAAACAGCATATAAGAATATTGAGTAAATTTGCACGCTTAAACTTTTTAAGCCCATGGAATTACTCAACACATCCTACTTCGCATTCCTCACCATTGTAGCGCTCGGCTTTATGCTGGGACGTATAAAAATCAGAGGTATTTCTCTAGACATCTCAGCCGTTATCTTTGTAGCCCTCATTTTTGGACATTACGGCTATATCATCCCCAAAGATTTTCAAACTCTGGGACTTGTTCTCTTCATCTTTACAATTGGCATTCAGGCTGGTCCGGGATTCTTTGAATCTTTCAAAACACAAGGAAAGAACCTTATCATAATGGCTGCTACCCTGATTATTACTGCCGGGCTGTGCACTTATGGTGTTGTAGAACTCTTTCACTTAGAAATGAATGCCGGCATCGGCCTGCTCACTGGTGCCTTAACCAGCACCCCAGGTTTGGCTGCTGCCATCGAAGCTACCGGCTCACCTTTGGCATCTATTAGTTATGGTGTAGCCTATCCCTTCGGTGTTATCGGCGTTATCCTTTTTGTTAGCCTCTACCCGCGTTTTTTTAGAATTAACCTTAAAAAAGCCAGCGACGACTATACCACTAGCGAAAGGGCAGGTTTTGGGGAGATAATGACACAAAATTTCATCATCAGTAATGAAGAAATCTATGGAAAATCCATTAAAAATTTAAGGGTCCGTTATATGACAGGAGCTGTAATATCGCGTGTCATGAAAGAAAAGGAGGCCTTTACTCCTATACCGGAAACAGTTTTGGAAGAAGGCGATATTATAAAAGCGGTCGGCAGCGAAGAAGCGCTCAAACGCGTACAAATGCTTTTAGGCCACCGTACTGATCAAAAAATTCCTTTTGGCGATAAATACGACGTTCGCCGCGTATTAGTTACCAATAAAAGTGTGGTAAACAAAACACTAAAACAACTTAACATATTAGAAAATTATGGTGCCACTATCACTAATATACGCCGTTCCGGGGTTGACATCACACCAGCACTATCAGACCGCATACAGTTTGGCGATAAAATAACGATCACCTGCCGGGTAGATAATTTAAGTCAGATTGTAAATGCTTTTGGTAATGATAAACGGCGCCTGTCCAGTACCGACTTTCTACCTATATGCTTGGGTATTATTATTGGGGCACTTTTAGGCAAGCTGACTTTCTCATTTGGCAACTTTGACTTTAGCCTGGGGCTCACAGGCGGTGTACTTTTTGCCGGTTTGATATTGGGGCGCATAGGAAAAACAGGACAAGTATTATGGACCATGACCGGGCCGGCCAACAATCTCTTGCGCCAACTCGGACTACTTTTCTTCTTAGCAGCAGTAGGTACGAGTGCCGGATCTCAACTGGTAGAAACATATAACGAAAACGGACCTATTCTGTTTGTAGCAGGAGCAATCATAACCTTAGTTCCAATGATAACAGCTACGATAGTAGCTCGTTTTGCCTTCAAAATGAATGTACTCACTATGCTCGGTGCTCTTACCGGCAGTATGACCAGTACACCGGGACTTGCTGCTACAGACTCACTAACCGACACCAATGCTCCATCCGTAGCTTACGCAACGGTTTACCCTATTGCTATGGTACTACTTATAGTTGTAGTGAAAATTTTAGCTCTGATTGGATAATACAGGATTAAGCTGCTTTTTGAGTGAAGTATTGCAAAATTATTCTTGCCGGATAAATTCTGCTTCATCCGTTTTCACACCTTCTACATATCTACTCAGGATAAGCGTTTTCAGCTGAGTTATAAAAGAAAAAAGGCCTGAAGTAGAAAAACTCCAAGCCTTTTTTTATCATTTTATTTAGACCAATACAAGGGGCTAACAAGAATTCGATATCTCCCTATATATCTAAAATTTACATTAAAATTAAAAAACACCCGCCGATTGCCAATGCTCGCTTGCATTTAGCTCCAACCAACCCGGCGGGTGAATTTTTTTCAACCAATATCATCCCGAAAGGATAACGCTGCAAAAGTACTCTTTCTAAGCACTTATGCTGAATCATATTGTACAAATAAATTGTCATATCGTAAAAAAATGATATTTTTGTTAACTCAATGCTGCAAGACCTCCTAAAATATCTTCCTATGTTCATTTCCTTTTTTTGGGCAACTACACTGTTGTTACCCAAAGCAAAAGGGAAACACGCAAAGCATACTTTAGGCGTTTTTATGTTAACTACATTCCTGTTATACCTATCTCAGGTTGGATTTTTTTACTACAAACAAGGTTCATTTGTATATTTTGATGCTATCTATACATTTTGCACACTTTCGGTTTATCCTTTTTTGTATTTTTATATTCAATCACTTACGTTAGGTAAAACATTAAAAAATGTGAGCTATCAAATTTTGACACCGGCCATTATACTCTCCTTACTAACAGCATTGTTTTACAGTCTTATGGATAGTGGAGAGCAATCCACCTATGTCCATACCTATTTATTAGGGCGTGAAAAAATCACCTTAGCAACGATACTTATCAAAGCTCAAACTTACACCTATATTGCAGCCAGAGTAAGCTTTATTGGTTTGTTTCTTTTCACACTTATCAAAGGCCAGCACTTAATTAGAAAATTCAATAAGGAAGTAAGCAATACCTACTCCAATACAGATAAGAAAAAACTAAACTGGACCTACAATCTATTAATAGCTTTTGCAATAACATCTTCCTTTACTGTCATTTTAAACATCATAGGCCGTGTGATGGAACTCAACATCAGTTCGCCTATAGTGCCTTTGCTCTTACAAACCTCCTTCAGCACACTTCTTTTCAGCATAGGATACTTAGGCTTTCAACAAGAATATGACAAACAAAATCTTGAAATAAATACGGCGTATATAAGCCCCCCCCTCTATACAGAAAAACCAAACTTAAATTACGCCTACAACAGAGACCTTCTCAAGAACATCAACCGCCTCTTTATCAACGAGAAGATCTTTCGCCAAAAAGAACTTAAAATAAACGACATAGCAGCCAAACTGCATACCAACCGCACCTACATATCTAACCTGGTCAATAGTGAATACAATTGCTCATTTAGCGATTATGTTAATCAACACCGTGTAAAAGAAGCCAAACAAACCATTTGCGAACATCCGGAAAAATCATTTGATGAAATAGCCGGAATGGTAGGCTATGGTTCTCTTTCCACTTTTTTTCGTAGTTTCAAACTCTCTGAAGGTATCACCCCTAGCGCATTCAGAAAAAAGCATTGCAATAGCGAAACAACAGCTCATTAAAACACCTTATTAGCAAGCTCTTTTTTTATTGTTTTTTTTATTTTTAAAGTTTACAATCTTAGTGATTACACAAAAATCTATTAGCTTTGCACATCCCAAAAACAAAAAATATAAAACTTAAAATTAATGTCAAAAGGAAAAATCTTAGTAACAGGCGGAACCGGCTATATTGGTTCACATACCGTAGTTGAATTGCAACAAAGTGGCTTTGATGTGGTCATTATCGACGACCTATCAAACTCTTCTATAGAAGTTGTGGATAACATTGAAAAGATTACAGGCATCAAACCCGAGTTTGAAGAATTCAATCTGCAGGATTATGCTAAATGTGAAACGTTCTTTGAAAAATACACCGACATCAAAGCTATTATACACTTTGCGGCATCTAAAGCCGTAGGAGAATCGGTTCAAGAACCACTGAAATATTACCGCAACAACCTGACATCACTGATGAATCTGGTAGAATGTCAACGTAAATACGGTGTACAAAACATTGTATTCTCATCATCTTGTACTGTTTACGGCCAACCGGAGATATTACCTGTAACAGAAGAAACGCCACGCAAAGAAGCAGAAAGCCCATATGGTAATACCAAATCAGTTTGTGAAGACATACTGCGCGACTCTACTTCAGCTTATAAAAACATCAATGCCATTGCTTTACGTTACTTCAACCCCATAGGAGCTCACGAAAGTGCTTTGATAGGTGAAAATCCAAGTGGTGTTCCTAACAACTTGGTACCATTTATCACACAAACAGCTGCCGGCATCCGTGAACAGTTGAGCGTCTTTGGTGACGACTACGACACACGCGATGGTTCTTGTATCCGTGACTTTATCAATGTCGTTGATTTGGCTAAAGCCCACGTCGTAGCCATCGACCGTTTACTATCTGGTAAAAACAAAGCGAACTACGAATATTTTAACATAGGAACCGGAGACGGTGCTACTGTGCTTGAACTGATTAACTCATTCATGAGCGCTACCGGCGTAGATCTTAATTACAAAATAGTCGGCCGTCGCGATGGTGACATTGAAAAAATATATGCCGACACCACTCTAGCCAATGAAGAATTAGGCTGGAAAGCTGAAAAGACAATGGAAGAAACCTTGGCCTCTGCCTGGAACTGGGAAAAGCATTACCGAGGTCTATAATCATTCCCTTAACTCTGAGAGGGATTGCCCCCTTTCAGGGTTAAGCACAAAACCATATTTTATGAAAAAGCTATTGATTACCGGAGGAGCCGGGTTTATTGGTTCGCACGTCGTGCGATTGTTTGTTCAAAAGTATTCACAATACCACATCTACAATCTGGATGCCTTAACCTATGCAGGCAATCTGGAAAACATTGCTGACGTTGCCGATGAAGAAAATTACACTTTTGTAAAAGGCGATATTACCGATGCCCCTTTTATCAATGCCCTTTTCAAGGAACACAATTTTGACGGTGTCATTCACTTGGCAGCAGAGTCACACGTAGACCGTTCTATTACTAACCCGCTGGAGTTTATCAATACTAACATCATAGGAACAGTAAACTTATTGAATGCAGCCAAAGAAGCTTGGAAAAACGAATTGAACGACAAACGTTTTTACCACATCTCAACCGACGAAGTTTATGGGTCGTTGGGTAGCGAGGGGCTTTTTACAGAAGAAACCTCCTACGATCCCAAAAGCCCTTATTCAGCTTCTAAGGCTTCATCTGATCATCTGGTACGTGCTTATGGCAACACCTATGGTATGCAAGTTATTATTTCTAATTGCTCAAACAACTATGGCCCCAATCAGTTTCCAGAAAAACTACTACCATTAGCTATTAATAATATCAAAAACAATAACCCTATTCCTATTTATGGAAAAGGAGACAACATACGCGACTGGCTATATGTATTAGATCATGCCCGTGCTATCGATGTTATTTTCCATAACGGAGCTACTGGTCAAACTTACAACATTGGTGGCATCAACGAATGGACCAATATAGACCTGATTCGCACCCTTTGCAAAATTATGGACCGTAAATTAGAACGCACCATTGGCACCTCCGAACAACTCATCACCTTTGTTAACGACCGTGCCGGGCACGATAAACGCTATGCTATTGATTCTAGCAAGCTAAGCCGCGAGTTGGGTTGGGAACCATCTCTTCAGTTTGAAGAAGGTATGGAAAAGACAGTGGATTGGTATCTGGAAAACGAAACATGGCTTAACAATATCGTTTCAGGTGACTATGCCAAATATTACGAAGAGCGCTACGGAAGATAGATATTTTCAAAGACTTATAGACAGCAGACTAAAAGACATCAGACCAGGGAAACCCTCATTTCTGATGTCTTTCGTCTTTATGTCTTATTTCTAATTATCTTCTCTTAACAAACGACCAACAATCCTAAGGTTTTCAGGGCTATTTTTATTAGTTTTGCAGCCTATTTTTACACAAAAAATATTATATGGAAGGATATAAACTTAACCACTTAGCCGAGCTCGAAGCAGAATCGATTTTTGTGATGCGCGAAGTGGCCGCTCAGTTTGAGAATCCCTGTCTGCTCTTCTCCGGAGGAAAAGACTCAATCGTAATGGCTCACTTGGCCAAAAAAGCCTTTGCACCGGCACGTATACCGTTCCCTTTTCTACACATTGATACGGGACACAACTTTGATGAAACCATAGCATTCCGCGATGAATTGATTGCTGAATTAGGCGTTACACTAGACGTTGGTTCGGTACAAAAATCTATCGACGAAGGTAAAGTACAAGAAGAAAAGGGGTACAATGCCAGTCGCAACAAACTACAGACCAACACCCTGCTGGAAGCTATAGAAAATGGTAAATATGATGCCGCTTTAGGGGGAGGACGCCGCGACGAAGAAAAAGCCCGCGCTAAAGAGCGTTTCTTTTCACACCGTGATGAATTTGGCCAATGGGATCCTAAAAACCAACGTCCTGAGCTGTGGAACATCTTCAACGGTAAAAAGCATATGGGAGAACACTTCCGCGTATTCCCTATCTCTAACTGGACCGAAATGGATGTGTGGCAATACATCTATCAGGAAAATATCAAATTACCATCATTGTACTACACTCACGAGCGCGAAGTATTTGAACGCGACGGTGTATGGCTGGCCAAAATGGACTTCATGAACCTTAAACCCAGTGAAGAGGTCATTACTAAACGTGTTCGTTGTCGTACTATTGGCGATGTGACTTGTACCGGTTTGACACTATCTGAAGCTAACTCACTAGAGGACATTATTCAGGAAATTGCTGCAACACGTGTAACAGAACGTGGTGGACGCGCAGATGACAAGCGCTCTGAAGCAGCTATGGAAGACCGTAAGAAAGAGGGATATTTCTAGAAAATAAGTTAAAAAGTTCGGAGTTCAAAGTTCAGAGTTGGTTTAACTAACTTCAAACACTCAAAACACTTTATGAACTCTAACATATTCAAAATAATATGGGAAAAGAAAAAGGATATTTAGATATGCAGTTGATGCGCTTTACCACAGCCGGAAGTGTGGATGATGGCAAAAGTACATTGATTGGTCGTTTACTCTATGATAGTAAAGCGATTTTCGAAGATCAAATGGAGGCTATCGAAACTGCAAGTAAACGCAAAGGCGAAGAAGACGTTAACCTGGCTTTATTGACTGATGGTTTGCGTGCCGAGCGTGAGCAAGGCATCACCATCGATGTAGCTTACCGCTACTTTGCCACCCCCAAACGAAAATTCATCATTGCCGATACTCCGGGACACGTTCAGTACACCCGCAATATGGTGACAGGTGCTTCCACAGCTAATGCTGCTGTGATTTTGATCGATGCGCGTAATGGAGTAATAGAACAAACACGTCGCCACTCCTACATCGCCAACCTGCTACAAATTCCACACATTGTGGTTTGTGTTAACAAAATGGACTTGGTAGATTTTAGCGAAGAACGCTACAACACCATAGTTGCCGATTATAAAACTAACATCAGCGATAAGATCGGTATTAAGGATGCACGTTTTGTACCTATCTCTGCTAAGATGGGTGATAATGTGGTAGAAAAATCAGAAAAAACACCTTGGTACAATGGCCCTACCTTTCTTGACCTGATGGAAACGATAGAGATTAAGAATGATGTGGACTTTGAAAATAAGCGCTTCCCTGTACAATACGTGATCCGCCCTATGCGCGATGAATTTCACGACTACAGAGGCTATGCCGGTCGTGTAGCTGGTGGCGTATTCGAAAACGGTGACAAAGTAAAGATCTTACCTTCAGGCTTGGAAACGACGATTAAAAGCATTGACAGCTACAACAAAAAGCTCGAGAAAGCATTTCCACCGGAATCCGTTACTTTGACTTTGGATCAGGAAATCGACATCAGTAGAGGTGATATGATTGTAGGAGCTGAAAACCCTCCACGTCAGGAGCAAGAAGTACAAATGATGGTATGCTGGTTCAACGAGCGTAACTTAGTACCTCGCGGCAAATACGCTCTTAAACATACCTCTAACGACAGCCGTTGTATCATCACAGAAGTGGTTAACAAAGTTGACGTTAACACCTTAGAAAAAATCACTGATGACCTGACTGTAGGCCTTAACGATATTGCTCATATCAAGGTTAAATCAGCAAAACCTCTTTTCGTAGATTCTTATGAAAAAAATCGTCAGACGGGGAGCGTTATCCTTATCGACGAAGGCACTAACGAAACGGTGGCTGCGGGGATGATTATTTAGATCTATGAAAAATGATACTTCGGCAAGCTCAGTAACCGAAGTTAGAAATGAAAGATTAACTTTTACATCATAAATAAAAACGCCGGGTCATTATTTGATCCGGCGTTTCTTTTGTGTTATCTTTTATAAGCTCTGCTCGACTCTTTAAATCTTCCGCTCACAATTCTCCCATTTCTCACCCTTGCGGTTAATCTCAGCAAATTCTGCCCTAGCTGCTGACGCATCCCAGCCCAAATCCTTATCGGCCCCAAAGCTTTCTTTTTCTTCCTGCATCATTTTCTCGATATTCTCGAAGAAACTGCGCGACTTACGCAAGACGACTTTGCGCTCTTGCCGATCATGAAAAAGGTGACGCACCATCTGGTCGTCTTTCTTACGAAAGAGCTTCACCATTTTTTGTATCTGATACTGACGAAACCCCAACTCTTTCAGAGCACCTGCACTGAGACTAATAGCACTATCCTCATATTCCCGGTAAAAATCTTCAATACCTAACGCCATCATATCAAATGAATGAAACCAATTAGTAGTACGTGCAAATATCTTAAGATGAGGAAAATGTTTCTGAGCTGTTTTAGCTATTTGAAGCGATTTTTCTGGTTCATCAACAGCAATAATCAGCAGTTTAGCCTCCTTGGCTCCCGCAGCCTCCAACAAGTCATGACGCGAAGCATCACCATAATACACCTGAAGCCCCAAATCACGTAAGAGCTCTACAGTGTCCGGGTTAACATCCAGATAAGTAGCATACACGCCATTAGCCTGTAACACACGTCCGACAAAGCTACCAAAACGACCAAAGCCAGCCACAATAACCTCCTTCTTATGCTCTATGATATCGGCCGTCATTTCTTCTTTTTCTTTTGTCCCAAACCGGGGTTGAATCAATTTTTCATTAAAGATCATCAACACCGGTGTCAAGGCCATAGAAATAACCACAGCAGCAATTAAGGGGTTGGTCACATCAGTTGTCATCACATTATTTTGCAAAGCAAAAGAGAAGAGGACAAAAGCAAATTCACCACCCTGCGCCAAACTAAAAGTAAACATAAAATTACTGTCATGCTTCATTCCGAACACGCGGCCAATAACGAATAAGATCACAAACTTTACAGCAATTATTCCTACGACCAGAATGGCTATTAGCTTTGGGTTGCGCAGGATTAAATCAAAATCGATGGAAGCCCCTACTGCAATAAAAAACAAGCCCAACAAAAGACCTTTGAAGGGTTCAATATCACTTTCCAGTTCATGACGAAATTCGCTCTGAGCTAACACTACACCAGCCAGAAAGGTACCCAATGCCGGACTCAGACCAATCTGATTCATCAATAAGGCAATACCAATCACTAAAAGTAAAGCAGCAGCTGTAAAGAGCTCACGCAAACGAGTCTTTGCAATTTGCCGAAAGACAGGGCTTATCAAGTAACGACCAGCCATCACAATACCCACAATAACACTGATGATAATGAAGGTCTTAACACCAATAGAGAATTGATCTATCCACAGGTGACTCTCATGGTGACCATCACTGCCCTCCATCGCCAAAAGCGGTAAAACAGCCAAAATAGGAATCACCGCTATATCCTGAAAAAGTAACACTGAAAAAGCATTCTGCCCACCTTCTGTTTTTAAAATTCCTTTTTCATTCAGCGTTTGTAAAACGATAGCCGTTGATGAAAGCGCCAGAGTCAGCCCTATAGCCAATGAGGTATGCCAACACAAATCGGTGGTCATCAATGCTATACCCATGACAATTACAGTAGTGCCTAACACTTGCATGCCTCCCAAGCCTAAGATAGAAGAACGCATGCGCCACAGCAGGTTAGGCTGTAACTCTAAGCCAATAAGAAACAACATCATTACTACACCAAACTCAGCAAAATGCATGACATCCTGGCCTTCCTCACCAATCAGTCCCAATACAAAAGGACCGATAATGATACCAGCCAACAAATAGCCCAACACTGAGCCTAAACCTAAACGTTTAGCAATAGGTACCGCCACCACAGCAGCAGTGAGATAGACAAAAGCCTGATAAAAAAACCCGTCTCCGTGCATTATTTTCCCTCCAATAATTCGTTAAGATAATCCATTTTCATCACTTTCTCTGAATCATATTTATCTGCGGCCAATAGTTTTAGAACAGCATGATAATCTTCATGTGCTTGCTGTAAACGCTCTTCTTCGACAAGATGAGTACCGTGTACCACAAAAGGTGGGAATGCTAACATTTTACACAAACAAGCCATCTGATTATAAGGTAAGAGAAATTCACGAACGGTATGGTTTTGGTATTCGCCAATATTAAAAGCGATACGAGGAGCACCAGTCGTCAAAACATTGAAAAAACATTTCCCCTTGAGAGCATTGCCCTTGCTGCCATAAGCCCACCCGTGAGTCAACACCAAATCCTGCCACTCCTTGAAAATAGCTGGTGCACTATACCAGTACATCGGGTGATGAAAAATAATACAATCATGTGCCACCAATATTTCCTGTTCTGCATAGCGATCAATATCCATTTCCGGATAAATCTCGTACAAATCACGGAAAGTTACATTTTCGAGTTGCTCTATACCTTGCAACATTGCTTTATTATAGTTGGATCGTTCGTAGGCCGGATGACCAAACAGCACTAATATCTTCATAATTGATCGTTCTTTTTACAAAAATAGCTTGATTATATTACAATCGAAAACAAGAATTGTTCTGTAATCATAAGTTCAAACAAAGAATCCCATATGATATAATGAGCTGATCAGCTTTATCACTTGAGATAAGCATTTAAAATCCTTTAAGAATTAATACTTTTGTCATAATGAAAAAAGACCTGATAGACCAAACCGTCACTTTCGTAAAAAACACCTTAAAAGATGCTGAGGGCGGACACGACTGGTGGCACATTTACCGCGTATGGCAAACGGCACAAAAGATTGCGGAAAAGGAACATGTAGATTTATTGGTTGTAGAGTTGGGAGCTCTGTTGCATGACATTGCAGATTCTAAATTTTATGATGGAGATGAGACTATCGGAGCACAAAAAGCCCGTGAATTCCTATGTTCTCAAGGTGTAAGAAAAGAAATCATCATACACATCGAAAATATCATTAATCATATTTCCTTTAAAGGCGGAAACTTCAAACACACTTTTAGCTCACCTGAACTGCAGGTCATTCAAGATGCAGACCGTCTGGATGCCATAGGTGCTATAGGTATTGCCCGCACTTTTAGCTACGGAGGATTCAAAAGCCGAGAGCTTTACAATCCGGGAATAGCCCCCAAGCTCAACATGACAAAAGAGGAATACAAAAACAGTACGGCCCCTACTATCAATCATTTTTATGAAAAACTCTTGTTACTAAAAGACCGTATGAACACCACAACCGGGAAAGCTATGGCCGAAGAACGTCACCGCTTTATGGAACAATTTCTGGAGGTATTTTATGCCGAATGGGAGGGTAAACGGTAATCCTCTATTTACCTTTCGGCTTATCTTCGTATTCTATTACGAAAGCGTAGAAAGTAGCACCTTCGCCACCACGTAAATCACCAAAACGCACCGGAAAATCGCCCCAGTAAGAAACAGGGATAGATAAGGGTTTTAGCCTTTACCTGTAAACTACCGCATACTCATATAATGTTTTCCAGATTTGGCACACTAATAATTGTAGAAATGGCAGGTAGAAAATACGAAAAAAAACGACTCGACAATGGACGTCCTATTTCAACCTTAAAAGGCTGTTAGGCTAAAAAGAAAATCAGAATACCACCAACGGCCACAAAAGCACCGATGATTTCGCGCACATTAAGCTTTTCTTTCAGGAAAATAGCTGAAGGAGCTAGAATAAATATCGGCATAGTAGACATCAACGTAGCCGCTATACCTACCGGAATAAGCTGAAAAGAATAAAGCGACAAGCCAACCCCTATAAAAGGCCCGAAGAAAGAACCAAGACCAGTAAAACCAAGCCCTTTCATATCTTTGAAACTATCGCGAACTTTTCCCCATCGGCGCATAGCAGTAATCACTAGCAAGAAACCGACAATCCCCACAATAACGCGCATTTGCGAAGCCATAAAAGGGTCCATATCGCCCATTCCCAACTTACTAAACACACTACCAATACCCTGACCAATAGCTCCCAAGACAGCATAAATAACACCACGGCGTGCGTGCGCTTTATGCGCTTTGTCGTCATGATTCCTGAATAATATCACAAGAAAAACCCCCGACAAAACGATGACCATTCCTAAAATATTCATCAAGGTAAGACGTTCGTCAAGCATAAACCAACCCATTATAGCAGCAATAGGTGGAGCTATAGTAAAAATAAGAGTGGTCGTACGCGAACTGATATATTCGTAAGATTTAAATAAGAAAAAGTCCCCCAACACATAACCTATTACCCCCGAGATAGTCAGATACGTCCAAGCTTGCGCATCAGCTTGCGGAAACCAGAAACCATGCGCTATCCTCAGGTATACGGTATAAAAAAGAGCGGCTAAAACCAGACGTAATAAATTAACCACCAAAGAGCCTATACGCCGGGAAGCCACCTGAAAAAAGAGCGCCGTAGCCGTCCAGCTCATAGCTGTTATTATTGCTGTTATTTCACCTAAATAATTTTGCATGTATTTCTATATTTGGGAATAAATGCCGGGGACATATGAAGAATGACAGGTGGACATAAACACATTTACCAACAACACTCCTAACTCTCTATAAAAAAGCATAATCGAAGAGTCACCCTGAGCTTTTCACTCTTAATTTTTCACTTTTAATTTTTAATTAAAAAACCATCAAGGCACAGGATCGTAACCTGAACCTCCCCAAGGATTACAACTCAATACGCGCTTTAGCGTTAGCCAAAACCCTTTGATAACACCGTGTTTTTGAAAAGCCTCAATACCATACTGCGAACAAGTGGGAGTGTAACGGCAAGTATTAGGTAACATTGGTGAAATAGTATATTTATACATCTTAATAAGAAGTATAAAAGGAAAAATCAATATTTTACGGATAGTTAATTTCATCCCAACTCTTTTATCAATCTGCTTTTAACTGCCCCAAGCCCCTTTTCTATGGTATCGTAATCCACCTCTTTCTTATCAGTGTATAACAAAGCCAGAATAATCTTTTTATCGCCTAACTGCATATAAAAATCATTCTTTCCCAAACGGTAGGCCTCACGTATGCGGCGTTTTAACAAGTTACGTGCAACAGCAGTTTTGTGCAAACGCTTAGGTACATTAATCAATACACGGCAAGGAGCCTCCTGTGCCGGGTTGGCTTCCATATAAACACCTCTGAAAGGATAACAAAAAAAAGACTTACCCGTAGAGAACAAACGATCTATTGTTGTTTTCCCGGTAAGTCTTTCAGCTTTTGTAAATGTATTCTTCGTCACATTAGTTAAATTCCAAGAAATTGCTCCATCGCCATTTTCATTGACGGAGCTTTAGGGTTAGGCGCCATTATATCAATGCGCAAGCCGGCTTTTTGAGCTGCCGTTTCCGCACCTTTCCCAAATACGGCAATGATAGTTTCACCTTGTTCATAATCAGGGAAATTATCAAATAATGACTCAATACCTAAAGGACTAAAAAAGGCAATCAAATCCTGCTCATCAATATTGATAGACGAAAGATCGCTGCTCACTGTACGGTACATAATAGCAACAGAATAATCAAAACCTGCTTTTCCCAACATATCAGGTAATTCATCGGAATGCACCTCTGCCATAGGCACTAAGAACTTATTACCCTCTTTGTAACGTTGCATTTCGCTCAGTAAGCCACTCAACTGACCATTTTTAGAATAAAAAATCTTACGTTTACGGTAGACGATATATTTTTGTAGATAATTAGCGACTGCTTCAGAACTACAAAAGTAACGCATCTCTACCGGTACTTCGCAACGCAAAGCTTCAGCTAAACGGAAATAATTATCAACAGATACACGGTTAGTTAATACCACTGCCTGATAATTAAGTATTGCTATACGTTGTTCCCGGAATTCTTTAGATGTCAGTCCTTCCATCTGAATGAACTTCTGAAACTTCACTTCAGCACCAATCTCTTTCGCTAAATCAATATAAGGTGATTTCCCATTGGCTGGCTCCGGCTGAGAAATCAAAATCTTTTTTACCTTCAAAATCCTCTATCTAATAATATGTTAAGACAATAGTCCATACACGGTTAACAATGGCAATATTTCGAGCGTGCAAAGGTACAAAAACAAGTAAAACAAACTCGACAAACCCCTATAAAAAACGGCAAATAATCTGTAAAATAACAAAATTTCGCCCAATAAGAATAAACCGGCTCCCAGATAAGCCGTAACGCTAAAGGTTGTTTCAGGTGAATAGGTCATCAATACAGCCAATGGAAAGAACAAAACCCCGACCATAAAATGAATCCAGATATAACTTTCAAACCAAATTTCGAACACTCCTCTTATATCCAACAAAAACTCTAACAGCTTAGTGATCAAGATACGAATGAGATGCAGAATAGTAATACCTAACAAAATGCTCCAATAGGGTAATTGCCTTATAGGTGTAAAACGATTTATTTGGAACACAAAAATACTCACTGAGACCAGAGTAACAAAAACCAAAATAATTCTCATACGTGAGCCTGCCGTTGCGTTTTCGGCTTCGAAAGTACGCCAATCACGTGAAAAAATCATTTCCCGTGTTTTATGCAAAAAAACAATCAGGAAATTACGCCAAACCATTGCCATCATAAGTGCCATCACTAAAAAAGCAATGGTAAATAAATCATTTTGTGCCGGGTTTGCCATCATAAAAAATTAGGTATAAATAAATGCTGGAATTTCGAGTATCTAAAGCCTCTTTACGCCCTTGTTATGCA
>DHQI01000070.1:29199-68237 GCA_002408065.1 Bacteroidales bacterium UBA5342
TCTTTACGCCCTTGTTATGCACAACAATACAACAGGCTAATTATTCTGAAGCATTAAAAGAATTTTAAGTTTGTTTTAGTCTAACTTCTCTTGATAAACTCATGTTATATACAACACTGCAACAACTTTTCATTAAGATTGCACATGGAATATTAGCGTGCTGCAAAACGTGCTGCGGACTCAGGCCATACGGGATTCTTATCCAAATACGCCAAAGCATCGCTCACATCTTTAGCCAAATACCACATTTCGCGGTGCTCTTCTCGCATCAGGTTTTCATCTACAGTTTTTTCGAGCCAATGCACCAAAGGCCTATAAAAGTCATTGGTATTTATAAAAATGACCGGAGCAAAAAAACGGCCAAGACGTTTCAGGCTCAAAGCCTCTCCTACTTCTTCCAGAGTACCTACAGCCCCCGGCAAACAGATGATAGCGTTTGCCTCTCCTATCAAGATATCTTTGCGTGTAGCCATTGTCTCAGTCCATACCATCTGTTCTGTACTCAGGCGACTGTAATTCCACTCCACCTCTTTCATAAACTCCGGCATAACCCCCAAGACATCACCACCTTTATCCAGCACAGCATCAGCTATGGTACGCATAAGCCCCATCGAGCTTCCTCCATAAATTAAACGACACTCACGCTCAGCAATAGCCTCGCCCAGCTCATTTGCGACCCTTTTAAAATTCTCAGAAACAGCATTGCTCGACGAACAAAACACACTTATATTTTTATTCCTCCACATAGCTGGCCATCAATTGAGATTGGAAACTTTCATCGGTAAGTTTCATTATTCGTTCTGCTTCCAATAGGGTATTATCTAAGTCTTTTATTATAGGATAAAAGCCCTCTGAATCCATCACATTCTGTGCTATAGAAGCATACATCTGGGTCTCCATCATTTGACGCGACACCTTCAAATCATTCCCCTTAGGCCTAATACCTTCTTTTTTGGCTAAAGCTAAAAGTCCTGGGAATAAATTTTGAGACTTCAAATAAGAGAGCAAAGCATCCACGCCTCCTTCCTTAGATATGTTCATTAGCTTAATACGGTTTTTATCTACATAGAAGAAAGCATAGCGCACCACTAAGCCTTTATTGCTAACTTTACGGGAAAAACGAGTCACCCCGGTAGTGTCACGCGGAATAAAGATATCCGGCATAATACCACCACTATCATATACTTTACGACCATTCTTTGTTGTAAAAGACTTGGTATTTTTGAAGCTAATACTGTCCTTACTATCCATTTCACCATGCTGGTAACGATTCCAAAGATCCTCGGCATAATCCTCGGCACCTTTTTCATAATTCTTCTGAATACAACGGCCGGAAGGAGTATAATACCGTGCAATAGTTAAGCGTAGTGCCGAACCATCACTCAATGTCTGCTGATTTTGCACCAAACCTTTACCAAAGGAGCGACGACCAATCACGATACCACGATCATTATCCTGAATAGCACCGGCAAAAATCTCACTGGCCGAAGCCGACCATTCATCCAGTAGCACTGCCACACGCATATTTTGGCAAGAACCAGAACCATCAGCTTTGTATTCCTGACGTCGCTGTGCTTTTCCGTCGGTATAGACAATCATTTCTCCCCGTTTCAAAAATTCGTTAATCATACCGATAGCAGCACCCAAATAGCCGCCGGTATTTCCGCGCAGATCAATCACCATAGCTGTAGCCCCTTGTTGTTTTAAACGGGCTAAAGCCAAAAGGAATTCATTGTAGGTATTCTGTCCAAAACGGGCAACATTGATATAACCGGTATGCGCATTGAGCATATAAGCCACCTCAACACTTTCAACAGGAATAGTTCCTCTTTTAATCTCAAATTCAAAGGTTTTATTCTCGTACGGACGGTATGCTTTTACTTTAACGAGAGTTCCTCTTTTTCCCCTCAGAGCATCCATCACATCATCATTTTTGAAACCAACACCAGCTATCACACTGTCATCCACTGCTATCAGGCGGTCACCATCCTTAATGCCTACTTTTTGAGACGGACCACCATCTATCACATGTATCACCATCACGGTATCATCAAAGATGCGAAACTGCACCCCTACACCGCCAAAATTCCCCTGCAACTCTTCATTTACACTTTGTAAATCTTTAGCTGGGATATAATTGGTGTGAGGATCCAGTTCTTCAAGAAGCTGAGGTATTAATAGTTCTGTTAACGAGTCGACATCAACCGTATCGACATACTGTTTATCAATGGTATTCAGTATATAATCTAACTTACCAGTAGAAGAATAGCCGGAACTTTTCACCATCTGTCCGCCCTGCTTCCCCATAAAGTTTCCAATCATTATTCCAAAGGCTAAAACAACAGCCAAGATAATGGGCGTATATATTCTTTTCATAAAATTCTATCAGTTAGTCATTTTTTTTAAGACTGTCTCACTCAATAACGATAGGCTAAGGTTATTGTTCGTTGACAACAAAATCTTAGCCTTTCTGATCATTTCCCGACACGGGACAATGCACCAACTCTATACCTACACGCTTGAGTAATTCCAAACCCTCAGCGTGGGTGTAAAGTTCATCGTAGACCACACGTTTTATGCCTGCTTGAATGATTAACTTAGAACACTCGATACAGGGCGAGGTGGTCACATATAACGTAGCCCCCTCACTACTGTTACTGGTTCGGGCTACTTTGGTAATGGCATTAGCCTCGGCATGCAGCACGTAAGGTTTGGTTTTGTGAGTTTCATCGTCCTCGCACACATTTTCAAAGCCCGAAGGTGTACCGTTGTAACCATCAGAGATAATCATCTTATCCTTCACTATAAGAGCCCCTACCTGACGGCGTTTACAATATGAGTTGCCCGCCCAAATTCGGGCCATTTGAAGATAACGTATGTCTAATTTATGTTGTTTCGTATCCATATTCAATTTAAAAGTTGAAATTCATAATTCAAAATTGGGATTCCCAAAATATTGAACTTTGAATGTGTAATCATCGCCCGTATCGTTTCATCACATTATAAGCCTTGTAGAGCCCCAACTCACCGGCTTTGCTCAAATCTTTAAGGCCTTTCTCACGGTCGCCCAAGTAAATAAAAGTCAAACCTCTGTTAAAGTATGCTTCGGCCAAATCCGGCTCAGAATCAAGCGCTCTGGTGTAATCTGAAATAGCAGCCTGATAGTTTTTCAATACCGTCATGACATTCCCTTTATTGTACCAGGCATAAGCAAAGTGAGGATTCAAATCTATCACCCTGTTGTAATCTGCCACAATTAAATCGTAGTCTATTATACGGCTATTATCCTGTTTATTCAACAAATCATCATCCTGAGTCAGATCGGGTGTTTCTTCGGCCTCAATAGAACGAATAAAATCAACCATACGCTGACGTACGCTGGCACGGGCAAACAGCATTAGTTCATCACCGGGCTGCATATCAATAGCCCGGTTCAAATCCTGCAAAGCATCGGCAAAATTTTTCACCAGCGAATAATGCATCGCCCTCGAAAAATAAAGAGCAGCATCTTCTTTCACATCCAAAGCTGAAGACAAGGCGTCAATGGCAATAAATTCAGAATTAATTTCACTACGGTCTAATGACAGGTTATCATTCAAAAGATAAAGACCTTGCCCTTCATTCCGAGTATTGTATTCGAGCAGTGATTTCAAGAAATAAGCCTTTCTGTCGAGTGCCGTCTTGTGATCATAATAAGAAAGAAAAAAGTCAGCTTCAGTGCTTACATCCACATTTTGATCCTGTACCTTTCCACGTATAGCACTGGCGTATTCAGTTTCCTGCTCATCCTCATCGTCAGCAAAAACAATCCGTCTATAACTTTTTATGTTTTTATCGTTCTTTTCACGCGTTCCCTTTTCATCGTCTTCATTACTCTTAATAGCCTCAGCCAGTTCTTCTTGTTTCTGACTTTTTTCGCGATTGTCCTGCTGCATCATATAGGCAGTGCCATAGTCTTTTTCGGCTCCTGTTTTATCACCTAATGCCGCCTTTGCTTCTGCACGGGCATAATAAGCTACAGGAAATTCAGGATAAGCTTCAATAATACGCGTTAAATCACTTATAGCCGCATAATAATTACCTATTTGCACAAAAAGCAAGGCACGGTTGAGCAAGGCAAAATTATTATCCGGCTCCAGTTGTAATACGATGGTATAATCTTCAATAGCACGGTTATCATCGCCAATATAGCCACGTAACATTGCCCGGTTATAGTATGCTGCTGAGTTGTTTTTATCCAGCTTAACAGCCATATCATAGTCGCTGATAGCCCCCATTAAATCATTCAAATGGTAACGTACTACGCCACGGGCCAGGTGCAAGCCAGCATTATCCGGTTCCAGACGCAAAGCCATATCGTAATCATCTTTAGCCTTTGCGAATTCCTCCATTTGTATGTATAAATGACCACGACGTGCATAACTATACATATGGTAGGGGTTTATTTCTATTGCCCTGTTATAATCGGCTAAGGCCTGGACAGTATCCCCTTTTTCCAGGTAAGCTGCACCACGGCTCATAAAGGCAGCCATATAATTTCCTTTGACAGCAATAGCTTGATCAAAATGAAGTATGGCCTCATCCTGTTTTCCATCTGCCATATAACTGATCCCCAGATTAAGCATCAGGTTAGTATTACGTTGATCGTATTTCAATCCCCGGGCAAAGTCTTTTGCTGCCATAGCATAATGCTCCTGACGCTGAAAACAAATCCCACGTAATTCATAAGCACCAATAAGGAAAGGGTCTATTTCCAAAGCCTTATCACAGTCCGTGATGGCTCCGGTATTATCTTCAAGGTAGTATTTAGCAATAGCCCTGTAATAATATGGATCAGCCAAATAAGGTTTAGCACTTACCACCAGATTGAAATACTGAATAGACAAGACATAATCTTCAAAATACAAAGCGTTACGTCCCATATTCAAGATACGGTCGGTGTTAAGCTGTGCTTGACTCGTGGTAAGCAAGCCTAACAGGAGGGATATAATGAGTAGTATTCTTTTCACAAACTCTAAATTAACAATCATACAAGCATTTACGGCTTGTTCAGTCCAAAACCGCAAATCCTTTTTTCGTCGTCATCTCAATAGGCTAAATACTCATCCAAAATCTTTCGTGTCTCGGTCATCGCATCTTCCAATACATCATTGATAACAACGCGATCGAATTTGCCGGCAAAAGATAATTCGTAGGTGGCTTTATCCACACGTTTCTGTATGGTGGCAGCATCATCCGTAGCGCGCCCTATCAGCCGCTTCTCCAACTCTTCAACCGATGGAGGCTGTACAAACAAAGCCAGGGCCTTATCACCATAATACTTCTTTATATTAAGACCGCCGACCACATCCACATCAAAAATGACGTTCTTGCCTTCATTCAATAATCGTTCCACTTCGGACTTTAAGGTACCGTAATATTTATCTTCATATACTTCTTCCCATTCCAGAAATTCGCCCTTGCTTACTTTTGAACGAAATTCATCGGGTGTAATAAAGTAATAATCTTTACCATGCGTTTCGGTATGGCGTGGCTGACGACTTGTTGCAGATACGGAAAAACATAAGTTATATTTATCTTCTTTCAAAAGACGGTGAACAATAGTCGTTTTGCCTGAGCCGGACGGAGCCGAAAATATGATGAGTTTGCCAATCATAGATTGATTCAAAATTTTTGATTCAAAATTCCAAATTAGTCAATCCGGAATATCAAATTCGGGATTATTATAATGCGTTTAGAACCTGTTCTTTAATTTTCTCCAGTTCGTCTTTCATCTGCACCACTATCTTTTGTATTTCTTCGTGGTTAGCTTTTGAGCCTAAAGTGTTGATTTCGCGACCAATTTCCTGAGAAATAAAGCCCAGTTTTTTACCTACCGGTTCGTCAAGATTAGCCGTTTCAACAAAGTATTTACAATGGTGTGCTAAGCGTGTTTTTTCTTCGTTAACGTCCATTTTTTCGATGTAAAATATCATCTCTTGCTCCAAGCGTTCCATATTAGGGTTGGCTTCCAAAGATTCCAGTCCTTCTTTGATGCGTTGACGCACTTTCTGGATACGCTCCCCCTCGAAGGGTGCAACTTGTGACAGCAATTCTTCTATCCTTGTTATACTTCCGCACACATCAGCATAGATAGATTCACCCTCCTGAGCTCTGAAAGCATTCAGGTTATCCAAAGCTTCAGCAAGGGCTTTTTTTACACTTTCCCACTCGCCTTCGTCCAGTTCGGACACTTCCGTTTTCATCACATCGGGCAAACGTAATATATGATTAAAATAATCTTGCGGTAAGTCTACACCGGTGCTCTGAGCCACATCTTTTATCTGCGAAAGGTACGAAGCAAAGACTCCTTGATTAATGACTGATTTTGCCGTTTCACCCAAACTTTCTACAAAAAGACCTAACTCCACCTTACCACGGCTTAGCTTATCGGCCACCATACGGCGTATCTCAATATCTTTTTCCTTATACATATTGGGCACACGCGTAAAGACATCAAGTTGCTTTGAGTTAAGTGACTTAACCTCTATTGTTATTCTTTTCTGTGGCAATTCGCAAGTCGCCTTGCCAAAGCCTGTCATTGATTTTATCATAATTCTTTAAATAAGATAATTGACTAAAAGATGTGAGATGATTTTCTCTTCAAATCTTCTTTTTTTAATCGGTGCGTCTCCGGCACCTTTCCTGATATCCCTAAGATTCGCTGTACAGATGCGCTATGCAACAAATTCACAGATCAAAAAAGACCTCTGTAAATTTACACTACTTATTTCATTAATTCGGAAGCAAGCATACGGCTTTCTTTATCACAAGCAAAATAGTCTTCAAGGCTTGGCTGCGCAATCCATGCCACTTTTCCCATGGTTTTTTCAATGAATTTGGGAATATCGTTAAAACGTATTTTATCTTCTAAAAATTTAGCCACAGCTACTTCATTAGCGGCATTCATCACACAGGCTGTGTTTCCGCCCTGGCGCAATGCTTCATAAGCTAAGTCCAAACAAGGGAATAAATCTTTGCTCGGAGCTTTGAAGGTCAGATTCATCATTGCCTCCAGAGTCATACGTTCAAAGTTAGAAGATATACGATGCGGAAAGGACAAAGCATACTGAATAGGCAAGCGCATATCCGGCAAACCCATCTGTGCTTTTACAGAGCCATCATTGAACTGTACCATCGAATGCACAATGCTTTGTGGATGTACCATGACATCTATCTGGTCTACGTGTAAATCAAATAACCACTTAGCTTCTATCACCTCCAGACCTTTATTCATTAGTGTGGCCGAATCGATGGTAATTTTGGCCCCCATATTCCAAGTCGGATGCTTCAAAGCTTCTTTGCTGGTAATTTTTTCCAACTCAGCCGCTGTTTTATCGCGAAAAGCCCCTCCCGAAGCAGTCAAAATTATTTTCTCAAGCTCATTTTGCCCTTCACCTACCAAACATTGAAAAATGGCTGAATGCTCTGAATCAACAGGTATTATTTCGGCCTGATACTCCATAGCTAAACGTGTAATAAGATCACCCGCTACAACTAAAGTTTCTTTATTGGCCAACGCTATGCGTTTCTTGGCTTTTACAGCATTTACCGTAGCTTGTAGTCCGGCAAAACCAACCATCGCTGTCACCACGGTATCCACTTCGCTGGAAATCACCACCTGAGCAATAGCCTCAGCACCGGCATACACTTTTATCGGCAAGCCAGCCAAAGCTGCTTGTAAATAATCATACTTTTCTTCGTTGGCTATAATAACAGTATCAGGCTCATAACGTCTAGCTTGCTCTATCAGCAAATCGGCATTAGAACCGGCAGTGAGTACCGAGGCCTCGAACTTGTCGGTATGTTGTGATATAACATCAAGGGTTTGGGTGCCTATAGAACCCGTAGAACCCAGTATTGCAATGCGTTGTTTGGTCATAGTTTAAGGCGGCTGTTCCGCTGTATATTTTCTCTTAATACCCTCTTTTACAACTTAAGTATTCGAAGAGAAGTGCCAAATCACTGAGAATATGACGACTTATTAATGAAATTATAATTAATGTTACCTTCTGTCGACACCATTTATTTAAAATACTATCAGAGATTCTGGATCGATAGCTTCTCCATCTCTCCAAATTTCCAAATGCAAATGATCGCCTGTAGATAAAGTACCGGTGTTACCTACTATACCTATCACTTCTCCGGCTTTTACTTTATCGCCAACTTTCTTCAAAATCTTAGAGGCATGTCTGTAAGTTGATATTGAGTTATTATTATGCTGAATACTAATAATATTCCCTGTAGTGATACTCTGATCTACCAATATAACCGTACCTCCTGCGACTGCCAAAATATGTGCTTTTGGCGCTGTGGCAATATCGACTGCGAGATGACCATTTTTAGCATCAAAACGATCGGTTATCATGCCTTTCACAGGCGAAAAGAAAACGATTTTTTCGGGCTTTTTCTCTCCTGCTTTTTCTAGCAAACCCAAGTTATACTGCTCTTCCTCCTCTACTTGTGAGCGAAACTCTATCTCCTCCTGTGAGGCATTGAGTAATTCCTGTTCGATGATAAGTTCTTTTTTGTGAGCCGCCGAAGTATCCTCTAACACTTCGTTGGAAACCTCACCTTGCAAAATACGACGCACACCATCCCAATAAAGCTTTTCTTGTTCCATCTTAACCATCAGGGAATCTACACGCTCTGAGTTGCGTATTAGCATAGCTTGTGTCTCACTATCGGGATAACCGGGAACGTATTCGCGCAGGGGAGTATAAAAAATCAGAGCCACCACTATACCTATTGAAATCAAGAGGGAAACAAGTACAAACATCATCACATTAAAAACCGATAGACGCACACGGCGTACCTCATCAAAAGTCTCCTCGTTAATAAAGGAAATACGGTACTTGTGATGTATACTACGTTTGTTCTTTGCTTTGTGCTCTGCCATAGAGAAATTTTCGGGCAAATTTAACAAAATTTGGGAGATGAACAGTCCTAAAAACAGCTAAATCCAAGAGCATGAAACAGAAAAAGCCCGTCATCTAACGATCCGGGCTTTTCATTATTCATATTTATAAAATGATTATTGTAAATACTACAATCTCATTTTATATTTTAAATGTTTCATAATTTCGTTATCATATCCCCCCCCATTTGTAAAGCTTTTTCATTTACCGGTAGGAGTTTATGATGACGTTCAGGTAGTGATTTCTTGAGTCCGGCAAGCACATCCTCTAAAGTTAAGATAGGCTTAACTTCGAGGTAAGCGCCTAGCACCATCATATTGAATACCTTCAACATACCCATTTCAGAGGCTTTTTGTGCCGCATCTATAGTGTATATTTCAATATCAGTACGACTTGGTGGATTTTTGATACCATTAGTATCGTAGATTAATACACCACCAGGTTTTACTTCTTCTTCAAACTTAGTTAATGAAGGCTGGTTAAGTGCTATGACGGTATCAAAACGTTTGAGCACTGGTGAGGAGACCTCTTCGTCGCTCAGTATAACCGTTACGTTGGCCGTACCACCACGCATTTCAGGGCCATAAGACGGCAACCACGACACGTGTTTTTCGTTCATCAATGCTGTATATGCCAATATTTTACCCATCGACAAAACACCTTGTCCGCCAAAACCGGCAATTATTAATTCTTCTGTCATATTCTATTGAAAGTTGAAATTGGAATTTAGAAAGTTGAAATTGGACACTTTGGCTACGTAGTTACTGAGCTTGTCGAAGTACTCAGTGGCCAGAATTGGAAATTGGAAACTCACTCCGTTTCCCCCATTCCTCTACTCAAAGTATCTCTCTTTTTCTATTTATTAAACATTCTTAAGATCACCTATCGGATAAGCAGGAAACATATTATCCACCAACCATTCATTGGCTTTAGCGGGGGTCATCTTCCAGCCGGCATTACAAGTAGAAACGATCTCTACCAAAGATCCCCCCTTATTGTCTTTCTGATTTTCAAAAGCTTTTCGGATAGCTTTTTTTGCCTTTCTCACTGCTGTGGGTGTGTGTACACTTTGGCGCGTCACATAACGCATACCATCAAGCGGAGCTACCATATCAGCTATTTTTAGAGGAAATCCAGCCATCGACACATCACGTCCTTGCGGACTAGTCGATGTTTTCATACCCTCCAGCGTTGTAGGTGCCATCTGTCCACCTGTCATACCATAAATACCATTATTGATAAAAATGATGGTGAAATTTTCGCCACGGTTGCAGGCATGAATTGTTTCGGCAGTACCTATGGCAGCCAAATCACCGTCACCTTGATAAGTAAATACAAATTTATCCGGTTGCAAGCGTTTAATACCAGTGGCCACTGCAGGTGCACGTCCGTGCGCAGCCTCGTGCCAATCTATATCAATATAGTTATAAGCAAAAACAGCACAGCCCACAGGTGAAACCGCCACGGTGTTCTCTTGTATTCCCATTTCCTCTATTACCTCAGCTATTAGCTTATGTACCACCCCATGGCTACAGCCCGGGCAGTAGTGCATAGGCACATCCGTCAGTAGTTTAGATTTTGCTTTCACCTGATTTTCAGGCTTCATTATCTCCTTAATATCCATCTTCTGCCTATTTATTGTACAACTTTAGTTTTCAGCGCCTCAAGCACCTCATCAGGTGTAGGCACAATACCTCCCAAACGACCGAAGAACTCTACCGGTTTTTTACCACAAACGGCTAATCTAACATCTTCAACCATCTGCCCGGCATTCATCTCAACGGTAAGAAAGCCTTTCTTGTTCTCAGCCAATTCAGCAATTTGCTTTTTCGGGAAAGGAAACAAGGTGATAGGACGCAAAAGGCCCACTTTAATGCCCTGCTCGCGTGCCAATTCTACGGCTTTGTGACAAATACGGGCACAGGAACCAAAAGCCACCAACATATAATCTGCATCATCTGACATATACTCTTCGTAACGCACCTCTTCCTCTTGCATCACCTGATATTTTTCCTGAAATCTCAGGTTATTGGCTTCCATCGATTCCGAATCCAATTCCAACGAGGTTATCACATTTTGTTTGCGGTTGTTTTTCTTACCGGTCGTAGCCCACAGGTATTTTTCTTCTATTTCAGCTTCTGTCAAACGTTTCTTTTGCGGCGGTAATACCACGCGCTCCATCATCTGACCAATGATACCATCACTCAAAATCATTACCGGATTACGGTATTTGAAACCTAATTCGAACCCCAAATCCACAAAATCGGCCATTTCTTGTACAGAATTAGGAGCCAATACAATCAATTTATAATCGCCATGACCTCCACCTTTAACCGCCTGAAAATAATCAGCCTGACTTGGTTGAATAGTGCCAAGTCCCGGGCCTCCTCTTACCACATTCACTATCAGACAGGGCAATTCTGCCCCGGCGATATAGGATATCCCTTCTTGTTTCAGACTGATACCAGGACTGGAAGAAGAGGTCATCACCTTTTTGCCACATCCTGCACCGCCATACACCATATTGATGGCAGCTACTTCACTCTCTGCCTGCAATACTACCATACCGGTATCTTCCCATGGTTGTTCGGCCATCAGGGTTTCCATTATTTCGGATTGTGGCGTTATAGGATAGCCAAAATAGCCATCACATCCACAGCGTATTGCCGCCATTGCAATAGCCTCATTTCCTTTTAATAATCTTATATCTTCTTTCATTTTCAATATTCAAAATTAGTTATTCAAGATTCAAAGTTATAAACATAACAACTTTAAATATCAAACGTTGAATTATCAACTTCGAACTCCGAAGTCCGAACTTCAAACTCTACAACTTAACTCTATAAACTGTAATACACGCATCAGGGCACACATCGGCACAGCTCGAACACCCGATACAAGCTTCAGGATTCTCCATATAGGAAAAATTATACCCTTTAACATTCACGTTTTTATTCAGTGATAAAACACCGGTAGGACAAGCCACTACACAAAGGTTACACCCTTTACACATTTCAGTATTGACCTCTACAGCACCTTTTACTTTTGCCATATTCTTTTTTACTTGGGGACACTAAAACTTAGTGTCGTGTTAATATTTCAAAGCTATTAATACTTCAAAACCTTGTTACAAATATATAAAATCAAAAGCAGACCCAAAGAACAAAAACCTTAAGAATCATTATAACTTATTACAAGCTTTATAAAAAATAATCCTAATTATTTAGTTCTGCTTCGATAACACAGACTTTACCATTATGCCATCAATCTTTCCAATTCTGCCACTAAGTGAGTTTATTTCGCTCGACGTACCTTCCACGACCAAGGGTATCACATTTAATGCTCTTTCTTTCAGGTGAACACCCTGCCGGGCTATAATGAGGGGAGACAGCTCAGTGAGGACCTCGTTAAGCAAAACGATATTCTCCTTGCTGTTTACAGTAATGAGTAGGGCTCCTATTCTCTTCTCCATCAGAAATTAACGTTTGGGTCAGATGATTAAATAATGCGTAAACAATCTTTGGAGACGATATAATCAGCTCCTCAGAACGGAGGCAAATGTAAGTAAAAACTAATTACTGTCACTATAGTCTGTCCTCGCTTTTTATCCAGATGCTTCTTTTCAACTATTAATTCACTATTTGGTCTGGTGAGAAGTCTTTAAATTAAGATTTTAAGTTAAATCTCCACAACAAACGCACCACCAACCACCTATACCACTCATTTAGTACATATTACAACTGCCGATTAAAGTTGCTTAGTAGTGTTTCACAAACATCTCTATTCACCCCCATACTACAATATCCCCTTTAATTGTTAGTGCTTCTTCTTATTAAATCTCTACTTTTGCAAAATCAAACATCAACCAGTAAAAACATTTATTATGTACAAAGCATTAAGCATCGTGCTTATCACTTTTCTATCAGCTATCGGTCATGCTGAAACTAACAATTGGGTACAAACACTGCAAGATTCCTCTAAGCATAAGACCTCTGACAGCGAAGAGGTCATTTCATATACCAAAGATGTAGACGAAGTGAGCGTGGAGAGTTTTTTCTTTGAGCAAAAAATAACCAGCAGTGCCTCTCCTATTGGCGTGGTGACTAATCGAGACCTACAAAACATTCCCATTCAAACCATAGGCGATGCCTTGAAACTGGAACCTTCTATTGCTATAAAAAGCGACGGTACTTGGGCTACTGCTCCCAGCATACGCGGCCTTAGCGGACAGCGTGTGATAGTAGCTGTAGATGGCAACCGCATAGAAACGGCTACGGACGTTAACGGCGGCATGACGATGATTAACTTGAACGATGTGAGCCAAATAGACATCATCAAAAGCGGCGCCTCGTCGCTTTATGGTTCAGGAGCTATTGGCGGTGTTATCAATTTTGTGACACAACCCATTACCTATACTTCTACACCAGAATTTCACGCCATGCTGAGTTCTTCTCTCCAAAGCGTCAATAATCTGTGGGATGAATATGTGAAGTTCTACGGGTCTTACAACAAATTTTTCTATTCACTATCCGGTTCTTATCGTCAGGCAGAAAACACCATGACACCAGCCGGAGAGCTGATCAACAGTCAGTTTAAAGATTACTCTGTAAATATAAAAGCAGGCTATCGCATCAACGAGCAACATGAACTACGTTTTCAGCATCAAACCTTCCGGGCTAAAGATGTGGGCGTACCGGGCGGCCCCTTTAGCGCAGCTTTTACAGTGACATTTCCAGAACATTCCCGTTCAATGAGCCACCTGCAATACCACTTTTCGGATGTTAATGAATGGCTCAAGCTTATAAAATTGAAAGCCTACCATCAGAGCATCTATCGTGATGTGTTTGTTGAAACAGGTAAACCAATGTATGCCGGAGCCCCCGTAGCTATTGATCCTACCGGGGAACATCACACATTCGGTGGATTAGCACAAGCCGACATGGGCTTTGGAGATTATAAAGTGACTGCTGGCATTGACGTTTGGCAACGCAACTTAACAAGTACACGAGAAAAGTTTATAAGTCTGCCGGATAGTAGCGAAAAGGTCATAGGTGAATTACCCTTACCTGAAGCCAGCTATTTGAGTAGTGGCATGTTTGCCAGAGCAGAACGCAAATTCCTTGCCGATAAACTAAACACTTCGGCCGGTTTACGTTACGATTACATTATAGTGGAGAACGAAGACGTTTTCACCCCCGACTATATCACCCTAAACGGCAATGAACTAAACGTGCCTAAAAAACGCCACACCGTAATAGCGGGTACAGAAGAGAAACACTCCTGGAGTGCTAACATTGGTGCTAATTACTCCTTGACCCAAGAACTGAATATTGCGCTATCAGGAGGTCACTCTTTCCGTGCACCTAATATTGAGGAGCTTTATAAATACATCAGCTTAGCAGATGGCTCTGTACAAATAGGTAATGCTGATCTATCACCGGAACAAAGCAATTTTATGGACTTAGGAATTCATTATAAAAATGATAAAATTTCGGTCTCCGCTAATGGATTTATCAATAAAATAAATGATATGATTGCTCCTGAAAATGGAGAATGGATTTATGACAATTATGGTAACGATGGCAGTATTGTAAGTAACGATACCGTATCGGCCCAGATATTAAACAACATCAGCGAAGCTCTGCTTTACGGTTTTGACCTTAGCGCCAGTTACGAACCGATCAACGATATGATTGTATCGGCTACTATGGCTTACACGATGGGGAAAAATCAAACTACGGATGGTTATCTGCCACAAATTGCACCTATAAACGGTACGATAAGTGTGAATTATAATGCTTATGAATATGTACAAGGCGGGGTAACTTGCGAGTGGGCCGGTAAACAAAGTAATATTGCAGCCGGTGAAACAGAAACTGACGGTTATGCCATCTTCAACCTGAATATCAGCAGTAAATCTTTTCATTTTGATAACAGCCACTTGCAGGCTTTTGCAGGCATTCGTAACATTATGGATACGGAATACACCAATCATCTTTCTACCAACCGGGGCAGCGTGACGGTAGAACCGGGACGCAACTTTTATATAAAAGTGAGACTGAGCTTGTAAGCACTTCGCTAAAAAGAGGTGTCGCTGAGATAGGCTGAGGAATACAAAAAACATCTCTTAATCGTGTGTTCCATATTTATTATCATTATTGTCCAGCAAATTAAACACCTCCTGGACTTTGGGTGAATCTTATTCATAATTAGTGCTATAATCGTCGTTTTGCTTATTATGATATATTCAATGCTACAGCAAATATTCCTCTAAATACCTTATTTTTGCGGCTAATTAAAACAAACCATGAAACATCGTCATTTCTACTTCACATTAGCCATTCTCTTCATTGCCAACCTCACTCTGGCACAAAATAAGACGACTGCTTTTACCTCCCGAAACTTTTACAAACCCTTTATTTCGGAGATCAGCAGTACACTCAACAACCTTTCTCTAGGTAAAACCGATGTCCATAGTTTTATGGATCACGCTTGTGAGTATATAGTGATTAATGAAGTACATCTTGGAATGGATATCCCCTTGGTTTATGGCGAAAGGAATGATTTCAGATGGGCTGTATCAGCGCCTGTCAGCATTCATATGGTGTGGAATCCTTTTGAGGAAACGACTTCTCCTATCATCAATAACGATTATCGTTTTGGCCTCTCCTTCACAGCTTACAAAACATTAAACCATCATTTTATTAAAAATCTATCTTTTAAAATCACTCCTTTCGCACACGAAAGTTGCCACTTAGGCGACGAGATCACCATCTATGCTTTACAAAATAATCCTGATTTCTACCGCATAAATGTGTCGTATGAATATTACGAGCTGGGGTTAACCTTGAATGATCCGGAGCTTTTGGACGAAAACACCCTCTCATGCAGGGTCGGATTTATGGGACTCATACACCCTAAAGAAGGCTATTACTCTTTATCTGAAAATGAGATAGGCAACAATACACTCTACCTGAGTCATCGCTGGGCTGAATACTATTTACAGCTCAACTACAAACAAACCCAAGGCTTTGCGAGCAACGATAAATGGCACCCTAACCTTTCGGTAGAGTTCCGTAACCGCATCCAATACAACTACCAAGAAGATGTAAAAGAAGAACGCAAATGGTGCATCAATGCCTATATAGGCTATGATTACACTCCTGCAAAAGATGGGGCGACCAAAACCATAGGTCATTATTTGCGTGTTTACAATGGCGTGAATCCTCACGGGCAATTGCGCGAAGGCACGTCGCGGTTTTTGGCTTATTCAGCACTTATTTATTTTTAAGAAGTATCATAAGCATTTTATCATTTTCTTTGCATGATGAATTTAAAGACGACCCCTTTCCCCTTTCGGGTAAACAAATTCCCTTTCTTTTACGGTTGGATAATTCTGATTGGCGGTACCCTAGGGGTGGTGATGAGCATCCCCGGACAAACGATGGGTGTGTCCGTTTTTACCGATCATTTGATCGAAGCCCTCAAGATAGAACGCACCTCATTGAGCCTAGCCTATATGATAGGAACTATCAGCAGTGGCTTGCTCATTACCAAAGCGGGTAAATATTATGACAAATACGGCGCCCGCATCATGGCTATGCTGGCAGGCTTTATGTTGGGCCTGGTGCTTATCTACCTTTCTAAAATCGACATTATCACCTCCGGCTTATCGCAACTAATACCCGTTATCAAGCCTGAATACCTTAGCATTGCAGCTCTGGTCATTGGTTTCTTTGGTATTCGTTTTTTCGGTCAGGGCATCCTGACGATGGTAAGTCGCAACATGGTGATGAAATGGTTTGAGGCACGCCGCGGCCTGGCCAATGCAATAATGGGCGTTTTTATCTCTTTCGGCTTCTCTTATGCCCCACGCCTTTTCAATCAGATGATAGACAACAAGGGCTGGCGCGGTGCCTGGCTTCAAATGGGCTTGATACTAGGAATTGCTTTTGTGTTTTTCGCCCTTGTCTTTTTTAGGGATAACGCCCGTGATTGTGGATTACAGCCCGATGGAAAATTAAAAACCAAACAAAAAAGCAAAAACACGCAGGCGACCATTAAACAATTCACTCTAAAAGAAGCTCTTCACCAATACTCTTTCTGGGTCTTCAACTTAACATTTGCCCTACATGCGCTTTTTATCACCGCTCTGACCTTTCATATCGTATCACTCTTTGGCGAAGCTGGTTGGGATAGTAGCAAAGCCATTTCAGTCTTCTTACCGGCTTCTTTTGTGGCGGTTTCCATCAATTTCATTGGTGGATGGCTTAGCGATTACATCAAACTAAAATACCTACTTATACTGCACCTTTCCGGCATTATTATTTCCGGTATAGCGCTGACACAGCTAGCCAACTCATCAGCAGCTTATTGGTTCTTAGTGGCAGGATTTGGCATCTGTTCAGGTGTTTTCAGCATAATAAATACAGTCACCTTGCCCCGCTTTTTCGGCACTAAACATTTGGGAAGTATTTCCGGCTTTGCTATGAGCTGGACAGTGATTGCCAGTGCCATAGGCCCTTACATCTTCAGCCTTTCCTTAAAATATTCCGGTAGCTATACTATAAGTTTATTCGTTTGTATTAGCCTGGCGGTAGTACTTTTAATCCTAGGTATCAAAGCAAATAATGTGCAACAGTAAACAAACCGATGAGAGGTAAGACTGGCACTATGTAGAGACATTTATTAAAGAAACTAACAAATATACATTTTCACATGCCCCTAAATAGCCACATAGAATACCTCTATATCACCGCTATTTTTGTGCTTTTCTTTTTCCTTTTAAGGCTGTTAACAAAACAATATTTAGAAAAAAGAAATATTCGTAAGCGTTTCAAAAGAGGCACTAAGATGGAAAAGCGTGGTCGTGATTTTCTTATAAAACAGGGTTTTAAAATAGAACACGAACAATATGTAGCCCATCATGTTTTTTATGTGGATAATAAAAAGGAAAGCATTGGTATAAAACCGGATTACATCGTCAGCAAAGACGGCAAAAGATATATTGTGGATGTTAAATCGGGTCATTCGGCCATATCGCTCAAAGATAAAGCCACCCGTCGCCAAATGCTGGAATACGACCATGCTATTCCTAACGATGGCATCTTTCTGCTCGATATGGAAAATGAACAGTTAAAACATGTTGAATTTCGCTCGTGGAGAGATGGCAAGACTACCGACACGGATTCAGCTACCTACAAGCAGAAAAAACTCATCCTGCCACTAATCATTATAATCATCAGTTTACTTATTTTCATATCCTTTTTACGATGAAATACACCCAAGCAAAACAAGGACGCACCTTCATCCTCCGGCTGGAGCACGGCGATGTACTTACCGACACCATTCAGGCTTTTGCCAAAGAGCAGAACATTAGCTCAGCGTATGTACAGGTTGTAGGTGGCGCAGAAGATCAAAGTAAAATTGTGGTAGGTCCTGTAGATGGCGCAGCAGCTAAACCGGAAAAACAATACCTGCACACGGATGGCGTGAGCGAAATGTTTGGCGTGGGAAGCATCTTCACTAATGAGAGCGGCGAAGCAAAACTTCACCTACACTCCTCCTTTGGTAGAGGGAATAAAACCTTGACAGGTTGCTGCTGGCCGGGTGTTGTGACCTGGCATATCGGGGAAGTGATTATACAGGAACTCATCACCGAAAAAGCTGGCCGGAAATTGAATGCTGAGAATGGTTTTGAACTATTGGAGATAGACGACTAAATCTGATGTCTTTTTAGTCAAAAGGCAGACCGGATCCGCGTCGGATATAAAAATGATCGATGGTTCCTTTTCCCTTTCGGGAAACAATAAATTCAACTATTTCGGCTATTTCTTCTACTTGAATCAGTTCTGTTGTATCAATATCCGGGCGCATTTCCTGTACCATCTCGGTATTCACCCCACCGGGAGAAATCAGGTGCACTTGTATGCCCAGAGGCTGAACTTCTTTAGCTAAAACTTTAGTAAAACCCGTAAGAGCATGCTTTGACGAAGCGTAAGCTGCCTGGTTAGCATAACCTTTAAAACCAACCACAGAACTGATATTTATTATTATAGGTTTCGTGCTATTCTGTAAATGCTCTACGGCCGCTTTACTAATAAAAAAAGGCGCCCGGGCATTTAGCGCAAAGGTTTTGTCCCAAACATCTATAGAGGTTTCACTGACTTTCAGGGCACTGGCATAACCTGCATTATTAACAAGTAAATCCAATTGTCCGTATTCTTGTATTACGGCTGCTACTACTGCTTCAGCACTTTCGGGCAAAGACAAATCAATAGCCTTATAAGCACAATTGACGCCTAAACCCGAGACTTCCCGGCTTACTTTTTCCAAAGCATTCACATCACGCCCAACAATAAACACATCGTAGTGGCAAGCTGCCAATTTCAGTGCGATGCCTTTACCAATCCCTTTACTAGCACCGGTGACTAAGGCTATTTTTTTAGATTCTTCCATCATAGTTATTTGTGTTCACCGCTTTTGTAATACCAAATCCCCTTATCTTTTACAAAGTAGGAATTTTCATGTATGCATTGTGGACGACCATTTTCCAGATAAGTGGCTTTAAATTCCACCCACCCTTCGGTATCTGTTTCTTTGCCGGCCTTGCTACTTACTATTTGTAGCCCCATCCAAGTGACGGATTTTGCAAAATTCAGAATATTCTTTTTATCCCTCAGTGGCCGTGTCGATTTATGATGACTACGCATCAAATAATTAATATCTGCCAACACAAAGGCTGAATAGCGTGAACGCATCAAAGCTTCAGCCGTTTTAGCCGCCTGCTCTCCTTTATGAATCGGCGCACAACATTGTGGATATTCTTTTCCGGATTTACAAGGACAGGTCATATCTTTCAGGATTTCTTGAAGATTTTATTCCAAAACAGAATCAGCTTCTCTCCTATTTTATAAGTCAATAAGCCAAGTAGCACGCCAGCTACATCGGCTACAAAATCCCAAAGTTCGGCCGCTCGGTCGGGAGTCAGTGCAAACTGCAGTAGTTCGATAAAAGCACCATATGCCGAGGCAATAACAAATGTATAGAGAAAAGCTTTTTCAGTAAGTTTTGGATGGCGTTTTTGCAACTTAAATCCAAAAACCATGGTCCAAGCTAAAGGAACATACATCAATATATGGACGAGCTTATCTAAGCCAATGATGGGTTGCTCCACCTTTGGAAAAGTCTGACCTGGCAGCAAACATAAAACAATGATGATTGCTGCTATGATATAGGATTTCAGAAGAGCGCGATGAAACATAATGAAAGTGTCTTGAGTTATTATTATCCGAAAAACAAATAAGCTATTAATATCGCTGCGATAATACCTACAAAGTCCGCAATTAATCCGCACTGAATAGCATAACGGGTCTTTTTAATACCCACCGAACCAAAATAGACGGCAATAATATAAAATGTAGTATCTGTAGCACCTTGCACACAACTGGCTACTCGCCCTACAAAAGAGTCGGCACCATGAGTCGTCATTGCATCCACCATCATACCACGTGCACCGCTACCACTGAGGGGTTTCATCATAGCAGTAGGCAGGGCTTCTACGAAATTCGTATCCACATTTAATGCAATTAACACATATTTCACTCCCCCAATAAACATATCCATAGCGCCAGAAGCACGAAAAGCAGCGATAGCCACTAGGATAGCGACCAAGTAGGGAATAATGCCTATTGCAATCTTAAAGCCATCCTTTGCCCCCTCGATAAAAGCCTCGTAGACATTGATCTTTTTGCGTACAGCAAGTAAAATAAATAAGATAATAATGGAAAACAAAATCACATTAGCAGCCGTCTGCGAAACTATCTTCACCTGCTCGGGCTCTAACTGAGCAATGCCCCAGATAATAAAAATCACCAAGGCCAGAAGTCCGCCCAGATAAGCCATCACCACCTTGTTAAATAGATTAATGCGCTGATAAATTGCCACCGATATCAAACCAGCTAGTGTAGAAAAAAAAGTGGCTAATAAAATCGGAATAAAAATATCAGTAGGATCAACTGCCCCCAGTTGCGCACGATATACCATAATACTAACCGGGATAATAGTCAAGCCGGAAGTATTGAGGACCAAAAACATAATCATAGCATTACTGGCAGTGTCCTTGGTTTTATTGCTCTCCTGCATCTCCTTCATAGCCTTAAGGCCAATGGGAGTCGCAGCATTATCAAGCCCCAACATATTAGCCGCTATATTCATCGTAATAGAAGCATAGGCCGGGTGATTCTTTCCTAATTCAGGAAATAGTTTTTGCAAAAAAGGGGACAGCAAGCGCGATAAACCGTTGATAGCGCCACCTTTCTCACCCACCTTTAAGATACCTAACCAAAGCGTCAATACTCCGGTCAGTCCCAATGAAATCTCAAAACCCGTTTTAGCAGAATCAAACACGCCAGACATCATCGCCGGGAACACCTCAAAATTTCCAAAGAAAATAAGCTGTATCAAACCGACCACAAAGGCGATTAAAAAGAATCCTATCCAGATATAATTGAGAACCACTTTTTTTAATTACGAATTGGGAATTACGAATTGGGAATTACGAATTACGAGTGATAATTTCGTAATTCGTAATTCTAAAATTCGTAATTATTTTTCGGCGTATTTTTCGTTCAGTGCAGTAAGAATAGGCGCTGTAATGTTGTAGCCCGAACCAGCCAGGAGCACAGTACCTATACCACCTGTTTGGGTATAAATCATTTCGTATTTAGCTTCCTGATTGTATTCTTTCACATAACCGGTAATGGCTTCCATCACTTGTTCGTTAAGGTCTTGCTGTTTCAATGCCAACTCATTAGACAAACGCTGTTGCATTTCTTCCAGCTTTTGTTGCTCACCTAATAAACGCTGTTGCTCGCTCTGAGCACGCTCCATGGTTAAGAATCCGTTATTTTCTACTTTACGTTGAAAAGTCGCCATTTCGCCTTCCAATTTTCGCGCTTTAGCGGTCAGATCTGTACGTGCATCTTCTTGTTGTTTCATTAGCTCTTCGTTCAAGTCAATAGCTAACTGATAATTCATAATTATAGAATCAATGTTAACATAAGCCACAGGTAAATGCTGACAAGAAGTAGAATCACTTGGCGGTGCACTTACATTATCATTTGTACTTTGGGGATGTAAAATCCACACTAATACAAACGCTACAATAATCACAATATTGGATACTAAATTGAAAATCTTCATTCTAAATTCGATTTTATTTGCTTTTGATTTATAATTATTTTGATTTTTGCAAATATATCATAATGTGTGGGATTTTTAGTATTTCCCCCTCTATTTTATAGTAATGTTATAAGCTTGAATACCCCAAAGGACTTAAGTGGCAATAGAGACGATGACTCCCAAAGCATCTGATGTGTCTTAGATCTAAAAAATCATTCTTTTCAAACAAAACAAACAAATTGACCAGTGTTTTTGTACTTTTGCGGCCATAAAGCCTCAAGGCAAATTATTTATGAAGAAATTTTTTGACAACTCAATAAACCATCTCAAAGCCAACAATCAGAACCTACTGATATTATTGAGCATAGCGATAGGTATCACCACATCTACTGTTGCATTTATACTCAAATCGGCCGTGCACCACACCCACGAATTTGTGATGCACTATTCTAAGGGACACGGCAATTATCTGTTTGTTATTTTTCCGCTTATTGGTATTATTCTTACCATTCTTTTTGTCAAATATGTAATCAAGGATGATATTTCTCACGGTGTATCTAAAATCCTGTATTCCATATCAAAAAAGCAAGGTCGTTTCAAAAAACACAACACTTGGTCATCAGTTATTTCCAGTATTCTGACCATCGGTTTTGGTGGTTCGGTAGGAGCCGAGGCCCCTATTGTGCTGACTGGTGCTTCTATCGGTTCACGCTTGGGACGCGCCTTTAAACTTAATCACAAAACACTGATCATGTTAGTTGGGTGTGGTTCGGCAGGAGCCATTGCCGGCATCTTTAAAGCCCCTATCGCAGGTCTTGTTTTCACCTTAGAGGTATTAATGATAGACCTTACCATGGCCTCATTAGTACCACTATTAATTTCTTCGGTCACTTCTGCTTCATTAGCCTATTTATTGCAAGGTGATGCCGCTCATTTCAACTTTTCACAGAGTGCTCCATTCGAGCTGACGACCATTCCTTTCTTTATTGTCGTGGGGATAGCTACCGGTATTCTCTCGGTTTATTTTTCACGCCAACTAAGCAAGACAGAAGGACGATTGGCTAACATTAAATCTCCGGCTAAACGTCTCGCCATAGGTGGAATCATTTTGTCCTGCTTAATATTTTTATTCCCTGCACTCTATGGAGAAGGCTACGGCACTATATCCATCTTGTTGTCAGACAACTTTCAAGACATCACTCAAAACACACTCATCCAAAATATTAACAATGAATGGTTAATCTTCGCCTATGTTTTAGCCATACTCTTACTCAAAGTTTTTGCGACATCCATCACTACAGGCATTGGAGGTGTGGGAGGTGTTTTTGCACCGACACTTTTTATGGGAGCCATCTCCGGTTTTTTGGTCGCTTTTGTGTTTAACCAACTGGGTTTTGACCTTTCATATAGCAACTTTGTATTGGTAGGCATGGCTGGCATGATGGCTGGGGTAATGCACGCCCCCCTTACCGGGATATTTCTTATTGCCGAATTAACAGGCGGTTACGGCCTAATTTTACCGCTAATGATGGCTGCGGTAATATCCTACATAACGATTAAATATTACGAACCTCACAGCATTTATCACAAACGCTTGGCACAACGTGGAGAGCTTTTGACACACCATAAGGACAAAACCGTTTTGACCCTGATGAAACTGCATTCAGTGATAGAAACAGACTTGGATCCAATAGCTCCTGAAGCCACATTGGGCGAATTGGTTAAAGTCATTTCTAAATCGAAACGTAATATTTTCCCCGTCATCGATAAGGATCAACACCTGCACGGCATCGTATTGCTCGACGACATCCGTAACCTGATGTTCCGCCCCGAAAAATATGACAAATTCCAAGTGACTCAGCTTATGAGCCGCCCGCCAGCCATAGTAGAAACCTCAGATGCTATGGAAAGTGTGATGTACAAATTTGAACAAAGTGGCGCCTGGAATTTACCCGTGGTAGAAAACGAAAAATACGTTGGTTTTATCTCTAAATCCCGTATCTTCAATGCTTACCGTAAAGTTTTGGTACACTATTCCGATGAATAGACTACTTTAATCACCAAAGCCTTACACTACAACCCCCCTTTCTTTAACTCAGAATAATGATATACAAAGACTCAATAACCTTGTCTTGGATAATGCACTTTTTGCAACATCTAGCTTTTTTATAAGAAGGACCTATCGCATCGCTTTAGCCAAACTGTAACCTAAGTCACACAAAACTTGCTTTCAGAAGATTACCCCATATTATACCAATTCTATTTCTTATTTTTGTCAACTAAAGAAAGAAAAATGGATATTTCAAATTTCAAGGACGTAGAAGTCAAAAAAGGAGCCGGACTAAAAACAATTTTTAATGGTAAACAATTTCGTCGCACCATCATTTTTATGCTTATTGGTGCCGTAGCAGGTTTTGCCTATTTCTACTATACCGAAGGACAACATATGGAAGTGTTAGCATCACAAGACATCTTCAAAAGTGCAGCTTTAGGAGCACTCTTTGGAATTTTCATCAGCAACAGCCCCTGTGCAAGGGGAGCTTGCTAAGCAATAATTTCTTCCAAAACACGACTTGTACGCGCAGCTGTTTTTCCAGTACTTACACATTGCCCCATACCCTGTAGCTGCTCCACCACTTGTTTAATCAGGAAATATTGAATATTTTCAGGGACATCATAATAAATCTCTTCTTCTTTACCCTCTTTATAAAGGAGCAATGGCGTATGTCCGAATGAAGATAATTCAAGACGTCCTTCAGTACCTACTATTTCCAAGACATCTTGGCGTCCATCCATATTAGTGACAAAGCTCCAGGTGCCGCTGCCAACTACGCCTGAGCAATGTTTCCACGAAGCCAGTACCGTATCATCAGTCTGATAAAAACCACCATTATTCACAGCCACACCATTAGCTTCTATTATCTCGCCAAAGACAAAATCAAGATAATCTAACTGATGTGAGGCTAAATCGTGAAAAATCCCTCCACCAGAGATGTTGGGTTGCGTACGCCAAGCTTTACCAGTTTTTTCTTCATCATTAGCCGGGCGACAAAGACGAATATTAACAAAAAGCACTTGACCTATCGCACCTTCTTTTATCATAGATTTCATCCTCAGAAATCCTGGTAAAGAACGACGGTAGTAAGCTACCAATAGCGGCATTCCAGTCTCCTCACTGACTTTAAGCATTTCCTGAGTCTCAGCATAAGTACTGGCCATAGGTTTCTCTACATATACCGGCTTACCGGCTTTCATAGCCCGAATGGCATATTCAGCATGAGTAGATGGCGGTGTAGCTACATAGATGGCATTTACTTCAGGATCATCAATCAAATCAGCAGCATCATTGTACCAACGCGGTACCTGATGACGCCGGGCATAATCTGCAGCTTTTTCAGCATCGCGCCTCATCACGGCGACGAGTTGACTACCCTTTATTTTAGAAAAAGCAGGTCCACTTTTCATCTCAGTCACATCACCACAGCCTATTATTCCCCAATTAATATTTTTCATAATGTCATTATTTTTAATAGTCCGTCAAAATTTTATATTTATTTGATTCTAGATATTTACAAAAACCTCATATTTGTCGTATAGCAATAAATATCAGTGTGGTATTGGAATTTGTGATTCTAATAATTGAAAGTTTAACGAAGTGTTGTATTTGATATAGAACAAAGATAGCCAAAAATCATTATTTCGAGGGATGTCAAAATATAAAGCTCTTTACCTATCTTTGCTGCGATGATTAAAAAGGCATTACATATTGTACTTTCTCTGGCTCTTTCGGGATTGTTATTTGGAGAAACAATAGGTTTATACCTAAGTAAGGATACCTGTATCCCCTGTGGCAATACAAACATATCCATTGAGTTACTTACATTGGAAACTGAACCTGAGAACCCACAGTGTTGCAGCAATAATTCTTCAAGCTGTGAGAATACCACAGAGTGCTGCTCACATAATGATACCAACCACGAACACCACAAAGAACATTACTACCTAACTCAAACACCAACTTTCTTTGATAAAAAAGAAATACAAGAATTTAACATCAGTGTTTCAGACCTTTTCTTGTACCTTAGTTTTAATCCATTAGTTGACGAAAAACACCATTCAACAACCTATCACAAAAAAACACCTCCTTTACCTTCCGGTTCGGATTATTACAGGAGTCTGCTGTGCACCTACCTCATTTGATTTAAAAGATATAAACACCCGTTTTTATATTCTATAATAAATCAAATCTAAAAAAAATGAAACATACTGTTTTGACCCTAGTGATGATGGTCATAGCAGCAAATTGTTTTTCTAAAAATATTTCAGGCATTGTCACCGAAAAAGACGGCACCCCCATCATAGGCGCCAGCGTCTACTGGGAAGGCACCAGCGAAGGACAGTCCACTGATATTAATGGAAAATTCAGCTTGCCCGCTAATGATAAATCATCCATTTTGGTCATCAAATTCTTAGGCTATACCGATCAGATATTGAACGTTAAGCCTAATGACAATAATCTTAAGATTGTCCTGCTGCCTGATGAAAAAACACTGAACGAAGTAGAAGTTGCAGCAAAAGCTCCCGGCGCACACATCTCGCGTTTAGAGCCACTAAACACCACCAATATCACCGGTGAGGAGTTGTGCAAAGCCGCCTGTTGTAATCTGGCAGAAAGCTTCACCACAAACCCATCGGTAGATGTGAGCTACAGTGATGCTGCTACCGGCGCAAAACAAATCCGTTTATTAGGGCTTTCGGGCTTATATGTGCAAATGATGACTGAAAACATGCCAGCTTTTCGAGGACTAGCTTCTGTCTATGGGCTCGAATATATTCCTGGGCCTTGGATGTCGGCCATACAGGTTTCGAAAGGCACCTCTTCTGTAACAAATGGGTATGAAGCTATAAGTGGACAAATCAACGTGGAATACAAAAAACCACAGAATTCAGAAAAGTTGTTTGTTAATACCTTTGGCAGCAGTGCTGGTCGTAAAGAGATGAATATAAATGCTTCACTCAAGCTCATACCAGGACTTAGCACTATGCTGCTGGTTCACGTCAAAGATGATAGTCGTCCGATCGATGAAAACAATGATGGTTTTCTAGATATGCCTATGCTCAGGCAAATAAATATAATTAACCGTTGGAACTACACCAAGAACAATTATAGTGCTCAATACGGCATTAAAGTCATTAATGAGGACCGTGAATCAGGTCAAAAGGCTTATTACAATGGAGATGAGTCAGCTTATGGCATTGACATTGCAACGGAACGTTACGAGGGCTTTATCAAACAAGGATTTGTGTTCGACAATGAAGGCAACACCAGCCTTGGCATTCAGATGTCTGGTAGTTATCATCAGCAAAATTCATTTTTTGGAAACACAAATTACGATGCAACACAAACAAATGCTTATTTGAATGCCATCTATCAAAGTATAGTGAATAACCATACTAATCACAAATATAGTGTGGGAGCCTCCTTGATGTACGACGATTATGATGAAACGCTGAATACGACCCTATATGAAAGGAAGGAAGTCGTGCCTGGCATCTTTGCGCAATACACCTATAAGCTAAACGATAAACTGATTCTTTTAGGAGGTTTGCGTGCCGATTACCACAACGAGTACGGCCTTTTTGCCACGCCGCGTTTTCATGCTAAATACAATGTGAATGACCATTTACACTTACGGGCTAACGTTGGTATGGGCTACCGTTCGGCCAATATTTTAGCGGAAAACTCTTACCTCTTTGCCAGCTCACGAAGCATAGACATAGCTGACAACTTAGATCAGGAAAAAGCGGTAAACAGCGGAGTGAGCTCTACGGTATACTTTGACCTGGCCGGACGCGAAGCGACCTGGGCTACGGATTATTATTACACCAACTTCTTGCAACAAGTGGTGACGGATGTGGACTCAGATCCGCACAAGGTGAGTTTTTACAACCTAAACGGGCAGTCTTATTCTCATGCGGTACAAACGCAGTTGAGTTACGAAGTTCTGAAAGGTTTGGATTTAACCTTGGCTTACCGCCTGACAGATGTAAAAATGACGATTGGGAATGAACTGAGAGAAAAACCACTCACCAATCGCTACAAAGGTCTGATAGCTGCGAGCTACCAAACGCCCCTCAAAAAATGGCAGATAGACTTTACGACACAATTTAATGGTGGCGGACGTATGCCGGATGGCGATAATTGGGAAAATGAATTTGCCCCCTTCACCCTGATAAACACACAAATCACCAAATATTTCCGTACCTGGAGCATTTATGTTGGCAGCGAAAACCTGACAAACTTTAAAATGGATCAGCCTATTATAGATGCAGGTAACCCTTGGGGAGCGGACTTTGATGCATCAATGGTTTGGGGACCGGTTCACGGCATCAAGGTTTATGTCGGTATTCGTTGGGCAATCGAAAGAGAATAAAACACTAATAAAATTTTAAACTATGAAAAAAAATCTATTACTTGTTGTTATGTGTATGTTCACCATTGCAACTTATGCAAAAAAAGAGAAAGAAACAGTCGTATTTAATGTACCCTTCCACTGCCATAGCTGTGTGGAGAAAGTAGAAAAAAACATCGCTTTTGAAAAAGGCGTCACAGGCCTGAAATGCGACTTAAAAGCACAAACAGCAGAGCTTACCTTCAGAACAGATAAAACCAACGTAGAAAAACTAAAAGTAAGCTTTAAAAAAATTGGTTTTGAAGTTACTGTAAAAGGTGAATGTTGCGACAAAAAAGAAGAGAAAAGCTGTGAACCAAAAACCAGCAATAGTAATTGTAGTTAAGGCCAACTCTAAAAATGATTTAAGAATTAAAAGCTGCTCCTTATGAGTGGCTTTTTAGTTCAATACATTATTGCTTTTTCACAAAACACCTGGTATTTTACGCTCTTTCCACAAAGCATTTTTCGCTTTTCATTGCTCTCTACATACAACACTTCATCAACTATATGGTCTTTTGTCAACACATATTTGAAAATTTATTGTTCTTTTGATTCAACATTTTTAAATTTATTTTGCTCCTTACAGAAATCAGTTCTATATTTGCATCAAATTATTGAGCTATGGAACTACTATTTGACTTATCGAACCGGAAGCTGAAGGACACGGATACCAGCATAAAACGTTACCTGTACCACAGTATACCCAGAGGCAAACAACTGATTGGTATAACAGGCGCACGCGGCACAGGCAAAACCACCCTGCTCATACAACTGATGGAGGAAATTAACGATGCGGACAAATGTCTTTACATTAGCTTAGACCATTTTTATTTTGCTGAAAATACCTTAGTGGAAACAGCAGAAGAATTTTACAAAATGGGAGGCAAATACCTCTTTGTGGACGAGGTGCATAAATACGAAAACTGGTCACGCGACCTGAAGAATATCTATGACTTTAATCCAAATCTTAAGATTTTCTTTTCCGGTTCATCGGCTCTAAACATCCTAAAGGGAGAAGCCGACCTTAGCCGCAGAGCCGTGGTTTATAATCTGCACGAACTCTCGTTTCGCGAATATTTGCACATTAATAAGGGAATAGAACTGCCGGAAGTGAGCTTGAAAGAACTTCTTTCGTCTCATAGTAAATTGGCTGCCGAAATCAATACTAAGATACGCCCCCTCAAAGAATTTAACGATTACCTGAAGTACGGCGCCTACCCTTTTATTAATGAAGGAGAAGATGTTTACTACGAAAAATTACAAAGCATCCTACGCCTGATCATCGAAAATGATTTGCCAGCTATATATCCTATAGAGTTTAAAACCACAACAAAGCTCACAAAGCTACTAAGTATGCTGAGCAATGCTGTTCCTTTTAAACCCAACATTTCTGATTTGAGTAAAAACCTGGATACTACCAGAAATAATCTGCTGCGATTGTTAGACTTTTTGGCGAAAGCCCGCTTAATAACACCCGTGCTACAAGAGAGCAGCGTGGGAAGCGCACTTGCCAAACCGGATAAGCTTTATCTGAACAACTGCTCAATGCATTTTGCCCTGAACCACATCCCTGATACGGGAACATTAAGGGAGACATTTTTCCTTAATCAACTGAGTAAAGCACATAAGATACACATTCCTAAAAAGGGGGATTTTCTGATTGACAAGACCTACCTGTTCGAGGTAGGCGGCAAAGGGAAAAGCTATAGGCAAATAGCCGATATACCCAACAGCTACATTGCGGCTGACAATATTGAATTTGGTTTTGGCAGTAAAATCCCACTTTGGATGTTTGGGCTTCTGTATTAATGCAATATCAAGTAGCAATACAGAAGCAGCACCAAACAGGCTCTCAACTGCTTTCCTGACGTATATTTATACCGTAGCGTGATATGACGAACGCACCAAAGGCGCACTCTCGACAACACGAAAACCTTTTTCGAATCCTGCTTTGCGGTATTCCAGAAAAGTTTTAGGTGTCACATAATCCACCACTTCCAAGTGCTTAGGCGACGGCTGCAAATACTGCCCAATAGTGATCATCTCGCATCCTACAGCCCTTAAATCATCCATTAAGTCATAAACCTCGTCATCCTTCTCCCCCAAACCGACCATAATGCCGGATTTCGCTACACAATCAGACTCCCCGATCTGTTTCAAGACCTTAAGACTCGTATCATAATCAGCACGACTACGCGTTTGAGCTGTTAATCGGCGAACCGTTTCCAAATTATGCGAAATAACATCAGGCTTAGCCTCTATGATCATTTGTACTAAATCCTCTCTGCCTTGAAAATCCGGAATCAGAACTTCCATCGTCACACCCGGACATTCCCGCTTAATAGCCTTGATTGTATCTACCCAGTGTTTGGCACCATAATCATCCAAATCATCTCTGTCTACAGAAGTTATCACAGCATGTTTAAGCTCCATCAATTTAATCGATTCGGCTACTTTTTGAGGCTCTTGTAAATCCAGAGCTAAGGGCTTGCCCGACATTGTAGCACAAAATTTACAAGCTCGGGTACATATTTCACCCAATATCATAAAAGTAGCAGTTCCATTATTCCAGCATTCGCCCATATTAGGACATTTCCCACTAGTACAAATCGTGTGCAACTTATGTTCAGTAACAATCCCCTTCAGTTTACGATAATTCTCTCCTTGCGGGAGTTTGATTTTTAGCCAATCCGGCTTTTGTTTCTGTCTCATCTTGTAGTATAAAAAAGCACGGTAAAAATACAACATTTCTACCGTGCTTCAGCTAATCAACTATAATGATTTTCTAATTCCTCAACTTAAAATTAATAGGCAACTGAAACGACACATTAACCGCTTTTCCGCTTTGTTCTCCAGGTGTCCAGGCCGGCATACTTTTCACCACTCTAAGAGCTTCCTCATCCAGTTGAGCATCGACCCCTTTCATAATTTTAACATCTACTATCTCGCCACGCTTATTGACAACAAACTGTACATAAACCCTACCCTGAATCCCTAATTCTTGGGACAATGAGGGATAATGCACATTCTTTCTCAAAAATTTCATTAAAGCCAAGGTTCCTCCAGGAAATTCGGGCATTTTATCGGCTACAACAAACACCTCATCAGTATCCACCTCATCGGGTTCCGAAGTTTCAAAAATGGTTATATCAGGCACCTCGCTTAGATCAATGATTATTTCATCGTCCGGCACAGGGACATCATCATTGATGACCAAAATCTGATGTATAAAAATAGGAGGAGGTGGCAGTTTAGGTTGCTCAGCCTTCGTCACAGGCACTTGATCCGGCTCTACAACGATTTCATGGGTAGGTTCAAAACTTGAATAGACCACATCGGTACTGGCATATTCAAAAGCAATAAATAAAAAGCCCAGAGCGAACAATAAGCCCATTTGGCGAAAAACACTACGCCTCGTCTCGAGGTTAGCATTTGCTGATTTTTTAGTTTTCATTGGTTTAAAATTTAATAATTATAAGATAAACCAGGACGACACCCGGAATAATTAATAAATTTTAAAGTCTTTCCATAAAGTATAATTTATTGATTCGTCCATAAAATTAATAATACAAATAAGTTATGACAAATCATTTTAACAGAATTTTACAATAATTGTTGTATAACAAAAAAAGAGGCAAAGCTTAATGCTTTGCCTCTTTTTTTATACTTATGATAATTCTTATTATCTCAGAGTAAAGTTGATTGGCAGACGGTACGATACACGTACTGCTTTACCACGCTGCTCTCCCGGTGTCCAAGGTGGCATATTCTTAACCACACGTACGGCTTCTTCATCCAAGGAGCGATCCACACCTTTCAGGATTTTCACGTCCACGATCTGACCATCTTTATTTACCACGAATTCCACATATACACGGCCTTGAATACCGTTTTCCTGTGCAATAGCAGGGAATTTCACATTCTTACGAAGGTATTTCATAAGAGCTGCATCTCCACCAGGGAAAGAAGGCATTTTTTCTACAACCATAAAGACTTTGTTATCGTCTTCCTCTTCCTCCTCTTCAAATTCCATAATTTCTACCTCAGCCTCTTCGTCCATCTCCATGTCATCAAGCTCCAATTCTTCGTCAAGCTCAACGTCATCGTCTACAATGTTCAAAACTTCCGTAAATGCCGGTGGTGGCGGTGGCGGTGGTGGCGGTGGTTCTTCCTGACGTGTAATAGGAATTGCTTCCTCCTCCATAACAAGCTCTTCCACAACCTCAAAATCAGAGGCCTTGATGTCAGTCTGCGTATATTCAAACGCAATAAACATCACGCCAAGGCTTAATAAAAGCCCCATCTGAGTGAAGATGCCTTTGCTTTTTTCCAGATTTGCTTTATCTGACTTTTTTTGTTCCATAATTAGCTATCGGTGTTTAACAATGCAAAATTACAAAATACATTTCTGAATTCTAAACTTTAATGTCAAGAAAAAGACATAAAAAAAACATTAAATTTCTATTTCACATCACATAACAAGTATAATCATCTTGATAAGTGCACTTTATTAACGACAAAAGGCAACTTTTATTGTTTCATTTTTTTCTTCTGTCTTAAAAATAGCTGATAAAATTGTACATTTGTGACCCTAAAAACAATAAAAATATGGCAGGAAATTCTTACGGACAACTTTTTTCATTAGTATCCTTTGGCGAATCTCACGGACAAGGTATAGGTGGAGTAATAGATGGTTGTCCTGCAGGTGTTACGATTGACGAAGATTTTATTCAGGCAGAATTGGACAGAAGACGTCCGGGGCAATCAAAGATAACCACATCACGCGATGAAAGTGACCGCGTAGAGCTACTCTCTGGTGTTTTTGAAGGAGTTACAACAGGAACTCCTATTGGTTTTTTCATAAAAAACAAAGAACAACGTAGTAAAGATTATGATAACATGAAGGACGTATTTCGCCCTTCTCATGCCGATTATACCTATACTCAAAAATATGGCATACGAGACCACCGTGGAGGCGGCCGCTCTTCTGCCAGAGAAACGATAGCCCGCGTAGTAGCCGGCGCTATTGCTAAATTAGTTCTCCGAGAAATGGGGATTAAAATCAGCGCTTACACATCTTCGGTCGAAAATATCGCGGTAACAAAACCTTATACTGAATTGGATTTTACCGAGATTGAAAACAATGCAGTACGCTGTGCTGATCCTGAAACCGCTAAGAAGATGGTTGACTTGGTTGCCAAAGTAAAAGCTGCTGGCGATTCGGTAGGCGGCACAATCACTACCGTTATCCAAGGAGTCCCTGTAGGTGTAGGAGAACCCGTTTACGACCGTCTGGAAGCTATGCTGGCCAAAGGGATGCTAAGCATCAACGCGACAAAAGGCTTTGAATTCGGCTCTGGTTTTGAAGGCACAAAATTGCGCGGTTCTATCCACAACGACCCGTTTATATCAGACGAAAATGGCATCCACACCAAGAGCAATAATTCCGGAGGCGTTCAAGGTGGCATCTCAAATGGCGAGGATATTTACTTCAAAGTAGCCTTTAAACCTGTTGCGACTGTTTTACAGAAACAAAAAACAGTTACTGTAGATGGAAAAGAAACGGTATTGGATGCTAAAGGGCGCCACGATCCCTGTGTACTACCCCGTGCTGTCCCTATCGTGGAAGCAATGGCAGCCATCACACTGCTCGATATGTTACTCATTAGCAATGCCTATCAGCTCCCCAAACACAATGAACTATAAGTTTTATCAAAACAGGGAGTGCGAATATTTTCCTTGTCACGACATAGATGAGGATGAAATGAATTGTCTCTTTTGCTATTGCCCACTCTATGCTCTTAAAGATAAATGTGGAGGAAATCCCATATTTTTAGAAAATGGTATCAAGTCTTGTGAAAAATGCACAGCTCCCCACAGGGGCGAAAAAGGATGGGATTTCGTCAACAGCAAGATAAAGGAAATCATGGAATTGGGGAAGAAATCCTAAATTTTAAATACTAATACTAGATCATTATGGCATTTCAAGTTTCTGTTTTTTTAGAAAACAAAGCCGGTCATTTCAGAAAGATAACAAACATCTTATCTGATGCAGGTGTTAACATACAAGCCATGACCCTATCCACCACAACTATGGGGTGGGGCATTTTGAATTTAATAGTAGACCAACCAGAAAAAGCAGAGAGCGCCCTAAAAGCAAAGCAACACCCGGTTTCATTGCGTAAAGTGATCGCCTTGCCCATGGACGATAGTGTCGGCGGACTTGATTCAGCCTTACAAATGCTTGAAAAAGCGAATATTAATATGGAAACAGCGTATGGGCGCAATCGTAATAGTAACGGGAAGGCTGTTTTAATAGTAGACGTTCACGATATAGACAATGCAGAGCAAACGCTCAAAGCACTGGGAGCAGAATTATTAAGCGATAACGAAGTTTACAGCTTTTAATAAACCACATTTTGAAGTCAGGAGTAGTTGTAAAAAATACAGGGAGCTGGTATGCTGTAAAAACGGAGGATAACACCGTACAATGCCGCATAAAAGGCCGTCTGAGAATGAAAGGGCTTCGCAGCACTAACCCTATAGCTGTAGGGGATCATGTCATTTTTCAATACGACGAAAAAGAGGGGGTTGGCGTTATAAAAGAAATAAAAACCCGAAAGAATCATTTCACACGGCGCTCTATCAACCTATCCAAAGAAAGTCACGTTATAGCTGCCAACCTTGACTTAGCAATTCTTATTGCTACGGTTAATTACCCTGAAACTTCCACAACCTTTATCGATCGTTTCCTTGTGACTACAGAAGCCTATGATATCCCTGCTGTCATCATCTTTAACAAAGTAGATTGCTACAATGAAAAGGATTTATTACGACTTAGTGAGCTAAAAAATCTTTATGAAAGCATCGGTTACCCGTGCCTCAGCATCTCGGCACTTCTACAGCTAAACATTGAAGCATTATCCGATTTATTAAAAGATAAAGTCACCCTACTATCAGGGCATAGTGGTGTCGGAAAATCGACCCTCATCAATGCCATCTATCCCAGCCTGGACCTTAAGACTTCTGAAATTAGTGATTACCATCTGGCGGGAAAACACACGACGACTTTTTCTGAAATGTTTGATCTCCCCCAAGGGGGACAAATCATTGATACACCAGGCATCAAAGGCATAGGCACTTTAGATTTCCAAAAAGAAGAGGTCTATCACTTCTTTCCGGAGTTTTTTGAATTAGCTAAAGAATGCAAGTTTTACAACTGCACCCATTTGCACGAGCCCGGATGCGCCATAGTCAAAGCTTTAGAAGATGGGAAACTGGCCTTATCACGCTACCAAAGCTACTTGAGCATTTTGGAAGATAATGCCGAAGATAAATACCGCTAAACTTTCTTTTTTGATTACTTAGGTAAGTTATTATCAGACTTACGCCCCAAGAAACGACTCGATCTACTCTTTTTAGGAAGAGAAGCTTTTCCCGACTTACGATTTTGCCAACGGCCTCCTGAAAAGATTTGAACAGATTTATTTCTATTTGTTTTGATCGACGAAGAAGGCGTTTTTTTACCTGAAAATCTATCGAAACGGAAATTTTGGAAAATACTTCCATGACCGCCCCATATTATGAATTTGCCTCCGGAAATTTTTTGATTACTACCGCCCCCGTAACTACGACCACCTCCGCCGGAGCCTGCACCGCCAAAATTATAGCGCATACCAACAATAGCTGTATAATATAGATCGTTATAGGTATCCACATACTCTTTGGGAGTAGCATCATCGTTATCGTGATCTGTTAAATAACGGTTGTAACCATCCAAATCGCTATTGTTAGCAATATGACCAATAGATGAAAAATAAACTGAAAAGTCATTGGTAAGTTGGTAGGATATTTCACCTCCAACATTGAACTGTATAGCTGTACCCGATGTATGTGGTTCTGCATTGTGATAGTCATCAGGCAGAAAGGTTCTTGTACCTGGATCATACTCATAAGCCTCATGATTGAAGAAAGCAAAGCCGGCTCCTACATCAAGAAGTATTTTCAGAGCATTATCCTGTCCGGTATTTTGAATCGTACTCAAAAGGTCTAAGCCCAAGTGAAGATTAAGAGCATTAAGAGGCGTATCAAAATAAAGCGTCTTTAAATTATTGTCATTATATCGTGACGCCTGCAAGTGGCTATGCACATAAGACACACCTACAAAAAACTGACTATTAATACTGTAACGACCATCCAGAGCTAAAGAAAACGAGGTATTTTCAGATTCAGAGATACTCCCAAAAAAATAGTTTGGCCCGCCACCCACGCCCACAGAAAAACCCTGTTGTGCTTGAGAGGACAACAGAGAGAGCGTAAAAAGTAACGTTATAGTAGTTAGTAATCTTCTCATTTATTGGAGTATTCCAATGTTTTATACAATGCTGCAAAGATAACAATTTATATTCCTCAACAAATACTATTTCTTTTTCAATTCTTCAAATATGAGATTTTTAGACGAACTATTAGGAATACTTATATTTAGAATAGTAGCCAAGGTAGGCGCTAGTCCTGTAAGGTAAACCTTTGAATTTAATTCACTTCTTTTCGTTTTCCAGCCATAAAAGATCATTGGAACCACCGCATTATTGTGGCTAAACGTAAAATCGACAGAATAGCCCTTAGTCGCTTCGGCCCAGCCAGGAAAGTAACTGAGAAAAACATCTCCACAGCGACTGGGGAAGTAAGACTCTTGCATCGCCATAAAACTTTCGTCCTTAAAATCGGCATATTTCAGTTTATATGAAGGCAAAGCCCATTTAATACCCGAAAACTCCTCCATAAAAGAGGCCACCTGTTCTTCAAAAGCATTTAAATCCAGATGCGACTTTTCAATGAGTTTTTTATTTAAATAGATCTGTTGTTTATGCAGGCTTAAGACCCAGTTTCCTTGTCCGTGTATAGCCATCAGGTAGGAGTTAAGCAACGCATGTGCTTTGACCGGGTCAAAACGTCCTGTGGGCATCCTCTGCTCTTGCAACTCTTGCACACTCATACCCACCTGTTTGGTACTCGTCAGAGCTATCAGATAACGATGTGTACCAATTTCCTGATCGAGAAAATTTATCAACTTTGAAATCGATTTATCTAGGCGAACCACCATATCTGCTTTTTCGATAGAGTATTTTCCCTGATGCAAACGTAGATCGGTAATTGATGAAAAATTAACATATAAGAGATCGGTATACTCATCGACACCTATCTCCTCATTCTTTATGATTTCACGGGTAAAGTCCTCGACAAACATCTGCCCCATCGGGGTAGACCTTATCACACTATAAGGAGTCTCTTCTAACACATATTTCTTTAGATCAATCGGAAACAAATGCTTCTGCGCCCCTGTAACATCCATATTGTACGTTTGCATATTACCAGACAAAACCCACTCTTGCTCTAAATAAAAATCTGCAAATTTTTTATCATTAAAATCAACCACCCACTCAGGTAGCTCGTCCATATAATAATCCGACGACACCCATTTACCCGAAACATCATCCATCCAAAAAGCGCCATCGGCCGCATGACCGGCTAATAATACCGAGGCTGTATGATCCAACGAAACACTAAACACCTTAGACTTACCTACCGTGCTCAATTTCAACTCATCACCTATGGTCGTTGCCACAATATTCTTGGCATCGAAACCTTTAGTAGGACGTTTAGCATCCACTATTAAGGCCTGATTACTCTGTACAGCAGACTTAAAGCCCTTACGGTTTCGCATGTACCAATCATCTGACACAATGCCATGATATCGGGGCGATGTACCAGTACTGATAGAGGCATAATCACAGGCGCGGTCATTTGAAGCATAGGGATAAAATGCACTCGTAAGCGTAGATCCCTCATTTCTTAGTTTTAACAAACCATCGGCAGAAAGCAAATGACTATAACGGTCAATCTCTTCATTACTAACATTGTCGAGCACAATATTTATAATAACTGAAGGTTTTTCCGGTGGCACCTCCGTAAGAGCACTTAAGCGCCAACTTATGATTAAGAATACAATAATTGGATAAAATCTCATACTATTCTTTTTCAGTTTTCAATATCCAGATATCAGCACTTTTACCTTCTTTATCGTGCAAACCATCTATACTATAATCGTTGGAAGATGTGGTAGCCCAAATGATAAAATTATCATTATCTAAAACCTTGACATCTGTAAGGCATTCGGTATAAGAACCGCCATAACTTTTTTGCCATTTCAAGTTAAGATTTCGGTCAAGCATAAGCAACCATACATCTTTACCTCCGGCGTTTATACTCAGGTCAGCATCACTTGACTCGGATTCTGCTCCTATCAACCATCCGCCATTAGGCAAACTAGCTAAAACTTTAGGAGTCTCATCATAAATACCTCCATATACTTTAGAGTTTAGCATACTACCATCCGGCGAGAGCTGAAACAGCCAAACATCAGAACCCCCTTTAGATACTGCCA
>DHQI01000070.1:68439-80096 GCA_002408065.1 Bacteroidales bacterium UBA5342
ACCCCCTTTAGATACTGCCACATCTCCATCTTGAGATGACGTTTGTGCCAAAATGGTAATTGTATCATTTCTCACTGAAAAATCAACAAAGACATCACTACCACTACCACCAAAAGTTTTAGAAAAAGCAGCACTCCCAATCTTCTCAACATATATATTTTTCAGCTGATTGCCAGAACCGACACTCCAGTTATCATCAAACAAAGCACCAGCCATTATGGTATAATTGTCTTCTACCTGCACCTTAGTCAATTGTTCATTATCCATAGTTCCATAGCAAGTATTTGAAAGCACCTCAAGGTCTTGATCTAAAGCTACACTAACAAAATCCAAGGCCCCCTTATTGTTAACGATATCACCATCGTTAGAAGATGATGTAGCAAAAAGTTGCAAGTGAGCCCCGGATTCATCTGATGCCACAAGCATTGAATGCAAGGCATCGAATGAGGAGCCACCTAATGTTTGACTTTTAACCATATTCAAATCATCATCGAGCTCAAACACCCATATATCAGACTCACCACTTAAATAACTGATATCTCCACCATTTGAAAAAGTGGTCGCACCAATATAATAACCTCCGTTACCATTAGACAAGACACTATTTACAAACTCAGTTCCGGCACCACCAAAGCTTTTTTCCCAGATCAACTCACCCGATTTATTCACTTTAAACAACCAGATATCAAACTCTCCATTAGTCGATGTCACATCACCATCACCGGATTCTGTAGTGGCCCCTATCACATAACTATCGGCCTCTTCTAGCACCACCACCCCATTATCGTAGGCACTTCCCCCTAAAGTCTTAGTCCACTCTACCTCTAAAGATTTCGACAGTTTAACCAACCACACATCAGCCTCACCATGAAAACCAGAGACGTCACCATTTCCCGAATGCGTAGTCCCCAGAAGCAGATACGTACTATCATTACACGTAAATGCAGTAGTCAATGATTCCTGATAACTACCACCAAGCAACAATTGCGTATTATACTTGGGCATATTATCGCTTGACATCCCTGGTATTAGTAATCTCTGATTCCCTATTACTAAAGTATCTCCTGAAGAGGCCACTTCCAAATCTTTCGGAGCAATAGCTAACGAATCGGAATACGATTTGGATTCTTCAAGAGCCACAGCCAAAGCTTTAGACAAAGAATCAATCAAAGCCAAATTAACAGCCTCCAAGGCTCTAAGTAAAGAATCGGTTGTACTAAGATTAGTGGCATTAATGGTCTTCGTCAATGTATCTGTCAAAGCAAGAGATGCAGCATCCACATAAGATTTGGTTGTAGGGTCATCAGGGGAAACAGGCTCCTGTAAATCATGAATTTTACTGGCTGTTTGCGCATGCATGGCATAAGGCACACTTACCAGCTGACTATAGGAAATTTCTTCGCCATCCAAGATTACCTGTATATAGTAAGGTCCTTCGGCCCATACTACCGTAGCAAAATCATCCGACGTCAGCCCTTCCCCAATAGAAAAAGCCACCAAACCATTAGTATCTGGTTTAAGCGTATGCTCTTCACTGTAGATTTCATTTACTGCATCTGCATCGTCAAAAAGATTTATCTCAAAGGTCACTTCATCGTGCACTGGTTTATTCTGTTCGTTACGCACTGAGGCCTGATACCTAAAAGCAAATGGCACCTGAGCCGGCAAAAGAGTTAGCAACAATAAAAACAGAATAGTAATAAATGGTCTTGATATACTCATAACTTATTTTTTCAAAATTTTGGCTGTTGACATTCGTTTGTCATCTTGATCAAACACATTGAGGTAATATGTTGCTGAATTAAAGCCAGCAATATCAATTCTTATAACATTAGAATCAGAGCTCCCCTCTTTTATCTTTTCGCCGTTTAGCTTGTACACCTCCCACCTTAACCTTTCAAAATCATTGGTTTTTAGTTCTAAGAAAAAATACTCTTTGGCAGGATTTGGAAAACAACTTATAGCCACATCACCTTTGACCTCATTGTACAAAAAATAATAAGAAGGCGTCAGCGCTCCCGGATACACATGCAATGTACGGGTATGCTTGCCCGCCGTCACGATATGACCGATGGACCAATTGACAATTTTGCTCTCTGTTTTCACATTGTCACTCGCCACCACATTGTTACCAACGGACTGTGCAGCAGAAATCATTAGACAAAAGAGAAAAACTACGGAGAAAAGGCTTCTGCTCATCGTAAATAAGGGTTATTAAGACGTTCCTCACCTATGGTCGTGAGATTTCCATGCCCGGGCGCCACTACAACCTCATCCGGTAGATTCAAAAGTTTAGACTTTATTCCATTTAAAAGCAAGTCGGTATCCCCACCCCAGAGGTCAGTGCGTCCCACACTCCCCTGAAAGAGCACATCGCCTACAATCGCGACGCCCTCTTCTTGGTTATAAAAACAAATACTACCAGGCGAATGGCCGGGTACGTGAATGACTTTTAATTTTTCGTTACCAAAAGAAACAACATCACCTTCTTGCAAAAAAGTTTCAACCGGCGGTGGTGTCTTCTCCATAGGAAAACCAAATAAGGCGGCTTGCTCCAGTGTTTTCTCATAAATGAACACATCGCCATTATGAGCCATAGGAGATAAGCCATATTTATCTTTCACAAAAGCATTTCCGGCCACATGATCAATATGTAAATGTGTATTCAGAAGCTTTACAACAGTGAGATTTTTACGCTCAATAAAATCCGTCAGACGTTGACGCTCTTTGTCATCTGCGCAACCACAATCTATAATAACAGCCTCTTTCGTATCATCATATAGTATATATGTAAGCTCCTGAAAGGGACCACAAACAAACCTTTTTACCTCCATCTTCTAATCGTTAATGTTTTCTTGGTTTAATGTAAGCTTTACTAACTCTATTTTGGTAGGTATAGCATTAATGACTTTAAAACAATAATGCCCTATTTCCACCTCATCATTTACCTTAGGCACACTCCCCGAGTGATTCAATATAAAACCTGCAATGGTTTCATATTCATCCGATTCAGGCAATTTAAGATTAAAATCTTCGTTCACGGCATCTATTTCAAGACGGGCCGAGAGCATAAATTCATTCTCTGCAATTTTCTTAGAAATGTACTCAGAACGATCATGCTCATCCTCGATTTCGCCAAATATTTCTTCCATAATATCTTCGAGGGTTACAATGCCCGCAGTACCACCAAACTCATCTACTACAACGGCAATACTCTTCTTTTGTTGCATAAAAGACTCCATAAGCTTGTTAGCTGGCATCGATTCCGGAACAATAGATACCTCTCGTATACGTGACCTTAAATCTTTAGGACTTTGAAAGAAATCGAAGGAATGGATATAACCAATAATATGATCGATTGAATCTTCATAGATTAAAACCTTAGAATAGCCTGTTTCAATAAATTTTTGCTTAAGATTTTCAAGGGTCTCATTGATCTCTACAGCCACTATTTCGGTACGTGGCACAATACATTCACGCAATTTTACCTTAGAAAAGTCCAACACATTTTGAAAGAGTTTTACATCATTATCATTGATGGACTCCGGGTTTTCCCCATCTTTATTGTCATAATTCTCTTCGATAAAATGAGTAATATCTGCCCGTCCGAAATCCTGATCATTCACCGGCTCTTCATCACCACTTCCCCAAATGCGAATGACGCTTTTAGAAAAATGACTGGTAACAAATGCGATCGGGAATAAGACAGTATAACATACTAGAAGCGGAAACGAGAAGAAACGCAACCAAAAATTAGCATTTAGACGAAAAAGTGTTTTAGGCAAATATTCTGCTGTAATCAGGATAATAAGGGTGGAAGCAATCGTCTGCAATAACAATGTTAGAGTTTGTGACTGTGTGATACTAAACAAAAACGGCTCCAAAATGATGGCCATTTGTAAACCATAGACAACCAAAGCAATGTTATTCCCTACCAACATGGTAGAGATAAATTGCTGCGGATTAGAAAAGAAAATAGAGAGAAAACGATGATTGACATTTTGCGTATTACGCTCTATCTCGAAGCGGAATTTATTGGCCGAAACAAAGGCAATCTCCATCCCCGAAAAGAAGGCGGAGAAGGTAACAGACAACAATATAGCAGTGAGTGTCGACATTAGGTCTTGTGGTTTAAATCCAAACCTACAAATAAACCAAAATTTTTACATTCTTAGAAATTTATTTTCCCGTCAATACAAGCATTGAGCCCCTCATTCTTATTCGCCCTTCTGCCGGGCATTTACAAACGGTAAGAAGTAAGCATCAGTGAAAGGATTGAGATTTTATAAACAAGCACAAAACAGCCATTAATTCACTTGATAACCGGGCATTTAGGGAATGCTAAAAAGTGTTACAAAAACGTTATTAAATATTGTATCTTCTACCAGTGTCTTGATCTTATAGAATTATAACCCACAAGGTTGTGGTATTATGTGCACAACAAACGCCCAAAAGACAAAGCAATGTTTTACAGAACACTAGCTCACAATTCAGCATTATATATTAAGAATTATTTATTGGTAATCAAATCACATACATATCGTCCAAGTTCATTCAACGAGGGAATGACCCTATTTTGCTTAATGCTCAGACGTTTAAAACTCTGATGTCCCTGACTTACCAGCACACACTCACTATTTAATGCCCCAGCCACTTCGGCGTCATGCAGCGTATCACCTATCATCAGACATTGCCCGGGAGTCAGCCCTTCGGCCTCCAAAAGGTGATGTCCGACTTCTATTTTACCATTTGCATAGTGATTATCCAAGCCATAAACGCCTTGAAAAAAAGAACGAATACCATAAGCATCCAGCATCTGCATAATGCTTTCAGTTTTCATGGCCGAAAGAACAAACTGCCTATAACCTTTTGCCTGAAAAAAATTAAGAGCTGGTATTGCATCTTTAAAAAGTGACATGTCAGGCTCTTTGCTATGATAAGCACTCATAAACTCGGCAGCCACCTGTTCCCAAGGTTCTTTTTCGAAGTCAAAACCCAAGAGACGGTAGTATTCAATCACCGGAAAGTCAAATATTTCACGGTATTTTGCTTTACTGAGGCCAGGCATATTTCGTCGGGCCAACAACTCATTCATAGCAGCTAATCCCTGGTCTACATCATTGAGCAAGGTACCATTCCAATCCCAAAGTATAACTATATTGTTCATTATTGTTTGTTCTGTTTTATATACTCCCTGGGGGACATACCATAATAATTCTTAAAGGAACGAGTAAAGTAGTTTAAGGAGTTAAATCCCACTTTAAAAGCCACCTCATTTATCATTAAATCACCATTAAGCATCATTTTAACAGCATTTTTTAGGCGTATACCCCGTATAAACTCTGTTGCCGACTGTCCCGTGAGAGATTTCAGCTTTCGATGCAAAGTTGTTCTACTCAGATTAAGTGCTTCGGCCAACTGTTCAACACTAATATCTGAATTAGCAATATTCATTTCTACATAACTAACAGCACGCAATATTAGGCGCTTATCCATATCAGGCACATCTGATTGCCCCTCCCAGCTATCAAACTTACTATTAAAAGCCTCTTTCAAACTTTTTCTGGTATTGATCAGATTGACAACTTGAGCCATCAACAAGTTTAGACTAAAAGGTTTGGGGATATAAGCATCTGCCCCCGACTCTAGTCCCACAATTTGGTCTTGAACAGACTCTAATGCCGTTAAAAGGATAAAAGGTATGTGACTTGTTTGAATATCATTTTTTATAGTTTTGCAAAACTCAATACCATCCATTTCAGGCATCATAACATCTGAAATCACAATATCAGGGTGTAAGGAATTTACTTTTTGAATTCCCTCTAAACCATTCTTTGCACAGGCAATCCTAAAATACTCTTTCAAACTATCTTTCAGATAATTGAGCAATTCAACATTATCTTCTACAAGAAGAATAAGGGCTTTCTTTTCTTGGTCTTTATTCTCATCTAAAAACTTTTGAAACACCGGTTTTCCTTCACTAACCAGGGCATCTTCCTTCTCTTTTACAGGACGTAAATCGCCAAGTAATATCTTTTCTTGTTTTGAAGGCAACAGAATACTGAAAACACTCCCCTCATTGAGGGTTGAATTTACTCTTAACATCCCATTGTGCAGTTGGATATAATCTTTAGTGAGATCCAAACCAATACCACTACTTTGTAATTTGGATTCATCAGCCTGTTGAAATCGTTCAAAAATATGAGGTAAATTATCGGCTGCAATACCTTGTCCGGTATCAGAAATAATAATCTCAACAAAATTGGTGGCATTACTATGGCCTAAGGTAAAAGAATTACCCTTTTCTGTCAATGTAAAACCATCCACATTTCCATTTATTTTTATCTCAACAGCTCCTTTATCATGACAGTACTTAAACGCATTTGAGAGAATATTAAATATTACTTTATCCAGTTTTTCCGGGTCAAAATCAACCATTAATCTCTCCTGAGAAGATATAAAAGTATAATTAAAATGCCTATATTTTGCGTGCTCACTAAAACAACTAAAAATATTTTTACTAAAAGCTACCAGATCATTATTAATAGGTTTTAATTTCAACACTCCAGCATTCATCTTTCTAAAATCAAGTATCTGGTTAATAAGTCTCAACAAACGTTCTGAATTATTCTTTACAATTCTGAGCTGCCTATATGCCGGATCTGTTTCATCACTTTTGGCTATTAACCTTTCTATTGGCCCCATTATTAAGGTCAACGGCGTACGGAATTCATGAGATATATTCGTAAAAAACTGAAGTTTCATTTGGTGAAGATTCTCTTCACTTTCACTTTTCACTTTTTCCAACCTTATTTCTTCTTTAAGCTTGCGCTGGTTATTCATTTCTATAAACATCCAAAATAAGAGTAAGATAATCAGCAGTAGATAAAAAACATAGGCATACCAGGTTTTCCATAGAGGGGGATTGATATCAATATTTATCTCAGTGGCTTTGTCATTCCACACGCCATTATTATTCGAAGCCCTTACCTGAAAAACATATTGCCCCGGAGGTATATTTGTGAAAATGGCTAATCCATTATGATCCGTTTCGACCCATTCTTCATTAAAATTATGCAACCTATACTGAAAACGGTTCTCTTCAGGATTAATAAAATTGTCGGCAACAAACTTAAAACTAAAGAGCGAATGACTATACTTAAGGTTAAGCTGCTTCGTAGAAGCTATATCCTTCTTAAGAATCGGATGATTATGGGAAGGGAGCACCTCAACATTATTAATGTAAAAATTAGTCACTGTCGTGACAGGTTTTCGAGGGTTTATAATAGACACATCATGAGGGTTAAACGAAATAAAACCGTTAGTGCTACCAAAAAAAAGGCGATTATTTGAAGCTATTAAGGCTGAATTAGCATTGAAAGTATTACGCGAGATATCCTCAATATTCTGATAACTAATAACCTTGTTTAAAGACGCGTTGTATTGACAAATACCATTACCTGTAGCCAACCAAAGCCTGTTTTCATTGTCTTCAACAATACTATACACATCATCAGCAGGCATTCCATCCTTTTTTGTAATAGACTGATAACTATTATTTGCATTATCAATCCTCACCAAACCACTACCGTTAGTACCTATCCATACAACACCTTTTGAATCTTCAAAAACAGTATATACGAAATCATAAGACAAATGATTAGCCATTTGTTTACTGTAGTTTATACGTTCAAAATCCTCTTCCCCCTTCCTCTTTAGGTTGAGCCCCCCTTCTGTTGCAAACCATAGGTTCCCCTGCTTGTCCTGTATTATCTTGCGCACCAAATCACTCGATATAGTGCTCGTGTTTAGAGGGTTATACCTATAGCGCTTAACACTTTTATCTGAATACGAGATAAAGAAAGCGCCTTGATTGTAATCACTGACCCAAACCCCTTCATCTATGGGCAATATACTAATCACCTGTAGCCCCAATGCAAATGATGTTTGGAATTGACGAAAGCGTTTCTCTCCTTTTTTGCGATACAAAAGACCTTGTCCATATGTCCCTACCCACAAAGTGCCATATTTATCAAAAGCTAAAGTCTTAATTGTTTCTACTTTAACATTATTAAAACTAAGCTGAAAAGACTCTTCGCTAGCATCCTCTAAACTATATTTCTTAAGTAGGCCAGAAGCTGAACTTATCCAAATATGCTTATTATCCGGATCTTGCACAAATGACGTTACAATGTCATCATCGATGTTATACTCTCTTAACCGATGATTTTGTTTAGTAATAGAATTCTTATATTTATTGTAATATGCTAAGCCTCCTAACCAAGTACCTATCCATACAGTATTTTTAGAATCACGGTGAAGACTCCATACCGAATGATGCGGCAACTGAGGATTTTGCTGAGTATCTATAGTCTTCACCCACTGCAAACCATCAAAAATAGCTATGCCATTATAGGTTGCCACCCAAACTTGTCCACTATCTGTTTTAACCAGACTACGTACCTCATTACTTAAAAAACCATTGGACTCGTCAAAACGTGCAACAAGCTTTCCATTGATATCATAACAATGTAATCCAAATTGACTATAAGCAATCCAAATATAATCCTGATCGGCATAAAAAGCTCGTGGAAAACGGGCCAAACCAGTTGCAAAAGGATTAAAATCGGGACTATTAGGGGTTTTGAAATAAATACCTCCATTCTGAAACACTACCCATAAATTGCCTTGTTCATCAAGGTGTAAGATACGAGGACGTGAGTTATTATTGTCCACATCCACATAACCATTAGTTACAAAACTAGAGTTAAAACTGAGTATGCCTTTTCTATCCAGTATCCAATAAGTACCATCCCCTGTCTGCGTTAAACAAGAAAAATCCCCTTCAATTACACTCCCTTTCAAGTCAATGATATTAAGATCTACAAAATCATCATCATCGGACCGGTACATACTAAGTCCATGCTCCGTCACTATTACAAGACGTCCTTTATCATTATAAATTTGATTTATCCTGTTACTGGGAAGCGTATTTTTTTCATATTGCGAATAACTGTATTTTTTAATTGTTCGTGTATCATATTTAAAGAGTCCATTATTGGTCCCAAACCAAATAAAACCATGGCTATCTTCTTCTATACACATCACCGAAGTAATGGCAATTCCACCATCAGGTGTGATTTTAGTGAGTGAGGTGTGAGAATTTTGATTGGCCAATGCAATCTCAAAACAGCATAAAAAAGCCAGATACAAAAAAGAGTGTTTAATCATTATTAAGGGCTTAAAATTAGAAGAATAATGTACCATTATCAGAAAGCACGATGACAAATGCGTGCTAATTTATAATTTTTCATCCAACTTACGACACATAAAGTTCACTTTTGTTATAAAAAAACGACACCAAGCGAAAATTAGTAGCAGTATTGTTTCTCGCTGAAACATCACCACACAATTGAAACAAATATGCAACAAAAAGAAACGATAGGAAAAGTATTGAAACATTTCGGCATTTACATTTGCGAAGTCAATGTATTCAGAGGCATCTGATCCGACTAACAATAACCAATACAACCAAACTATGAAAAAGACTTTATTTGTTTTTCTCACCTTATTTCTATTGTGCACAACAGTTCTTCTCCTAAGAACTCATAAGGCAAGTATACTTATACTAGCCAACAATCAGTATTCGGAACGTAATACTACCCAACAAGACTATACCTTTAGAAAACCATCTGATAAAATTTATTTAAAAAACGGTCTGGATTATAATCCAAAGAAATGGACAATAGCCTTACTTAAAGATGGTATTTCATTAAGCTAATAATAAAGTTAAAACATCTACATCCTCAAAGATAGACCGAGATTAGAGATCAAATTTAAGTATTCAACACTGAACTAAAATAGATATATGAAAATGCAAGTTTTATCACCTTACTTGAAACGTTGTCGTTTAGCTTTTTTCATCATACTAAGCAGTATGGTGAGCTTAGGCTATTCCGGAACAACATTAGTAGCACAAACAAGCTCTACCACAGTAATTGGTCAGGTCGTAGATCAAAACGGTCAAACCATTCCCGGAGTTACAGTGAAAGAAAAAGGCACTGGTAACGGAACAATCACAGATATTGAAGGTAGATTCTCCATTGTAACAGCCACTGAGTCCCCCACACTAATTTTTACTTTTATTGGTATGATAAGCCGCGAAGTTGTAGTCACCGATGACGGCCCTCTAGTGGTATCGATGCAAGAAGATGCTATTTCGATAGACGAATTGGTAGTGGTAGGTTATGGTGTGCAGGAAAAAGAGAGTATGCTTTCGGCTATTGATCAAGTCAGTGGTGAGAATATTGAGCAGATGGGCGCTTCTAATATATCAGCAGCACTTAGCGGACTTTCGCCCGGTTTGCTTTCAATGTCGACCAGTGGACAGCCTGGTGCTGATGCCTCTGATATATATATACGTGGACGGTCTTCAATCAATGACGATAAAGCTTTAGTAGTGGTTGACGGAATCAAAATGGAGGGAGGCTTCGAATATATGGATCCTGAAGAAATTTCTTCCATTAGTATCCTTAAAGATGCTGCTGCAACAGCTGTATATGGGGTTGAAGGTGCCAATGGAGTCGTTATTGTTACGACCAAACGTGGTCATAAAGGCCGTGCTCGTGTATCGGTCAATTCAGACCTAACCATAAAACAACCCACCGATGCCTTAGAATTATTGGGCTCTTACGATTCCCACTACCTGTACAACATAGCTGCTATGAACGATAACCAATGGGATAAACTCACCAGTGATGAAGCACTGATGCACTATAAAAACCAAGATTTACCTTACATCTATCCGGATGTTAATTGGTACGAAGAAACTGTCCGTGATTTTGCCTTTGCTACACGTGATAACATCACCGTGAGTGGAGGTACCGATCTGGTTAGCTATTTCACCACCGTAGGATATGCTTACGAAGGCGATGCCTTTAAACCAAGTGATTTGGATTTGCCATTCGACTCAGAAAATAATTTTCAGAAAATGACCTACCGTGTTAATCTGGATTTCAATGTTTCACCAACCACCTCTTTCAGAACTGATTTTGCCGGACGTTTTGAGAAACGCAATGAAAGTGGTGAAGCTGACGAAATGATTAATAATATGTTCGAATACCCATCTTGGGCATCACCAACCTATTATCCTGCCGGTATCACTGATGAATATCCAGACAATGATCCTTATGCTCCAAGTGCTGATGAAATTCGTTTTTCAGGGAATTCCTTGTTGGTCAACACCGATAACCCCTACCTTTCCTTATACGGCAAAGGAGTTGATACCTACAGAAGAAATGTACTTACAGCCAACTTTGTACTAAAGCAGAAATTAGACTTTGTAACCAAAGGCCTATCCGTTTCTGGTCGCTATAACCTTTCGGCGAATTACCTTTATAGACAATCTGTCAATTATTCTCCTGAAAAGTATTACTTGGCAGAAGATGGTACTTGGGCCAATATCGACGGTTCGGGTAATCAACAACAAAACGCTCAACTCGGTAACCAGTCAAACAGTACAAAAGTTGACCGTTACTATTACAGTGTTCAGTTTGATTACAAACGCAGCTTTGGAAATCATAATGTGTCAGCTTTAGGATTATGGAGTAGAAGCAAGCGTGTTTCAGGTAGCAACTTCCCTGACTATAAGGAAGCCC
>DHQI01000070.1:80320-106850 GCA_002408065.1 Bacteroidales bacterium UBA5342
AGGAAGATTGGGTAGGACGTGCGTCCTACAATTACCGTAAAAAGTACTTGATAGAATTTAGTGGTGCTTATAATGGTACGGACAGATTCTTACCTGGTAATCAGTTTGGCTTCTTTCCTTCTGGATCTATTGGATGGGATTTAGCCAAAGAAAACTTTATCGGTGACAACTTAGCATTTTTAGACCAACTAAAAGTGAGATACGGCATAGGTCAGTCTGGTAGTGAAGCAGGGTCAGAAAAACGTATGTATTTTGGCACATTCGAGTACACAGACAAAGGTGATGACATCTCTGGTACTTCTGTAGATGGAACTGGAGACATGTATTTTGGTGATAATTTTGAAGACCAAGGAGGTTATGTAATAGAGACTGAAATAGGAAATGAAAATGCAACGTGGGAAACAGCTACTAAGCAAAACCTTGGGGTGGATTTTAGTTTATTTAAAGATCGTTTAAGTGGTAGTGTTGAATTCTTTAATGAGAATCGCAAAGACATATTCTTAGACCCTTCCAATACCATCCCAACCTATTATGGTGCAACAGCCACTTTTAAAGATGCCAATATTGGAGAGGTAAAAAAACAAGGTTATGAAATCTCCTTAGGTTACTCCGATGTTTTCAAAAATGGCTTTAGCTATTACGTAAAATGCACTTATGGATTTAATGAAAACCGCGTAGTTGTAGCCAGCGAGCCTAGCGAAACTGAAGATTATCAAAAGCTGGCAGGAAAAGCCCTTGGTATGAACCAAGTGTATATCACCAACGGCTACCTTAATAGCATAGATGAAGTTGCTAATTATGTTACGCCTGGATTTGGAGGTACAGACTGGCAACCAGGCGATTTGATGTATGTAGACTATAACGGTGATGGCCTTGTAGAATCAGAAGGTGATAAAATCTATTATGGTTTACCCAAACTACCACAGACACAGTATGGTATTACTATTGGCGGTCAGTACAAAAACTGGAGTGCCAAAATATTTGCCACAGGTGTAGGTTCACGGAATATCAATGGTAGTAGCTATTTGGTACCTTTCGACAAAGAGTTGGCAGTGGGCGTAAGAGATATCCATTACGATTATTGGACACCTGATAATTTGGATGCTGCCTACCCTACCTTGCATGCTATTAGCGATGGCTATGATCGTATCGACCAAAACAGCACCTTTATGCTTCTTGATTCGCGCTATTTTAGAATCAAAAATGTGGAACTGGCCTATAACCTTCACCTGCGTAAAAATGCTATAGGACTAAATCATATGAAAGTATTTATCTCCGGCTACAATCTACTCACGATATCAGATATTGATGTAGGAGACCCTGAGCTATCCAGTCCCAACAAATACCCTGTGATGAAACGCTATACTTTAGGTTTTAAATTTGACTTCTAATAACGACCATAGCCATGAAAAATATAACAACTAAAACAATGAAAAAATATTTTACACTAGCAATTGCCGTATTAGCCTTGGTGAGCTGCGAAAGCTACCTTGACCAACGTGAAGCTAGTGATGCCATTGACGAAGCTGAGGTTTTCGGATCTTATTATAATATGCGTAGATATCTGGAGGTCGGCTACACCAAACTTTTCAACTGTGATGCTACAGAGATGATGGGAACCGGTAAAAACCATACTCACCTTTCTCACTTTTCGGATGAAGCATCGACCAACCGTGACCGTATTGCTCCTTTTAAAAGTGGTAACTGGGCTAACTTTTTTGACGCAAGTTATGATGACTTAGGTAACAGTAACGGCTCTGGTTGGGTAGAATTTACCGGCCCTTATATTATGGGATGGCAAGGCATTCGTATTGCCAACCGCACTATTAAAGAAATTAACACCCCTGAAGACATAACTGAGGAGCAAAAAGACCAACTATTGGGTCAAGCCTACTTCATACGAGCTATGTGTTATTTCCAAATTCTTGAGCGCTGGGGCGGCATGCCATACTTTACAGAGCCTTTAGATATTAACGACTACTTGGGAAAAACGCGGGACTCTTTTCAAGAAACAGCTGCCAATATTGTAAAAGATTGCGACTTGGCTTTTGAACATTTACCTTTAGAATGGGATGCAGATAACACTGGTCGACCTGTTAAATCGGTCGCTTTAGCTTTAAAATCACGTATCCTTCTATATGCTGCAAGCGAAACCTACAACCCTGATAATGATCTAACAAAATGGGAAGATGCCGCAAAAGCAGCTGATGCTTACATCAAATTTGTAGAAAACGTAGATCCATACCACGAACTAAAAGATGCCTCAGATGCTATCAATGCTAAGGTAAGTAGTATCGATGATGAAGACTATGCTGCATCTGAACCTGCAAGTATCTCTGAATACCGAAATATCTTTCTTTACAATACCAGAAGTCCTGAAGTTCTATTCTCTGTGTATCGGGAAAATGTAAGAGCTTCAGGAGGAACCACTTGGAAACGCTACACCACTAACCTGGCGTATTATGTCGGCAAGATTTATTTGAATAGTGTCACCTATACTACTGGTATTGTTCCAAATCAGAACTTTGTAGAGCTCTATGAAACAAAAAATGGCCTTGCACCTGAAGATGATCCGACCTATAACTCACAGAACCCATATATCAACAGAGACCCTCGCTTTTACAACAGCATCATATACAATGGTGTAAGCTGGCCTGCCGGCTCTACCGAAAACACAGTAGAACTATACAATGTAGGCGAAAATGGCAGCGCCGGAGCAGAAAGAGTAAGCAGCACTACAGCCTACCCGCACACGGGCTATATGATGCGTAAATACTGGACTCCCGGTGCTACCACCAGTGCCTCAGACGGCGGACCACGTTACGTTGAGCTTATCATCCCGTACTTCAGGGTAGCTGAAGCTTACCTAAACTATGCCGAGGCAGCATTTGAAGCCTCAGGCAGATCAAACATCAATGCCAGCTATTCGAGTGATGATGCTGCAGCGGCCTACAATGTGATTAGCGCATTAAACAAAGTAAGAAACCGCGTAGGAATGCCCAATTTACATAGCAACTATCAAAACACCACAGACCTGATGGAGCGCATACGTAACGAACGCTCAATAGAGTTTTGTTTTGAAAACGGACACCGCTGGTTTGATATGTTGCGTTGGCACGAACTAGAAAATATGACCAAAGTCTATGGGGTAAATATCGAATGGAACAGTGACACCAATACTTACCCTACTGGTTACAAGTTCGAGAATTATGAAATTGAGACTTTAGAAAAAACATTTACTGATCGTAATTATTCTTATCCAATCAACCCGGATGAAGTCAATCAATACCCGGAATTTGAACAAAATGAAGGATGGTAGACCACAATTTATGCCTAAAGGATCAATTTAATCTTGCATTAACAATAAAAATACCCAATAACACGATGAACAAAAATAAAATTATTCAACTACTGCTTTTGATGCTTCTGGGAGGAATAAGTACTGCCTTTTCTCAGAAGAAAGCTCAGGTTGTGACCATAGAGGTATCTGGTAGTGTTACTGATGAATTTGGCTCCCCTCTTGAAGGAGTATTAGTAATGAATACTGACCGGCAAATTAGTGTGAGTGATGTTGAAGGTAACTTTAGCATCTCTTCAAAAGTGCAGGATTATATCTCTATCGAAAAAGAAGGTTTTGACAGAGTCATTACGACTGTAAAAGACGGGAAATTAATCAATAACAAGATGCTTATGTACCGTACTGGTTTTATGAACCCTGATGAAGTCTTAGAAATTCCATTTGGAAAAGTTAATACACTGCGATCAACAGGTAGTGTCATAAAAGTATCTGGCGAACAATTACAAAAACACCCTAGTGGCTTAGTGTATGAGGCTTTAGCTGGATTAATACCAGGTTTACGTGTACAACAAACCGGTTCGCGCCCAGGTCTTGAGACCTATAGTATGACCTACCACGGTGCCAGCGTTTTGGTTTTAGTAGACGGAATGCCTGTAACAGAAAACTTAGGACTTCTGGAAATAGATGAGGTTGTATTTATGCGGGGAGCTTCTGCTACAGCCTATATGGGAGAGATAGGAGCTAATGGTTTACTTTCTATCAAAACAAAACGAGGGATAGCAGGTCCACGCAAAATTACAGCTCAAGCTGAAGTATCGGTTGGTTTACCAACGTCCTTTGTAGAAATGCAAAACGCCTATGAATATGCCAAAACTATCAACAACGCTTTAATTAGTGATGGCTTAAGCCCTTTTTATGACACAGATGCTCTGAATGCATACCAAAACCACACTGATCCTGCTAAATACCCTGATGTCAACTACCGTGATGAAATTTATCGCGATTACATTACCCGTCAGCAATACAGTGCTCAAGTAGTTGGTGGTGATGAAAACACCCAATATTTTGCCAATTTCACTTATAACGGACTGGAAGGTATGGAAAACTCTCCTAACAGACGTCATAATGATGATTTTAAATTCCGTTCCAACTTGGATATTCGTTTATCTGACTTTATGAAAATGGATATTGGCCTCAACGGAGCCTATAAAGATCAAACCACTACTGCAATAGGATCCGGATCTACAATGAGTAATGTGAATTCTATACCTGCTAATGCCTTCCCCTTGATGCTAGGTGATTCTATCTACATCACCTCACAACAATACGGCACCAACCTGCTCTATGAAATGCAGGAAGGAGGCTACAATAATAAAACCAATCGTGTTATGGGGGTTAATATAGGTTTAGACTTTGACCTGAACCAAATACTGGAAGGCCTAAGTGTGAATATCAGAGGAACAGGAGATGCGTGGAACCAATCAGAGCTGGCATTAAATAACAATGGCGATGAATATGAATTGGTATTTGAAACTCTATCTGACGGAAGCGACACCATGATTATAAACCAAACAGCATGGGCTGATCCTCAACTCAATCCTAGTAATGAAGGGACATCGGTCACCCGACAGTACAATTTTTCAGGTCAACTTGCCTATTCCAATACCTTTGACAAGCACGCTATAGACGCAGGCCTTTTAGCTTACCTTTACCAATTTGACAGTGACAACAATAACATTAATCGTTTTGTGTCACAAAGTTATAATATGCGTGCCAATTATTCGTATGACAATAAGTATACGGCCGAAGTCATCCTCAACTATTCAGGGACCAATAAGTTTGAAGACGAAAATAAATACAAACTTTTACCAACCCTGGGTGCTGCCTGGGTCATTAGTGAGGAAGATTTTCTGGCTGGGTCCTCAGTCGATTACTTGAAATTACGTGGTTCTTGGGGACAGCAAGGTTACCTGACTTCATTTAGCAATTACTACTCATTCTTAGGACGCTGGGGCATAACCGACCTGGATGCCCTTACTGGTATACAAGGAAACTCATCGAGTACCACTACCGCATACCTGCGTCAAACACCAAGTACAGGGCTCGACTGGCCGGTAAAAACAAGCATTAACTTAGGACTGGATGGTCTGTTCTTAAACAACAGCTTGTCTGTTCAACTGGACTACTTCCACAACCGAATGTCTGACTTAATAGTACGAGGTGTAACAATGGACTTAGCCGGAGGCTCTGCCTACTATGCTTACAGCAACCAAAACCAAGAAGATGGCGACGCTTTGGAACTAGGCCTTAACTACAACAATAGTTTGGGGAATTTCCGTTACGCCATCGGAGCCAATGTAGGTTATTTCAAATCGGTAAGAACAAACTATGCAGAACCTGATTACACCAATACTTCTGAACTAAGAGAAGGTGATGCTACCGATGCCATATATGGCATGGTTGACAATGGCTTGTTTGCGAGCGATGCCGAGGCATTAGCCTCCAACCAACACTTAGGCTCAGTATATGCAAACGACATCATCTATCAGGATATCAATGGTGATGAAACAGTTGACAACCGCGACACCAAAGCTATAGGCAATAGCGACCCACGAATTAATTATGGCATCAATATTAACCTGATGTACAAAGCATTCTCCTTGTACTTAAACGGAGCTGGCCTTGCAGGTTATGATATCAATCTAAATGGTAACAGCCAATATCAATACAGCGGTTTTGACAACAGACCAACACACGCTGATGATGCATTACCTAATGGCAATGTAAACACTCGACTTACTGTTTTGGGCAGTGACAACAACTATCGCAACTCAACATATTGGTTGGTGTCAGGTAATCATTTCCGCCTTAAGAATGTAGAACTGGCCTATACCCTACCATCAAAGTATGCACGAAACATTTTTGTTTCGAATGCTAAGGTATTTGTAAGAGGAAAAAACCTCTTGATGATTTCTAAGTTTAAAAATAGCGACCCGGAATATATGGGCGCTGGTTATACCGACTATCCATTGTTTAGAGAATTCTCAATGGGACTTAACTTTTCATTTTAAGAATAAAGACAAAGTATTAAAAATATGAAAAAGAATAGATTTACATACGCAATACTCGGAGTGCTTTTCGCAATGGGCTTCATTAGTTGTTCCGATGTATTAGAGCCTTCTTACTTGGGCTGGGAAGATGATGAGGATATTTGGGAAAGCATTAATTACACACACGGTGTTTTGGACAAGGTGTATGATAATATCAATGGTATCCGAACAGATCTTTATGGCGTAGAGTATGATTATTACACCGATAATGCTGTACAAAACAATCAAGAAACCCGCTATGCAATGGGAGGCGACAATGCCTCTTATTACCCTTTAGGACAGTGGGACTTTCACTACCTTAACATTACACAGATCAATCAATACCTTGAAAATGGACTTGAGATTGCTATCAGCCCTCAAGATACCGTAGCAGGCGACCCTGTTGACGAAAAATTATTCCGTTACGGCGAAGCTCATTTTTTGAGAGCTTGGGCAGAATCTGAACTACTAAAACAATATGCCGGACCTACCGATGCTGCTAATACTGAAATGATGGGTATTCCTCTTTTGCGAGGCGAATACACCACTGATGAGATAAAAGAAATCCCTCGCTCTACTTTTGACCAATGTGTAGAGGCAATTATTAATGACTTGGATACCGCCATTAAATATTGTCCTTTTGCCTACGATGGTAGCTCTACGCTCTTGTCTATACAAAACAAAGGACGTGCTACTCAACGTACTGCCATAGCGCTAAAAGCCCGTGTCCTTTTGTTAGCTGCCAGCCCTGCTTTCAACCTCAGTAATGACCTTACAAAATGGAACGATGCCGCTCTCGCTGCTTACGATGCCATAATGATGGATGGAGGATTAGATGACCTTGGTAGTCTAAGTGATTGGAACAACGAAACACATACTGATATTATTTGGAAATCATATTCTTCTAAGAATAACAATATGGAAAACTCACACTTCCCTCCATCCTATTATGGTAACGGAAGATGTAATCCATCACAAAACCTGGTCGATGCATTTCCTATGGCTAACGGATGTCCTATAGATGATAGCAACAGCGAATATAAATCATACAAACCCTATGACAACCGCGATGCTCGCTTCGATCAGTTTATTGCTTACGATGGCGATCCATTCTATGGTTATAAAACACTTCAAACCTATGAAGGTGGCGATGATGCCAAAGGAGGCTTACGTAATGACGCTACACGCACCAGTTATTACATGCAACGCTTTACATCTGATGTAGCCACAGATTCTGATCCACGTGGCACCGAAGGGAAATCTACCAGCGCCATTACCTTTGTTCGTTTGCTCGATCGCCAAGAAGTTTATCTCAACTTTATTGAAGCCGCTAACGAATCTGAAAGCGACCCAAAAGCCAATTTGGCTGGAACCACTTTCTCAGCCTATGACGTTTTCCAAAAAGTAAAAGCCCGTGGTGGTGCAGATGCTATGTTCTATACCGATTCTTTATTAAACAACGGGCTACTTACCCAATCCACTTTCCGTGAAATCATTAAGAATGAACGACGCATCGAGTTTTGCTTCCGCGGTTTCAGGTACTGGGATTTACGCCGCTGGATGGAACCTCTAACAGTAATCAACGAAGATTTAATAGGGATGAAGATCGAACGGGATATTTCTTCAGGTGTAGAAATCTACAACTATACCAAAGAAACGGTTGAGTACCGCCGCTACCGAGAGAACACCTATTATGGTCCTCTCCCTTATACTGAAGTTGCAAAATCAAATGCATTAATTCAAAACTACGGATGGTAGTCGCTTAACGAAAACGATTTTTTAAGTTTAAAAAGATATAGAAATGAAAAAGATAACATTCGCTTTACTTGTATTAACCACCATCTTGAGTATTAGCTCTTGCGCATACGAAGAGACCTATGGAGATTACACCTACACCACCTGTTATTTTGCTTACGACCAAATGGACCGTAGTGTAATTATCGACGAGTTTGACTACATACAGGTCGGTTGTGTACTTGGAGGTAAAATTTCGAATGACGATGCTGAATGGTTTCAGTATGAATTAGTAGATAGTTTGGTAACTAATGCCGGATATGAAGTATTACCAGCAAGTATGTACGATATTACTAACAATGATTATTTGGGCCAAGCAAACACCGTCGAAATTCCTGTAGGTAATATGTTAGGGATGATGAAAGTGACATTACAGCCATCATTTTTTGCAGACTCTTTGGCTCTCGAAGGAAAATATGCATTGGCATTTCGAGTAATTGATCACTCAACTGATAGTGTAGGTAAAACAGAAAGCATCGTAACATTCAAATACCTTAGCAGTGCAATTGGCACCTATACCCACTCAGGAGTAGCAGTAGCCGGAGACTCAAGCTTGAGCTATGAAAATGATGATATAGAACTGACCACCACTACCCCTGTAGGCGAAAATGTGGTCATTAGTGATAAAATTAGCGTTGGAAGCAACGATCTGGTTTTTAAACTAACAATAGATGCAGACAACAATGTGAGCGTAAAAGAAGGTAGTGGTTCTGATTTCCAACTGACTAATGTAAGCACCGGGTTTTTCGACAAAGATGGTGACAACTCAATATATCTTAACTACAGCTATGATGACAACGGACTTGTATTTGAGGCTACTGATACACTGACATTCAAAAAACGTGTGGTGGACAATGTACTACAAGTCGATGCTCGTTATTTTTAACCATTGCACACGATAAAAATAACACAAATGAAATACTTAAAGTCAATAACTTTACTACCCCTATTGCTAAGCACAGCACTATGGGCACAGAAAAATTTTTGGGTAGCAAACAATGAAACTAAATCACCTCCTAACATCATCATGATAATGGCAGATGATCTCGGTTGGGGTGATGTAGGATTCAATGGAAATGATGTGGTAATGACACCGCATTTGGACAAGATGTGTAATGGTGGGATCAATTTTACTCAGTTTTATGCTGCTGCTCCCTTGTGTAGTCCATCTCGTGCGGCTTGTCTTACTGGACGTAACCCATTCCGCCAAGGCATCTATGCCGCACATACAGGTGCCTTGCGTTATGCCGAAAAGACAATGCCCGAACTGCTTGGTAAAGAAGGGTATAAAACAGGTTTTTTTGGCAAGTGGCACTTGGGATGGATCGAAGCTGAACAAGTAGAAAGTAGAGGCCATTTCTCTCCTCCTCGGCAACATGGTTTTGACGAATCTTTTGCAACCAAAAGTGCTGTGCCTACTTGGAATCCTACTAAGACGCCAGCAGGTTGGAAAGGCTTTGGTGCTATCAAAGACAAAGAAGGTAATGTCATTGATGAAAATTGGGGCGGCTCACGTTACTTGCACAATGGAGAAGTGGTAACAGATAACCTCGATGGAGATGATAGCCGTGTAATAATGGATCGTGCAATACCTTTCATCGAAAAGTCTATCAAGGCGGGGAAACCGTTTCTTGCCAATATCTGGTTTCACACTCCCCATGAACCCGTAGTAGCGGGACCAGAGTATCTGGCGATGTACCCTGGTATAAAAGAAGAGCAGCAACACCTTTATGGTTGTATCACAGCAATGGATGAACAGATTGGCCGACTTATTAGCTTCTTGGAAGAGAATGATGTACTTGAAAATACAGTTATTTTCTTTACCAGTGACAATGGTCCTTCTGGTCCTATTACACGCAAAGGTATTGCCTCTGCAGGCCCATTTAAAGGTAATAAACACGAGATCTGGGAAGGAGGGATTAGAGTACCATCACTGATGTATTGGAAAGGTACAATCAAAGGTGGCGTGTGCAAAGCAACTACTGGTGGTGTCGACTATCTACCTACTGTACTAGATATTGTTGGTGCATCGCAAGTAAAAAAGATACCTATAGATGGCGAAAGTTTATTGCCTATTATCTCTGGCGAAATGGCTGAGAGAAGTCAGGCAATGGCCTTTGGATTCAAACGCTTGTACAAGGATATTGAGATGTATGCTTTTATTGATGGCGAATACAAATTAGCAATACCTAAAATGGGCGAAGAGGTCTTTTTATATAATATCGAAAAGGATTCTGTTGAGTTGAACAACCTTGTAGAATCTCAACCTGAAATAAAAGATAAAATGATGCAACAACTATCTAAGACTATTGTGTCTTGGCAAGATAGTGATGATGGCAAAGATTATACTTGGTAAAAAACATAACAAACGAGCCCTTCGTAGCCGAAGGGTTTTATATTCTCTCTATTAATTAACTTAAATGATTAACATTATGAAAAATTCTAAAACATTATTCAGTTTAGTTATGGTTGGTTTATTTAGCTTATCAACCGTTTTTGCTCAGTCAGATCTTGTCAACGAGGGCTTTTCTGGCACACCTGATGGCTGGACTATTGAAAACACTTTTATGTCTTCTAGTAACAATGGATTATATGAAGGGGCTAAAAGTGTTAAACTAAAAAATGACGGTACTACGATTACGACTTCGGCATATAATAATGCAGCACAGTTATCGTATTATTTTTTACCAAAAAAATCAGACAATGCAGGGTCAACAATACTTGTACAGAAAAGTATTGATGGAGGCACAACCTGGACTGATGTACATACTACTACAGTAAGCCAAGAGCAGGCTGATGCTCCAGGGGAGTGGTATAAAGACTCTTGCGACATCAATGAGGCTACTGTTATGATAAAAATATCTTCTACACCTACATCTAGTATGTATCTTGATGATTTACGTCTGACTCAAACCGCTGCTTCAGCTGACAATGCTGACCTTGACTCTATCAAGATTAATGATGGATTTATGATGGCAGAGATTGGAAAGACAGACTATGTCGTTGATTTATATTATGTGTCAGAAGTTGTTGTTGATGGTACAGCTGTTAGTCCTAATGCTACTGTAAGTGTTGTTCAACCAACTGATATTTTTAGCGATACAGAGGCTGATCGTACTGCCGTTATCTCGATTAAATCTGAAGATGAAACTGTAACAACTGATTACAATGTTCTATTTAACATTATTGCAGATACTTTAGTCAACGAGAATTTTGGAGCTAACACATTAGTTAGCAACTATACTTCTACCGCACAGTTTATGTTTACAACGCCAAGTAATGGTAATACATTACCAGAATCAGCTGATGGATCTAATGTGTATGGATTTGTTACTAATTCTGCTATTGAATTTAAAGCTTTTGAAAATATTGAAAAGTTATCATTCAAGGCTGCTCTTCGTAAAGATGAATCAGATGATTTTGAAATTAAAATTTTCAAATACACTGGAGCAGACAGTACTCTTCTCGAAACACTTACTGTTGCTGGTTCTGGCTTGACTACTGATGCTTGGAAAGAGTTTTCTGTAGATGTAAATGAAACAGCTGCTACAAGAATCAAATTCATCACTTACCAAACAAGCGATAATTCATCGCGTATATGTATCGATGATGTGGTTCTTACACGTACAGTATCTTCTGCTTCAGTTCGTGAAATGAATATGTCTCAAGTAAAAGTTTATCCTAACCCCGCTCAAGATCAACTAAACATATATGGTGTTGAGGGACAATTTATGGTTAACATATATGGCTTAAATGGCGTACACGTATTAAAAGCTGTAAATAATTCTAGTATAGATATTAGTGCTGTTCCTTCTGGTTGCTACTTGGTGAAAGTGCAAGAGGAAAACAGCTCTTCAGTTCAGAAATTAATCGTAGAATAAACCAGATTTTCTTAGTGAATAAAGGCTAAGAGATCATTTTTAAATTAACACAAGGCCTTGGTGAGCAACCCAAAGCCTTGTGTTTAGTCTAAAGGTCGTGTAGTCAGATTTTTAATGTTTCCTGGTTCTTTTTTATTTAGCCTGGAATAGCATATATTATGCCTTAAAGACAGGTCTTATCCCTATGCGTCAAGCATATATCACCTTTAGTTTGCGAAACCCCTTTAATCTATATTTTATGAAAGACAAATTCTTATTATTAGTACTTATATTTTCCTTTTCTTTTGTTGTGCATAGTCTAAATGCACAGGAGGACGTTTGGTACCATTTTCAAGAAGGATTTGCTTCTACGGAAATCGAAGGTTGGACATTTTCAAATTTAAGTAGTTCAGGATTTGATAATGGATTGTACGAAGGATCTAGTGCTTTGAAGATGAAAAACTCTTATGTGCAAACGCCATTATTGACTAATTCATTAAAGTTGAGTTTCTGGTATAGAACAGGAAATAAAGGAGTAGAAGGTGGCAGTATTTTTGCCTTGAAAAGTACTGATGAAGGTCAATCGTGGGACACTTTAACGTCTATTATTAATGTCACAGAAACAAATACCACCTACCAAGAAAATGTGTGTGATATTGAAGAATTAGGTCCTTGTATCATTCGTGTAGAGACAAGTTATACTGGTGGATTCTGGGTCATAGATGATATGGCTATTACAAAAGAGGCTCCTCAGATAGCTACTGATAATGTCGCGATTAATGCTATAAATGCTTCTTGTTTCTCCGTCGCCAATGAAAAAATAATATTTGAACCAAATGTTTACGGCGACTTAATTGCTAGCGACTCTATAGGCTTTGATGAAAGCTGTACCTTAAGTTGTGAAGCCTTTGCTCCGAATGCGACCGTAGAACTCATAAAAGCTGCAGACCCTCTTCCTGGGCGCCGCGACACTGCCATATTTACAATCACATCAGAAGATAAAAGTAAAACGGCAACTTACAAGGCTATTATCTTCCGTTCTTTATATATGTCTAAGTTGGGATTTCCTGACGAGATTAACAATAATACGGGTTCTTACAACGGATGGTCTTTTGGGGGTAAACGCTATCCATCAGCCAGTAAAGGCAATGGGGGAATATATCCTGGCGAAAAAGCGATGCGTATATATGCTAGCTCCGAGAGTGATGCTGGTTATATCATTAGCCCTATGTTCTCCAAAGTGCGTAGTCTAAGTTTTGTCGCTAAATTCTCAAAAACTGACGGTGAAACATTAAAGGTGCAGAAGAGCTACGATGGGATTACTTTTTCAGACATTAGAACCTATGCCCCAGGTGTAGAAATACCCTCATATTCAACCGAAGATGCCGCTGATACTTTATCAACTATCCAAACCATAGCCATTGATGACGAGAATGTCATATTGCGATTCCGATTTGTAATGGGAAACTCTGGTGATCCACGAACAATGATCGATGATATTGCTGTGAGAGCTGAATTCGATTACAGCTCAAAACACGATGTCGTTTTCAATGTCTATGATTTTGATAAACAACCCATAGAAGGAGTTTTGGTGACTTTAGGGGATCAAAATGCAACAACTGATGATATGGGCTTGGTTACGTTTACAGGTTTAGATTACAGTAATAATACCGTGTATAGCCTCTCTAAAACTGATTATATAGCTAAAACTGATAGTATGTCCATCTCTACAAGTATTCAAAAGAATGTGATGCTTTTGCAAGAAGAACTAGAGATTTTTATCGCCTTAGGTCAGTCTAATATGGCGGGTAGGGCTGACATAGAAAATTATACAGACACTATTGAAGGCGCTTATCTCTTAGATAACGAAGAGTCGTGGCTGCCAGCCCATAATCCAATGAATGCTTATTCTAATATCCGCAAGGATCTGTCTCAGCAGTTACTGGGGCCTTCTTTCTCTTTTGCACAGACGATGGCTAAATACCTCGATAAGAAGGTGTGTATGATCGTAAATGCCCGAGGAGGAACCTCGATAAGCAAATTTGCAGAGGGTGGGATATATAATGAAGGTCTTATGGCCAAGGTCAATGAAGCCAATAAATATGGTGATGTAAAAGCGGTGATTTGGCACCAAGGAGAATCTAACAGTAGTGCATTTAGCACTTATCTGAGCAAGCTCAATGGCTTAGTCGAGGATATGCGTGCATCTACTCAGGATGATTTTTATTTCCTTGCCGGTCAGCTAGGGCCTTGGTATGACAAATATATCAACTTTAACAATAATCTTGAATCTATTAGTACAGAGATAAGTAATGCCGATTATGTGGTGAATGATAGCTTGTGGCATCGCGGTGATTCTACCCATTTTAATACGATTTCTCAGATTGTTTTAGGTCAGCGCTATGCACAAAAGGTGCTTAAACAAGTTTATGACAAAGAGGTGGCGGTCTTTAACCTTATAATGGACAGCGGTATTACTGTGGTTTGTGGTAGTGATGTAATGACAGCATCAGGTAGCTTTACTCCGCTCTGGACTACTGATTCAGCATTAAGTATAGAAGCTTTAGAGGGCACTGTTTTTTCACACCTTACGGTAAATGGGGACGCGATAACAGAGGCCACAGGGCAATCAAGCATATATTATACCCCTGCTAGTAATGATGAAAAATTGACAATCCAAGCTACATTTACAACGTCCTCTTTTGTTAAAGATGAGACATCGGAAACCTTAAAGTTTTACCCTAACCCATCAACTGGAAGCATTTATTTATGTGGTGGGGCACAATCATATACTGTTAGCTTGTTTGACCTTTCGGGACGTCAAATACTAAATGGTGAGTATAATAAGACCTTAGATGTTTCAAGTTTAAGAAAAGGGACTTATCTCATACAGATTACTTCGGGTACTCATAGTATGAAAGATATCCTCATCCTCCAATAATCTGATATCGAAATTCAAATAAGAACATTCTAATGATCGCTCTTAGTCCAAATACTTTCTTTGTCCTTACATTGATGCTAACATCAGTGGTATCGTCTTTTGCTCAAAATATAGTAGTTCACACTTCTGATTTAAAGCAGACCATTGATATGATAGGCGGAGATATGGAGCGAAGCTCTAAGGCGATACAGAACGCTAAAAATAAAGAAGATATTATAAAATGGAGTTTTGAAGATATTGATTTCAATGTGTGCCGGGTACAATACGACAAAAACCAAGAGTTGGTTGAAGGCACTAAAAATTGGGATTTTTATAAAAAACAAGTCGCTACAATGCAAGCCATTAAGGCGGTCAATCCGGATGTAAAATTCTTTGCTACAATGCGATCAGATTATGATGGTTATGGAGATGACAACAACCTGCCCGATTGGATTGTAGACTATGACACCAAGGATATGGATCGCGAAAAGTACGGTATCTTCCTAGCTGATTATTGTGAATATATGAGTCAGCAAGGTGTTCCTATTTCTATCATCTCTATTGTGAAAGAATGGACTTCTTTCTGTTCAGCTTGGGACTCTAGAGATGTCACCATTAAACTAAATAGTGAATTGGATGCCAGAGGAATTGTAAAACCCAAAGTAAGTGAACAAGGGTTTTGGGCGATAAGCCACGGCATTGGTTTTATAGAAAAAGTAGCCACTTTGGGCACACAAGATTTGTATGACTCGTTTTGTAGTCACAACTATGCCAGTGAAGATCCCGAAAAATGGGTGGAAATCGTAGAATTAGCTGCTACGCTTGGTAAGGTAGTATACGATGATGAAACAAGTACAGGGAGTGGCTCTCCCACCTACGGCGTGGAACGTCCTATTTATAAGCAGATTGGTGAATATATCAAAAAAGCAGAACGCTACGAAGCTGGTCTTAGTGGTGAAGTTTTCTTCGAGATATGGTCTAGAGGTATTGATAAGGAGACCCGCTCTATCTATTTTCCTTCTGGTGGATCAGGTGAACGCTTACGTGGCTATTATCTGATGAAACATTTTTCTAACAACATCCTTGATAGTCGCTATGTAACGGCCAGCTTGAATGACCTTGATAAGGTTTATTCTATTCAGTTTAGGAAGGGTAATAAAATGGTCTTATGGGTAATCAACAAAAGTACCGACAGCTACCCTCTTGTCCCAATCACTGTTGACGCTTTTAAAATTGATGGAGAAATAGATGTTCATTACTGGACCGATAGCACAACTATTGAAGGTGAAACAAACACGCTAAAACCAGTTGGTAACCTTTTTGAGGTAAGACTACCGGGTGAAAGTATCAGCTGCTACAGGTTCAATGTAAAAGATGAAGCTCAAAATTTAGCCCTAAACGGTAAAGCTTCTCAGTCATCTGACAATGCAGGTGTGCCTGCCTCCAAAGCTATCGATGGCAATACCGACGGAGCACTGAGTGCAGCATCTGTAGCTCAAACTCAAGATGAAAATCAACCTTGGTGGCAAGTCGAGCTGGAGGAGCAAGACACTATTGGCCTAATCCAAATCTATAACTGCACTGATGACAGCTTTAAAGATGCATTGACTAATTTCACTGTCACAGTATGGGATACCAATAATACGCTTGTCTATTCAAAAACAATAGATGAAGCAGCAATAACACTATTTAGCATTGATACCGAAGGCGTTATTGGAAAAACCATTAAAATTCAACTTAACAGCAGCGCTATACTCAGCTTAGCCGAAGTCAAAGTTATGGAGGGATGCCTAAAGGTAAAACAGGACCAGTTCATTGAATTCCAACTTTTGGACACTATGGCTTACAGCACCGAAGCCTTCCTTCCCGGAGCCACTTTAAGCTCGGGCTTAGGAGTGGAATACAGCAGTTCTGAAACGGGTATTGCCACCATCGTTGATGGTATGATACAACTCCAAGGTGTAGGTACTACAAACATAACTGCCTCATGTGATGCAACACAGAGTTACAATGCTGCTGTTCCGGTAGTGCAATCGCTAACCGTTGTTAAAGCAGAACAACAAATAACTTTCCCTGCTCTGGAGTCACGTAAAGTCGGTGATCCTAGTTTTCTTCCGGGAGCTACAGCAAGTTCTGGTCTCACCATCAGTTACAGCAGCTCAAAGCCAGAATATGCCAAGATTGAAGATGGAAGAATAATCATCCTGGCCGAAGGAGTGACGACAATAACTGCAGCTCAAAGTGGCAATGATAAATACACTGCTGCTGCTAGCATAGAGCAAACACTGACGATAGAAAGCGGCCCAGACGTAGTAAACCCGGATATAATGACTTTACTACCCGTAGAAGATAGCTACATCAGAGGCGATGAATACGGTGATATCATCTATGGTAATGAAAATGAATTAGTGGTTAAGAATACAGATAATGCAGAGTTTCATCGCAAAAGCTTCCTCAAGTTTGATGTCTATGATGTAGATCAGGTGTATAAAGCTGTGCTCAGACTCTATGCCACCTCTGTAGGTGCCAGTGAAATTCATGCCTACAGCACAAGTGACGATTGGAATGAAGCAACACTGAATTATAACAACGCCCCTTCTGAAAGTAGCATAAGCTACGGTAGCCTTGCAGTCACCAACGAAACGCAATATTATGAATGGGACCTGACAGAATATGTCAAATCAGAAATGGAGGGTGATAATATACTCAGCATAGCCATGGTAGATGCTTCTGACAATAAAAAAACCATCTGTTTTAGCAGTAAAGAAGCTAGTGAAAATCAACCACAGTTAGTCATTTATAAAACCGAGACAGCCAGTATAAATACCCCAAAAGCAGACGCTATAATAACACTTAGCCTTACACCTAACCCAGCTGATGAATTTATTTACCTGACTTCTGAAACAGAAATAAAGCGCATACAAATCAAATCTATCTCCGGTCAAATATTAAAAGAGACAGAAACTGATATGCAGAAAGAATTCAGCTTAGATATTAGAGATTTCACAAACGGCATATACCTGCTGTCAGTGTGCGACAAAAATAATAATTACAACACCCTTAAGGTGCTTATTAAATAATTGAATTATAAATATGAAACGTTTTTTCTTAGTGATATCTACATTTATTATCCCCCTTATTGGGTGCAGTATTCTTGCTTCCTGCGACGACACTACAGGCATTGACGATAATGAAGAGGTCGGAAATGGTAGTGACACCACAGAGGTAACAGATACAACGCCTGATATTAAAGCCATATACATTAGCACACAGGAGGACTTTGAACGTTATAATGGTCTTACGTATTATCCGGGAGCTCATATACTATTTGAAGCCGGAAAATCCTTTAATGGTCAATTTTCCCCCAAAGGCTCTGGTACAGCTGATGCCCCTATCACTGTGGCAGCATACGACCCCGATACTAAAGAAATTTTATTAGAAAACATCGACAACAAACCCATCATCAATGGTAATTCATTGGTAGATGCCGGCTTTTACCTGTATAATGGAGACAATTGGATTATTAGTAACCTGGAAGTAACTAATACAAATGGCAGTGATGATGACCAAGGCGATTTGTTTGGAATATACATTGTGCAAGAAGATGTAGGGATAGCTGAAAACATCACTGTCCGCTACTGTTATGTTCATGATGTTAATGGTAAAGTAGAAGGCAAACGCCGCGGAGGTATACATACCCATGTTATAGGTAGTGATGTGCCAAGCCAAATCAATAATCTTCTCATTGAGGAAAACTATGTGAGCACCGTAGGAGGCGTGGGAATTGGTAATTCCTCAAGTTGGGGGGGCGTACAAGACGATGACTACTACCCTTGGGAAAATTATGTGATACGCGGCAACCGTGTGGAATATACCGGACGTAATGCCATCATTGTCAGGATGTGTGTTGACGGTTTAGCAGAATATAATGTACTCCCCTACTCCAGTCGTTATAGTACCGGACACAGTATCTTTAATTTTAACACTGTAGGGATGGTTATGCAGTATAACGAAGCCTACGGAAACACCGGAGATTTAGATGACCACGACCGTGGAGGCTTTGATGCCGACTACAACAATCACAACACTATTATTCAATACAACTATAGTCATGACAATCACTGGTTTTGTGGTGTGATGTGTAAGTACAACAAGGGGGTTACTCTACGTTACAACCTATCTGTCAACGATAAGTTAGGAGCTTACGAATATGGTTTTCCCGGCGATACTGGTTTAGTTGATTTATTGATTCATAACAACACGCATTATTTTAAATCTGGCCTTACTGCCAGCCCCTTTACATCACCGGGCAAAGTACGTACACCTATCAATACAAAAATGTACAATAATATCTTCTATTTCGAAGATGAAGGCTATTGGGCTGTAGAACCAGATGAAAGCTGTGAACTAAGTCACAATCTTTATTATAACTGTCCTGAATTAGGTACTGATAACCTCAGTGCCGACCCCTTATTTGTAGACAAAGGAGGTAATCCGTATGATATTGACATGACAGCCCCTCAACGCCTTTCGGGTTATCAATTATTAGACAACTCTCCATGTTTTGGAGCAGGGAAATACATCGAAAACAATGGTGGTCAGGATTTTTGGGGCAATACTGTAAATGGAGAACAAGCAAATATTGGTGCTTTCCAAAAATAAAAAGATGTTAGCAAAAAAATCTCACATTGTATACATACTTATGCTCTCCTTACTCTTTTCTTGTAAGACAGATAAGCACTGTGTAGGATATGTAGATAACTACCCTATTACAATATCAGAAATGCATTACTGGATGCTTTTGAACAAAGCAGAAGTACACCGTCATTTTTATCTGGAATATGGTGTAAATGATAGTGAGGATTTTTGGCAATCAGAATACGGTGGCGAATCTCCTCTGGAAATGCTTAAAAATATCGCATTTCAGAAAGCTAAACGTTTAAAAGTGCAACAAGTTTTAGCTTACGAATACGGATTAATAAATGAAATAAACTTTGATAGTATCGTTTCTAGAATTGACAATGTCAACCTAGTAAGAAATGATAATTTAAACAATGGTAAAATTATTTATGGTAGTAAATATTATACACAACGTAGCTACTTCGTTTATCAATCAGATCAAATGACTCAAGTTCTAAAAGAAAAATTAGCTGAAAAAGAATTAAAACCTAAGAAAAAAGAATTAGAGCAGCTCCTACCCAAAAGCGATGTATCGTATGAAGATTATAAAGACTTTCTAAGAATGCAATATGTAGAACAGCATTATGATGAATTCATTGATAACAAATGTAAGATTTCGCATGTGAAGTTGAATAAAAAAGTATGGAATTCAATAAGATTATAAAAAAAATCAGTCTCATTATTTCGCTAAGCTTAGCCTTATTCTCATGCCAGAACAAGGATAAGAGCTACGATATATACCTGTGTATAGGACAATCTAATATGGCAGGAAGAGCACCAATGATAGGAGCCGCACTAGATACCTTGCACAATGTTTTTTTGTTGACAGATAAAGCCGATCAGCATTGGGAGAAAGCAGCTAATCCTCTTAACAAATACTCTACGGTGCGTAAGTCGCTGAAAATGCAAAAAGTGGGACCTGCCTATGCTTTTGGGAAAGCGATGTCTGTGGCAAAAACACATAAGGAAATAGCCTTAGTCGTCAATGCCAAAGGTGGGACTTCTATTGATTTGTGGCACCCCGATAGTTTGCTGTTCAAAGAGGCCGTAAATCGTGCTAAAACAGCAATGGAATATGGTGACTTAAAAGGAATTATATGGCACCAAGGCTGTGCCGATGCGCGTCGATGGAAGACCTATATGCCTAAGTTAGAAGAAATGGTCAAGGCCTTACGCTCTGAGCTGGGTGCTGATGTTCCTTTTGTGGCGGGGCAGCTTTCTTATGACAAAGCCTTTCGCTCCTCTTTCAACGAAATGATAATGACAGTGCCTGAGCATATTACTAATGCCAGTGTGGTCTTGAGCAATGGCTTAACGACAATAGACAGTACGCATTTTGATACTAAGAGTCAATTGATATTAGGTCAGCGCTATGCAACTGAAATAATGATGTTACAGAATAATAACTAAAAAATAAGAATGAATTTTAAAAGTATTTTCACATTTCTAATGACTCTAAGTCTATGTGTTTCGTGTGTAAAATCCACAAAGACAAAGAACGATAAAGTATTTCAAACGATAGATCTTCAGCTACAAGGAATGGTAGATGAAACATCTGATTCCAATCGTTTACCCAGGTGTACTAATGAAGATGGCTCTTTGCGTATGGTAAGAGCAAGTGATTGGACCAGTGGTTTTTTCCCTGGCGTACTATGGTTGCAATACCAGTACACACAAGAGGACAAATGGAAAACATTGGCTCAAGGCTATACTTCAAGATTAGAAAAGCAGCAGTTTAATACCCGCACACACGATGTTGGTTTTATGATGTACTGCAGCTATGGTACAGGCTACCGATTAGCACCTAGTCCAGAGTATAAAGAAATACTTCTTAACACCGCCAACTCATTAATGACGCGTTATAATCCTCAAGTGAAATGTATTCGTTCTTGGGATCATAACAAGGACAAGTGGGACTTTCCTGTGATTATTGATAATATGATGAACCTCGAATTGCTATTCTGGGCTACAGAAGTGAGTGGTGACTCCAGTTATTATGAAGTGGCTATGAATCACGCCTTAACGACCTTAGCGAATCATTTTCGTCCAGATAATAGTTGCTATCACGTAGTAGCATATAACCCCGAGACAGGAGCTGTTGAAAAGAAAAATACCCACCAAGGTTATGCTCACGAATCGGTATGGTCACGTGGTCAGGCTTGGGCTATTTATGGCTATACGCTGTCTTATCGTGCTTCTGGTGATGAGCGCTTCTTAGCACAAGCCGAAAAGGTGGCGCATTTTATGATGAATCATCCTAAACTCCCTGAGGATAAAATACCCTATTGGGACTTGGATGATCCTACCATACCTCAAGCTCCTAGAGATGCTTCAGCAGCAGCTGTTATTAGTTCAGCACTATATGAGTTAGCTCTATATAGCGATGAAGATCACAAAGCAGAGTACAAGGCTTTTGCTGATGAAATATTAAGCTCATTATCTTCTCCAGCATATTTGGCTGAGGTAGGGAGCAACAATCATTTTTTACTCAAACATAGTGTAGGTAATATGCCTAAAGCTGATGAGGTAGATGAGCCAATCATCTATGCTGATTATTACTTTATGGAAGCTTTATTGCGCCAAGCAGATTTTGAAAACGGAACACTATTAAAGAAATTGAAATAAGATATGAGATTTAAGTTGATATACATATTGTTAATTGCGTTTTGCCTAAGTGCTATTGCACAGAGTAGATGGCAGCATACAATTAATTCTGGCTGGGAGTTTTATCAGGATAATGTGGCTGGAGCGGATGCAAAGGTAGACTGGCAAGTGGTGAATGTGCCTCATTGCTGGAATGTGGATGATGTGATGAATGATACTCCTGGTTACTACCGTGATACAGCTTGCTATAAAAAAGACTTATTCATTCCGTCAGCGTGGAAAGACCGTGAGGTTTATTTGGTCTTCGATGCCATCGCTATTACCGCCGAAGTGTATGTCAATGGTCATCTTGCTGCGCATCACGATGGGGCTTATACTTCGTTTAATGTGCCTATCAGTAAATATTTGAAGTTTAGTGAGGAGGGCAATTGTAAAAATGAAGTGTTCGTACGTGCTAATAACTCGTACAATGCTGATATCCCCCCTTTGAGTGCCGACTTTACTTTCTTTGGTGGTCTGTATCGCGATGTGCATCTATTGGTGTTGGACAAGGTGCATTTTCGTATGGATCAATGGAATTCAGAAGGCATATTTTGGAATACTCCTAAGGTGTCTGAGCAAGAAGCGAGCTTAACCATAAAGGGGGCTTTTGAAAATGCGACGTCTGAGCATAAGAGAGTGCTTGTAAAACATGTAGTTACTGATAGTGAGTCACAAGTAGTACTGGTAGATGAGCAGAAGTATAAATGTAAGGCCAATTCCTCATTTGACTTTAGTCAGGACTATACGATACATAATCCTAAGCTTTGGTCTCCAGAATCACCAGAGTTATATTCTATTGTGTCTCAGATGATATGTGATGGAGAGGTCGTGGATCAGATTGAAAATCCTTTAGCTTTTCGTTGGTTTGCTTTCGATGCCGAGAAGGGTTTTTCGCTTAATGGAAAGCCTTATGAGCTGGTGGGAACTTCTCGCCATCAAGATCATAAGGACTTAGGAAATGCACTTAGCGATGAACGTCACATTCGTGATGTAGAACTCTTGAAGCAAATGGGTGGCAATTTTTTGCGTATCTCTCACTATCCACAAGATAAGGCTGTTATCGAAGCATGTGATCGCCTAGGCATTTTGACTTCTATCGAAATCCCATTAGTTAACCGTATAACCGATTCTAAAGGCTTTTTCGATAATTCAGAAATTATGCTCAGAGAGATGATGGCGCAGTATTATAACCATCCGAGCTTGATTGTGTGGGCTTATATGAATGAGATTTTGCTTCGCCCACCATACAAAAAAGATAGTCCTGAATGGAAACCATACTTGGAGGCTAACAACCGTTTGTTTTCAGGCTTAGAAAAGGTGATTAGAGAAAATGATCCTTACCGTTATACAATGATGGTAGGTCACGGTGGTGGTAGCTCTTACAAGGACGCTGGCCTTATAGATATCCCAATGATTTTTGGTTGGAACATCTATACTGGATGGTACGATGGAAAAATATCATCGTTTGGTGCTTCTTTAGACAAACGCAAGGCACTAAGTGGCAATACCCCAATTTTAGTGACTGAGTATGGTGCTGATGCAGATTACCGTATCCACAATTTTGATGCAGATCGTTTTGATAAATCTATTGAATATGCAACAGACTATCATATAGGGTATATGAAGGCGTTTCGTGAACGTGATTTTGTCAATGGGATGTTGATATGGAACTTGTCAGATTTTAGCTCAGAAACACGAGGAGAGTCTACTCCGCACGTCAATGCAAAAGGAATTTTGACCCAAGATAGAAAAGTCAAAGATGGCTATCGTTTTTATCAAGCTAATCTGCTGAAAGAGCCTTACCTCCAGATAGGATCAAAAGAATGGACTGAGCGTTCTGCTGCCAGCGATAAAGCAAGCATAGTTCAGCCCGTACAGGTATTCTCTAATCAGGCAGAGGTAGAGCTTATTCATAATGGAGTATCGCTAGGTTATGCCATTTGTGAGAGTGGAGTAGCTCGTTTTGACGTGCCTTTTACAAATGGGAAAAATCAACTTTTAGCGAAAGCAAAAATGCTTGAAATATATGACGAGACGACGGTAGAATTTACCATTGTACCTCAAGACTTAAAAGCCAATGCTTTTCCAGCTAATGGTATCAATGTGAGCTTGGGCGACAAGCGCTTCTATGCCGATCGTCTCAATGGTGTCAACTGGATACCAGAACAAGAATACGCTGCTGGTAGCTGGGGGTATATCGGTGGTAAAGTGTTTAAAATGGCGAATTCGGGACGCCAAAATTATGGTAGTGATAAAGATGTGTTGAGCACTGACTTAGATGCTATCTACGAAACGCAGCGTGTAGGGATTGAAAGCTTCACCTTTGATGTGCCACAGGGCAAGTACCGCGTGACACTGCACTTTGCAGAATTATTATCTGATATAGAACACGAGGCTTTGGCCTATAACCTAGGGGGCGATGGAGCACAGAAAGATGGGAGCATAGAACGTGTCTTTGCTGTTCAGTTGAATGGCAAGGATATGATACCTCACCTTTCAAATGAAGAATACTTGGTGCCTGAGCGGGCTGTCAAATTTGGGAGCTATGTCTTTGTGCATGGAGAAGAGGGAATACAGGTTGATTTTAACGCAGAAAAAGGACAAGCCATCCTTAATGCGATACAGCTTGTGAAAATATATTAATGGAAGTAAAAGGGCGATCTTTTGCTATAAAAAACATATTATGAAGGTATTATCATTTTTTTTATTGTTGATGTTGGGCAGCGCTTGTACTGACAAACAAGCAGCGCAAGAATATCTTATGGTAGATGCCAAAGTGCGTGTATATCATAAAGATGGAACTAGGACTTATAAAGAGTATCAGCCCTTTAAGACACGTACTGTAGAGCATATTTCAGCATACAAAACACCTCGAAAAGCGACGCCATTGAGTAAATTTGGTGGTTTATTATCCCATAAAGCGCAGGCTACGGGCTTTTTTCATACCGAGAAGATTGGTGACCGTTGGTGGTGCATCGATCCTGAAGGCCATTATTATGTTAATATCGCTATTAATAGCCTAGCGGCAAAAGGATCAAAAGGGACACGTGAAGCCTTTGATGAGAAGTTCGGTAATAAACAAGAATGGATAAAACAATCGGCTGAATTGTTGTACGATCACGGTTTCAACTGTGCTGGTTCGTGGTCCGATCATAAGACTATTATTGAGTACAATAAAACAGCAGAAAGACCATTAGCCTATACTATCAACTGGAATTTTATGAGCTCTTACGGCCGCAAGCGTGGCGGTACGTATCAGCAAGCTGGTCATACCGGTTACCCTAAAGATGCCATCTTTGTTTTTGACCCTGAGTTTGCAGAATTTTGCGATGAACATGCTAAGCAACTCATAGAATATAAGGATGATCCTAACTTGTTTGGCTATTTTTCGGACAATGAAATGCCATTTAAGATAAAGGCTTTAGATAATTATCTCTCATTGCCAGAAGACGAGGCAGGTAGAAAAGCCGCAGAACAATGGTTGCTTGATAATGGTATTACAAAAGAGGGAATTACTGACGAGCATCGTGGCGACTTTATGGCACTCGTAGGCGAGACTTACTTCTCTACTATTGCTAAAGCCATTAAAAAATATGACCCTAACCACATGTATATCGGTTCTCGATTTTATGCTGATGAAAAGCATCAAGAGAAATTTATGAGAGCTATAGGACCACACCTTGATATTGTATCTAATAACTATTATAACCACTGGACGCCAGACTCTACACATTTAGCTGAATGGACAGAGTGGACCGGTAAGCCTTTTTTAGTGACCGAGTATTATGTCAAAGGGGAAGACTCTGGTATGGGCAATCAAAGTGGCGCTGGATGGATTGTTAGAACTCAGGAAGACCGAGGGTTATTTTACCAGAACTATAATTTAGCTTTGCTAGAATCTAAGAATTGTGTGGGTTGGCATTATTTCAAATACATAGACAATGATCCTACAGCTAAAGGTGTGGATCCATCCAACCTTGATGCCAATAAAGGGATTGTGAACAATCGCTACGTTCCTTGGACGCCGATGTTGGACAAAATGAAAGAACTAAACACACAAGTCTATTCTTTGATATATTATTTTGATAAATAATTTGAATTCTATGAAGTTGTTTAATGTCCTAGGGGAATTTCGAGAGTAGCCTATTGTTTTTCAGTAGCAAAGCTCAATTTTTCTTGCATAGGCTTAGTTACGTAATAAAAATTAGCTGAAGCTAATGTAATCAATCCCGATGAACATCCC
>DHQI01000071.1:0-4939 GCA_002408065.1 Bacteroidales bacterium UBA5342
ACCTAAGGGATGTACATCGGGACTAGGGCTGAAAGTCAATTTTGCCTCCGCTGGCCCGCCTTTTCTTCCCGAAGCCTCGGGACTACGCTCTAGTTCGTCGCTTAGGACTGCGTCCTATAACCTGCTTTTATTTGCAATATATGTTATTCTACACACTGAATAGTTACATTTTTTTTAATAGACTTTAGACATTAGACTTTAGATACATGCATTCGGACTTCCGCCAATTATTTTTATTATGCAAAGAATCACTTCTGTGATTGTGATACAACTAATTAGGATCAAAGGTAGAGGGAAAATCCTGAATCTTTTTGCCTTTGCCTACCGGCGCAAATACAATACCGGCCCATCGGGCTCGGCAAAACTCTTTGCCATCGGTGCCTACCTTTGCTTTTACAGTTAATTTATCGCCTTTTTTAAGGGAAACATTTTTCCACAGGGCATTAAAGTCCTTGCCTTCTTCAAACATACTTTCGGTAGACAATGGTTGGTAAATGCCTACTTCTTTGCCATTCAGTAAGAGCTGAAAGGTCGAACGTCCGTCGTTTTCCCCTACGCCTACAAATACAATATCGTAATTACCGCTTTCAAACTTAAATGCAGTGCTCGTGATGGCTTCATGATGCGTATTGGGGTTAATGGCCATCCAGTTTTTTCCGTGAGTATAAAAATCAGTGCCCACAGAAGGAAAATCCTGTGCCGCAATCGCTTTATTCTCTGGCAAAGCCCCCGCTACCATTTTAAAATAGTTCTTTTTCACTTCAGGAGCCTTCACAGCCGGGCAAGCATCAGGTAGTTTTGCACTAGCCAAGACCTTTGGGCCAACACCTTTTGGCGTATAATATTGGTCTTTTGTCAGGATAAATTTATCGAACTCAAAGCCGTCTTCGCGCATACTAAACTGCACCTCGTGTAACCCCGGTTCGTCAACATCCAGATACAATTGTCCGGGAATTCCACAATGAACCTCTTTGGTACGCTGCTTATTGCTCCAGGTCCAATTATTCTTTCCTTCACACCACTGAATGCGCAAACCTGACTCCGGCCATTGACCATCAAGACCTATGTGAATACCATTATCTTCCGACCCGGTAGACATTGCGCGTACCCACACATAATACCTACCAGTGTTATTAAATTTCACCTTATAGTGAAGTATAGCAATTTGCCCCCCATTATCACTAAAGCTCTCTCCTTTTATCAAGGGATCACTATGTGTGACACGTGTATCGGGTAAAATTTCAAGGTAAGCATTCCTGCTAGCGCCAGAAACGTGGGCAGGATCAGCATCGGGTTTTACATCTGGATTTTCCTGTTTAGAAGTACGATACCATTGCCTCAATTCTGTTTTACTTTGTTTGTAAAAATACTCGGCCTCTACGGCCACTTCTCCGGCTTTTTCTTCAAAGATGACTGTAGGGCCTATAATCGGTTCATTCAATCTTTGTGCTTTCGTCACAAGCACTATCACACTAAACATTAGGACTAAGCTTACTACTCTTTTTCTCATATTCGTATTGTCTCTTTTATATCATCATTATTTCCTTAGTTCAGACTAATAAAACCACAACGTAACATCAGTGCCGGACTTTTACTGTCTTACAAGTTCAAAAGAACAAAGAAAAAACCACGCAATATCTAACTTATAAAGCACAAAACTGAAATTATAAGTCAAAATTGAAAAATATCCTGCTCTTGATTTATAAGTTCTACTTTAATCCGGATTAAGTTTTGATTTTTGAAGCTAAAATAAGAAAACCGACATCCGGCTCTCTGGCTGAATATCGGTTTGTACATAGTGCTAAACTCATTTTAATCCGGATTATTCACAGTATTATAAATAAAGTACTCATACGACTAAGATTTGTAGCCAATTTTGCTCCTCAAAATTCGACGCATCTAAGTCGTGATTAACCCGCAAATATGAATTAGTCACCTCAATCGTATGAATAATGCGGGCTAAGAGCTGAATCTGCTCCTCTTTAAATCACAACAGTTTCTGAAGGTTTACTTTGCAAAGCCTTATGAAAAACCACAGGTATTATCTTAGCACACCTTAACCACGTCCAAGCCCAAGATGTGGCCTAGTTTCTCTATTTTGTTGGCAATATGGCCCACGCCGATGGCACAGTGGTGCGCAGGGCCTTGCTTCGACCATTGATTCATAAAGGCTTTAGCACCTATCGGGAAACGATAACGGCTATTGGTATTTCCAATCTGAAGGATAGGGCCTTTTACCGACTCTCCTTCTGCTACTAAAAGGAACACTTTATCGCGGTCTTCCACCACCGAAAGGATGGTCACAGGGCCGTGCTGCACGGTCATCTGTATAGAAAGCCCCTTGCCGGGTTTACCGTGATAAATAGGCAGTGGCACCAACTGTACCTTGCCCTCTGCTATGGCAAAATGGGCAGGACCGTCGTGCCCTAGCATCACAATGTCGTCGTTAAAGTCCATCGCATAAAACTCCGAGAAAGAACCGCCCACGCCAAAGCTATCCATAATCTTCATCGCTTGTGCATTTTTCACTTCGCACTCGCCTGCTACGGGTACATTTTTCCCGGTGAGCAGGGTGTTACCAGCTATCACCGAAGTCACTATATTTTCATAGTCATTACCCGCTTCGCCTTCGTAATAGTAAGCCATAGAACCTAGGTTATGGGCTTCGACCAATTTATCAAGGGCTACTGAAGTGCGTGCGGCACGCTCAATCTCTTCTTGCTCACAGGCGTCCACCACAACAAAAGTGCTGTTGAACTCCGCTATTTTAGCCTCCATTTCAACTTCTGTCACGGCATCGCGGTATTTTTTCACTTCACACATTTCTACCAGTTCAATGTGTGTACCAAAGGCCGCAGCCTGCTTGGTCAGGTCAGTATACACATCCAACATACCACAGTAGTAATGCCCCAATACCCCCAAACGGTTGGTGCGCATGGTAGCAGCTACGGCAGCGGCATCTACCCAGTCCTGCATCTCGTCCCATACGGCTTGTTCGCCCAGATAACCGGTGATGAACTCATAGTCTATTGCGGAACGATTAAACACATTGGCCAGTTCAGGCACCGAACAGGCCTGACAGTGTGCCAGCCATTCGCCAGTCATAGCACCGCGGTCACCCATTTTATTAAATTTCTCATAATCAATGGCTGCTACCGGCTGTATATTTAAGATAACGATGGGACAATTGAGCTTTTGCGCCACCGGCAAAACGGTAGACGACAAAGCATAGGTAGACACATATAAAAAGACCATATCCACATCATTTTTTTTGAGATATTCGCCGGCTACTTGGGCTTTTTCAGGCGAGTCTACTAGTCCGGCATCGATTACTTCAGCACCAAAAGTGCCCATTTTATCAGCTATTTGTTTTTGGTAGCCAACGAGACGGTCATACAAACCATCAAACTGATCCCAGTAAGTATCGAGGCCGATACCAAACAATCCTACTTTTACTTGTCTTTTTGTGTTGTTCATTATTTTAATGTTTTAGCGTGACACGATTCTTGCACAAAGTGATGTCACCAAATTAATAGTATTGCTAGAAACACACCGCCATCTCAATTCATTTTTTTTGATTATATTTCGGCGCATTATCCTTAATGACTAAGGTAGATTACAGGTAAAATTTATTAACACAGAAAACTTAAATATCATTTTTTCTCCACGAATTTAACGAATCCCGATAGCTATCGGGACACGAATTAGATTGAGCAGCTTCGCTGAATTTAATTACACGAATCATATTATCCTTTATTCCAGCTTACAAAACAAGCTAATGAAGGGAATAATAAAAAGTGATATTTTGACAAATAAACAACACAAAGTGATATGAACAATAAGAGATACCATCGCTACCTGATGATTTTCGATAATGACCGGAAATGGGGCTTTTACATCAACGACCTTGGAGCCAATAAGATTGAAGCCAACAGCCCTTATCCCAGCAAAGGACACCCGGGACGGTATATGTTCTCCTGGGAAAAAGGCCGGGTGCTGGACGAGTTTCACTTTGTAATGATTACCCGGGGAGAAGGCGTTTTTGAAAGCAAAGAAACGGGCAAAGTCAAGATAAATGCCGGTGATGGCTTTATCTTATTCCCGGGCGTATGGCACCGCTATAAACCTAACACAAAAACCGGCTGGGACGAACAATGGGTGGGCTTTTCGGGACGGGTTGCCGAAGAGATGATGAACAACGGCTTTTTTGATGCCAAAAACCCTGTGATTCATAAGTGTGACCGCGCCTCTATGCTTAACTATTTTGAGACACTTTTTAAGCTTTTCAGCAACGAACCCTTTGGCTATCAGCGTCTGGCCTCAGGTATCTGTATGCAGCTAATGGCCGAGGCTTACAACATACAACAAAGCAAGGATAACGAGGAACACCTCAACTCTCTGGTGGCCTATGCTAAACATCTGATGTATAAAAAGATAAACAACAATATAGACCTAAAAAAAATAGCAGCAGATTACGGCGTGAGTTACTCCAAATTCCGCATCGATTTCAAAAAACAAACAGGCACCTCTCCCCTACAATATTATTTGCAACTAAAAATTGAAAGAGCCAAAGAACTCCTGCTACAAAGCAACAAAACCCAAAAAGAAATTGCTTTCTCTCTGGGTTTTGAGTCAGATTATTATTTTAATCGCCTGTTTAAGAGCAAGGTTGGGGTGACACCTAAGGAATTTCGGGATAGAGGGTAGTACAATTCAATACAACTATTTCCTATTGTCACGTAAGCCTACGTGTCCAATGTAGCGTATTCTGATTCAAGCTTTTCCCACAAACCCACAGTTCTCTACTTATCAAACACTTGCAACAAATGGAGAAAGAAATTAATCTACCGTATTTCACCTACATTCGGTATACTACAAGACCATCACTCCACCCATTTGGCGTAGGCTCCAGCGTACGCCAAACACAGAATCACACTAC
>DHQI01000071.1:5093-16454 GCA_002408065.1 Bacteroidales bacterium UBA5342
CCAAACACAGAATCACACTACGGACAACAAGGCAAAATACTAAGCAAATATCACTTTCTGAATATAGACATTATTGCCTGACTCTACAAATACTAAATATGTACCTGAAGGCAGGTTTGAAACATCTATGCTGGCTTTGGGTGTATCAAACCGCTTTATTACCTTTCCATATAAATCTTTTAGTGTAACAGTTCGGATCTCAACACTCGTTTTAAAAAATAAAATAGATCTACATGGATTAGGATAGCACACTATTTCTGTGTTTATTTCTTTTTCTCTAATAAAAGAAGCTGTGGCCTTTCTTACATATAAATCCCAAACAGCTCCATTGCCATAAACTAAGGCTAAAGTATCATTATGAATGGGCTCCAGACTCACTTTGTTATCCGGATACCAAGCTTTAAGATTCTCTAATTGCCAAACTTTACTATTTCCCTCTCCGAGGTATGAAAGCCCCATCTTCCCCTCAGATTCAATAGTGTCTTGCTTGTATATACGATAACCCAAGCTATCCTGTTCGCTATAAAGATTGGTAAACTCAATTTCCCTTTTATCCTCACTGCCAAAAGGCTGACAATCTCCAACAGCTCCTCCACAGCTAGAAGTCAAACTCCAAGTACCTTGTAAATAGTTATGCACTGATTCTTCGGTATTCAATACTACCTGAGCAGGATATAAAGAAGATGATGTAGATGGGACTATTTCCCCATCAAATGTTACAATGATTGAATCTTGAGTAATTCCAGGAACGATTATTTCGAAACAATGACCACAATTACACGTTGAGAAAAGACCTGACTGCCACGTTTTAATCTTTACAGTATCACCACTGTATCTTATTGTTGCTGTTTTGTGTGCAGCACAATTCCCATAATAATAACCATAAATAATTAATGTATCATTTGTACGATCATATTGTTTATTATACCCACATGGTGAGGGTTCTGTTTCACTTAAACAGCTAGACTTGATGAATTCGAACTCCCCTTTTTGTGCTGTATCTTTTACAGTGATATAATCCGCATACTGACTTTCACATCCATTATTATCAGTCATACGTAGTATAACTTCATAAGTGCCGGACTTATCAAAAACATAAGAAAAATTAGTATCACGACATACGGGTTCTGCACCATAGCCAATCATCCATGAATAAGCCACTGAATCACCCTCTCCCTTTATTGATTGATTTTGAAAATCAACCTGTAACGGAGAAAAGAATGTGGTATCACTCACAGAGTAAGCAAATAATGCTTTGGGAGCTTCAAATACTCTTATCAAATCAGGTTTTACAATTTGTGTCTCAACACCATCTAACCAGATGGTCAATGTAACAGTATAAACTCCAAATTCATTATAGATATGGGACGCAGCGTTTGAGTGCGAATTTCGATATGTGATTCCATCTCCAAAATCCCAGCATACTGAATCACAATCGGCAGTATTCGAACTAAGGTAATAATAATCAACACTTACATAATCACACTTCCAATAGCTAATGGTTTCTTTAAACTCTGTAATTGGAGATTGACCATAAGTCATAAAACTTAAGCAAATTAATACTAAAAATAAAGTTGTCTTTTTCATAATGTTTACCTTTCGATAATTTCAAACTCACCTTCTGGTTTCACCTCAAAACCGGTATCAAAAATAATACTTTCAATTGGATCAAAAACAACAGTAACACCACTTTCTATTTTCACATCTCCCTGAACGGAAGAGGGTTTTACATCATTACCAACATAAATATTCCTTGCACCTATGTATGCATCTGAACTAAAAGTATGATTCTGAATATATATATCAGTAGGATACTGATAGGGTATATAATTGTGTTTTGTTATTGTTACATAGAATGGGGTATTTACATCTGTGAATACTACAATCGAATCATTCTCTTTAACGTCAAAATATGATCTACCATAATCTACACTAGTTAATGCGATTGTACATCCTGTTATTCCTCCAGTTTTAACTGTGACATCATTACCTGATTGAGATACTGATGCATCTAAAAAGGTAGATGGATCTTCCGTATAGATTGGTAATTCAGGATCACCTATTGCATTCAACGAGAATTGAAGCCATCGATCAACACTATAAGAATATATATGTTTCGCATACTTGGACTTAGCCAAAGCTGTTACAGCTCCAAATCTATATGGTGTGTCTTCGGTATCAGAAAAGAGACACTTAAAAAACTGTGCATTATATCTAAATGAAGGTCCTAACTCTTGTTTATATGTACCAAACCCTTCCCTTGAGCTCCCCCAATATAAAACACATCCTCCATGTGGGTTTCTTAAAAATGCTTCACTTAAACATGGGTCACTAGAATCTCTTGTATCATCAAAATCATTTGTATTACACGCGATAGTGATAACTATGCTTTTATTTTGGTTTGAAAGATTCGCTGCATTTGTTGAACTATAATTGCTTCCTGTTTCCACGGCCCATGCAGCTTGACCTCCATGTGTAGCCATATGTACGAAATGATAACCATTATTGAGTTGGGTTTGAAGATTTGTAGATGACAGGTCATAACTTGCACCACCAGAAAAATCAGTACCCGAATCATAAAATCTTGTCCTTTCGCCAGTCCAGTATGGAGAAATATATGATGAATACAATATTTCACTTTTTTGGTGAGCATCACTCAATCCACCCCATGCATTATCAAGTTCTGCACCTGTTAATAACATTTCCTCTAAATAGTTTGATGTCTGTGGATTTTTCTCGTAATCTATAGTTTTGTTTACAAAAGCCTTAACATGATTTGAGGTCCTTACAGGAGCCCTAGCTAAATAAAGTGATGGATATAAGCTTACACCATCACCATTATCCTCACCTATAACACCATTTTCATTGTGATCCCATGTTGCTAAATAGTAGGGACTTAAACAAGAGTAGTATAAATCACAAGGTATCAAACTATCAATAAGGCCAAAGTTGCCGTGAGACTTTCCTATACATCCCTGAACTGGCACAACAGTGTTGTCTCCACCCAGTAATACCCACTTTAATCCATTATTAGCATAAAGATCATTTATGCAGCTTTTTATCTTTTCCTGATTTGATAACTCACCTGAATAATTTAAATAGATACTATCTATTGAAATGATTTCAGTCTTAATACCCTTTTGAATTTTCCAAGCTTTAAGAGGTATAAAGTCATCAATTAACTCACCTGAAGTTATTATTAGATATTCAATGTCGGAATAAGATGTGCTTGCTGACTTTAGTGCGACTGGTGTTTGCTCGTCTGCATACAAATCTGACAATTCACTGGGGTTAATAACTAAGTTTGATACTAGATCTATCATATCGTATCTTCTATTAGTTGAGGATGCACTTTTTTCTGAAACTTCATCAATAGTGTCAAATGATATATCAATACTTGTAATTATTTTCAGCTCTTTTGTTGATGCATTATAAATAAAAGGACAAATAATGAAACTTGCGAAACTATACGATTGTATTCTATTAACTGCTTGAAATTGTACATTTTTATCTGGATATATATCTTTTGTGTATCTTGTTATAGGTATATTCTTCTGAGAAACTGTATTTGTAGGAATAACAATAGGGTTTGGAGCCATAACAATATCATCAGCTATCTTTTCTACTGTTTTACTAACAGAAATATTACCAATAGATTTACCTTCTGGCAGTAAAATATCAACTCCAAGGTACGGAAGTGCAGGCAACGTTGTATCTTCCAAAAGAATATAGTCTATATTATCTGTTTGAATATAATATCCGCTAGCACTTTTTTTTAAAGTAAATTCATCTTGACTAAATGTTATATTATAATTATCTTTTGAATATAAATTACCAGTAATAGACAATAGCAAGACTATAAATGTTATTATTTTTTCCATAATTTCAAAATTATTGAATCTAAATTATTTATCCTGATATCTTTCAAATACCTGACTATAATCTAACTGCAGGTCAAAACGGATATAATAATCATATTATTCATTATTAAGATTGTTAAAAACAACATACTACTCCGTCAACACCATCCGCTTACTGTCCACCAAGCCACTATCCGTCACTAAGGCATAAGTAAATATACCGGCATAAAGCTCGCCGCCAGTAATAGTCAAGGAACAGTGTCCTACACCGGCGAGTGGATAGGATTTGAGTTGTTTGCCATTCATATCGTAAATATAAACGGTAGCACTTTTAGTGGACTCCGGTAAGTAACAATCAATCCTAGTTGACTCACTAAATGGATTGGGGGAATTCTGAGAAATTGTTGCGACATCTTCTATATCAGAAAGGGAAGAACTAGCCTTTTTAGCGGACTTTGATTTCACTTCTTCTTGTGCATTGATACCAAGGTAAGACTTTATGGTTTCCAGCTCAGCACGCAACTCCTCATTTTCTTGTTTCAGTTCTTTGATAGCTTGAAAATTGATAGGAACAAAGCCCATATAATTGACAGAATACATACCGGATACAGAATCCATCTTTACCAAATCAGGAAATACCGGCTCTATATCCTGAGCATAAAAGCCATAGTTGATACGCGTGGTATCGTAGTTGGGTATTTCAGCCACTACATATTTGTCATCCTCTAACTCTTCAATAATATCGTAACGCCACTTGGCACGCTTTAAGTATTTCTTATTAATCAGTTCTTTTAATTCGTCATCAGAACAAGAGGTAAGCTGCACTGTTAGCTCTTTATTATTAGCCGCCTCTTTCTTCAGTAAATCATAGGCTTTATCATACATAGAAATAGTGTCGGTAGAGAAAAAAACTTCTCCACTTTTATGCATGGCTAAAAGTTCTTTTCGGCTTTTAAAGTGATACTCTTTACTCTCTATGTTGGCAATGCGATCTAAGATGCTATTAAACTGCTGTTTATTGTCTGCGATTTCATTTTTTAAGCGTTTGTCTGAACTATAGAAGGATGTTCCATTTATCCATGAGTCACCAGCCACATATAGAGCTTGACTTTCTGCACCTCCAGAAATCTTCACGGCATATCCGACTTGATTTGAATTTGGATCTCCATCCATTTGCATATAACCACCAAAGCCACCATAGCCAGAAAAAATCTTTTTTGTATATAGGTTACCATAATTATAAATATTTGAATTCACTCGAAGATTACCACTTGTATAGGAACTACCGTATACTGAAAAATGATACGTTGAATAAGGATCTCCGTTCACACTTACATCACCTGAAGAGTTCACTTTAAGCTGCGCATGCAAAAGCCCACACATTAGTACACTCACTGCAATAAATAATAGTTTTTTCAAAATAGAATTTGTTTGATTAGAATAAAGTTTAACATTTTGCGCAACAAAGTTAAAAGCTCAGAGTCTCAATTCATAAGACTCTGAGAAAAAGCTTTTAAAAAATCGAAATCATTTTTCAGCAAATAGATTTTGTATAATATTGATATCTATGCTTGTTTACTTAATTTCAAATGTACCACCGACTTCACATTCAAAATCCGTTATCATTTCTAATTTATTATCTGCATCAAGAACAACATTTGCACTAGTGCTTATCTTAACATTATCTTTAATGCAAATATCTTTAGCAAAAACTCCAGGGTACTTTTTATTCGACAAAAATGCTTCTTTATCTATCATAAACCTTGTATCACCTCCAATATTTGCTACAGGTTGCTGCATTGGGGCGAGTTGTACATTTTCTACTACCTCAGGCTCTCCTAATCTAACAGTGATATCAATGCTTTTTCCATTAGGTACAAGGATCCAACTTCCTATAGAAGGCAGATTTGGCTTACCAACTTCAAGGCTCTCATTATTACCAGACAATACCATTTGATATTTGCCCCCACCTAGTTCTACATCAACAAGTTTGACTTCTGGCAATGAAACATTAATTACCAACTGTTTATCATCAGAAAATACAACATTAGCACTTTGACCCAAAACTAATTTACCGCCTAACAGAAAGAGGCTAATTATTAAAGCTTTTTTCATATACTAAGAATTCTAATGATTTTTGACTAAGATTTTAGTAATGTAATTCTCCTTATTCCTCAATTTAATCTTTAATACATATATACCACTCCTTAATAGGTTATTATTCAATTTATATTCAGAAAATATCCCTTTAGAACTAACAATTGTCTTTCCGAACAAGTCATAAATTTCAATTTCTGAAAACTCTTCATTTGAGCTCATTTTCACCACCGAATTTAATGTTAGAGGATTTGGATAAACTAGTGCACTTGTACTTTTAGCTTTTGTAATTGATGATGTTTGCTTAAAACAGTTACAATTCTCATCTATATAATACCTCTCATTTGACATCTTAAAATAAACGAGAGAAACACTCGGTGGATTATTGTCTGTCAGATAACTATATGGTTTTTCGAGTCCAAAATCGCCACCAATATTTTCTATCCAAACAGAATATGCCACCCAAGAATCGATATCATATAATTCAATTAATTTATGACTGTTACCGTTTATATCTTTGGTTACTGTTTTTTCCACAACCAGTCTATCAAATCCGAAATCCCAAGGATTATTCTCGCAAAAATCAACCGTATCTCCCTTTGAAACAGAAAAATCATACAACAATCGTTCTTTTTCTGCTCCATCATCATACATATAAACTTTATCAAGATTACTTCTAACACCTCCAATGAAACGTGCAAGATTATTCTTATTAAGAATGGTGTCTTTCAATAAATATAATTTGCTATATGTAATGCCATTGATGATCGTATCACCGTACAAAGTTCTAAAATCAAGTTTTGGATTTTCCAAGAAACCTCCAGAAGAACAATAGCCCCAGATCGGTTGATCTTTATATGATGGGAAATGCTCTAATTGAGCACTAGAAACGGTTGTTTGAATAATCAATATTAGAATAGCTATTTTTCTCATATCAATAAATTATATTTTAGTAATAGAAGTTGATATTCCACAAAGTTATAAGCTCAGAGTCTCAATTCATAAGACTCTGAGAAAAAGCTTTTAAAAAATCGAAATCATTTTTCAGCGAAAAAGTTTGCGTGCATTTGCAATAGACTATTTCGGCGCCATAACTACGAAGTTCATCCATATACCTGAATATGGAGCTACGGCAAACGTCTAGCTGTTCTGCCAACTCTTCGGCTTTGCCTTTGTGGCCTGCTTTTAGGTGCTCTACGAGGGCAATCATTTTTTTGATGTGTTCATCGGACATAGCTTTGTGTGTTTAGGTTAGAAATAGACTACTAGACATTAGACTATTAGACATTATACTATTAGATTTATTTTGTCTTCTGTCTTTTGTCTTCTGTCTTCTGTCTTTTATCTTTTGTCTTACTCATTTATCATAACAATCAGTGTTATACCATTCAATAAATTCTTGTGTTTCATTACGCATATTATCAATTTTGGGTGATGGTACTTTAATTGGTTTATTCATCAGCTGACGAGCTGTTTTCAGAGCCTTGGCCTCATCGCCCGTAGCATAATAAAGCGACACTAAACGGTAAGGTGGATAAAACAGTTGTGGTGCTATATTAGAAGCCTTGTGAAAGTTGGCTATAGCATCGGCATACTGCCCTGTTTCCTCATACAACTCTCCCAGACGCATATACACATCCTCATCGTTGATATAGGTGTTTGCTTCATGCATTATCATTATAGCTTCTTGAAATTGCCCTAACAATTGCAATTCTGTAGCATAGCTATATAGAAAAAAACCATCAGTCGATAGATGCTGATAGGCTTCTTTATAGGCAAGTATCCCTCTATGGGGCTGATTGGTGCGCATAAGGCCATAGGCTTGTTTCCATCTGACATAAGCCCTGTTCTGCTCTAGTGTATAAGAAAAAAGTGTAGCCGCACTAGCAACAAATAACAGAGAGAAAAGGAGAGTTAAGATCTTCTTGGGTATAAAACTTATCAACGCTTTGGTTCTACCAGCTACTATGCCTAGAAACAAGAAGAAAAGAAGCTTGATTGGCAAGACTTGTAGAGGGTAGGTGAAAAGAGCTGTAATCAAGAGAATTAGAAGCGAAGCTTTAAAGGAAAAATACCTTTGTTGACTTTCTCGATCTTCTTTGGCAGACGTATAGAACGTTAAAACCAAAATAATGGCAAGGAGAACAAACAAATGCGCACCATATTCGTGTAAGAATTGGAGATAGTCATTAAAGGCATACGTTACATTACCCTCAAAGCGAGCATTTCTCATTGTAATCTCTTTTGAAGCATATAGCTTAGCTTTATAATCATTATATGCTATTGGAAATTGTGCATAACCATAGCCTAATGGCTTTTCGGTAATCATAGCAAGCGTACGCTGCCAAATAATAGTGCGGCCTATTGCAGAATCTTGCTTATAGCGAAACAAACCAATGGCACTGCTGACAATTAAGCATAGAATGAGTGGATATTTTAAAAGACTACGCTTTAGGTTACGCTTATAATCGATGATTTTGTTTAAAAGCTTATATCGGTAATTAAGATAAAATACGACATATACGCCCATAGCCACCCAGGCTGAACGGGATTCTAAGCGCACTAGTATCCAAATGGTCAATACTAAAACAATAGAAAGGAATACCTTGACGACTAATCCTTTTGTGCTATATCCCCAATAAAAAACAATATTAGGAAATAGCATAGTGAGATAGATAGCATAAGGGCCGGGGTTTAGGAAAGTGCCAGTAAGGGGGAAAGAGTTGTTTAAACTTCTGACAACTCCTGTCGTTTGAAGGGCACCAATAGTTAGGTAAACAAACAAAGCTATAGTTGCTATAAATGCCAAACTATCAACTTCAAGTCTTCCTTTTTCTACTTGCAGCTTCAAAATCACACCAACATAATAGCTTAGAGGCGTAAGGGCAGCAAGTAATAATGACAAATTCACCTCTTGGTATGTCTTGATGCCACTATAAAGAATTAAAAGACCAAGTAAAGGTATCAAAAAATCAAGTAAGACTAATTGATAACGAAATGTGCGATAAGCATTAAATATTAGAAAGATACCAGTCGTAAATACACACAAACTAGTCAGCAGTAGCACATACAATTGTTGTGGATGTGTAACCACATCTATATATCTCTTAGATACCAATAGTCCTGTTAATAAGAATATTGAGAACAGAAAGAGGAAACTATATTTGGTTAATATTAATCTCATTGCATTATCGTGTCAGCTTCTATATACTGCCCAGCCCAGTACTGCTGCCCTTGTTCATTGATGATAAAAGGATATTCTTCCTTACCGCGGCTATGGTTGTGTAAACAGTATAATCCATTAGCTGGAACATCTGAAAAAACAAGCCAATTGTCCTTGGCTATTTGCCTTCCCAAGGAATGCCACCCTTTGTCCCACACAAACAGTTCATAATCATCCCCAATCAAGATATGATTCTCATCATTTTTGGCTTGAAACGAGAAACTAACAACTTTTTGAGGCTGAGCAAAAGCATACATAAAAAAGCCTACTTTCAAGAGTTTTGCACTACTCAAACCATCGTTATCTAGCATTTTATGGAGCCATTTTACATGCTGAAAAATATAACAGTCATTTTGCATCTGACCTTTATTCTTCAATATTTCAGGATGTTTCTTTACATCCCATAAGGTAGTGCAATTGGCTAACAACTCATCCCCATCAGCATTATAAAGTTTTAGTTCTGCAATGGATACGTGTTGCTTCTTATTCCTTATTCTAACATATTGATACCGCTTATTCGTCTTCAGCGAATAATTCTTGATATACGGGGGTGGATAATCACTCATCACAAAGAGTGTGTCATAAGAGTTAAAATCAATCGTATTAGAACCTTCAACAACTAAACCTAACACATCCCTGTGCCAAGCTTGTTTATAAGGCAACTGGCGCTTATCCTTTAAATATTTCCTATAAAGTTTAAGGTCTTTTCGATTAGTAGGATCAGGATGTAGATCTTTTATTACCCCCTGAATATCAACTGAAACAATTTTACCTGCAATAAAATTGCTTTTATTGAGGTAGCCCAAAGCATATACAGCATCCACACCCATATTCTGAAACACAAGGGTGTCATTCTTAACTATAAACGAATGCTTTGCCATTTGAAAACCCATGTTATCGTCAAATAATGCTATGGCTGGCCGTTTATCCTTTATGACTTTAGCATCATATTTAATATCTACCACAGGCGTATATTCAGCAGTAACATCCATTTGGTGTTTTTCAGTAGCATAAGCTGCACGTAACACTATAGGAAAAGATTGTAGGCATTTATTGGCATTTCGTTTACAAAGCTTCCCGTCAGGCACTTCAATACTGTGCCATTCGCCCTGCCAATACAATGCTAACATACTATGGCTATAGCCCCGATAGGTCCGCTTAGTCACATCATAAGTGGCTGGAATTCCTAATGCTCTAAATAAACGAGCAAAATAGACAATAGCATCGTTGCAGGAGTTAACACCACGTATTTTAGACGTTTGACTAACACTAAAAAGGTAAGGATAAGCATAGCCATTAAGGTCAAGCTTAACATCTTCTTCTGTAATAATTGTCTTGATTATTTTGATAAAATCACCTTCTTGGATTAGAGTATCAATCAAGTGCTCATATTTCTGCTTAGCTGTACATTCAAAGTCTTCATCAATCGGTTCGTGAATTACACGGTAGGGAAGAATGTAATTGCAATACAAATTGAAATCAATCTGACCAACACCGCGTGTTTTTTTCCAGGCCTGATAAGAGTGGTCGATGTTCCTGATAAGAAAATCAGCAGATAGTTTATCAATATCATATAATTTTCGGGCTTTCCCTGCTACCGGGTGCAAGTGCTTCTGAACATATTTTAAAGCTAAAGCATGAGATATATTCGGCTTAGATTGTTGGTATTGCTCATAAACTAAAGCGCAAGAATCTAATAAGAGCTTATGTGCCTTATTGTAAAAAGCATAGTGTACTTCCATGTTTTTGAACAAGAAAAGGGCAGCATTCTTCTTTTCTTTGCAACCGGCATCCGTATAATGTTTCATCACTTCAGGATATAAATCCGAACGTCTTACATCTTTAGAAATCTCATTACAAGCCAATAGCAAGAAGGAAGAAAGCAATGCAAGTAGAAAGCGGGGCATAAAGCTTTGTGTGTTTAGGTTAGAAATTGGCAGCAATGCAACAAGTTCAATATGAACAAGATTGCAAAAACAAAATTATACTATTCCCACACAAAAACGATTGAACATATAGCTCAAATTGTTTAAATTATAAGCCATTATGTAAATCCCCCCCCCCATTTTGAGGTTTATTTATTATTTAGACCAATATTACATCAAGATGAGCCTTATAATTCCATTCTTTTGCGCTTTCTCATCGTTGAAAAATCTCATCGTAACTATGGCTATGCCTCCA
>DHQI01000071.1:16717-46255 GCA_002408065.1 Bacteroidales bacterium UBA5342
CTCCATTTTTCGCCTTGATAAACCACAAAATAATCAAAATTATTTAAAGCTCACCTTAAAATAAAATTGGTATTAAACAAAAAAAAGAGCTACTGCTACAAAGCAACAAAACCCAAAAAGAAATTGCTTTCGCTCTGGGTTTTGAGTCGGATTATTATTTTAATCGTTTGTTTAAGAGCAAGGTTGGGGTGACACCTAAGGGATTTCGGGATAGAGGGTGAGTGAGCGAATTATCACATTACTTTATCACAACTTTAACGTTTCTGAACACATCGCCACTCTTAATTTGTAACATATAAATTCCGGAGACTAAATCCAGGCTTTCGGCGTAATGATGCGACTCAAAATGACGATGCAATTTTAAGGCTCCCGACAACGCATAGATTCGTATCTCATTATGCTGGTCAAAAGGCGTTGTAATATGTAACTGTCCGTGACTCACATAAGCATCCACACACGTTTCTGACACACTCAAAGCAGACGTCTCATCTTTCACTATCAAACTATTAGCCTCAGCCAAATAGGTGATTTCAGCATCATTCAAAACCTCATCAAACATATAGATTTCGTCAATAGCTCCAGCCATGTTACGTTGCAAAACCTCATCACTACTGGTACCGAAAATTTATCAGTTTATAAAACAACACAAAAACCTTCCATACCGGTATGCGTTTCTGTCGTTATAATGTACACTATTCTATTTTTATGAAAAAGTCACCCTATATATCTTATTGATTCAAAATAAGACTTATAAAAAGGCTATCCGGGATTGTTTTTTTTCGTAATGCTAATGCACCCGTTTTATTTTGTACATCTTCATAGCAGCGGGTTTTACCGGCACTTCCGGAGCCTCATAAAAACGACGTTTACCTAATGTTTCCCATCGCAAAGCATAAAACTCAGCGTCATTATCCGGGTTTAATTTTTTCATCCAGTGTACGTTCATGCCCTCCATTTTATGTTCTACCTGCATTAATTCCGCAGGATATGCTGCTTGTTTTTTCGTAGCACTTACTTTCTCATCTTTGATAACTGCCCTGGTTTCCAGATCTATCGTTAAAACGCCCTCACCCTCTTCCTTGTGCAAATAAGCAAGCGTAGCGAGCTTATTTTCTTTCACATTAGCCCCCAGGATACGGATTTCAAAACTGATAGAACCAGGACCGGAAAACTCCCAACGGTAATGCCAATGCGTAAGTTGTGTACATTGCCATTTCTCTTGATTCTTTTGGGCCAAATACAGCTGATTATTACCATTCTCATCATATTTCATATAAGCTATCAGAGGCTTGTTTTCAGCATCAAAAAACAAACAAAAAGCTCCGTTAATCATACCTCCCCCCGGTGGTGTCGGGTCTACATCATAAGCCCTGCTTTCGGGTGTAATAGGCAAATCAAAACGTTCGCCAAAAGCATTTTCCCAATGTACTAAGTCACGGCTGCGGGCATAAGACAGGTGATGGTTGGTCTCGCAAGCAGGCGTATTGCGCCACAGCCATATCACATGAAAAAGACCATCTGGCCCACGGCGTGGTCCACTGGCATAAGCACTCATACGGTTCAATCCATCAAACAAAGGTTTATCCGTTAAGCGCTTGAACGATTTAGATTTTTCATCATAAATATTAGAAATGGTAATACCATTGCCACTGCCCCCCTTACGGTACGAAAAGACCAATTCACCTGACGAAAGCTTTGTAAACCCCGGATAGGTAGAGGAAAGCTCATCGCGGGCATCAACCAAGGGAAAAACCTTTTTTAAACTAGCGACATCCAAAGGTTTTTGACTAATAAAATAGGTCATCGAATCGTTGTGCATATTGCCGGAAATATGAATACAGGAGTCGCGGTCCAAAGTCATTGTAATACTGTTATGGCTATCCCAGCCTACACGGGTAGGAAGTACTTTATACTGCCAGTTCTTTTCGGATAAAAGATGCGAAGCGACCGTCAGGTTTCGGGTTTTATTGTAGTAAGCGATGATTTGTTGCCTACCGGTTTGGATAAAGCTAAAACTGACCGGGAAATCTGAGGTCACCGAATCGACGTCGAGACATTCCAGTATTTGGAACGGTTCTTCGTTACCTTTTTCTGTTTGGCATGAAATGAGGGTAAATAGCAAAACGATGTGTAGTAATGAACTGTAAATGGTATTAGGCATTTTATTAATATTATGGAAATTATAGGATTTTAATTCGGGGCTTCGATACATCTCGAAGAAAAATCGAGATACTCAGCCACCTCCTGTTGTACATATTGGGTTAATCATTAACCATTACAACGATGCGTCTATAATCGTACATCGCGGCAATAGCATTATTATCTTTGAGCGTTAAGATGAGATGTATTTCTTTTCCTTTGGCGTCTTTAGGGATATTAATTCTGATTTGGGCCTTGTTAGGCTCATCAAGTTGAAGCGGTTTCTCATAAGTACCGGCTTCCTCATATATCCACCACTGATAGCTCAGCTTATCGCTATCGGGATCGGTCGAAGCCGAAGCATCCAAGGTGATGGTTTGTCCGGCTTTTACCTGACGGTAATGGATAGTCTCGGTAGCATCGCCGTCAATAGCCACTATCGGGTTATGGTTGGCTTGGACATAGTCGGCCACACACCAATCCATACGGCAGGCGAAATCATTGTACATCGCCCTGCGCCAACGCCATACCGGTGCATAAATATTAGAATGCAAGGAATCGTTTTCAGGGTTTACCCAGGTATCAGTAGCTTCAGAATAAACATAGAAATCGCCACCCTTCACTTCATCCTGAGCTATATCTTTATGCTTAGACATTATATTCTTAACCTTTTTTCTGGTAAAACGACCACTCCAGCCGCCCCAGTGCGGATGATCAAGGTCGGAAAGACCCTGATGTATCAAGCCCATCCAAGGAATGGTACCGCCGCCTTCAAGATAGGCTATTTTACCATTTCCCATTTGACGCACAGGCCACATTTTAGCCAGTTTACCGTGATTTCCTTTGATATGTTCCAGAGCCCATTGGTGCTGTCCGGTACCCGAATAGGCATAAGGTTCCCAAGTATAGGGTCCCAAATTGGTATATTCTTCAGATCTTCCGGCTTTGCTATCCCAACTGGGACCGCCATAACAGTACGTCTGGTAATTACTCCTTATCCAGTGAATGTCCGGATAATTGGCACATATCCAAGCACCGGCATTGTCTTGAGCACCGTTTTCGAACACGCGTATCTTGCTTAGAAAAGCATCTAACTCACCGGACGTATGCGTGGCTTGATAATCGATAATGGCTTGTGCTAAGGTGTTTGATCCGGCATTCACCACAATGTATACCGTACGTGTATCTTCTTTGCTAACGACATCAATTATCAATTCTGATCCGGGTGAACTTTTGCCTCTACCTATGCCCTCAATGCCATAAGCGCTTTGCCCTGTTTTAACAATAGACCTAAGATGTTTTGGAGAAGGCCAGCCATCGTCATGCTTTTTAAGGTTTGGTAATACTTGCTCATAGCCGCGGATAATATCAAAAAACAATTCAGGATAAAGGCTCTGTTTGTACTTATTTTTTGAGTTAGGGTTAAGATATTTGCCAGTCACCGCAATTAAGCCCTCAATATCGAACTCATTAGCATACATCATTAAGTGTACCATTTGTTGCTCTTCGTCCGGTTCGTTGCCCATATCGGCGAGTACTACTAAACGAGGCTTGGGGCTTTGTGCACCAAGCATCAATGCAAGGGATAAGTAGGTTAAGAAAAGTATTAAGCGAATTTTCATTTTACAACAAATTAAATTTATAACCCTCTAGCTAAAGTGATATCATTTCTTACATCCTGCGTCATCTTTTTCCAGTCGACATAACCCACACGATTGGTTAGAATGGGGTTCTTATGCGATGCTAAGGCTGTTGAGGTGTATGCTTTCCAATAGGCCAGAGCTTCCTCCAATGCCTTAATAGCTAAATCCTGATGTTCTTTTTCGAGCGAATTACGATAGAGTGCTACATACGTAGCGCCGGCAATCTTATAAGCATAGTATTTTCCCATCAAGGCCATAATCCTGATATCTTCAAGCGTCACTTTTAGTTCATTGTCTTCCCCGGCACTCAAACCTTTAACCATGGCTAAGGCTTTATCCGAGTTTTGATGGAGTAGTTCTGCCACTTGAAGCGGTGTTTTAAGTTCGGTGTTCCCTTTCGCTGCTTGCATTTTTACAAAGTCAGGGATAGACTGGTAGCCGGAATAAGGGTGAGGAGCTAAAGAGATAAACTTATCCACCCCGTGGAAACCGGACTTCGTGTCGGCTTGGCGGTAATGACTACGGCAACCTTCAATGTACCACTTAAAATCAAGGGAGCCCCAATGAAAACCAGTCACCACTGGATAAACCATAGAGGCCGCCTGCCAAGCTTCAAAAAGGGCAGTAGCATTGGTTTGCGGAAATTCATTTTGAAGCAGAGCAATAAAGCGTTCATTGCTCATTTCCGGATCATAACCTAATCGTCCCCACATCATCGAGTGATACCAATGCTTCACCACTTCTAACTGACGTGGCGCTGTAGGGGACTTATCGGTAAATTCGCGCCCCCAGACCCATTGGTCAGAGCCATAATAATAGCCTTGTGATACCTCGTAAGGGATGTTCTGAATAAAATCGCGTACATAGTCCGGCGCTCCCCAGCGAAAATAGTAAATGTCATCGTTGCGCAGGGTCCAAATGGTTTTAAGACCTTCTATTTCATCCACAAATTTTTCGTGATAAGGTTGATCAATGGCACTATACACGTGCGCTTTGGCATATTTAAAACTAAAGAGGAATTCTATATTTTCCTGATCGTAGATGGGCTGAAACTTATTGGCTATTTCGCGTGCTCCGGTTTGGTGCTGACGGTGAATAAATTTGAATTGACGCTCCGGCATTTCTTTAGCCGCTTCCAATATCCCTTTGGCATAGGTATCATAGGCCCAGGCTTCTTTGGCCACAGAGTTAACTCTTTTTCCGTCGCCTTTCATATTCTCACCTGTTGTAAGGCCTATACCAGCTAAATCGGGATAAGTGCGAAACATTTGGGTGATACTTTTACGGTAATAATCGCGGGTAATGGCATTATTTATATCATCGGTAATGCCATATTTACCTTCGATACCATAAGTAAAAATATTCCAGGTAATGACATAGAAATCTACATTCCGGCTTTTGCCGTAGGCCATGACTTTTTGCCAAAAGTCTATCTTATCATCCATACTCATTTCTAGCAATACTTCGGTATCGGAAAGGACTTCCGGAGCATCAAAACCGGTACCGTTCAGGTCATAGTATTCTTTCAATTGCCCTGCAGAACGCTCAACATTATCCAAAGCAACATTCTCATAACCGGGTGTTTTGACCATCGATGGAAAAGGCTGCAAACTCCACAAGGAAATATAATTATAACGGTAACGCGCCATATTGTCGATGTACTCTTTCCAGAAATCCAGACTCCACATCTCGGGAATATTAGCCTGCGCCACATCACTCATATCGGTATAGCTGGGGGTACGCACATCAAGCGGTATATTGAACTTTGTTCCGCGCATCGCCATATAGGGGTTTTGACTAAGGTTTTTCACCCCCTCGACACCGAATAATTTAATTTGCTCAGCCAGCTCCAGTCCGCCATACATAGCTCCTGCGGCGTCTTTGGCTCTTATGATGATTTGTCCTGATGATGCTTTTTCAATAGAAAAGCCTTCGGCTTTTAGTGCTTCCTGTTTATCTTCTATCAAAATACATATATCAGCTTTATCCTGAAGAGTAGTTGTTTTCAGTTCTGTCCCCAAGGCTTTTTCAATTTCTTCCATAGAAAATATGACCCGGTCATCTGTATTGTCTGTAAAAATAAATGTACGCTTAGTGCTAAATCCACAAGCAGATATTACGACTATTAAGCAAACAATAAGACAAGTAAAAATGCTTTTAAGTAAATTTTTCATCGTTAGGGTTATTAAAAAGTTCTTCTATTGTTATTTAAAAAAACACTTCTGCGTCTGATTCCGGAGACTCAAATCATCTCTCATTTCACCTTGAGAACCATATGCCACCGGAGCAATAAAGCAATCGCGGATACGGTCGTACGAGCGATCACGATACTTACACCACAGGTGAGACCGATCGCCCTACCACACGAAGACAACAACATGTATACCTCTCACTAGCTGATGCTTACTATTGTTTTAACCATTCCAATTCCGCTTCTACCTGCTCCTGAACCAAAGCCCAATGAAAAATATTATCCTTACGACGATAGCTCAAATGACTCACCGGAACAGGATCATAAACGTCTTTAGTCACTTGCACTAAGTCAGACCAGTTGTCTACTCCTTTAGCCATCCATTCCACAGCCTGTTGATGATGCTTTTTATCTTGTGTTAGCTGATACTTATAAAAATAAAAGGCTGCTCTTAATTTATTGGAAAAATACAAACCCATATTAGCCCAGGCTTTTATATCGCTGATCTCATAACGTAAATCCACATCATCATCCCAGGATAAATGCGTCACGTCTGCCAAGGCTTGCCGACAAAAATGCTCTACAGAATCGGCTAGGTGCAAAGGTGTGATCTTTCCATTTTGCGCCACTTCCCCACCAGCAACAAAAGCTTTAATTCCCATATATTCAGGATCCATTGGTTCGCGCTCTATCATTGTACTAATACTGAGCAATTTTACACTAGGTCCTTCCTGATGATTAAAGCCCAGAAAACCCTCTGAATACAAGGTAAAATCCCAACGGGCATTAAACCACGAAGCAATAATCAAAGGTACCTTACTGGTCTTATTCTGTGCAGAGAACAAGACGTCTCCTTTTTCGGGAAATCTACACTCAAAAGCCTCCTCAAACACTTGATCGGGCGTTTGAGGATTATAGAGCAAACGTCCCCAGGTTTTATAAAACAACCACTGCCGCTCGAAGGCATACTTATAAGAAGCCCCCGTAAGTGAAGTAAAATGATCGACGGCAGGTATATAAGTTTCAGAGCCCACATAGTAACCATTGACATAAGGATGATTATTCTCTGCAATATGCTGACGGATAAAATCGGTTTGTCCCCAGCGCAGGACAAAAAAGTCTTCGTTACGTATCATCCAGGCCAGATAATAATTGTCCGGCATAGGGTTCCAATAGGCATCGCTCAACTTGCCGCCGTGTACCTTGACCAGGTGTGGTGTGGAATGACCGTGCGACCAGTTGAACTTAAGCTCGATATTCATCGGGCCATCAAAACAGGTCAAAGTATCGAGCGTACGGCGTGTCATCCGCTCTACGGAGGCCGATGTAGACCCCCCGGAACCTTTACCAGCAGAAAGTGGCACACGGTGTATAAACTTGATTTTTCTCTTGGCCATCCTAGCACCTTGAATAAAGCTATCGAGTAGCCACTGTTCACGTTGTTCGGCAGTCATACCACCCATTCCTTCGCCAAGGGTAATGCCCAGTCCCGTCAGGTTAGGATAAGTATCGATGGTAGCACGCACCACTTCCCGCGTATAATCTTTAACGATTTCGGAGGTATCTCCCGTTCCAAGGTGTTTATTCTTATCCCGCAATTCGGAACTCAAATGATGTGCTTGCGATAATTCCATGGGAACAAAAATGTTCCAATTTATCATATAAGTCTCAATACCACGCTCTTTAGCCATTCTAAACAAGGCCTTCCAGAAGCGTTGCCATTCGGCCATCTCTGCATCGGAAAAACGACAGGCTTCGGGGTATTTGTCGGTCTTTACCATATAGTTGAAGGGATGCAAGCTCCAAAGGGTTAGCTTATTGAAGCGGTTCTCTGCCATCATATCCAAATAATCGTGCCAGAAAAGCGTATCGCGGCACAGCTCAGCATGGCTGCGAAGCAAATCGCTGGCCCGGTAAGGGTCATAAGGTAAGTTAAACTTAATAGCACGAAAAGCCATAGCCGGCGCTTCGCTCTTTGCGCTTATCTTTTGGGATGTTATTAGCTGTTCTTTTATGTCTAAAAGAGCATACATCAGCCCTGTTGCATCACCACCTGTAATGATGACTTGTTTATTTTTTAAAGTAATAGTGTAGGCTTCGGCTGTAAGATCACTACTGTCCACTTTTGCCGTAATATGGTAATCAGCTTTAGACTTAACCAAACGAAGGATACTGTCTTGGGATAACTCTTCCAACTGAGATAAGGCATATAGAACTTGTGCCTCTTGATTATCAATATCCACCTGTACATTCAAGCGTTCTCTTTCGGACTTATTATCCGCACAGGATGATAAGATTAACACCACAACTAAGAGAATGATGTTTTTCATTTTTTTAGGTTTTAAGGCTTACTTTATCACAAGATCTGTCACCTGACTCTAGGTTTCAGTAATGACAGACAGTCGTCTTTTTATACTTAATAGGCATTTATACCCTGTAATCTCTCCCCACAGGTTTATAGAATAGTAACGCATATTAAGTCAGTACACATCACATATAAAGTGATCATATGCAAAGCAGTATTTACGGATTTTCAGCTTGTCCCACCTTCTACATATCCCTGACACAAAAAACATATTTAAAAATCAAAGCGCAAATCCACCACTTTAAGTGCACTCGGTTGTTTTTTCTTTGAAGCTGTTTCCTGCACCATCACAGAAAGTACCTCTTCCGATTTCCATCGGTAAAAATCCCCCAGCATATCGTTCATAAAGGGCCCCTTGACCACATGAGCAATGTGCCAGTCTTCCCACTTATTCTTAGCCGTGGCTACGGCAATAATCAAATCTCTTTGGTAAAAGTCATCGTCCATATCAGGGTCACTAACGCCCCCGTATATCATAATGAGATTGTCGTTTTTATCCGCAAAAAGTTTAGGGCGGCTACCTACTTTCATGGGTAATTCGATATGCTTCCAATCGCCACTTTCACTTCGCCAATAATGATGGTAATGCTGTGCTTTGGAAGGTGCCCATCGCGTTTTTCCGGGCTGACTACCGACAGCCAATATGCTTTTTTCTGTTGCATGAATCATAAGCACATGAATGCGGTTTTTTGAGTCAATAGCTTGTCCATGGTCATTTTTCAGACCCCATGAGCGAGGAATATATTGCACTGTAATACCCGGTGAGTTAAGCTGAGGGTTTTCTTTGAGCAATTGGCCTTCGTTAGTATGCCAAGTATAGCCCTGATCATCGCTGTAAACATACATCAGGTCGTGATTGGCACTTTGGGGTGTTTCGCGCCACACAAAGGTGGTATGTAATCTTCCCTCAGCATCATAATCATAACCATTGGGGTAAGAGCAACGGTTGGGGCTCTCGCCTAGCTCATCTTTAAAAGTGCCCTCACGGGAATCAATCTGACGTCCGTTTTCCCATGCTCCGGTAGCGGCATTATAATCTACCAACATACGGTCGCCGCTACCCGATCCCCCTTGCCGGTAGCAAAACTGCAAATTACCATCGGGAGTTGACCAGAATTTAGGATAGGTGATTCTAAGTGGTTTTCCTTCTTCCAACTCGGATAAAACCGGACCAAAAGAAGCACTGCTCCAATTGGCACTTCCCTTTTCTGAGGCTAATCCTGTAATAGAACGACGGTATTTCAATGGATGGCCGTGATGATCGAAGGAAAGGTGTATCGTTCCATCATTAGGACAAATGCCCATCGATACGACATTATGCGCATCATTACTTTCGAAGAGGTAGTCGTCAAAAACAATAATATCCCAATGACCTTTGGGGAGTGATCTTCGTCCTAAGCATACACGTCGGTCCTTATTATAAAAAGCAATGTATTGAAAACCATTGTGTGTTATCAGGGCATCTTTTTGAAAAGTACGGCCATTGATAGCGCTCGAAAATTTGCCATAAATGGTCAGGGCTTTTTCTTCTACTGTAGAGTGATGGACTTCAGTGACCTTGACTTTGGCTTGGCAAGACAACAGATTTAATGCTAACAACAATAGAATAATCAGTTTCATTGGTTTGATGGTTTAAATGAAAGCAATAGGTGACAGAAATTATGTTTTTTTTACAATTTCTAAAAAAAACGTTTATTTACCCAAAAGACACACAATATTAAGGTATAGAGTATGACTCCACTAGAGCCATAATACACATTTACAAGGCCATGTGATACAGGTGTACAAGCTCTCTGAGGTCCTTTGCTATAAATTTTGCTTTTTGATCATCGATGCTGTCAAATCTTTCGGATTAAGAACTTATAAATTCTACCTGCATCTTAACAGCATCGTTAGACCTGACAACATAAAATGTCTAAACTTAATTGTAAGTTTTAAAGCCTCTCAACCTGAATGCCACAAAATCCTTTTCAAGAAAGACCTACACAGTATTTACCATCCGCGATCTTTAAAGCAGTCAATACAATCTAGTGCACCACTACCTTAGCCACAGTACCTGAAGCTTTTACCATATAGACCCCTTGCGTTAAGTTGATGGTCATATTCGTGTCTGTTGTCAGCTGTTCAAAAGCCTTTTGCCCGCTGAGGTTATATATCGTCAACTTTTCGTGAGCTTTTAAACTCCTCAAGATAACGCCTCCTTTTATTCCTATACACGTAAAATGAGGGGCACTTTGCTCTGCTATTGCGCTTGGAGCATCACCATAACGGGTAAAACTAATATCTCGAAAATTAAGCACATAGTCGTTTTCATTTTTGAATACCAATTGGAGTTTAGCATTACCTACATCATAAAGCACCACATCAAAAATCATATGCTGTGTAAAACTGGTCATACTGGTTTTGGCTATTGGCATTGTCGCCTTTAAATCGCCATCTACATACATTTCTACAGTAGAATTAGTGCTTTTGCTGGCTCCCGTTAAAGTGACCATGTAAAGTCCGCTATGAATGGTATCAAGGGTATAGACCAACCATTCATTATGAGCAATAGAAGTCACATAATTGCTCTCCACTTCTACAGCCTCTTCTCCTGCCACATCATAGCGCGGATTCGCTGTTTTAAGGCCAGCTATCCACTCAGCTTCTTCATCGTGATAAGACACCGCCTCTCCTCCTAAGTCAAAATAAATACCGTCTATCAACCCGGGAATGGCCCATTCTTTTCCGGGGTATGCTTGAGAAAAAGAGATTTCGCAGGCATCACCCACACCACTATTATCAGTATCTTCTTGATTTGTATTAGCAACTCCCGGACAATTATCTACATCATCTTCAATCCCATCGTTGTCGTAGTCGTTCAGAAAATCATCACAAGCATCACCAATGCCATCACCATCTTCATCGGCCTGGTCACCATTAGCGAACCATAAGCAGTTGTCGTCAGTGTCAAGCACTTGGTCGTTATCATCATCATCGTCGCATACATCGCCCACACCATCACCATCAAAATCTTCTTGCTTGGGGTTATAAATATCCTTACAATTATCGTTATCATCTAAAATGCCATCGCCATCTACATCGTTAGGCTGGGCATCGTATTCAAAAGCCACTTTAAATGTCTGCAAAGTAATAGGCTGGGCTTGTCCGCTACCATTTTTCATGGCATACACATAGATGCGCTCGCCATCGTATCGCACATTACAATGGCGGAGAGAAGAACCTTCATTATAAGAGAAAAGGTCTGACCAAGCATTTTCACCCTCAGGCGTGGTTTTCATTTTTACCCTGTCATTCTCTAAGTAAACCAAAAGAATATTTCTACCTACGGAAAACATATCCCCGTTATTATCCGGACAATTAGTGGAATAAGTAAACGATGAATCATCAGATCTTTTGTAATAATGCACAGGTTTTCCACTAACTTTAGCCAAAAAGTGAATGGCTTCGTTTTGTGTTACCGTCCACAGATGACCTGTAGTAATATTATTTCCAATACCTATTTCATTGGGCTCCCCTTCTTTTATTACATTAGGGTCTTGCAGTGGAATGGTGACATCAGTGCCATGCATATCTACCCAATCGGCCTGACCATAAGGCGACTCTGCCTCTGCATAAAAAATGCCGTTATTAGTTTCATATTTAAAATCAGGATAATCATCATCCCTGTTAGCAGCCATATATCGGATAGCAAAACCAGTACGTAATTTCCCGTTCAGGTACTTAAATCCACCATAAATGTTATAGGTAGCCGTCTCATCTCCGGGCTGGTCTCCATTATTGAACTGTATGGGACTTCCCCACTCATTCCCATCATAAATATTATACTGCGAGTCACCATTACCCGATCCTCCAAAACGGAAACTGGCCATCAGACGACCATCATCGAAAAGCTGAAAATCAGGATAAGTAGAACGTTGATAGTCGACACCGGACTTTAGATAATGACGTTTATCATTAAAAATATCAAGGGTGAATTCTTCATCGGACACAAAAGCTTTTCCCTTTTGAGTGACCCGATAATTGAAATAATGATCAGGATACGAAACTTTAGCATAAGCGTGCATATCATACAACAAATGAATAGTACTATCGAGCGGACAAATACCTACAGCAATGGTATTGTGCGAATCGCCGATACTTTTATTACCTAAGTAACCAATGTGCGTGTCCGGAAATTCAATCGTTTTCCATTCACCGCCGTCTACCGGCTTACGCGAAAGCATCACATTCATTTTATCCATACCCCCCTTGTACCAAGTCACGAAAACATAGCCACCAATCACCTGAATACAATCACCGTGTGGCGTTATACGTTTGCCAAAATGGTAAGTCTCGTCTTTTGCACCTTCAAAATAAAGTCCTTCGTTAGTCAAAAGTTTCTCACTCTCGAAGCTGATAGATTTGATTTTCTTATTGCCTTCACTCAACTCCGCTAATGATTCGGGCAAAGATAAGTCAGTAGCTTCAGCTTCCGTAACAGTACTCTGATGAAGCACAATACGGTCGATACAATGATGCTGTGACCTGCCCGATAAGCTAAGGGTATATTCTCCTGCTGTTGCAAAATAAACATAGACAGGATAAGGATCTCCATCATTAGTTTTTGATTTCCAAGTCCAGTCAGTAGTACCGTGACTATACATCTTGAGCCATCCGTCTTTACTAGCACCTTCAGGATAAGGCGTCATTCCACTACCTTCGGGGTAAAGTTTTGTAGAACCATTACGCCCATAAAACTCGGTCACTCCCGGAAATTTGACCCAAGTATCGTTACTCTCCGTAGCACTGGTACCATGACCGACCTTATTTCTGATTTGTACACGGTATTCACCCGGTGTATTGATCTGTATGGTGGCGCTGATAACACCATTGCCCGGTGTTGAAAAATTATTAGCGCCATTCCAGCGAATATAACTCGTTCCGGTATAAGGGGCGAAAGAAGTTTCTTTTAGCCAATTGGCGGTTTCACCAGTAAGGTGTTCGGCTTCTATCACCACCAAGCCATTTTGTTCTTGGTAGTCGGCTCCCAAAAGCTGCATACTTACCATTAAAGTGATTAGTCCTAAAATATGTTTTAGTTTTAACATCATACTATTGTTTTTTGATTAACAAAACTGTTTAAAGTCAGCTAATAATTATATATAAACCTTTTCTTACGAATAAAATTCTTTACACCTTAAGCATAAACTACTCAGCGAAGAAGCTAACACCACAAACTTACTCCACCTCAATACTAACAATAACCTCTTCTTTCCCTTTTTCAAAATAGGCCATAACAGGCACAGCCTCAACACCCGGCACCTGATTAAAAGTACGCGACTGCGGCATCTCTTTAATTTTCAGAGGCACATTGGATTTTATGCTCACTAAGCCCTCCGGTTTTTGAATGGTGATTGTTCCGGCAGAGGCTTGTTTCACCACTTCATTATTGGTGGACACTAGCGGCAAGACAAAAGCTGTTGGTGCTGTAGGCTCCTGTTTTGTGGTAGCTGTTATGCGCATTTCTTTCGACGAGCACTGATATTTCAGGGCGAAATCAGAAGCAGTACCTTGGACCACTTCCCTTGCTTCATTCTTTAGCTTCACAGCAGACTCAATCTCTATTTTCGATTTATTATCTGAGTTCTTAAGCATGGCTGTCAGGTCGTACAAATTGGAATATTTCTCCTCTCCCACATAAGTTTCGATGCGTGGGGTCAGAGCAAAATCTTCGCCGGAAAGCGGCTGCTGATTGTTCTTTTCTTTGAGTTTATACTTGGCCATACTGGCAGTAAGCAGAGTCCCCACCTTGTTGTGGTATAAAATACCAATAGCTGCTCCTGTAGCTTGTCGGTAGTCTTTTTTATCGTACTCAGCATCGTAGGCCGAAACGGTTCCACGCCAGGGTCCACGGGCAAAAAGCGTCACATCCAAATCTTTAAAATAGATGATACCATCAGCTGCTTCGCGTGGCAGAGGCGTGCTTGTGTTTTGCTCAGGCATATGCTCCCAATGATCGAGCAAAGCCGCCAAAGGTTTAGCGTGAGCAAAGGTATGGTGCACACAGGCCTTCACCCCATGTGAGGCAAAATGAGGCCCGCCATATAGCAAACCATCGCCAGTGCAGCGTTTCAAGAGTTCGGTATTTTTGATGGCCGCAGTGGCATAGGCGCCGTTATATTTTGCCATCATAGCATAAGCCGGCTGACTGCCATCGCAGGTACGGCTACCCCAATAGCTCCATTTGTATTGGCGTGTACCCCAGCTGTTGTCCCAAGCGCCATCCGGCAGCATAAATTCCAAATGACTGTTCAATGATTTCTGCAATATTTGCAAAAACTCTTCATCTTTTTCGTGCAGGGCATACATCACCAAACTGTTGAGCGATTCTTCCACATTATATCCCAGATCCACGCCGTGCAAACCTTTAGCACTTAGCTTATCTGATGTTGGCTTACACTCTCCAAAGAGCAAGCCTTCATTTTTAGTGAAATAATCTTTAGCACCAGCTGCCAGTTCATGACTGCGCTGAATGTATTTATCATCGTTCAGTACACGGCCTATCAGGTTCAAACCATAAACTGCCGTTGCACCATAGTTGATATTCGTAAAAGAAATAGTGAAATTATCGTAGAGATATTCCGCCACACGCCCCAAGCGTAAAGTCCACTGCTGGCGTATATCGGCATTCAATATATGTCCGTGGTATTTGAGCGCTTCGGCCAGAGCAATAGCTCCGAATACAGAGATACCCTTCCACGATTTAGGGTTACGTATCACCGTCCAGCTGCCATCTTCCTGCGACACATTATTCTCGGCCCATTGCATCACCAAAATAGCACCATCCAAATATTTCTTCTCTCCCGTTTTATCAGCCATATACATAAAGGGGTACACAGCATCCATACAGCGTCCGTGAATATGCTCACACGACGGACAGTCTAATGAACCGTGCACCAAGAGATCATCCGGTTGAATAGTTTGTACACGTAGCATACCGTCGCACCAGTCTTTCAGCAAGTCGTAACAAAGCTTATGATACGCTTCCGAATGCATACCTTTTGCGTGATTTGATCCGCAAGAAAACACACCGCCCAGGGATAATCCCAAACCGGTAATCGTTGATAATTTTATAAAATCTCTTCTTTCCATTGTTCAATGAGTGAATGATCGAATGAGTGAATGAATTCTTAGCTGTTAGCTTTTAGCTCGCTTCGCTTTGGTTATTGGCTGCCATCATTACACACTTTAGTCATTTATCAATTTTCGTTTATTTTTCAAAATGCACTGTAAATCGGTCAATCAACATTGCATTTTTTATAGATTGTACACGACATTTTTGATGTTCTACGTTATATTTCACCACGGGTTAAAACCCGTGGCTAGCAAAAAACAAAGCCGTGCTGCGGCTCAACGTTTTTGTCGAATTCTCCCCCCTCATTTGGGTCACTGAGCACAGTCGAAGTGCATTTCTCACCTCTTGCTGGAAGACGCTTCATAGTTAGTTCCGATAGCTATCGGAATGGATATGTCCTTTAGGACTGAACCACTACCTACTCCTAACTATTGTCTGCACAAGGCCACTAAACACATCACTTTAGTTCACTCTAGTCACTTTAGTCACTCTAGCTCACTCTAGCCCACTCTAACCACATCTCTACTCCACATACATCTCGTCAATATGCGGACCACTTTGTCCTGTTGTTTTTAATATAATGCTGTTAGCACCAGCTTTAAGCTTCACTTTGGTGCCTACAAATTTCCATTTTTCGGTCCACGAATCCGTCGGTTTAAATTCAAACGTCGTTATCTCCTTACCATTAATAATTAAGGTCATTGGGCGCAGACTTTCCTGATCATTGTGCGTATAACGAAAACGCAAAGTATAATCACCACCTGTGCCATCAACTTCCTGATACCAGTCTATCACACCTTCTTGATCGTCAAAAACAACGAAGCCATCGCTTTTGAAGCGGCGTCCTTCGGAGCTTGCTCGGGCGCTTCCTTCCAGAATAGCTTCTTCGGCAGCAACCGTGATACCACGGCCTATCCACATATCAGCAGAATGCTCATTGCCCCAGAACAGGCCTTCATTTTTACCAAAGGTTTCTTCCATTGTCAGGATGACTTCACCGTCTTTGATGACCACCGCTTTTACAGTAGCCCCGTCTTTCACCTCAAAAGGGTTATTGTACACCTGACCTATCTTAGCCGGGTCACCTCCATTTTTGGTATAAAGCACCATCAGTTTTGATTCTGCTTTTTTGCCTAACAAAGTTAGCTCTTCTACAGAGATGCTGACCTTTTTACTCGTGTAAAGCGCTTTATCACCTAAGATAGCAGCCACCACTACAGACGCTTGTTTGGCATTATTTTCGGCTGTCAGGAAAGCACGTGTTTTACCAAAGAACATACTGCGGTAGTTTGCTTTAGTACGGCTGGTAGCGTCTACCGGGTTACCATTTTCCAGCGATACCTTTTTCACATCGCCCACCAATTGGTAATACACACGATTTTCGGCATAAGGGTTAACCTCACCTGTATCATCCACCCCTTCCGAAGTCAGAATATAAGCGTCATTATTACCGTCTTCTGCCGGCAAAGTCATCACACTATTTTTCAGTTTAGACGCTTGCTTGGCGGTATTCAGCACTGCACTTTTCACCTCTTTACCATCAATGTAGGCCACAGCTTCCAGTTTGCCTTCGGTATACGGCACCATCCACTCGCACTGCATCTCGTTCCAAACCGTTCCCGGCACATCTTTTCCTAATGATTTTCCGTTAAGGAACAATTCTACCTCACCGGTATTAGAATACACCCATACCGGTATCACCGTGCCTTTTTTCATACGCGGATGCGTCCAGCTTGGTAAAATGTGCACCATAGGTTCAGTAGTCCATTGGCTTTGGTAGAAATAGTAAAGGTCTTTTTCCAGACCAGCGACATCCAACGCCCCTCCCATAAAGAGGTTGAAAGGCAAACCGCCATGCGCCAAACCGGCTTCACCATAATAGTCAAATCCCGTCCAGCGGAAATGACCGCTATGCCAAGGTAAATCGCGCATTACTTCCCAATATTTACGGGCCGACACACGCACGGTGGCATTATCATAAGATGAGTTAAGGTGTTGTTTACGGTTCTTCCAGTTTTTAGGGTTCGTCCATTCGTAAAAGAAGATTTCCTTCTCTGTCAAATGTGGTAACTCGTAGGTTCCTTTAAGTTCGTTATCGCGCCACCATGTCTGTGTGCGGTAATAACCACGCGTCTGCCAGGTATGCGGTGCCTCGGTAGAGATAAAGGGCTTATCAAATGTGCGGCTTTCGATAAATGACTTGGTTTCTGATCCGCCATTCACCCCGTAAATATCCATATCTTCAGGATTAGCCGCACCTGAAGTAATCAAACGTGTCGGGTCTAAACTCTTGGCGTGTTTTACCAGACTAGGCGCTATATCGCCGTGCGTCTCGTTACCCATACTCCACACAAAAATACTTGGGTGATTGCGATCACGCTTGATCCACTCGGTCATATCACGTTTCCACCATTCGTCGAAAGCCTGACTGCCATAGTCGTTACGCGCCTTTTGCATCCAGCCATCAAAGAGCTCATCCATCACCAAAAGACCTATTTCATCGCAGATATCGTAGAACATCGGTGGAGCAGGATTGTGTGACGGACGGATAGCATTGATGCCCATATCTTTGAGCAACTGCAACTTCCAGCGCAACATCGGCTTGGTCCAGGCACCACCTACAGGGCCACCTTCCCAGTGTTCGCATACACCTTTAAGTTTTACATTTTCGCCATTGAGCCAAAAACCGGTCGCAGTTTCCCACTTCACGGTTCTGAATCCCATCGTAGTCTTCACCTCGTCCACCACTTGGTCACCTGCCAGCACCTGAGTCACTAAGATATAAAGCACCGGGCTTTCAGGACTCCACAACTGAGGTGAAGGCACCTCCATCTTTATAGCAGCAGGATATCTTGTGCTCGTCACACGTTTTTTAGCACTTACTAACTCCTCTCCTTCCGGCGAAAGCAAAATAGTTTTAACCGAGGTATTAGCTAAGCGTGTTTTGGCAGTTAACTCTACTTCTGTCATTACACTAGCTTTAGAATCGGTAATACTTGGTGTCGTCACATATACACCATTAGGACTAATGTGTAGCGGATTGACTTCTATCAGATTAACCGGTGCATAAATACCACAAGGGTGATACCAACGCGCTGAAGGCTCCAGGCTATTATCTACACGTACTGCCAGCGTATTCTCTCCGGCTTTCAGATATTTGGAAATATCATAGCGGAAACTGATGTAGCCATAAGGACGCTTACCTAAGTGCGTACCATTTATATAAACATCACTGTTCATATATACGCCTTGGAAGTTGATATAGGTAGTCTTTTTTAAACTCTCTGGAGCTACTGTAAATGTTTTGCGGTACCAACCTATACCACCATCATGATATCCACCACCTTGGCCTTGGTCTCCACCTTTTCTCACTCCTTTTTCGAAAGACCAATCGTGCGGCACATTCAAGACCGTCCATTCCGCATCTACATAATCTTCGGCTGAAAATGCTGTATTATCTTCCAGAATAAATTTCCAGTCTTTGTTAAAACTCTTCTCTATGCGTTCTGCCGACAAGAGCTGGCTCAAAAAAAGAAAGGCAATAACAACAGGATACTTCAAATACATTTTCGTGTTCATAAATCTTATTTTTACTATAGTTTTATTTCGTTTTTAAGAATAGCCGAACAAAAACAACCATCCACAATACAAAGAAAATTCATATTATAAGCAAAAAGTTGCACCTATACACCAAATGATTGAAATGATAGCGCATTTTGTTAATTATGTGTCAAACTTGACTTTTTGTGAAATAAAAAATAATTACTTTCGTCATACTAACCATTGATATTTTCGAATATGCGTCATACCATTAAAACCGTAGGATTATTACTATTGATAAGCCTGAGCCTTTCTGCCCGTAACCAAACAGAGCGTTTTGGAAAGATAAAAAAAGCTGACTTCAGCATCACCGAATGCCCTATTGACCCTGCCGCCAAAGCTTTTTATTTTTTCGATAAGGGTGAGTGTGATTTTTCATTGGGAAACGCATTTGCAATTACCTTAGAACGCCACTTAAGAATCAAAATACTGGATGTAGACGCCTTGGATCAGGGCACATTCAATTTTCGTTTTTTTGTTAATGACAATGCCCCAGATTATGAACTGTACAACATAAAAGCACAAACCTATAACCTGACAGATGGGGATATATCAATAAGTTCTCTGCATAAGGATAGTATTTATTACCATAAGGAAAATAAACATACTCAACTGGTGAGCTTCAGTATGCCTGATGTAAAAGCCGGTTCCATTATTGAGGTCGTTTACCACATTAAAACATCTCAACTCAATAAAATTTTGCCGTGGCAATTTCAATATGACATTCCTGTATTGCACAGCACCTATTATGTCGAATTTCCCGAGTTCTACAATTATCGCATGTACCCCTATGGCAGCATACCGTTCTCCGTCAGTCAAATCAGTGATGAAGAATTTGCTACAACTTCGGATAATACTAAAATGAAATATCTTACCGAGAATATTGAATACGAAGCCAAAAACATCCCGGCGGTTAGCCCCGAAGACGACAGGCCACTGAGTGACATAAGCTCAAAAATCGTATTTGAACTCACCCGTATTGAGGATTTACCGGAAGTATTCTACAAATCCATCACCCATGCCAAGCCATTCAGTATCATCTTTCAAAATACGCATATCCCCAATTGGAAAGATGTAAACGACTTTTTCCGTGCATCTCAGGATTTTGGGTATCACCTAGAGCAAGCAGAAGGACTTGCCCCTATTATAACTAAGATAAAAGAACAGTCTGCAGATAGCCTAACACAAATCTATACGGCTTACAATGCTATCAAGGCTGCTATAAAGTGGAATGAAACGAACAGTTGTTTTGCCTGTCAGAGCACTACACAAAGTCTGAAAACAGGAAGTGGCAATAGCGCCGATATCAACCTGAGCTTGGTGGCTCTGCTGCGCCAAATGGGCTATAACGCTTCGCCGGTGGTGCTGAGTACCGTGGACAATGGCTACCTAAGAAAGCACAATCCTTCAGCAGCTCCCTTTAACTATGTGATAGTGGCCTGTGCTTACCGTGGCAGCTTACTATTGATGGATGCAAGCGATATTGTATCCAGCATTAACGCCCTACCCGCACGTTGCCTTAATGGCGAAGGTCTGCTTATAGATGAAACATCCAGTCGCTGGATAAGTATTGTTAATATTCTTCAGTAGATTGATTGCGTCTAGTTTGATTTTAGAAGCAAGCCGTCAATTGGGCTATCTACCCGTTAATTTCTAATGCATTACTCATAAATATCCCGAAAGAAGTCCCCCCGCTGGCGCGGATATTCATCCGTGCCTTCTTGCCTTAGCAAGAACTAATATACCACTTCAACATCAAGCATCCCTTTTTCTCCAGAATAATCTATAGCACTGCTATACATATAATCTTCTGGTCTAAATACCAATCCTTCTTCAACCGGATTCATATGGATGTAATTAATTTTTTGATCAATTACATGATTACTCCATAGCTCAATTGGTTTGTTATCAGCTCTCCAAAACCTCCATCCTCCACTTGTTTTAAATTGCTCTAGCAACCATTCTTTTCTACTTTCAACTGGATTACTATGTATGCTTTCGATGATAGACTTGCTTGTGTGTCGTTTAAAATCACGCATTATCTCTGATAAAGAAAATTGGCCTTCAGAGCTGATAACTAGATGTACGTGATTTGACATTATTACCCACGCATAAATATTTAATCCCTTATTATCTTTACAATACTGTAAGCTATCAACAATTATATTCTTATAATCATTTCGTGTTAAAGCATCAACCCAATTTTGAACTGCAAAGCTTACGAAGTACACCCCTTCTGGATTATGGAACTTATATTTACGACTCATAATTTAATAGTTGAGCATCAAAGATACTAAACAACTTGTAATATATAGAATATTAAGACTGTAACTTGTTTGCCTTGAAGGCAAAGGCACGGATGAATATCCGCGCCAGCAGGGGGGATTATTCGCACAATACACATAAGCCCCAAGACCAAGAGCTTAATCAACAACTACAGGTTCCTATAAACTTCACACGTTTTATATTTCCCTTATGGCTTACAATTATAACCCCTTCTATATAGGAGCTTTCATATTCAGCAGACACTTTCCCTGTTACTTCAATTCTAAGTATAAACTCCTCTCCTTGATACATGTATACATTATCTTCATATTTAATTAACTCAAGACTTAATATTCTACCCTTAAGCTTCATAAAAGCTAAGTTGGCGAAATTATTAACACATATATATTCATTTGCATCTTTATCATTTTCGGACAAAAAAAACAAACAAGCGCAACCATCAATCTCATCTGGTAATTCAGAAAAAGTCTCAAGACAAATTGAATCAGATTTTAGGTTTTCAATCTCATATTTATTAGACTTATTACTGTTTTTCTTCACTCTACCTGTACACGACACAAGCAATATCGATACAATTAATAAAAAAAATAGATTCTTTAGCATTGCTTTTAGTAATTAATTCTTTGGCATTGATAAATGGATATGATCATAATGCCCCCCTTTTATATTTCTTGCCCAAGGAGCATCTATAACAGTTCCATTATGTACCTTATTAATAATTGATGGACCATAATTTTCCAAATAACCAGGGCTTGATTTTATCACATTCTGTAGTTTCTCAACATAAGAGTTAGTCTTAGAGACATGCACACCATTTATATAATTTATATCCAATGCACGTGCACCATTCTTAATCGTATGAGCAGATCTTGATGCATTTGATGGATGATACGTAGTACAAGATATATTTACAGACCTAACACCCACTTTATATGCTTCTTGCATAGTTTTATTAAAATATGCAGCAAGCGAAGGGTTTACCATATTATTTGCATTAGCATCAAAAGACACCGAAACCTTGTTACTAAAAAGGTATGAGCCGTTTGGATAATCATAAACACTTAATTTTTTATCTTCTCCACTCTCCACCCTCGTACTCAACACCTCCTGTGTCACCTGAGACTGCACTAGCTCCTGATTAATCTCTATATCAGGCATAATAGAAGCATCTTTGTAAACATATGATCCTTGTTCTATTACCCCTGTCAAGCCCCACTCACTAGTATCCCACAAATCATCAAAGGCTTCCTCTAAAATGTCATTAAAGCTATCAGCAATAGCTGCTATAGCATCTTCAATCTGACTAATTGCATCCTCTATCTGATCGATAATATCCTCGATATCATACCACAAATCAGAAAACCAATCCCCAATATCACTCAAAAAGCTCATACCTGTAGGATCAATATACCTCAATGGATTATTTGCACAATACACATAAGCCCCAAGACCAGGATACATATCAGCCAGTGGATCTACGGAGATAAACTGCCCCAGTAGCGGATCGTACAATCTTGCGTTCATATAAATGATTTGCATCGCATCAAAATGTTCGTGCATTGTAAATCCACGATCGGTGATAAACTCGGTACGCTCATCGTTCTGCGACCAATCATCTGGGTTTATCCGCTTGCCCCAAGGGTCATAAGCGTACTTTTCTACCAACTGGCCTTGCTCGTTTGCTAAAGCCCATATACTGCCCAGATGGTCGGTTATGGCATAGGTCATTTGAGTATTACTTCCCACTTTAACACATATCCCTGCCAAATCTTTGTCCCCAAAGATATAAAAAAGATTCTTTGTAGTACCATCGGCATACACTACTTTTTCGTGCGTGCCACGGTGGTACTTGGTGTATTGTAGTACATCATCCTCGTAGTAGCGGGTGCGCCACTTAGAGGCATCGGGGCGGTAGTCGAACTTCAGCTCGTTATTGTCCAAACGAAAGCTCTCCACACGGTTGAAGTGATTGTATTTGATTTCCTGCTCTGCAAACATCAGCGGATCGTTGGTCGAGAGCTGATCGGGGTTGGCGATATGGCCGTCCTGATCGTATGCCACACCCATAGATAGGCCGGTGATATTTTGGATCTGGGTTTTCTGCCCCAATGCATCGTACTGCGTGGTTTGCTGTGCCAGGTTGGTGTATTGGTAGTTGCCCCAGTGCAACGAGTCTGCTATGGTCTGTGATGCGCCACTATATATCAACTGATTCATTTGGTCAAAGGCGTAATACTCTGAATGCGTCTGCCCGTTGTAGGTATGGTGGCGTGCAGCAAAGTTACGGTCGGTATAATAGTCATAACTAATGTTGTAAATGGAGTTCCCATTGTAGTCATAGTCGATGTAGTCGATGTTTCCTGTTTCTTGATTTACGTCTTTCTGTACCTCTATGTTGCCATTACCTGTATTCCAGAGGGTAATATTGCCCAGCTCGTCCTCGTCGGTAGCTTGCCAAGTGGAAACAAAACCTGCCCCATAGTTTGCTCCCGTTTCTACAAGAGCACCTGTATTGGGATCGTATTTATTCTCTAAACTCACGCCATAGCCTTCCATCATTTCTTTTACCGGACGACTATATTGGTCATACTCATAGCTACGATGATCTGTATCTGAGGTTTCAGGAAACTGCTCGGTATATTCAGACAAGCGACATAAATCATCATAAGCATAGGTTTTAATATGACCTCCAGCCACTTCTTGCGAAAGCAATCCTTTCTTGTCAGCATCATAAAGATAATCCACCGCTAATTGCTGCTGTGCAGATGCATCGTTAATGGTATAAGATAACACCCTGCCAACTTTATCATATGTATAATGGGTTTCGTTTTGCAAAGGATCTATCACACTTACAAGTTTCCCCATACTATTATATGCAAAATAGGCAGTATCAGCAGCATTATTTTTCATCTTGGTGCGTAGGCCCATACGGTTGTAGGCATATACGTTGCGTGTAGCATCGGCTTGGCCTTCTACATAGGTTTCTACTAAAAGTCCTCGTGGATCATATACAAACCGTACGGTATCGCCTTCGCTATCTACCTCGTACTCTTTCAGACCATAAGCATTTGTTTTAGTTGAGGTAGTATGCAGGATGCTCTTAGCACCATTAAGCACCTTACCGCTCTGTGTTGTTGTTATATCTGCATCATAAATATGCTGTACAAAAGTGCTATCGGGGTTGATAGTACAAAGCAAACGTCCAAAATCATCATATTGGTAAGTGATGCAAAGAGATTCATCTCTGGTATTAAAAGCAAAATATGGAAGATATTCCCTAATAAGCCTGCCTGCTTCATCATAGGCATAGTCTTTGTACATCTTTTTGCCTAATTGGCTATAGCTAATCTCTCTTATTTTTTGATCTTTTATATTGTAATAGGCCACTACCGGAAGCGTAGCACTGTTAGCAGTATAGCTACAATAACTTGCCTCACAGCTTAATCCTGTAGTGTCTTTCATTCCATGAGGGATGTAAATATGTTGCATGCTATCAGCAGGTATAAAGCTGGTGCTGCTAATGCTGCGAGTACCATCGGGCATTGTAGTTCCAATTTGCCTTTGCAAATTGTCATACTTATAGGCTGTTAATAGTCCGTTGTAATCAGAAGAGCTTAATAACTGCCCATAATCATTATAGGTAAATTTTTGAGTAAATCCCAGCGGATTAGTTTCACTTATCAGGCGTCCGCCATCCTCAGAAAAAGCACGGGAAGTTGTTAGCGTCCTATCTGGCACAGGTAAATGAGGGTCACTGACAAAACTGATCGTTTCCGTTTCTGGATTGCCATAAGTATCATAATGCACTGTACTATGAGTTTCATTTTCAGTCCCTTCAAAAGTAACTTTTGTCATGACATCCAAGTGGCGACTATTATCATTAGCTTGATAGTTATAACGGACAGAATCAGTATAAGAGCTGCCATCAGCTAATGCAAGTGCTGTAGTTTTGCTTGTAGGACGACCGGGCAACCAATTGTCATCGTCTAAGTAGTATTCGTAATTGATTTTTTCTATTGTTTTCTTTTCAAAAGAATTCAAGTCCATTTTACTATCTATGGTATAATACTTATTCGGGACTCCAATTTCAATTTCCGGGTATTCATAACCAGTATGATATGTGCTTTGTTTTTCTATGGGGTTAAAATAGTTATCATATTGATAACGTTCTACTATAGCACTCCCATTAAGCACATTATAAACCTCTTTCTGATGTGGTAGATGGCAATATTTAACATTACCTTCAGGATACTGACAGCTAAGGGTATCATACAGGTAAGCAGTATAGCTTGTCGTTGGATTTAAATGAAGGTATTCAGATGTACCTACTGTTACTTCTACTGTCAAAGGTTTACAAACATAAGATTTCACATTGCTCTGCTTCTGCATTGGCACAAAGGTCTTTGTAGTTGTGGTATGTACACCCCCTGCCACCTTATCAAAGACTACTTTATCAAAACCTTTGGTTCCTTTCATACCATTCCACATATCAAATTGTTCTCCATAACTCATCTGCAATTCATAATCATCTGTAATGACTTTATCTACTTGCGCTATGCTTAATTTGTCCATTATGGCATGACCGGTAGAAACCCTGTTAGGTTCTTTCATTTGCCCACTTTCGATGTCAATTGCTCTCGCATATTCAATATTTACAGTACGCGGATTTCTTGATTCGAAGCCCCCGGTGTTATTTTCAGAGATACTTGTAAGCCTACTATTTCGAACCCCGTCAACTAATCTGATTTCAGATTTTTTCTTAGCTGTACTAAGAAATGACATCACTAGATCACCGTCATCTTCCTCTACAAATACATAATCAAAACGACTCTCATGCTGACCATAAGCATTCTTTGCATGGTCACTGAATGTTAATATAAAGCTCGTGCCAGTAGAAATATACACCTTAGCAGTTCCAGCGTACTTATTGAGCACTACGATATCGCACATACCATCATTATTTACATCAGTAGGGAATAACTTAGCATCATAATACCAAACATCCTCGTCATTATAATCTTGGCGGGGAGCATCATCTACATTAATCGTCGAAAATTCTTCGTACCCGCTTCCTGTCGCAATATAAAGCCCCCCATAAGCACCAGCATAATAATCACGACTAAATGTATATATATCCGTAAGCCCATCCCCGTTAAAGTCTGCTTTAATAGTGGCAGAACCTGAAAAGTCTGCCCCATCAGCAACAACCACAAAACGCCCTAACTCTTCATCATAATCGAGTATATATTCACTCCAGCACAGTTCAACAGATTCGTCAGGCGTATGGTTTATGGTACTTATTTGACAAGCATTACAAGCTCTGATATTGTTATCCCTTCTATTAAACTCCTCAGGTCCTATATATTGTGTTTGCCAACCCTCAGTTGCATTAAAATACTCTATTTTAAAAGTATCTTGAAGAAATACTCCATTCGAATCTGGCATACTCTGAAGCAAATTATACACCCTTACACTATCAATACTCGGCCCATAATCAGACAAACTAATAAAGTGTTCTTTTAGATAAGTTGCGTCCGAATCACCAACTGATTTGAGGGGCAACCTATCAGATTCTGAAATAAACCCTCCTTTTTCTCCAGTGCTGTAATAGTACACAGCACAGTCGTAAAAAGAAGAATAAGAAGGATAAACATATAAAACAGAAGAGCCTTCGGCTCTACTTAATTCCATTGCTTTTCCACCACAAATTGCAGAATAAGTGTATGAAGATTCAGGCTCATAATGAAAATCAATATTATCTCCATTACTAAAGGAAGCATAGACATGATAGTTATCATAAGATGCCGTGACATATAAGACTTGTTCGCCACCAACAGATGGAATACCAAAGCCAGTCGAGCTATACACCTCATTACCGGTTGGCAACCTATACTTTACGTAACTACAATGTTGCTCAGTTATAGCATAGGACGTAGCTAGGCTCAATGCATTCGATAAAGATGAGCCATATACCTGTTCGAAATCATAAAGTGAGATACCCACAGGCTCTGAATGATTAGGACAGTAATACTCTTCTGAGATATCATCCTCACTATAGGTTACTTCTAAAGCTCCTCCATCATAACCAAATGTGATATATGGTTCTAACTCATATTTGCTTTTACCTTTTACCACTGCTTTTAAAGCAACATCATATTTAACGAAATAGTATTTATCCAAACTATTAGACTGACTCGAAACACCAATCGAGTCAATTAAATATAGCCGTCTCTTTTTCTTAATATTATCTCCAAAAAATCTTAATGGATTTTTTATTGCATTTTCGCTCCAAAACAGTTCTACACTTTTATCATAACCATTATCTGCAGTATACACCCCATAGTTAATTCTTCTTAGAAACATATACTTATTCACATAACTAATTACCTCATATGCAATATTATCATTAGTATTCTTTAGTACACAGTATCTATGACTTACTGAATCAGTATAATGAGTATGCCTATAAAAGTCCAAATTATATAAAAAGTTTTCTTCATACTCATAATTCACATTATCATATTCATACACCATCCGGTTCCCGTATTTATCCTCTTTGTAGTTGATATGCCATCCATACACCGGACTTTTCACTTCTTCTACCGTACGGCTTCCATCATCTTTATTGACGTAAACAACATCTTTTTTAAAAATAACTTCTCTGGAATCTATCCACTTACCATAAACTTCTTTTGCTCCATCAGGATACCAAACCTCAAACCACTGAGGGCCAAGACTGCCCCATCCATGTGCAAAAATTCTTACACTTCTATCCTCTTTAATATAACATTCTCTCAGGGTATCAGTTGAGGTATAGTCACGTCCCAAGGGACAGAGATACAAACGACATCCATTTAGATTTAAAGCATCGTGCTCATTCCATTGTATCCCCTCTATATGTCCATCTAAATCTTTGTTTTTTTTCACCCGCTTCACAGATTTCATACCAGAAAGGCTCCAGCTCTGAGCAATATTGCCTGTAACATCTAACCCTAGATAATTTATGGATAATTCCGGACTAAGCTTATTAGATTCAGCAGGTAAATCTATAGGTATAGCATACTGAAATATCCCCATATCACTCACATCATACTTCCCCCGAAAATCACTATGGCTAATTTTAGTTGTAAAAACACTATCAAATGTATTTTTAAATGGAAGAAATGAATGAGTCATAACTTTTCTTGTTTCAGGCATATTCAAGTCCCTCACAGTCCGACCAATAAACACATCCGAGTTTTCCTGAGCACTATAGCTAAAGCCTTGTTTCAGTTTTACGCTATTAGTCGCCTCGTAGAGTTTACTGCCCTGCATAGCGGTCGAAAGTTCATAATTCTCTTTTACTTCTTGTGCTATACTAACAGGCAAGCCTATAAAGCAGCATAAAAGAATAGCTGCTTGTTTTAGTATTTTGAGTTTAATATTTTCCATAATATACAGCTATTCTTTTACAATTTTCCAAGTCCTCTTTTCGTCTTGCTTTTCCAGTTCCAGCACATAAATTCCGGCAGGATATGTGAGCATGTTTACATTTGTAATGCTATGAGCAGCACTTAAGCAAAGCAACTCTTTCCCTTGCGAATTATAGAGCTTAAGCTTGGCATTATGGTAACTATCGTCCGTCGAAACAATCTCAAAAAAGATATTGCCCTGAGTGGGATTAGGATAGAGGTTAAAGGTGGTTGTTCCATCGCAAATCTCATATTTATTTTTACCCTTAAGTTCGGGCTCTGATGATTCGGAAGTAGTGTCTTGTGGATTTACTACTGCCGATCTCAATGCTATAGCCTCTACACAATAGCGGGCTGTACGATTACCAGCATTATCATAAGCGTAATACACCATTTTAGAATCTTGACCGTTCACTGTCATGTACGACAATACACAGCATAGTATTAAACACAGCTTTCTCATAGCTTCAATATTTACAAGGTGGATATTATAGTTCAGAAACTAGTGTCAAGTCAAGCATAAACTGACGCACCAAGTCTTATTCTTTTTTGTTTTTACTTCAAGATAAAAAGACTCACGTCCCGATGTACATCGGGATGCTTACTTTTTCTCTCTTTGTAAAAAGCAAAAAATAATGGCGACTTATACATCATTTTACACTTGACTTAACACTAGTTGACTTTAGTTTTTAACTCATCAATTTGTTTTTGCTGCTCTATGATGTAAAGAGTTAGCTCTTCGACCT
>DHQI01000016.1:0-33543 GCA_002408065.1 Bacteroidales bacterium UBA5342
TTCAATGATTCAATGTTTCAATGTGTCAATGTGTCAATGTGTCACGTCATTTTTCATTCTACACTTTTCATTCTACACTTTTCATTTTTCATTAAAGAATGATGGTTTCTTTAGTTCTTTTATAATAATTTCCTTTCCACACTTGGGGCAGTTGTAGCGTTGGCAGCCTGCACATGAAAAGCAATTGCCGCAGTTGCGGTGTGCTGCTTGTAAGTCTACTTTGGCTTTGCAATGTGGACAAATGATGATGTTTTTATCAAGCTTATTCATCATTTTTCTTTTTAGCCTTAGCTTTTTTCTTTTGCTTGATGAATTTGCCGTCTTCCATTACTGGAGCGAATAAATAACTGAGTGATATTTTTGCTGTTATTTTTATACAATGGTTTCTTAGTGTTAGATACTCGCTGGTGTCGTCTGTAATGTTTTTGATGCCCATATCGTAGCCGATTTCGCTTTGCAGGGCTTTGTTAAATTCGTAACCTAGGCTAAAATTCCACCCCCAATCGACACGTTCTATTTTAAGCTCTGCCCAGTCTATTTCTTCCTCGTAGTAACCATCGTTGCCACTTAATGACCTTTTCCCGTAAAGGCCAATGCCAATCATAGGACCTGTTTTGCCATAGATTCTTTGTTTTTCATCTAATGGATAAAAATACTGAAAGGATACGGGATAAATATCCACATAATGAGGTTTGAAACGCTCAGTGATGTTGCCATTTACCTCGTCGTTGTATTTAGAAGTGTAGCCTTTTGTGTCGTATACCAAGGCGGTTTCTATACCCCTATTCTTTCCTATGCTTTGGCTGAGGTATAGTCCCATGTTAAACCCTGCACGTATGTTGTCGTTTTGAACTTCACCTGCATATTTAATTCGCATATTTGCAAAGTTAGCACCTCCTCCAAACCAAAGATTGGCTTGTGCCTGAGCAGGTGTAAAACTAGTCATAAGCACTATGAGTACTAATATGCAGCCTTGAATTTTTTTCATTTACTGGGTGCTGTGGCTTTGCTGGTGCTAAAAGAAAAATAGGTTTGCGCAAAATAACTGTAAGCTATTACTATAGCTTTATTCATGATATTAGCTATTATGGCATTGATGCTTAGGACGTCAACAAAGAGTTTGAGCAGGGCGTAATTTAATAGAATAGAGCCCATCACAGTAGTGAAATAGCGTATGAGCTGTATGCGGCCTCTAAGGTCGGAACCTGTGAAAGTGATCCACTTGGCTAAGGCAAAACCGACTGTAAAAGTAATAGGAAATACAATAAAAAAAGCAGCAATGTGATCGCTAATGGTCACAAAACCAAGATTCAACATCCGTCCATTCAAGATAAATGCATAAACGATAGCGTAGAGAATAATATCTAATACGGTATTGGCACCACCTGTAGCAGCATAGCGAAACATCTGACGTGGCATCAAGCGTTTAAACGGCGGATATAGCCAGTCTAAAAACATAATAATGTAGTCGCGTATTTTTCTTAAGTGTTTCATCCGGTTTTCGAGGCTGCAAAAATAATGGAATTTGCTTATAAAACGGCATAAGTAGAGCATTATTAGTGCTTTTGTAGAAAACGGCAAGTGCGTGTTTCAAAGTAGAAGGTCGCATGTAAAACAGAGATAGCAAAGTTGTGTGCACCGCCGATCTTTTTAAGAATTATTTATGAAAAACTGATGAATCTTTTCATAATAACTTGTAGAAACCGGAATCCTGTGGCGTCTAATGTAAAGGAAACATACTTTGTTCATATTGAAAGTCTAGAAATGCTGGTAGGGTTATATGACGATATTTATTATGTAAGGCAAGTTTTTAATATCACTTCGTAAAACTTTTAATACTTTGACAAGTGATCATTGCGCATTTCGACAGGCACAATGACCACCTTTAGAAATGTTCAGCAAGCTATACAAAGAAGCAAATATCAATAGCATGCAGATATTCAGTTGTAGGTAATAAATGTGAAAGTTTTAATAAATATTAAACACTCAAATAAATAAAAATAATTAACGGACTGTTAATTTAAACGGTATAAGTCTTGAAAGTAAACAACAGACAAACATCCATAAAATCATCATCCGGTAAACGATGAAATAAACACATTTTAAAGCCTCGCCCACCAGCGGGGCTTTTTCATTATCTAAAGCCTGACCATATCTCATTTTTAATTACCTTTGCAGCCACTTTTTTAGAACGTAACAGGCGAGGAGTTGAATCGCATTTTATTAATACATGAGTTTATGTTTCAAAACTGATTTTATAAAAAAATAACTTTGAACTTTGAACTCCGAACTTTGAACTGATATATGAAAAGAACACTTATTACCACTGCTTTACCTTATGCTAACGGACCGGTGCACATTGGACATCTGGCCGGCGTTTATGTCCCTGCTGATATTTATGCGCGCTATATGCGAATGCGTGGCGAGGAGGTATTATTGGTAGGGGGTTCTGACGAACACGGTGTGCCTATTACGCTAAAAGCGAAAAACGAAGGCGTAACACCACAAGATATTGTAGACCGTTACCACGGCATTATTAAAAAAGCTTTTGCTGATTTTGGGATTACTTTTGATGTGTATTCACGGACGACGTCTGATACTCATTATCAGGTGTCTTCGAACTTTTTTAAAACGCTTTATGAAAAAGGTGAATTTATTGAAAAAACATCGGAGCAATATTATGATCCTGAAGCGAAGCAGTTTTTGGCTGACCGCTATATCACCGGTATTTGTCCGCACTGTAAGAGTGAAGGTGCTTATGGCGACCAATGTGAAGCTTGTGGTACCTCGCTTAACGCCACAGATTTGATTGATCCTAAATCGACCATATCTGGTGCTAAGCCGGAGCTTAAAGAAACCAAACACTGGTATTTGCCATTGGATAAATATGAGCCATTTTTGAAACAATGGATACTGGAAGATCACAAAGAGTGGAAACCAAACGTGTACGGGCAGTGTAAGTCGTGGATAGATATGGGCTTGCAGCCACGTGCGGTGAGTCGTGACCTGGACTGGGGTGTGCCTGTGCCGATAGAAGGTGGCGAAGGGAAAGTGCTGTATGTGTGGTTTGATGCACCGATTGGCTACATTTCGGCCACTAAAGAGTTGACTCCTGAGTGGGAGAAATGGTGGAAAGATGATGATACCCGTATGTTGCACTTCATTGGGAAAGATAACATCGTGTTCCACTGTATCGTATTCCCTACGATGCTAAAAGCACACGGCGACTATAACCTGCCGGAAAACGTACCGGCCAATGAGTTCCTGAACCTAGAAGGCGATAAGATTTCAACCTCCCGTAACTGGGCCGTTTGGTTGCACGAATATCTGGAAGAGTTCCCGGGCAAACAAGACGTCTTGCGCTATGTGCTGACCGCTAATGCTCCGGAAACTAAAGATAATGACTTTACCTGGAAAGATTTCCAAGCGAGAAATAACAACGAGTTAGTAGCTATCCTGGGTAACTTTGTCAACCGTGCTTTGGTACTGACGCACAAATATTACGGTGGAGAAGTGCCTGCTGCTGGTGAATTGACGGATACTGACAAGGCTACTTTAGCAGAATTGGCAACGACCAAAGAGAAGTTGCAAAAAGCACTGGATACTTACCACTTCCGTGAAGCACTTTTCGAAGCGATGAATGTAGCGCGTATCGGTAATAAATACATTGCTGATGAAGAGCCTTGGAAGGTGGTGAAAACCGATCCGGAACGCGTAAAAACGATAATGAATATCTGTTTGCAGATTACGGCGAACTGTACCATTGCTCTGGAGTCGTTCCTGCCATTTTCTATGGAAAAACTACGTGGCTACCTGAATGTGGACGCTTTGGCGTGGGAAGATCTGGGCAAAGCAGATCTGATTCCGGCTGGTCATACCATCAATAAGGCTGATCTTTTGTTTGAAAAAATAGAAGATGCCACCATCGAAGCACAAGTTCAAAAACTATTGGATACCAAAGCGGCTAACGAAGTAGATAGCTATGAAGCAGCTCCTGCTAAAGACAATTGCAGCTTTGATGACTTTATGAAGATGGACATCCGTGTAGGAACCATCCTGGAAGCAGAAAAGGTAGCTAAAACCAAAAAGCTGATGAAATTGTTAGTCGATACGGGCATTGACAAGCGTACCGTTGTTTCCGGTATTGCCGAGCATTATACAGCCGAAGAGGTGATTGGAAAGCAAGTGTCTATTCTGGTCAACTTAGAACCAAGAAAATTACGTGGCATCGAAAGTCAGGGAATGATTTTAATGGCCGAAAATGCCGATGGTAAACTGGAATTCATCAACCCTGAAAACGAGGTGGTGAATGGTAGTTCGGTAAGCTAAAAAAGCTTGGTGCTCTACGCTTATCAGTGTCTTTGGACCTGACAGCGTTGGGTGAAAAATAAGAGATTAAGAGGTCGCAATTAGTGACCTCTTTGTTTTTATATTGCGTTGAAGTGTTTATATTTGTAGGAAACTGCCAGGCGAATGAATAACGGAGAAATAATCATATATCAAAACCAAGAGGGAAACATCAAAATTGATGTGCGCTTGGAGGAGGAGACTGTTTGGCTGACACAGGATCAGATGTCCCAATTATTTGGAAAAGCAAAGTCAACAATAAATGAGCATATAAAAAATATTTATGCCGAAGGGGAATTGAGTGAAATTAATTCTTTGCAGAAATTCGGAATTTCCGAATTTCAGAAGAAGACACCCAATTACTATAATCTTGATGTTATTATTTCAGTCGGTTATCGTGTTAAATCACAGCAAGGTACCCAATTTCGTATTTGGGCCACGCAACGTCTTAAAGAATTCATCATAAAAGGTTTTACCTTAAATGATGACCGTTTTAAAACGGGCTCTTCGATGAATTACTTTAATGAGTTGCAGGAACGCATTAGAGAAATTCGTCTTTCAGAGCGCTTTTTTTACCAAAAAATCAAAGATATTTATACCACAAGTATTGATTATAATCCTAAAGACGAAAAAACAATTCAATTTTTCAAAGTGGTTCAAAACAAATTGCTTTGGGCTATTAGTCAGCAGACTGCTGCTGAGTTGGTGTATCGGCGTGTGGATGCTTCTTTGCCTTTGATGGGAATGCAATCTTATGACAAAAAGATTGTAAAGAAGCACGATGTGAGTATTGCTAAGAATTATCTGAGCGAAGATGAAATTAAGCTGTTGGGTTTGTTGGTTGAACAGTTTTTAGCTTTTGCAGAAACAATGGCTCAGCAACAAACGCCAATGTATATGAAAGATTGGATTGACCGTTTAGATGTTATTTTGCAAATGAACGGGCGGGAGTTGCTTGATCACGCTGGTAAAATTAGTCATCAGAAGGCTTTGGGAAAATCTGCTGGTGAATACGACAAATATAAAGTAGAACAAAAGAAGATTGAAGCGGAGCTGAGTTTGAAAGAAATAGAAGAAGATATTAAGAAGATAAAACGCAAATGAAACTAATATATAATATAGGTTTAAAGGCCTTTCGAATCGCCTTGAGTTTAGGTACCAACACCAATGATAAAGCCAAGTTGATGCTTGATGGTCGCAAAGAAGTGTGGCAGAAAATAGCTGATGCAGATACCAGTGGAGAGTATGTCTGGGTACACTGTGCCTCTTTAGGCGAATTTGAGCAGGGCAGGCCAATTATTGAAGCCATCAAAGCTAAAGATAAAAACACGAAAGTATTGCTGACCTTTTTCTCCCCTTCGGGATACGAGGTACGTAAGAACTATGACGGCGCTGATCTGATTATTTATTTGCCTTTTGATTCAAAAAAGAATGCTGATCGTTTATTGTCTGAGCTCAAGATTACAAAAGCCATCTTTGTAAAGTATGAATTTTGGTATTACTTCCTCACTGCCTTAAAGGAGCGTCAGATTCCGACCTATATTGTTTCAGCGATCTTCCGTGAAAAGCAAACATTTTTTAAGTCGTATGGCAGTTGGTACCGCCAAATGCTGACGAATTTCACTACGCTCTTTGTGCAAAATGAAAAGTCGAAAGAATTACTGGCCAGCATTGGAATTAACAATGTAGTTGTAGCAGGAGATACCCGTTTTGACCGTGTTGCAAGCATTGTAAAACAAGCCAAAGACCTCCCTGAAATTGAGGCGTTTAAAAACGGGCAACCAATGATAGTGGCCGGTAGCACTTGGCCGGAAGATGAACAACACCTGATCTCTTATATCAATAAAGATACGTCTGACACTAAATACATTATTGCCCCTCACGAGGTTAATGAAGAGCATTTATCCTACATTACGCAAGTGTTAGATGTCGATTATCAGCGCTATACACAACTGGACGAATCCACCTTAGCCAATACCAAAGTATTAATTATTGACACCATTGGTTTGTTGTCCTCGGTTTATCGCTATGGCGAAATAGCCTATATTGGTGGTGGTTTTGGTGTGGGAATACACAATACGCTAGAGGCTGCAACTTATGGTATGCCGGTGCTTTTCGGTCCTAACTACCACAAATTTCAGGAGGCTAAAGACCTGGTAGAGGCGAAGGCTGCTTTTCCTATAACGAACGGCGAAGAGCTCCATACTCAATTGGATATGCTCTTGTCAGATGCCCAGACCCTAGAACGGTCATCTTTAGCTTCCGCAAAATATGTGGAACGACATACGGGGGCTACGGATTGTATTTTGTCAAACTTTACGCACTAAGGTCACTTTCAAGATAGTGAAAATTCTTTTCTCAATCAAAATAAATTTATAAAATAATTAGGTTTATAATGTAAACCAATTTATATTTGCATCGTTGTTTAATACTAAAGATTTTTATAATGGAAGAAAAAGTAATGAATGAGAAGGAGAGTTTAGCGCTGATATCTCAGATGATACGTAATACGCAACAGCGTTTCGAGCGTGTGAATGCCGCACCGTTTTTAGCTTTTGGATATGCTACGGTAGTAATGTCGATAGTGGTTTGGTACCTACTGAAGGTGACCAATAACTATATTTGGAATGTACTGTGGATGTTGATACCTGTGTTGGGTTTTGGAATATTAAAACTCTTTTTCCCGAAAAGGAAAAAAATGCATAAAACTTTTGTGGATAAAGGCATCGACTATGTATGGAATGTGATAGGGGTGACCATGTTTTTTATGGGGATCTTAACTTTTTTTGTGAATATTAATATTCTGTCTACAATTGTATTATTAATGGGATTGGCTATGACTTTAACAGGACTTATGGCCAAATTGCGGATTATTACAGTGGCAGGAATTTTGGGGGTATTGTCTTCGGCTTTGTTTCTCTTTCAGGTGGTAAAAGGAATTGATGTCGTGCTTTTGTTTGGGGCTGTTTTCTTTGTATTGATGGTGTTGCCCGGGCACATTTTATATGCTGGAAAAGGAGGTGAGCATAATGTTTAAATCACTTGATCCCTTACTTCACTCTGAATTGCGTTTGGCTGTGATGTCTATTCTGATTTCTGTAGAAGAAGCTGATTTTGTGTATTTAAAAGAACAAACTAAGGCCACATCGGGCAATTTAAGTGTGCAGATTGAAAAACTCAGTGAGGCTGGTTATATTGATGTAGAACGTGGTTTTCAGGGTAAACGGACACGTACCGTATGCCGGAAAACAGAAAAAGGCGTGGAAGCCTTTCAAAAATATGTAGAAGCACTCAAAGGTTATCTTAGTCTATAGATAGAAAATAAAGAAAGCCGCAGTAACAAATTGTTGATCTGCGGCTTTTTTTATGTTGAGAATAGTGGTGTTTTTTATACTGCCACAAAAATCTTTTTCTTGGTGAATAAGTGTGTTTTATCTAACATATTAGCATCTTCGATTTTATAAAAACGTTGGTTGGTATTGGGAGAATCCAGAGCTCCCAGTTCTTGGATATAAGGCCCTAGTTTTATAAAGTTAAACTGTTTTATGTCGAAACATTCAGGTAGTTGGCTCATCCCTGAGTACCAGCCTGTCTTGATTTGGTAAAGGCTCATTCTGCGAATAAAGCCAGCTAGCTTTTCAACCATCGCCGGATCATTATCACCTCCCATAAAACAGATACAAGTTACTGAATGGCGGTATTTTTTTAGTATTTCTAAAATGACCTTTTCATTCAAAACTTCACCAATGTCCTTTTGCAGATCGGCACTATGGCATCCCGGACAGCGATTAGGGCAGCACGAGAGGTTGATGGCCAATGTGGTTTCGTTAGGCACTTCTTGAAAAACAATATTGTAGTTAACGTATTTGAGCATGGTAATAAGGTTTGTTGTTTTGTATTAATAGACGTCAGACTAAAAGACGTCAGACTAAAAGAGGTCAGACTAGAAGACATCAGACTTACAGACATCAGACTTACAGACATCAGACTTACAGACATTAGACATTAGAAAGAAATACTACAGTCTGTTGTCTATAAGTCTTTAGTCTGTTTTCTTACGTCTTTTTTTTACATAGAAGTAGCATTAATGTAGCTGCGTTTTTTCTCTTCGGTTTGGCGTGCCTGCGAGAAGTTGCTCACACGCTTCATATATCCGATGACACGAGTCAGGTAGTCTACGTTTTCGGTGCCACACTTAGGACATGCGCTTAGTTTTCGTTTATCAATATGACCACACTCGTTACATACAGTGTTAGGGATGTTGAAAGTGAAATAATTACACCCTTCCTGAGCCGCCACTTTCAATAGCTGGTAATATTGGTGTTTGCTTAAGTGTTCTTCAAGGTTCATATGCAGAGCAGAACCACCAGTCAGACGCTCAATGTATTTTCTACCGTGCAGGCGGAATTTGTCAATCACGTTAAGCGTTTCATCTTCTACTACATAGAAATAACTGTTGTAACAGTCACGATTTACTTTAAAGCCGGCTTCGCGATCCCATTTAGCATGTTTTACGCCTACATTTTCAGCCGGAATCATTTCACAGTTGAACATCACATCGCTACTGCGGTATTTTTTATTGTATGATTCTATAAGGCCTAAAACCTCTTGAGTGAAGGCTATGTAGCCCGGGTTGTCATTGATTTCAAGGCCAAGGAATTCGGCTGCTTCTACCAATCCGTTCACACCAATAGTCAGGTACTGGCGGCCAATGTTGATATAACCGGCATCAAATAGCGGCAACATACCTTTGGCCAACATATCTTTCAGGTTTTCGTTGTAGGCCAACTGTACTTTGTGTACATTGTCTACTACATCAGCCAGGAAGTCGAGGTAGGACATGCCTTTATTCTTGGCATATTGGATACAACGGTTAAGGTTGATGGTTAATACACTTTTAGAACCTGTAGATACACCACCGGCGCCCAGTGTGTAGCTAAAGCCATTGTCGGTTATTTCGTTGCGCAGGCGGCAGCAGCTACTTAGAGAATCAGCGCTATCGCTCATGTAAGTGAAGAAAGAGTGTCCTTCGGCATACATCTCGGCTGTAAATTCACCATACTCCTTATCTTTAGGTTCGTCATTTTCGGTGAGCAGGGCCATCGTCTCTACCGGGAAAGTCAATGGTGTGCGCAGTCGCTCCTGGTTAAACCATTTCATAAAGCGTTTTTGTAACCAACTGTGCGAATCCCAGTCTGGTTGGCTTCCGTCAGGGAAGTAGAAGTTATCGAACAAGCTTTTGAAATAATACTCGTCGTAATAAGAAATGTTCCAGAATACAGCTTGGAAGTTGCGTGCTCCTGTAGGCTGATTGATGGAATAAACGATTTGCTCAAAGCAATCGGTAATGACCTTGTCAATAGTACGTTGCTTTAGTGAGAGGTCTACCACTTTATCGGCTTTTTTGAAATACTCAGGACCAAACTCTTTTCCTATAAAGTAGTTCATGTACATCAGGAACTCAGGTGTAGCACAAGCGCCGCTAAGCATACTCGATACCATAAACACCATATTGATGAAGCCACCACAGAATGATTTCAGGTTGGTCGGGGCTTTTGAGTTGCCACCTATGGAGTTGGTGCCGCCAATGAGCCAAGGGTACATGGTGATACTGGCACAGTAGTTGGCCAAGCTGGTTTCGTCATTTTTATAAATAAAGTGATCATTAAGTAAGCTAAAGTATTTGTCCGCCATCTCTTTGCCATACATGTCTTTCAGGCGGTCGGTAATCAGGCGACGATTCAGGCGGATAAAGTTTGATTTTGGCAGCTCCCCGATTAAGGTGGCGACGTTTTTGTTCTCAACATTGGCATTCGCATCATATTTACTTCCTGAAGCCGCATTTTTTGCCGAGCAATAGTTGCTCATAAAGTTGAGCTTGTCTTTTATTTCACGGTCTTCGGCGTGTTTTTGACGGTGTAACATATAAGCTTTTGCTACAGCGTAATATTTTTCGGCCATCAAGGCTATTTCTACTTGATTCTGGATTTCTTCTACCGTAATACCGTTGTGTATGTTTACACGGCACAAGATATTTGAAATCACGTCTTGAGTAGCAAAACTACCTACTGATAGGAAGGCTTTTGCAATGGCGCTTTTGATTTTCTCTACGCTGAAGAAGTCTTGCTGTCCATCGCGTTTGATGATGTAATTATCCATTTATTTAGTGTTATGAGTTAATAGAAAATGGTACTGTTCTTTTTTACTTTGATTAATAAAAAAGCCATGGACAGAATACAAGAAAGGTGTTTACTCTTTCTTAGCTTTTCTTCCCGAAAGCTTTGAATTTTTTTTGAATGAAAGTGATAGGTCTTCCGGCTTGTTACATTTTGCCCGGCCTTCCCATTTCGAGTGCTTGAAACAGTGGCATAGTGGTGGCAAAACTTTGTTTGGTAACTTACGGCTGCGGGTACAGCTACTGATTTACACAGTATTCCCTTACATCATTTTCGATAACAAAAGTAGGGTAGGTGGGGCGTATGAAGTGAATTTTTTACTGCCTAGTTTTTAAGAAGTAATTAACAATGTGCGTTCGTTCTTTAGAAACAAAGGCCTTTGAAGATTTTTGAAAATTGTCTTAATTGGAATGAATTTGAATAAAATTTACGGGCTTAAATAGGTTTCGCAGAGATACGCAGAGGAGCAGAGTTGCGCAGAGAGGAATGTGTATTTAAAATAACTCTGCGTATCTCTGCTCCTCCGCGTACCTCTGCGATACTAAATTACGATAAGATTCTTATAAGATCATTTTTCCACCCGTATCCTCGCATCCACCGTCACCACCTTGTTGTCTTGAGCTAAGAGCGGATTCAGGTCCATTTCAAAAATCTCTGGTGCACACAAGCAAAGGGCCGAGATGCGTGAAATAATGTCGGCATACAATTTCTTATTGATGGGTTTTTGTCCGCGCATACCTTCAATGATTTTTTGCGAACGAAGATCGGAAATCATGTCCCAGGCATCTTGTGGGCTTAATGGGGTAAGGGCAGCTACTACATCTTGCATGACTTCGATAAAAATACCTCCCAAGCCACAGATAACCATATGTCCATAATGTTCTTCGTTTTTGGCCCCTACATAAAGTTCTACACCGGAGAGCATCGGTTGCACAAGGATGGCTTCTGTGTCCGGAATCTTTATCATACGTTCAAACTCTTTGGTAAATTCGCGGTCGTTATTCACATTGAGAACGACACCGCCTACATCTGTTTTATGAACGGGACCTACGACTTTCATGACTACCGGGTAGCCCATTTCGTATACGCGGGTAAGGCCTTCTTCTATGTCGGTCACTACGGCTTCGCTGGCGCGGGGTATGCCGGCGGCATCCAGAATAGCTTGGGTCTCTATAGGAGGCATATAGCCGTTATCTGCTTGATCTATGATTTGCCGGATTCTTATCTCGTCAATCTCCGGATGTTTGGGGAATTCCTCTTGTGGTTCGAAGGTATTAAAGACGTTCCCCAGGGCGTTGCCCAGCATGACTTCGTCAGTGAAGCAGGCATTGCCTTGAGCGATAAATTCAGTAACAGCATCTTTAGCATTGAGTGTTGAGGGCAGTACTGCATAGATAGGCTTGCTGCATTCGCGCGCTTTACGGTCTATCATTTTGTAAGCATCGCTGACATCATTAAGGCCAGGGTTGCCAAAGATGACGCACATCCCGTCAATGTGTTCAAACTGATGTTCGCAGGTGTCGATGATAATACCGAGTTGTTCGGCAGTACCTGTAGCTATAAAGTCAATGGGGTTAGCTACTGATGAACCTTTGTCCAGTTTTGTGAGTAATTCTTCAGCTTTAGGTCCGCTAAAAGGAGGAACATTGAGTCCGCTTTTAGATAAGGCATCACTAAGCATGACACCCGGGCCACCGGCGTGGGTGATCACGGCGATATTTTTGCCTTTTAGTTCTTTGTGCATAAAGATGCAGCCGGCCAGTGCCAATTCTTCGCGGCTAAAGCAACGGACGATGCCGGCTTTACGCAATAAAGCATGAACGACCAGATCGTCTTTTGATAAGGCCCCTGTGTGTGATGAGGCAGCACGTTTCCCGGCCTCGGAACCGCCGGCTTTGATGGCGGCTATTTTACAGCCTTTACGGATGAGTGATGAAGCGTGTTTCAGCAATTTTTTCGGCTTCTTAATGCTCTCGATATAGAGCAATTTTATTTTAGAACTTTTGTTTGGGTCAAAATTAAGATCCAGATACTCCAATACATCTTCTACACCTATCTGAGCGCTATTTCCAACGGTATAAACCGACGAAAAGCGCAGTCCCATTGGAATGCCGGCTTCAAAAATATAAACGGCTGTGCCTCCTGAGCTGGAAATAAAATCACATCCTTGAGGGTCTAACGCCGGAATAGGAGAAGTGAAAACACCGTTGTAGTTTTCATTGATAACGCCAATGCAGTTAGGACCAATCAGTGAGCCTCCCACATTGTTGACGATGTCGAGAATTTTTTGTTCGTTTTTTTTTCCTTCTTCGCTGACTTCCGAAAAACCGGCTGACACCATAATAAAAGCCTTAGTGTTTTTTTTATTGGCCAAGGCTTCTATCGCTGGAATGCAATGTTGGGCAGCAATGGCTATGATGGCCAAATCAACTTCCGGTAAATCATTAACATTGCTAAAGGTTTTTTGTCCTTGTACTTTTCCTCCTTTGGGGTTGACGACGTAGATGTCACCTTTGAAACCTCCCTCAATGACATTTTTTAAGGCGTTACCACCGGGTTTATGTACATCGGACGAACCGCCTACTACAACGATACTTTTAGGATTGACCAATTGTTGGTTTATCATAGCTCAGTAGAATTTTATGAATTGTTAAATCAAAGCTACCATAAAACATTTAGAAACAGGATTGGTTCAGGGTTTATTCTTATTTGGTGAACTTGGTGTATAAAAAAAGGAGCTATTAAGCTCCTTTTATCTTGATTTTTTAGTGTTTTTCAGTGTTGTCAAAAGGTGATACTGCCACCAATCATATTTTTAGCATCTTCGCTGCTAATCATCATACAGTCGGCTGGTATTTCGAATTCGCTATCGCTAATGGTCATTTTTCTTACCGCTTTGGCATAGATGGTGGTGCTACCTTCATCTTCGTCCAGGTGAAGCTCCATAATGGTGCCATGTAGTTTGTTGTCAAATAGCCAATTGATGCCGTTAGCGTTGATGTCTTCAGTAACATAGGCATATGCGCTGCCATCATCAGTATCGAGAATGACTTTTCTGCAAGCGTAGCCGGCAATGCGTTTTCTCTGATTGGTATACCTTATGTCGGGAGTATTATCCACATCAAATTCGGCTTTTAAATCATCCTTAGTAGTTTTGAGTGCCATTTTCATGATTATACCTTCTTTTATTTCAATAATAAAAGTAGATTCCTGACGGTCTTTGTTGGTAATGACTGTAAAGCCAAACTTGTTAGCATTAACGTTGAGGTTCATTTTTCCTCCTTTATAAGTGGTGATTATCTCACTAGGGAGTTCGTTTTGAGCTTCAGTATTTGTTTTCGTAGAACTGATACCGTAGGTAATAATGCCTTCAAATGGTTTCTGAGCGGTGGTCAGGAGGCTGACCATAGCCAAGCAGAGGGTAATCATTGTCGTTTTCATAAAATTGTTTTTTTTGTACATACAAATGTAACGATTATTGAAGCTTATTTGTTACAAATGCTTTGCCAATAAAAAAAAGTTTACAGGTTCATAGGCTGGTAAGTGAGCAAGGTGGTGCTGACTGATGTGTTTTTATTAGTTGTGGGTTAGTTTTTTTGAGAAGATTTTTTGTGATTGAAAAATAGTGTTTTATCTTTTGTGTTAGTTCTCGTTTTAAGCATCAAACCCAACCTTGGTTACTGGGCGTCGTCGAAGTGCAATCTCAACCTTATAATCATTTGATTTTCTAATAAAAAAACTGTATTTTTGCCGCCCGAAAATGACGGGGTGTGCCCGTTGTTGATATTTTATTTTATTAACTTAATTAATTAACGCAATGTCAGAAGACAAGCAAAACGTAGAAGCTCAAGAAGAACAGGTGGTAGAAACTCCTGAGGTTCAAGAGGAAGTAAAACAAGAAGAGGCTCCTGTAGCAGAAGTGAAAGAGGAAGTAGTAGAAGAGCCAAAAGCCGAAGCACCCGTAGCAGAAGAGGTGGTAGAAACCCCTGCAATGGCTGGTCCGGACGAAGATTTTGATTGGGATGCATTCGAAAGCGGAGACGCTGTTGGTGTTCAGAATCAAGATGAATTAGAGAAAATGTACGAAGCTTCTCTGTCTACAGTAGTAGAAAAAGAAGTGATTAACGGAACAGTAATCTCTATCAACAAACGTGAAGTAGTGGTTAACATTGGTTCTAAATCGGATGGTGTTATCAGCTTCAACGAGTTCCGTTATAACCCTGATCTTAAAGTAGGCGACGAAGTAGAAGTTTACGTAGAGAATCAGGAAGATAAAAAAGGTCAGTTGATTCTTTCTCATAAAAAAGCACGCTTGCTTAACGCTTGGGATAAGATTAACTCTTCTTTCGAAACAGGTGAAATCATCACTGGTTTCGTGAAATGTCGTACTAAAGGTGGTATGATCGTTGATGTATTTGGTATTGAGGCTTTCTTGCCGGGATCTCAAATCGACGTGAAACCTATCCGCGATTACGATGCATACGTAGAGAAAACAATGGAATTCAAGGTGGTTAAAATCAACCACGAATACAAAAACGTTGTCGTTTCTCACAAAGCGCTTATCGAAGCAGAACTTGAAGAGCAGAAAAAGAAAATCATCGCTACGCTTGAAAAAGGACAGGTACTTGAAGGTACTGTTAAGAACATCACTTCTTACGGTGTATTCATCGACCTTGGTGGCGTAGACGGATTGGTACACATTACTGACCTTAGCTGGGGTCGCGTAAACCACCCGGACGAAATCGTAGAGCTTGATCAAAAATTGAACGTTGTAATTCTTGACTTTGATGATGAGAAAAAACGTATCGCTCTTGGTCTTAAGCAACTTACTCCTCACCCATGGGATGCCCTTAGCGAGGAACTTAAAGAAGGCGATGTAGTGAAAGGTAAAGTGGTAGTAATGGCTGATTACGGTGCATTCTTAGAAATTGCCCCTGGTGTAGAAGGCCTTATCCACGTATCAGAAATGTCATGGTCACAACACTTACGCTCAGCTCAAGACTTCTTGAAAGTAGGTGATGAGGTAGAGGCTAAAGTACTGACATTGGATCGTGAAGATCGCAAAATGTCTCTTGGTATCAAGCAACTGAAAGAAGATCCTTGGGCTGGTATTGCAGAGAAATACCCACTGCAGTCTAAGCACAACGCTTTGGTACGTAACTTTACTAACTTTGGTATTTTTGTTGAGTTAGAAGAAGGTATCGAAGGTTTGGTACACATTTCTGATCTTTCTTGGACTAAGAAAATCAAGCACCCGTCTGAATTTACTTCTGTAGGTGAGAAAATCGACGTTGTGGTATTGGAAATCGACGCAGAAAACCGTCGTTTGAGTCTTGGTCACAAGCAGCTTGAAGAAAATCCTTGGGATGTATTCGAGTCTATCTTCACCGAAGGTTCTATCCACGAAGGTACTATCATCGAGTCTATGGACCGTGGTGCAGTAGTTTCTCTTCCATACGGAGTAGAAGGTTTCGCTACGCCTAAGCACTTGGTAAAAGAAGACGGATCTTCGGCCAAATTGGACGAAAAACTGGACTTCAAAGTGATCGAGTTCAACAAAGAAGGCAAGCGCATCATTGTTTCTCACTCACGCATCCATGAGGATATCAACCGTGCCGAGAAACAAGCTACGCGTAAGCAAACTGCTAAAGTAACTCAGAAATTGTCTGACAACATCGAAAAAACTACTTTGGGTGATGTAGGCGGTTTGGCTGAGTTGAAGTCTCAATTGGAAGACGACTCAAAAGCTAAAGCTGAAAAAATGGCTAAAAAAGCTGAGAAAAAAGTAGCAGCTAAAAAAGAAGAAAAGAAAGAAGACGCTGCTGAATAAGCCTTTTGTTTCTTTAAAAATAATAAAAGCCGTTCCTGTTTATGGAGCGGCTTTTTTTATGCTTAGGGCGGCCGGGCGGGCTATCCGCTATACGGCTACTGTCACACGCCTCATTTTGTAAAGGTCGCTGCAGTAGCTTCTTGCAGTTGCTCTGCTTCTCCCACAAAATGGGCCTCTGACAGCATCCGTGCCGCTTCTATCCCTGCCGCAAGCGACATAGCACTCTTCTTGTATCATTCCTTTTAACGATAGGGTAATTCTTCGGTTTTAAAAAACAAGGGAATGATTAGAAAACATGGGCATTCTACGCTGGGTAACTTTTGTTGATCGCCGGATGAAATGTCCCATGAATCACAAGGTCGAGAATTGTTTCATTTCTTTTTGTAAGGCTTTTGACTTGCCATCACAAACCTTGTTTAATAAAGCATGAAATCGTGGACTGTGGTTCATCTCCACCGTGTGGCATAGCTCGTGCAGCAGTATATAGTCTATCAAGTGATAGGGGAGAGCCATTAGCGAAAGAGAAAGGCTGATGTTTTTTTGTGTAGAGCAACTGCCCCAGCGTCGTTTACTATCGCGGATGCTGACTTTGTGGTACGAAAAGCCGTGTTGAGCTGCTAAATCTTTTAAGCGTTCCGGTAGGTAACCTTTAGCTTCCTTGCGGTAAGTCTCACGCAGAGCCACACGAATTAATTCCTGTACTCTTTTATCTTTTTCTTCCCAGTTTTGAGGATAGTATAGCCTTGTTTCACCATTAGAAATACGGATGAAGGCCTCCTCACGCTCATTGGGTACGAAGGTTAAGCGATGAAATTTCGTTTCAAAATTATCGGTAGAAGTGATGGGCTTAGATGCGTTAATTCTTTTCGTTTTAGCCCTTTCCAGTTTCTGCTCTATCCAGGGGAGATTCTCTATGGCAAAAGCAATAGCGCGCCGTACCGAACTACCGTAGGGGTAGGTAAGGGTAACGATATTGGGCGGTTTTATACGTAAACTCATCCTTTTAGCACGCCGGCTTTCGTTCAATATGAACTCACAATCAAGATGGGCAAAAGGATTTTTAGTTTTCATACTGCAAAGGAATAAAAAAACCTTATTTTTGCGTCACTTTTCTGAAAAAGTTGGCCCCATAGTTCAAGGGATAGAATAGTTGTTTCCTAAACAATAGATCCAGGTTCGAGTCCTGGTGGGGCTACTGTAACTTGAAATTTTTTTGAAAGTTCTTCTCTCCGGAATAATTAGCTTAATCCACAATAGTCCTATAGTCTTATAAAGATTGTATTTCGTATTCTTATTCTACATGATGTGATAGATAAAATCGCTATTCTGTCAGAATTAATACCGCACTCAATTCTGGTATACCAATTTTATAAAATATCCCATAATTATTTAGTGAAACATTTAAAAAAAAACTATCGTAAACTGGTAGACCAATTAATAGCGGTGTTTTTTGTATAGAGATTGCACATATTTGTTGTAGAACAAATAATTGAATATGGGAGTTTGTAATAAGCATAAAAACAGGTGATAAGCAGTTGTTTTTGTATGTTTGTTCAGGTTTTTTCTTTTTCTTTTTTTAATTATTTTCTTAAAATTATTTGCATAAATCAAAAATGGCTGTATTTTTGGCCGACCAATAACCAAGCAACCAGCAGTTGGTTGTGAAAATGGAGGATTAAAGAATGCAAGATAATTTAGCCATATTTAAAGAAGTTGAAATCGAAAAGCCTGTCGATATTATCATTCGTCAGATTCGCGATTTGATTTCTTCCGGGAAATTAAAACCCGGCGACCGTTTGCCTTCGGAGCGTATGCTATCGGAACGTTTTGGTTTAGGACGTACACATGTGCGCGAAGCCATAAAAAAGCTGGAGTTTTACGGTATCTTAAAGACACAACCACAGAGTGGAACCGTGGTGGCCGGCATTGGTATAACGGCTCTCGAAGGCCTTATCTCCAATATTCTTAAGATTGAAACCTCGGATTTTGCCAGTATGGTAGAAACACGCGTGATATTAGGGGTGGAGGCGGCCCGTTTGGCGGCTCAGCGTCGTACACCAGCCGATTTGGAACGTATAAGTGTGGCTTTAGAAAGCTTTCATAAAGTGGCGCTGACAGGTAAAGCCGGGGTAGAAGAGGATTTTATGTTTCATATGAAAATTATTGAAGCTTCGGCTAATCCGGTAATTAAATCCTTGCTGATGTTGGTGATTCCGCAAATCATCGAATACTATAATAAAGAAGGTATCTGTACACAAGGTGAATCGATGAAAGCTTATGACGAGCATATGCAAATATTCAAGGCTATCGTAGACCAAGATGCAGAAGCTGCTGCTGAGATAATGAATAAACATTTCCATAAAATTTTAGAACTCACCCGTTCATTGAAATAATCTGATGAAAAAATTACTTCGTATAATAATTACCGTTTTTGCTGTGCTTGGTATGACTGCTTATGTGTCGTGTGCACAAAAGTCAGAGGGTATAGATTTGATGCAACTGAATAAGGCTGTCGCTAATGCGGAGCCGGGAGCTACCCTAGTGGTGAAAAAAGGTGAGTGGTCTGATGTGGCACTTAAGTTAAAAGCAAAAGGAACGGCTGAAGCACCCATTACTATAAAAGCGCATACACCGGGGGCTGTAATAATAAGTGGAGAATCTACCTTGAAAATCGGAGGGGAGCATTTGATTATTGAAGGCTTTTATTTTAAAGATGGTTTCTTGGGTAAGACGCCTGTGATTACCTTTAAAGAAGGGGGGCAAGTGGCTAAGCATTGTCGTTTGACTAATTGTGCGATTGAGAATTATAATCCTGAAGACCGTTTTGTTAAAACAGACTGGATACAGCTATACGGACAGAATAATCAGATCGATCATTGCAGCTTTAATAGTAAGTACAGTGCCGGTTTGATGTTAGCCGTTAAACTGAGTAATGAAGAAAGCCGCAATACCAATCACAAAATAGAATACAATCATTTTGCTAATCGTCCACGTCTTGGTTCTAATGGTGGTGAAACAGTGCGTATTGGTACTTCTACTTACTCCTTAGATCCGGCAAAGGTTAACTTTACCAATAACTATTTTGAGCATTGTAGTGGCGAGGTGGAAATCCTTTCGGTAAAGGCAACAGACAATGTTATTAGTGGTAATGTGTTTTACGAATGTGAGGGGGTTCTAGCCCTAAGACATGGTAATAATAATATTGTAAGCGATAATGCTTTTATTGGTAATAATAAACCCAATACAGGCGGCATTCGCGTTATCAATGCTGGCCACACAATAAAGAATAATCATTTTCAGGAACTGACAGGCTTTCGTTTTTGGTCGGCACTTGCCGTGATGAATGGGGTGCCTAATTCGGCCATAAATCGCTACCACCAAGTGAAAAATGTGACGATAGAAGACAATACCTTTATCAACTGCGATAACATAGGTTTTGGTGTTGGTACAGATGGTGAGCGTACTGCTTTGCCGGAAAATGTGAGTTTTAGTAATAATGTTATTTATAATAATAAACCCCAGGAGATTCATTTTCTTGATGATATGAGCGGTATCACCTTTGCAGATAATAAGGTGAATGAAAATATACTGGTTGAAAAAAGTGGTTTTGACCTTAAGACTTTAAAGATTAACAATGAGAATGGTCTTAAGGTTATAAGAAATGGGGCGTCTTCTGCGAATTTTATCGCGAAGACAGAGTGTGGTGCGACCTGGTTTGCAGTGGCAGACCAGTCGTCCACCTCAAAAGCAACACACCAAGTTAACAATACAGACGATTTGATGGCTGCCGTGGCAAGGGCTAACTGTGGTGATGTGATAGTGTTTACTAATGCTCAGACTTATGCGATAACAAGTCCTTTGCTTATCAGCAAGAAATTGACATTGAGAAAAGCCCGTGATTTAACCCAAGCTCCACTTTTGCAATACAAGGAGAATATTACTCAGCCTTTGGTGATTATAGCTGAGGGTGGTGACTTGACAATTGACGGTATTCACTTTGCCGGACTGACCGAAGGGGGTATACCGCCTTGTGCTATCCGTACACAAACGACACCTTTCCTTTCGCAATTTAATTTGCGTGTGAACGATGCCCATTTTTATGATTTTAACGCGGGAGGACGCACCGTCTTTAGTGCTACCCCAACAGCCATTGCCGATACTGTGATGTTTACCAATTGTCGTTTCTCTAATGTGTCCGGCATTGCCATAAACCTAAAAGCAGAAAAAGATGACGTCGGTCGTTACAATGCAGAGAATGTAATTGTGAAAAACTGTTTGTTTTACGATGTGATGGGGGCGGCTATCGACTTGTATCGTGGGGGTAATGATGAGAGTACTTCGGGGCCTAAATTGATAATTGATCAGTGTACCTTTTATAATGTAGAAAACCGAGAATTGGGTTCCAGCATTAACCTGACAGGGGTGCAGGAAGCCAGAATAAGCAATAGCATATTTAGTGAAAGCGGGAAGAGTGGACGTGTGATACGAATGGAATCACCACGTTGGGCTAAAGTAAGTATTGATTATTGTGACTTTTATAATGTAGGGCGCATTGAGACATTTTATGATAACCGTTTAGGACAACATATTTGGAAAGATAATCCGGAATTTAAAGCGCCATCAGCCCATGATTTTAGTTTGGCTAATTCATCTACTTTGCAAAATAAATCGTGCAAAGGGGAAGCTTTGGGATATTTAGAATAGAGAGTTTTGATTTTAATTCGGAGTGCGACTTTGAGTCGCGCCCGATTTAAATCAGAAAGAAAAAAGAAAGAATGAAAAAGATTTTATCCATACTAGCTACAAGTATAATGTTGAGTTGTGCTACGGCACAGATGCATCCTACACTGATAGTGGCGGACGACGATGTGGCCGACCTGAAAGCAGCGATGGGGAAATACCCGCTTTGGGATGCTACCTTGGCTGATTTGGCTGCTGAGGCCGATGCTGTATTAGCAAGCAAAGCTGATGTGCCTGTACCGGTTGACCCTGCAGGTGGCTATACTCACGAAAAGCATAAGGCCAATGGTCAGATGTTGAAAAAACTGGGCTTGCAATACCAGATGAGTGGTGATGTTAAATATGCTGAATATGCCAAAGCGGTGTTTCTGCAATATGCAGCTATGTATCCTATATTAGATGTTCACCCGGTAGACAAATCGTATGCCCGTGGTAAGCTATTCTGGCAGCAGCTGAACGAGGCCGTTTTTCTTTGTGATGCTATTGAAGGATACGATGCCATTTATGCGACGTTAAGTAAAAAAGAACGTAAGATCATAGAAAATGACTTTTTGTTGAAGATGGCCGATTTCCTTTCGGTAGAAACACCTTACGTCTTCAATAAAATACATAACCATGGTGTGTGGGCAGCAGTAGCAGTGGGTATGACAGGTATGACACTGGACAACGACGAATTAGTCGCGCGTGCTTTTTATGGTATCGACGAAAAAGGCAAGCCAATGCAGGCCGATATTAATGGTTTTGGTGACTCGCCTTATGGCTTTTTTACCCAGACCAAAGAATTGTTTTCACCTGATGGATATTACACCGAGGGGCCTTATTATCAGCGTTATGCAATGACCCCTTTTTTGCTTTTTGCGCAAAGCATCAATCAGAATTATCCGGAGATGAAGGTGTTTGATTTCGAAGATCGGATTTTCATAAAAGCTGTTGAAACATTAATCGATTTAACGGATGCGAAAAATGAATTTTTTCCTATCAATGACCACTTGAAAGGGATGGGGCTGGGGGCTCCGTCGATGGTGTGGGCTATGGATTTTTTATATGCACGGACTAAGAACCCGCAGATTCTGGATATTGCCGAAAAGCAAGGTTTACGCAGCATCTCGATGGGGGGAATGGAAATAGCCAAAGGCTTAGCGCAAGGTAAAAAAGAAACGATTGCTAAGCAATCTAAGATTATAACAGATGGTAAAGAGGGAAAATCAGGTGGATTGGGTTTAATACGCGATGAAGATTTGACCACTGTGTTCAAATTTGCCACACACGGACTGAATCATGGTCATTTCGATCGCTTGAATATGATTCATTACCACCAAGGCAATGAGATCTTAAGCGACTATGGCGCAGCGCGTTTTGTGAATGTGAAAGCTAAAGAAGGTGGCCGTTACTTGCCTGAAAATAATAGCTATGCTAAACAGACTATAGCGCACAATACCTTAGTGGTCAATGAGCAGTCGCAGTTTGGTGGAGAATACAAAATGGCCAAAGAACCGCACTCTCAATTAATATTTGCTGATTTTGAAGGCGACAATATTCAGATTTTGGCGGCTCAGGATGATAAAGCTTATGATCACGTGATGATGAAGCGTGTAGTGGCGCAGATTACGCACAAAGATTACGCACAACCTATTTTGGTAGATGTATTTACAGTGGATGCTTTGGCGGAGAGCCAATTTGACCTGCCTTATCATTTTTATGGTGAAATTATTGACACACATTTTGATGTGAACACCGCTACCGATGAGCTTAAGCCTTTGGGAACAGCGCACGGTTACGAGCACCTGTGGCGCATAGCTGACGGTAAATCGAATACCGGAAATGCCGGTTTTACCTGGATGCAAGATCGTAAATTTTATTCGCTGACTACCGTAAGCAATACTGAAACAGAATTGATATTTACCCGGACAGGCGCTAATGATCCTGCCTTTAACCTGCGTAGTGAACCGGCTTTTATCATACGACAGCCTAAAACTAAGCAATATTTGTTTGCCACAGTGGTGGAATGTCACGGTGATAATAATCCTAATACAGAGATTGTTTCCAATCAGGAAAAGATGACCCAAAAACTAGGTGCTGAGCGTATCGGCGATCTACTGCTAGTGCACATAACAAGCAAGTTGGGGTCAGATATAGAATTACTTATCAACCTTGACCATGAAAAACCAACACAAGAATTTGAGTTGAATGGTGAAAAATATGTGTTGAATAGTAATTATAAATTAATAACTAAATAATTAAGAATATGAAACGTAATAGCGAAAAGTATGTATTAACTAAGTCGATGGAATGGGAAGACTTAGGTGGTGGTGTAAGCCGTAAATTCTTAGGGTACGACAACCAAATAATGATGGTTCAGGTAAAGTTTGAAGAAGGAGCAGAAGGCGCTCCTCATGCTCACTTTCATACACAAGCTACTTATGTGGCTTCAGGGAAATTTGAATTCCATATTGATGGCGTTATTCAGATTGTAGAAGGTGGCGACGGTGTTTACATAGAGCCTAACCTGTTACATGGTGCTAAGTGTCTTGAAGCAGGTATGTTGATAGACGTGTTTAGCCCTGTACGTGAAGATTTTCTGTCAGGTAATGGCGTGTCTTATTTTGGCGATAAAAAGTAATAAAGACTAACAGACTCAAGACTAATAGACAGAAGATAATGAGACCATTGGTTTTTTTTAGTCTAATGTTTTATAGTCTTTAAATCTTATTTGATATGAAAGTAAAAGGTTTACGCTGGGCAATTATAGCTCTGATTTTCCTGGCAACAGTGATCAATTATATCGACCGTAGTGCGCTTTCCATTATGTGGGGCGGACAGGATGTCGATGGTTCTATTGCGCAAGCTCTGGATCTTACCAAGAACGATTATGCTCTTATTCTGAACATCTTTATGGTGTTTTATGCGCTTGGGCAATTGTTCTCTGGAAAATTGTTTGATAAAGTAGGAACACGCATTGGTTATGTCATCTCTATTGGTGTATGGGCTTTGTCTTCGTTTATGCATTCTACAGTACGCGGTATTTTGTCTATTGGTATATTCCGTAGTTTGCTGGGTATATCCGAGGCCGGTAACTGGCCGGGCGCTGTGAAAAGCAATGCTGAATGGTTTCCTGTAAAAGAGCGCGCTATTGCTCAGGGTTTATTTAATGCCGGAGCCTCTATCGGTTCAGTGATCGCACCGCCCTTTATTGCTGCTCTCTTTGTGGGCTTAGGTTGGCGTACCACTTTTATGGTCATTGGTTCGTTTGGTCTTTTGTGGATTATTCCTTGGTTGCTGATTAATAAGGCTGGGCCTAAAAAACACCCTTGGATAACTGACGAAGAACGTAAGTACATTACTGACGGACAGAATGAGGCAGACAAGAAAGAAGATGAGAATTCTAAAGGTCTTTCCTTGAAAGAGATTCTTTCACACCGTGAATCTTGGGCGGTTGTGGTAAGTCGTTTCTTTATGGAGCCAATATGGTGGCTTTTTGTAGGTTGGATGCCTATTTACCTCTTCGATGTTTATGGTTTTGACGTGAAAGAAGTGGGTATGTTTGCCTGGGTACCTTATGTAGGTGCAGCGGTTGGTAGTATAGCCGGTGGTTTTGTTTCCGGTCGTATCATTAGCAAAACAGGTTCTGTCAACAAAGGGCGTAAAACCACCATCGTTATAGGAGGAATCATTATGGTACTAGGACTCATCGCTACTGTGCTTTATGGTAACACAGCCTTACGTTTTGTACTGATTGTATGTGCTGTATTATTCGGTTTTCAGTTTGCTATAGGTAATGTGCAAACCTTGCCAAGTGATTTGTTTGGTGGTAAGTCCGTAGGCTCACTTGCAGGCCTTGGCGGTATGATAGGAGTTTTCTCGGTTATCGTGATGAACTTCTTGGTTCCTCGCGTAGTAGAGTCTTTTGGGTATAACCCGATTTTTGTGGTCATAGCTTTATTTGTGCCATTAGCCGTAGGAGCCATATATTTCTTTGCCCGTCAAATAAAATCAGTAGGATAAAAAGTATAGAGACAATAGCCTATAACTAATAAATTAATATAACACATTAAAATAATTATTATGGAATTAAATGGAAAAGTTGCCATCGTAACAGGAGCTACAGGTGGTATTGGTTTTGCTGTTGCAAAACAATTGGGAGAAGAAGGTTACACCGTTGTGTTGAACGGTATTGAAGATGCAGCAGGTGCTGAGAAAGTGGCTGAATTGACCGCAGCAGGCATTAAGGCTGAATATTACGGTTTTGATGTAACAGACTCAGCAGCGGTAACAGAAAACATTACTAAAATTGGAGAAAAATACGGTAAAATTGATGCTTTAATCAATAATACCGGAGGTATTGGGGTACGTGCCCGTTTTGAAGAAATGACAGATGATCAGTACAAATTTGTAATGGCGCTTAACCTTGATTCAGTATTCTATGCATCCAGAGCCGCTATTCCTTTTCTGAAAAAAGCAGAGAAAGCTTCTATCATCAACTACACGTCGAATGCCGCTTGGAATGGTGCCGGTCCTGGTGCTGGTATTTATTCGGCCTCTAAAGGTGGTGTGCAATCTATTACCCGTGCTTTGGCCAAAGATTTAGCGGAATATGGTATTCGCGTTAACGCTGTATCGCCGGGTACGATTGATACGCCTTTCCACGCGCAAATTAAATCGACGAAACCAGAAGTATTTGCATCATGGAAAAACAGTGTATTGTTAGGTCGCCTTGGTGAGCCGGAAGAAGTAGCGGGAGTCGTTTCTTTCTTATTGAGCGATGCGGCTTCTTTTATCACTGCTGAAACTGTTCAGATTGGTGGTGGACAAGCACTGGGTATCTAATGCCCTCGTTTTCTTTTAATAAGTTAACTGAAGCTTACAGCAGCTTAGGGCTGCTGTAAGTTTTCAAAAATCTTCTGTGTTAGTTCCTATACCCCTGAAAGACTAACAAATCCAGGTAGCACGTCCCCTTATAACAGGACTGCTCAGAAACCTTATGTTTCGTATTAATGTAAGCTCATAAGTTATGACTGATGAGTATTTATAAATGAATTAAAGCTCCTTGAGTCATAAATGCCAAGGATTAAACTTTAAAACAATGAAAAGATTTAAACATTTATTATTTACCATTTTTGTTGCATTGTTCTCCAGCTTTGCTATTGTGGCCCAGGGTCAGAGTGTAGTGACTGGTGTGGTAACAGATGTTCAGGGCGAACCATTGCCGGGGGTAACCATTGCAATAGTAGGAACCACCACAGGTGGCTATTCCAATGTAGATGGAGAGTTCTCAATACAAGTAGATCAAGCCGTAGGTACGGAAGTGACCTTTGAGGTGTCATTCATTGGTTTCGTAACTCAATCTGTTGCGGCTAAGGTCGGCACTAACATGACCATAGTACTTGAAGAAGACCTTCAGAATCTTGAAGAACTCATCGTTGTAGGTTACGACGTGCAAAAGAAATCTCACTTAACCGGTTCCATTGCAAAGATGGAAACGCACGGTATCGAAAATGTGCCAACCTCACGTTCCGACCAATTGTTGCAAGGACGTATCGCCGGTGTACAAGTACAAAACACCACCTCGGAAGTAGGGGTAGAGGCTGAAATTAATATTCGTGGTTTTGGCTCTATTAGCGCTAATGCCCAGCCATTAATTATTGTAGATGGTTTCCCTATGGAGGATGGCTTGGGTATGGTTGATGCCAATGACATTGCCAGTGTGGAAGTGCTGAAAGATGCAGCTTCTGCGGCTATCTACGGTTCGCGTGCTGCTAACGGGGTTATTTTGGTGACCACCAAGTCAGGTTCGCTGACAAAACCAAAATATTCCTTTAAAACCTCTTTTGGTATTAAAGACTACCACGAGCTTCATCCTATCATGACCAATCAGGAATATACTGATATGATTTTGAGTGAAGACATTATACGTGGTAGTGGTACGATGAGTGCTCAAGCTTTTGCGATGTCTACCATCGATAATACCACTAACTGGCAAGAGCAGGCTTTGCGCCAAGCGACTATTTCTAATACCAACTTTAGTGTTTCAGGTGGTAAAGAAGAGGTGAAATATTACATTTCTACATCTTACCTGACGGACCAGGGTATTATGAAAAATAATCAGTATGATAAATTCAGTCTCCGTTCTAAATTGGATGTTAACCTTTCGGAACGTATGAAGATTGGAACCAATATGACGGCCACTTATTCTTACCGTGAGCGTCCTACTGTGAATTTTACCGATTTTTACCGCACCCCGTCATTTATGCCTACCCGCCATACCGCACAAACAGCTGCTATCACAGGCGAAGAAGAAGGTTCATGGGCACACGGTGCTGCATTTAGTAACAAAAGCTATACCGGAGTGGATCCTATTTCCGGATTGGATAGAACGGTAAACTCATCACCTTACAACACTTCAAACAATAACCCGCTCTCGCGTATGGAAAACGAATACCGTAAGCGTGACGAATATAGGGTGCAAAGTTCTGTATTTTTTGAGATAGAGGTGGTTGATAACTTGAAGTTTAAAACCTCTAACGGTTTCAATATCCGTTATCGTGAGGAAAACGAATACGCTAATGAAGGGTCGGCGAAGGCTGGTTCGTCTAATAGTGGCTTGTATACCAACGAGTTGTATACTAATTTATTGACAGAGAACACGCTTATTTATTCAAACCGTTTCCGTAAGCACGACATTAACGGAATGTTGGGAGCTTCATTTGAAAAGAAAAGTTATAAAACGGCAGGTATTTACGGCATTGATTTTCCTACCGATTATATCAATACCCTGAATGTTGCAGGTACTATTTTGCAGTATGACGGTGATGACCATGTGACGGGAACCTGGGTGCCGGGAATTGGTACAAAGGAATCATTTTTTTCCCGTTTAATGTATGCTTATGACGATAAATACCTGCTTTCGGCCAGCCTTAGAGCTGATGGTAGTTCAAAAGTTGGACAGGAGAATCTTTGGTCTGTTTTCCCTTCTGTTTCATTGGGTTGGCGCATAGCTCAGGAAGATTTCTTTAAAAATGCCGTCTCTTGGGTCGATGCTTTGAAGGTTCGTGCCAGCTATGGTGTGAATGGTACTGATAATATTGCGTATTATGCTAATACCAATGTGTTGTCGTCTGCCAACTATTCGCTTGGTTCTGATAATGTGGTGTCTGGTTTGGCCAATACTTCTACCACCTTAGGTAACCAGTATTTGGTCTGGGAGCAGCGGGATGAGTACAATGCAGGTATCGACTTTTACGTGTTGGATTCACGTTTGGGACTTGTGTTTGATGCCTATTATTCTATCACTCGTAAATTGCTTTATGAAGGCAATATTAGTTCAATTTCCGGTTTTATCAATGCCTGGGGTAACGATGGTAGGGTGCGGAACAAAGGTTTTGAATTTACCATTAACTCATACAACATTCGAACTAATGATTTTGAGTGGAGCACATCGCTTAACTTTTCGCATAACGACAACCGCTTGCTTGATCTTGCAGGCCCTATGCAGTCCATCTCTTTGGGAGAGCGTGACGAAATGTACATTGCCCGTGTAGGTGATCCATTGATTCAGTTTTACGGCTATGCCACTCAGGGGGTTTGGGAAAATCAGGATCAAATCAACAATAATGCGTCGCACATCAGCGATGTACCGGGTGGTCTGAGAGCAGTAAACGTTGATGGTACTACGGCTGAGATTAATGATGATGATTTACAGGTGATTGGTAATCCTTTCCCGGATTTTACCTGGGGTTTGACCAACCAGTTTACTTATAAAGGATTTGATCTTTCGTTTTTGTTCCAGGGTTCGCAAGGTGCTGATTTGTGGAATGGCGACGGCTACTACAAAGAGTCTGTTAAGTACAACAAAAACTATGTGACTAACCGCTGGGTAAGCGAGGACCATATTGGTGACGGACAAACGCCGTTCGAACAAAATGGTTTGACACATATGTCAACCGATTATATGGTGCAGGATGCTTCTTATTTGGCCTGGAAAGACCTTTCTATTGGTTATAAATTTGATTCAGATCAGATGGCAGAGTTGGGTATCCGTTCATTAAGACTATACGCCAGTTTCCAGAACTTATGGTATCTGACCAGTGATGATTATAAGGGAATCAACGTAGAGGCACGTTCAACATCCAGTGCTTATGAAAGTCCTTTGATTCAGGGCTATCAGCGTGGTGCTTTCCCTACGCAGCGTACCTATAATTTTGGTTTAGAACTCGTATTTTAATAAGGACTATTCCTTCTTAAGAGAAGGGTTTAAAAGATTATGATTATGAAAAAGATAATATTAATAATGATTGCTGCTGTTTTTATGATGTCTTGTGAAGGCTTCTTGCAGCAAGATCCTGTCGATCAGTTGGGTGAAGGTAGCTTTTATACCAACGACGAGGAGATGGATATGGCTACTATTGCCTGCTACAATGGTTTGCAGGCCACGATGGAATTCGAATGGTTATTGACCGAAATCAGAACGGATAATTCACGTATTCACTCACGTAGTACTACGTCTACCAGCAGTAAAGCAGTCATCGCGGTAGATCATTTGACAGTGCCTACTACACACGCTCACAATCAAACGTATTGGGAAGCTGTTTATCACAACATTTACCGTTGTAACACTGTATTGGATCAGTTGGATGTGGTGCAGGATTCAACATTGAAAGTGCAGTTAGAGGCTGAGGCCAAGTTTATCCGTGGTTACCACTATTTTAATATGGTACGTTTGTATGGTCCGGTGTTCAAGGTGGATACGCGTATGACTATTGACGAATCGAATAATGCAGAGAGAAGTCCGGTGGAAGATATCTATGCTTTTATCGAAGAGGATTTGGATTTTGCTCAAAAGAACCTGCCGGCGTCTTACGACGATGATGAAACAGGACGTGCAACTACTTGGGCAGCCAAAACGCTATTGGCAAAAGTATACCTGACTTTAGAAGATTATGATGCGGCCGGTTTGTTACTCGACGAAGTTGAACTTAGCGGACACGAGCTCTTAGGCAGCTATGCCGATGTGTTTGATACCGGTAATGAAATGAATAATGAGATTCTGTTTGCCGTACGTTACAAAACCGGAGGTTTGGGTTTAGGTTCTCCATTTGCCAACTATTTTGCGCCTAACGGAAGTCAGGATGCAGTGATTAACTTTAGTGGCGAAGGCTACAACTGTCCTTCTACATCATTAATTCAGGCTTATGAAGCCGGCGATGAGCGTATGGATGTGACCCTGTCCGAAACTTACATTAACCTGTCGGGTGATGTAGCTCCAATGGCATGGGTTAAGAAATATTACTCTCAGGTATCTATCCGTTACGATGCTGAAAACGACTGGCCGGTGATTCGCTATGCTGATGTATTGCTGATGCAAGCTGAGGTGAAACTTAAAAATGAAGGTGTAGCTGCTGCTCTGCCTTATATCAACGATACACGTACACGTGCCGGTTTATTGGCTCTGACCTCTGAAGATGTGCCAAATATTTTGTCTGCTCAGCTGGCCATAGAAAACGAAAGAAGACTGGAGTTTGCTTTAGAAAACCACCGCTTTTTTGATTTGATCCGTACCAATCGTTTCAAAACGATTATGGATGAGCATTTTGAGACAGAATTGATTCAAACCACTGATGGTACTTTGGATCCTGCCTATACCGACCCTGATTATTCGATCTATATGCCGGACCGCATCGTTGATGAGTGGCAATTGCTGTTGCCTATTCCGTTCAGTGTGACTTCTGTAATGACGCAGATATCTCAAAATCCGGGTTATTAATAATTCAAAATTTATGATTCAAGATTAGAAATGAATCTTCATTTGAACTTGGAAAACATTACAACAATGAAAAACTTTAAAATATTATTTCCGGTAGTACTAATGGCATTATCCTTAATGGGGTGTAATGAAGAGTTAGTATATGATGTAGAGGTGGAAAACGCACCGGTTCTAAGCAGTTTCTCTCCGGCATCAGGTCGTCAGGGAGATTTGATAACTATTGAGGGGGAAAACCTTCAGAGTATCGACAGTGTAACGATTGGTGGCGGATCGGCTACCATCAAGTATCGTATCAATTCTACCAGTATGGTGGTTATGGTGAATAGTGAATCAAAGAGTGGAGCTATAGTACTAGCCAATGGGGCAGGTTCTGCACAATCAGCATCTGACTTTACGGTATTGTACCCGGCTCCGGTCATTGCTACTTTCCCGGCTAAGGCAAAGGCTTATGACAAAATTGTTATAGAAGGTAGCAATATGGATGTGATAACTGCAGTTAACTTTGATACTATTCAGGCTGTCATCACGACACAGCAAGAAGAATTAATTGAGGTTTTGGTGCCTTATTTCTTAAATCCTGATGTGGATATCATTTTTACTTATCCTACAGAAACAGCAGAAGCCACTGTGGTGTCTGACTCAAAATTTGAGCTGGATATTGTACCTCCAACAATTGTTAACTTCCCTACTGAAGCAGCTGATAGCACTGAAATTGAAATTACAGGAGATGATCTTTATGTGATTGATAAAGTAATGTTTGGTGATGTTGAAGGAATGATACTGTTCCAGGAAGATACCATTATGACCGTATTGGTTCCGGAGTATCCTGTTACAACAACTGTGCCTTTAACGGTTTATTATCGTGGTAATGAAGTAGCGGTAACGGATGCTTTCCAGGTTCAGGTAGCCACACTGGCTTACTGGAGCGATATGACAATCTATAGTGCAACGAAAGATGGTGTACCTGCAACAGATTCTACCTTCTTCGAGGCTACATTTGGTAATATGTACGGACCTTGTGATTGGGATGAAAAGAAAGACAAGATACATTTCTTTATTGGTTCTATGGGCGGCGGAATTGTTCTGATAGGGCAAGATCCTAATGGCACTTTTGTAGGAGGCTACGAGTGTAACGGTACAGCGCTTAACGCTGAAAAATCGCCTAATAATGTTCGCTTCAAAGTTCTTAACGCTAGTGATTCTGACGAAGCAGATCTTATCAATAAAGTTAAAACACAAACCTTGGAAGAACTTAACAGTGCATTATTGAATGAATTAGGAGTGGGAGATGCCACAAGTGCTTTCTTGATGCCTGGAACATTTGCCGAAGGTGATGTGATTCTGTTCCAACAATATGATGCAGCTGATGCAGTTGTGGAATATACAGGAGCTCTGGAAGTGGTGAAATTAACAGCAACGGCTAGTGAAGCATCATTGAATTTCAATGCTTATTTCGGAGCGTACTAAGAAAATTTGAGAAGGAGGAGGCTTGTTCTCCTCCGCTCTTTGAGTGACACGCCGAGTATAGTTGCTAATCAGATTCGAATAGAAAAGGACGGCATTTAAAACCGGAATATTAAGACGAGTATAAACACGAATGTTAAAACACAATAAACATATCAAAGTAATTATAGGCCTGTTGTCCGTGTGCCTCTCTTTTGCGGCATCAGCCCAAACGGCTGTCAGCACCAATTTCGGGGATGGTACCTGGGGCGAAGTGCTCACAGAGCGTCCTGCCAGTGGAGAGTTTCCCTCGTGGGAGGCCAACGGTTTTACCATTCGTAAAGGTGTACTCAATAGTGGAAGCATAACATGTGCTAATGGAGAAAAACACACCAACCGCATTGTTTTGGACAAAAACAGTGCAAGGGCTTATTTGATGTTGCCAGAACTGACCAATGTGGGTTTGTTGGAAGTGCATGCTTCTACCGGATCGGACGATAAATCTTTTGTGGTACAGGAGCGTTTAGGCCGTCAGTGGGAAACCATCGGCACTTATTCCACAGTGAAAAACCGTGATAGTATTTATGTGATTCCACTACATCGTGCTAAAGTACAACTGCGCATTGCTAATAATACCGGAAGTTCACTTTTTATTTGGCAAGTAAAAACAACCTTGGCCAGCGAAGAAGTGATTGCTGAGTATGAGCGTCAGCGTCCGTTGAAAACAAACTTTGGTGATGGGAGCTGGGGACGTCCTACTTCTAAAAAACCGGAAAGTGGCGCTTATCCTTCGTCAGAAGTGAATGGTTTTGTATTGAACAAAGCTTATCTGGCTTCAGGAAAAACGGCCTGTGCCAATGATGAGACTTATACGCATTCCGGACGCATCATTTTGGATAAAGATAAGACCGGTGCCTACTTTGAATTGCCTGAAATGGAATTGGTAGGCGAGGTGGAAATACATGCTGCTACCGGTAGTGACGATCGCTCTTTTGTGCTGCAGGCCTTTGATGCTAAGCAATGGAAGACGGTAGCGACCTTCAGTACTGGTAAAAAGGAACGTGTCTTTACCTATTCCGCTTATCAGGAAAAAGCCAAATACCGTATTGCCAATAATAGTGGCAGTTCATTGTCTATCTATCAGGTAAAGGTGAGTAGAACAGATGCTGAAACTATTGCCCGTCAGGCTAAACTGACCGGGCTCATTACCAACTTTGGTGATGGTACCTGGGGCGAGGCAGTATCTAACT
>DHQI01000016.1:33713-34765 GCA_002408065.1 Bacteroidales bacterium UBA5342
GGGGCGAGGCAGTATCTAAACGTCCGGAGAGTGGGGAGTATCCGTCTTATGACGCAAATGGTTTCTGGATTTATAGCGGGGTGGTGTACAAAACCTCATCCACTTGTCCTGAAGGCGGTAAGCATTACAACCGTATGGTATTAGATAAAGACAGTGAGTCGGGCCGTATTGACTTTCCTGAATTGACAGATGTAGGCGAGATTGAAATTCACGCTTCTACCGGATCGGATGATAAATCTTTTGAAGTCCAGATTAAAGAAGGACGTAAATGGGTTTCCTTAGGTGTGTTTACCACGACTAAAGCTGAGCAAATTTATACCATTCCAGTGAACCGGGAAACAGCAAAACTACGCTTACGCAACAATACCTCCAGTTCGCTAAACGTATATCAGATCAAGATGCGTACAATGACAGCGCTCAACAGCTTAATGCTGCAAGCTTCGGCACCGGCACAAGACGAATTGGTGTATGGTAACCTGACGCGTAAGATTCTGTTGGAGTTTAATAAAATTATGATTGTGGGCGAAAAGCCGCTGATGCTAAATGGCGAAACTATCGATCCATCAAAGGTCAGAATCAGAGGTAACATCGCCAGTATACGTGTGAAAGTGAGTGCCGGAAAATCGCATAAACCCTACACCTTGGATATTCCAGAGGGCGCTTTTGTTTCAGAAACAGGCGTGATAAACGAAAAAGCAAGCCTGAATTTTATGGCGCATAAAACGGTATCGGTACCAGAGGGCTATGCTGCCGAGTTGGATGCTATCTATTCTAATGCCGACATTGTACAAAACCGGGTGGATATCTACTATCCTAAGGTGGCCGAAAAACCAGTACCAGTTCTGATAAACATACATGGTGGCGGTTGGAATCATGGTGAAAAGGAAAGCCAGACGGGTTACAATTTTTACTTTAAGAATGGTATGGCAGTAGTCAATATGGAATACCGAATGACGCCACAAGCACCGGCTCCGGCGGCTGTGGAAGATGTGCGCTGTGTGTTGCACTATATGGCCAATAATGCTGAACGTCTGAACATTGATCCGCATAAG
>DHQI01000078.1 GCA_002408065.1 Bacteroidales bacterium UBA5342
TATAGGTGATTTGCTGTTCTTTAAACATCAGCGGATCATTGGTGCTCATCTCATCGGGATTGGCGATATGGCCGTCCGCATCGTAGGCTATACCTGTAGAGGTGCCTGTGATGTTGTGAATGTAGGTTTTCTGCCCCAAGTCATCGTAGATGGTGGTCTGCCGTGTGGTGTCGGTATAGGCATTCTCGTCCCAGTGCAAATCCTGTGCTGTGCTTGATGACGGCCCGCTATAGATGAGCTGCTTCATTTTGTCAAAGGCGTAATATTCCTCGTTAGGCGTAGCGTCTCTCGCTATCCCGAAAAAATCGGGACAAGCTGTCTCTGCTAAAAGCAAGTCTCCTGACTTGCAAAACTAATCCACTTGTCATCTCATCTCCCTGTTTCACTGACTTATACTTAGCTTTCAAAGATAAGTTTTTGGCTTAAACATGCAAGGCAGGAGCCTTGCCTCCAACAATGACATAGTGAAAGACGCTATGCCAAACTCAGAATCACACTACGGATAACAGGGGCTAAATATTAATTCCTGCATTGTTTCTTAAATACCCAATAACTAAAGGAAAAACAATAGACACCATAATTACACAAAACACTAAAATTGAACTCATGTTATCGTACTTAAATTCTTTGTCAGCTAGAATTTCCTCATACTTTTTTTTATATCTATGATGATTTATAACGTAAACAATAAATAATGGTAATATTGCAAAGAGCTTGACTCCTTCAATATTTCGAGGAAATAAACCTACAATGGATAGAATAGTTAAAGCATCCATTATTAAAAATAGCTGAAAAACTACAACAATACCTTCTGCGAATGGGTAAGGTGAAGATTCTCCCCATTTTTCATATTGTTTGAAAACTTTATAGAATACGGTGTCAAAAAACTTAATCATCGAAATGGTCTCCTATAGATTTACCAGAATATAACATTACTCCTGTATTCATTACAAAGTAGGTTCCTGAAATTGCCCAACCAACCCCAGGAATAAATCCTGCAGCCCCGAAAACTAAATCCAGTGAATTACTTGTTGTAAGTCCATCACCCCAAATAACATCAGCTGTTGTTAATGCAAGACCAGCAGCTCCAAATTTTGTTCCTAAAGACTTAGCTCCTGCAAATACTTTTCCCGATGCTTTAAAACTATTTGCTTTCCAACCAATTTTTGTCTTTAGAAAGGGATTTTTCGTGTAAATTTTCCCAGTGGTTTTTCCCTTCCAGTATAATTGATTATGATGAGCATTACCTTTTGCCCCATAGGTTGTTCCAAATAAACCAGTGATAAAACCTAGACCTTCATCTATATTATGCCCTACATCCCCTTGTGGTTTGGCAACCTATGGATGAGATACTCTAATTGTTCCATTTAGAAGACCATATACAACAGGTATTACAAAAACTAAAACAACAGGTGTAAGAAAAATCACCCAAACAGAGAGAGAATATTTTTTTTTGTGAAATTTTTCTTTCAATCGATTTAGACTTTCTCCTTTAAGTTTCTTTTTATACAAAAAACTATTAATTAAAATAAAAACTAAGCCCAAAGGTATCCCAATATAATACTCAATTCTATCAATAGTTGATATGGCATTGACATAATCCTTTAGTATAGAATTTGATAATGTGAAAATCGGAATCAAGAAGGAAACTTGGAAAAGAGTTAAAAAATTAATAGTTCTAAAAATTGAAAGTGTATTATCTTTCTTATCAAAAAACTCGAATACTCTATAAGCTATATAGTTCATCATAAATCATATTTTTTAAATTACCAATCCCAATCTAATGATGGAGTGTTAGCATCAATTCTTTCAGAAATCGACCTGCCAGTAAAAACCCCCATGCCAAAATCGGCCACAAACCAAATGCCTGCAATGGGAGCTCCTACACCAGTAAACGATACACCAGTCATAAAAGCGTTAATTCCGTTGGAAACTGTTATTTCTGAATTGACAAGTACATCCGCAACAATAACAGCTCCACCCAATGCACCAGCAGTATTTCCAACCACTCTTAAAGACTGCGCTGTGTTTTTAGCTAAATTTGCACTATTCCGATAACCTTGAACACCTCTAACATATTTACCATTTGCACCTTTATTCAATAGGCCTGACGAAAAATATCGTCCAGAATTATTACGCCAACCCTTTGAACTATATATGTCATTTGCTCTAATGTTAGCAGCATTAGATGTAATTCCTGACAGAAATCCTAAGCCGTCATAAATGCCATCACCCCCTCCAGAACTGGCACTCACCCCAAAATCCAAATCACTAACATAATACATTCCACCTTCAGCAGCTACTGTGATAGGTCGTCCATTAATTTCTACAGTAGCAGACACGCGCTCTCTGCCAGAGAGTACACTAGCTAGGCTTTTGCCATAGTTATGAGCTGCATTATATACTTTGAATGCTTGTTCGCTATTCTCTCTAGAACCGTGTGTTGTATGTTCCCAAGAACCGAGGAGCTTGGACCAATAATTGAACTACCACACATTACTACGAACGAGATACTATTTTGTAAAATAGTATAAAAATAAAGATTATTATTGAAATATAGAATAAAAGGAGAAAACCATACAAAAGCTTAAATTTCGTATTATTAGTCTTTTTTATTAAAAAAAATAGTTTACTAATGACATTATCCATAGTTGAGAAATAATCAACTATAAAATCATTTTTTTTAATAGGTATTTCACTATAAAATTAAATATCAGATAAACTAAAACCAATAAAAAGATCACTTCGCCTTTCATCACAAATTCAAATATTACGAACTATTTATATATATTAGTAATGGTATTCCAATAACCACCACCTGGTACACCCGTTAGGCGTAGCGTCTCTCGCTACGTCTCTGCTAAAAGCAAGTCTCCTGACTTGCAAAACTAATCCACTTGTCATCTCAACTCCCAGTTTCACAGTCTTATACTTAGCTTTCAAAGATAAGTTTTTGGCTTAAACATGCAAGGCAGGAGCCTTGCCTCCAACAATGACATAGCGAAAGACGCTATACCAAACACAGAATTACACTACGGATAACAGAGGACGCTATGCCAAACACAGAATTACACTACGGATAACAGATATGATTGAATGAAAAAGCCCGATTACTCGGGCTTTTTGTATTTTCAGTTACAGACAATTAAAAGACAATATCAAAAATAAAATTGCCAGAAAAATAAACACCTTCTGAAACACAAGAATTTTTTTATATTGTGATTTGAGGTTGATATTGTTCTCATTTTCAATGATTCTTGTAAGCTTTGCAAATTCATTTCCAGAAACAAAAAAATAATCTGCATATTCTCCATTCTTTTTTATTATGCTAATCATTTGTATCCAAAAGAATAAAAAACCTAGCACACATAAAAAAGTCATTGATATTAATATAATCTTGAGATATATCATAATATATTAATGTGGCATTAAAAGCAAACCTACCATATGTGTTCTAAACCAAGGAATAGTATATGTTTTAGTATCCCAAACAGCACCACTTACAGGAAGACCTCCACCTAAACTAACAGTATGTGCCTGATATGTTGGGTTGCTATAACTTCCATCGCTAAGTGGAAATCCATTACTTGATCTACCATATCCGAGGACCCAACCACCGCCTTCAGCCATTGTTCCTTGTCCACCTAAATCATATAGATTTGAGGTTGAATAAAAAGTTAAATCATATGAGAAATTAAGCATAACTCCTTCTCCTTTTCCAATAGTAAAAAACATTCCGGAGCTATTTAAGTCGCCATTAAATTGCCCAAAACTTAATAATATTCCTCCTCGAGTTTTACCATTATGTTTTTGTGAGTTAAAAGGATATGCAATTGCCAATGTCGCTCCATAACTGTATCCAGCACCAGACGGATTTGATAGACTAGCTGCACAGGTGTGACCATCGACCCCATTTGACTTAGCAACATAATCACCGCCATACATATTTACAAAACCATCCACTTTGTCCGAAACAACCTGGTCATTATAATTCTGTTGAGCAACTTGATTAGGATAATACATTTGTTCTCCACTATAAGATGAATAATAACCAGCACCCATTCCATTATCGGTACTGTAACCTACAGTTGGTATCGCATCAGGAGACCAACCCATACCTAATGAAAATGAAGTAGAACTCCCATCTAAACTTGTAGAATTTCCGATGTGAAAATATGCATTACTCCAATCCCAATTAAATGGATTTGCTTCTTTATCATTAGCTTTATAACCATCATAATAATTCTTTCCTATAATTATTGCTGCAGCTATTGCTATACCAATCCATTCTCCATCAGGGTCAGTATAAACCAGTGGATTGTTATAGCAATATGCATACCGATTAAAGTTCTGAGCATAATCAGGCGCTTGTACATAAGGATCTGGTGATAGGAAACGCCCAACAACAGGGTCATACATCCTACCGTTCATATCTATCAGACCAAAAGCAGCAGGCAAATGCTCGTGACCTGTAAAACCTCTATCGGCCATCAGACTACCTGAGTAGTCAGACTTCCAATCAGTAGAGCGAGGCTGTCCCCAAGCATCAAAGCTAACTTCATATTCTACATCCCCCGTAGTAGCATCCACTACGCCTGTCAAAGAACCAAGGTGATCGGTCAAAGTGTACTTTAGCTCACCTACACCATTTGTTTTGACAAAGATACCAAATAATCCGGCATCGGCACTTAGATAATGGTATTCTTTTGTTACGCCGTTTTCAATGACCTTTTCGTAATTGCCCAAGTAGTATTTGGTGCGTATTACCTCAGCTGCTCCTGTAGTACTATTATAGGTAGAATACACTGTTTTGCGCCGTTGGCGATCTGCACCATAAGTGTATTGGTAAGAATAATCGTAGATACCATTATGCTGCTCTCCCTGGTTTATCAATTCTGCCTTATTAAAATACGTATAATCGATATGCTGCTTAGGAGGCTGATAACCCATAGGCGTATTGATGGAAGTAAGGGCATGTGGCCCGGCATTTTCACCATATACCATATCAGCTCCCACATCGGTTTTTGATAAAATATTACCGTTATCATGAAACTGCAATCCTTTGTCGTACTCCGATAAATGTCCGCTAAGGTCGTGGAGTTCGATATCCGTCAGGCGGTTGAGGTCATCATAGCCAAAGTGCTCTTCCATCCCTGAATTACCATCAATACGCGACTTGAGATTCCCCATAGGGCCAAAGTCATAATTGAGGTCTTGGAAGTCGGAGTTTAAACGTTCGAGCTTGCCATATGCGTCATATTCTCTATCAAAAGTGTAATTGCCATTGCCCAGTTTATATTTGGTGAGCGCTCCTAATGCGTTAAAAGCTGTGTTTTCATAGATTTTACTCACCTGACTACCATCATCCTGACTAATATAGTCTAAATCGCCATTGGCTGTATATTTGTGTATCAGTTTATAGCCGCCGGGGTAGGTTTGAGTGGCTATGCGCCCGTAGTCGTCGTAGGTATGGCTATGGGTAAAAGGAGTGGCGTGCCCTTCTATATATTCAGTTTTGCCATTCATTCGTCCCATATTGTCGTAGCTATATTCTTCGGCAAGAATATTGTTCTGCTTTACCCAGTTGAGCTGGCCAATGGCTGCTCCGCTAGTGATGTAGTCGTACTCCAGCTTGTCGAAACTATGGCTTGTAGCATCTTTTGTTTCTTCCTGACACACTCTGCCCAAAGCATCATAGAGATAGCTTATAGTTTGATTTCGGGCATTTTTGCTGCTCATCAGCTGACCGAAAGCGTTATAGTTGCTTGTTATTATTCCGGCATCAGGGTCATCTATTTGTGTTCTATTGCCTAGCAAGTCATATTTAAAACTGGTGACGTAGTTTGCGTCCACATAGGAGTTCTTAAGGCGCCCTGCCGCATCGTAGCTATAGGTGACCGTGTTATCCATATTGTCGGTACTGGCTATGGTTTGCCCCAGGGCATTGCTCATCACTGTATCACTTTGAGTTTTGGTCACACCATCTACGGTATTGGTGACTGTAGTTGCTACTTTTCTTTCCGCATCTATATAATCCTTATGCATTTCGCTACCATCGGCATACTCTACCTTGCTTAGACGATTGTATTTGGGTTCGTCATAGTAGTATTTATTCCACTGCACATCCGCTTCTTCGGTATTGGAATAGTAAGGCAAAGATTCTTTTTCCAAACGCCCATCAGCATAGTAGTGGCGATCAGTATATATGATGGAATCGCTATTGAACCCTACCGATACCGTGCGCCGCAGTTGTCCGTTTTTATTATAGTAGGTTTTTTCGGGGGCAATGCCCGAGGTTTGAGAATAGCTATAATACAAGGCATCGTCAGGGCTGTCGTCGTCGCCAGACGGCACCCAGTTAAGCGTTGTATAGCTTTCTACACCCAAAGGACTCTGTGTTTTGTACTGTCGACCAAGTGCATCGTAAAAATAACGGGTGGTAAGGCCGGATGGCGCCGTGGCAGAAGTCATTAAGCCGCGCGTCAGGTCGTAGGTATAGCTTGACGTTAAGCCCTGAATAGTTTTACTCTCTACAAAGCGACCATCATCGGTATAAACCAACTCAGTTACTTGTTGCTCTGTGCGCTCTATATCATTAGGTGCACTGGTAATTATGGTTTCCGGGTTGCCGTAGTCATCGTAAGTATAGTCGGTATTGATTTGACAAGTGGAATCCTGATCGGTGATTCTTTTTTTGAGCTTGCCAGTGGGGTAATATTCAAATCAACGACTCACAGTACGGTGCCTTACATCAACAATTCAGACTAATACCCACAGAACAGGTGATCAGTTAAGACATACTTCAATGTCCCATTATTCCCATTAGTCTTGACAAAGATACCAAAAGTTCCTGCATCAGCACTTAGATAGTGGTATTCGTTTACATTACCATCGGCATCTATTACTTTTTCGTAATTGCCTAAGTAGTATTTGGTGCGTTTAAGAGCACCATTTTCTTTATAGACTGTCTTCCGGCGTTGGTGATCTATACCGTAAATGTAGTCGTAGGTATAAGCCCCATAGTTTTGATCAATGTTTTTTACTTTATTGAAATAAGTGTACTCAATATCTTGCTTAGGTGGCTGATAGCCTATAGGTGTATTGATGGAGGTGAGAGCGTGAGGCTTGCCATTTTCTCCGTATACCATATCTGCTCCTACCCCCATTTCGCGCAAGCCTACGTGTCCAATGTGACGTGTTCTGGCGCAAGCGTCCGCTTGTGCCTAAAAACACTGCAAGCGTCCGCTTAGTAGCGAAAGCCTGTGTGTTATAATTCTACTATAACAATTGTATTTTAACATATCCCTTCCCTCCAGAATAGTCTATCGCACTACTATAAAGATAATCTTCAGCTCTTGCTACAATTCCAGACTTTACTGGATTATCATGGATATAATCAACATACTTCTCGATATCATAAGCTTCTCTACCTAATTCGACTGGTTGATTATGTTGCTGCCAAAACTGTGCATTCTTGTTGTTTCCGTTCTTCTTACCTGCTCAATTAAATCCCGAGCAAACGGGAGGAGCTTAGAATAAGCAAACAAAAATTAAACTGTTTCATTGTTTTAAATTGTAATACCATTATTGAGATAATTCTAAAATGTAATAATTTCTCGAACCAATATCCGTCCTTGATATTCTATTCAATTTTAGGTCGCCAATCAAAATAAAAGGTATCAGGAGACGATAATGTATGAGCTGTCGAAATTGCCTGTAATACACCTTTGCCTTGATGAATATATCCTGTTTCACCATAGTCTTTATATTCCTTAAGCTTATATACCATCTCATAGTCTTTACCATAGATGTTTACATTACAAACGGTATCAAGCCAATGAAAATCTCCAGTATTGGATACATAATCCTCATAAGAGCTTGGTACGGATATTCCCCAATAATAGCTTAAAGCATTTAACTTAATGCTAAAACTAAAAGTTCTTTCATATCCAGACATTGTCACACAAAATCCATCCACCATGGAATCAACAATCCCATCCAACTTAAACTGGCATTTATACTCTTCATATTTTGAATTAAACCCCGGCATAAGAGGTGCCGGAGCATAATCTAACACTTCACGACTTGTTGAGGCAACTATATATCTAAGTAATGTATCTAACGCTTCTGCACGGTAGTTAACCACCAATGTATCATCCAAAGAGTATGGTACATACAAAAGGTCACTATCCTCTAAGCGATCTGTGTCTTCAAACATATCTCCACAACTCATCAACAAGCTAGAGAAGGTAATAATGACACTAAAACGATATAATTTCTCTAACCAAAACTTCTTCATCATATTCTATTTTTAATAAGTAAAATCCCGCAAGTTGCGACATGTCTATTTTCCCATTTTTAAATATTGTCTCCTTAACGACACATTGTCCTTTCAGGTTAAAAATAGAAAATGTAATTGGGCTATCGATACCAACAATATCTATTAATAAGAAATCCTGACTTGGGTTGGGGTAAATATCAATATCAGCAAACTCGCCCAAGGAGTTATTTCTTATACTTTCTTTTTCTGACCTCTTTTTCGCGCAAGCCTACGTGTCCAATGTGACGTGTTCTGGTTCAAGGTTTCAGACCTTGGACCCAAAATCACTTCAAGCGTCACGCTTGCAAAGTCTACGTCATATCCGTCACTCACACAACCCAACACTTCGAAGCGAGACGCTTCACCTCGTTTTAGGTCCAAGCTACAAGCTTGAACCAGTACCTGCTTTAATTTCACCATCATTT
>DHQI01000072.1:0-468 GCA_002408065.1 Bacteroidales bacterium UBA5342
TAAATCATCGGGATCCGTTGTTATAAATTTTTTATTGCCTCGCCCCCCAGAAAATCTGCTTAATCCAAAATAGCCCTATCGTTTTTTACGCTTCCGGTTTTGGCTGCGGCGGGCTTTTGATTTAAATTCCTGTTTTGCAGCGCCTTTCGATTTTCCTTTGGGTGAAAAATCCCGACCTGACTCTTTACCTCCAAAGAGCTGATGTTCCAGATCAGTACGCCCGATGCGCTTTAGTTCCTGACGAATCCCAGCCCGCTCTTCTTTTTTATACCAAAAGAAAAAACGTTTTTGTGCCTGCTTTTCGTCCTTTGTTCTGGCGGTGTATACCGGTTTTCCGGTGTAAGGATTAATACCCGTATAGTACATCGTAGTCGCCAAAGTCATCGGCGTAGGCGTAAAATCCTGCACCTGCTCCAAGTAAAGCTTTTGTTTCTTGGCATGCACAGCCAGTTCGGCCATGTCTTCAGG
>DHQI01000072.1:642-1112 GCA_002408065.1 Bacteroidales bacterium UBA5342
CCAGTTCGGCCATGTCTTCAGGTTTAGAACCGGGATGAGCCGATATAAAATAAGGCACCAACTGGTATTTCTTTTTCCCTTGCTCTATGGTCTTGTTGAAATATTTCTGAAATGCCTCAAAAAGCTTATACGACGGTTTACGCATCATCTTCAGCACATTATCAGACGAATGTTCGGGTGCTACGGTCATACGTCCTGAAGTATGATTCAAGATCATACGACGTAAGTATTCGCCTTTTTCCTTCGACAAGGGATGCCCGTTTTCATCTATCAGCATATCGTAACGAATGCCGCTACCCGTATAGCAATGCTTCACCTCCGGCAATGCCTCTGTAGCTTTGTAAATGTCAGTTATGGGCTGATGATTGGTATCCAGGTTAGGACACACTTTGGGATACAAGCAAGAAGCACGACGGCATTTCTTGCACTGTTCCACATCTTTACCGCCCATTTTATACATATTGGCCGAC
>DHQI01000072.1:1337-2748 GCA_002408065.1 Bacteroidales bacterium UBA5342
ATTTTATACATATTGGCCGACGCCCCTCCCAGGTCAGAGATGGTGCCTTTAAAATGTTCCGCCTGCGTAATAGCATCTACCTCTTGCATCACCGATTCTTTGGAACGGCTGGAGATAAATTTGCCCTGATGAGAATAAATAGCACAAAAACCGCAGCCACCAAAACAACCACGATGCGTGGTGACCGAATGCTGTATCATATCAAAAGCCGGAATACGCTTCCCTTTGTAACGCGGGTGCGGCAAACGGGTGAAAGGCAAGGCATGAACAGCATCCAACTGCCTACTAGTCATTGGCTCAAAAGCTGGATTAACCACCAGCATACGTTCTCCGTGCTTTTGTAGCAAACGGCTTTTCAGGTAGGCATTACCATTTAGCTCAATGGTTTTAAAATCTTCGGCAAAAATCTTTTTATCCGCTTTGTTTTCCCTGAAAGAATGCAAACGGACATCTTGCCAGTGCTTATGCGCCTTTACTTTCTCTGTTAAAAAGGCTGTTTGCGGAATGGTATCCAAAGCCTCAAATGGCACACCACGCTTAAGCAAACGCACCAGCTCCTGAATAGCAGCCTCCCCCATACCATAAGTGAGCAAATCAGCCCTGCTTTCCTCCATAATAGACGGTCTGACCTCATCTTTCCAATAATCATAATGCACAAAACGGCGAAGAGAAGCCTCTACCCCACCCAAAACGACAGGTACATCAGGAAAAATATCTTTCAGAATATTACAATAAGTAATGGAAGCATCATCCGGGCGCTGACCCGGTCGACCGTCCGGCGTGTAGGCATCATCACTACGCTTACGCTTGGTAGCTGTGTAATGATTCACCATACTATCCATACTACCAGCTGTCACCGCAAAGAAAAGATTAGGTCTTCCCAATTTCTTAAAATCACGCAAATCATCGCGCCAATTGGGCTGGGGTACTACGGCTACTTTCAAGCCTTCCGCTTCCAAAACCCGGGCTATAATAGCGGCACCAAAAGAAGGATGATCAATATAAGTATCGCCCGAAAAGAGGATTACATCCAACTCTTCCCATCCCAGAGCTTTCATCTCCTTAGCAGAAGTGGGCAAAAATGCCCCCTCAGACTCCCCCAAAGGGGGAGAGCTGGCACCTCTCTGAATATTATTTTGTTTCTGAGTCATTTCTTATAAAACAAGGCTTTCTTGCGTTAGTATAAAATCAGATATTTTCCCTACTAAATCTTCATTGTATGGGGCACTTACGCGGATATAATTTTCGGTATAGCCATACAGCAGATCACCCTGACGCTGCTCCTCGAAAATCACTAACAAAGTATCGCCAATACAGTTTTTGGAAAATGTCTTATACTTCTCTTCTGACATTTTTATCAAACGATGGCTGCGTTCTTTTTTGGCTTGTGGCGAATTCTTAGGCGTAAATT
>DHQI01000072.1:2946-10249 GCA_002408065.1 Bacteroidales bacterium UBA5342
AGCTCGCGTATTGGGGCGCTCTGAGTATGAAAACACATGCAGTTGTGAAAAGTCCAATTCCGTTAAAAAACTGTAGGCATCTTCGAACATTTCTTCCGTCTCACCATTCATTCCCACAATAACATCTACACCAATATAGGCCTTGGGCATCAAACTACGGATTTTCGCCACACGCTGAGCAAAGAGCTCACGGGTATAGCGGCGTTTCATCAGTTGCAAAACCTCATTAGAAGCCGATTGCAAAGGCAAATGAAAATGCGGAACAAAACGCTTGGATTCCGCGATAAACTCGATGATTTCATCCTTCATCAGCTCCGGCTCAACCGAACCCAAGCGCAAGCGAAAATCTCCCTCAAGCGTATCCAAGCCTTTCAGCAAATCCAGAAAATTCTCACCCGTGTCTTTTCCAAAAGTACCAATATTTACACCTGTAAGAATAAGCTCCTTGACACCTGTAGCTAAAGCTTCCCGAGCTACAACTAAAGTATCTGCAATAGTAGCCGAACGGCTCTTGCCCCGCGCCAAAGGAATGGTACAATAAGAACAAAAATAATCGCAACCATCCTGCACTTTCAGAAAACAACGGGTGCGTCCTTCGGAAGAATAACTGGGTTTAAACGATGATATTTCTTTATAAGGCGAAGTCATTATCACTGTCTTTGCGGGCTTTTCGCCTTCCACAAAATCCACCAAGGAAATCTTTTCCTCATTCCCCAGCACCATATCTACGCCTTTAATCCCCGCAATACGCTCAGCACTTAGTTGCGAAAAACAGCCCGTCACCATCACCTTAGCCTCAGGGCTCTGTTTAATCAGATGCTTAATGGTCTGACGGCATTTTTTCTCGGCCTGCTGCGTTACGGCACAGGTATTTACAATTACCAATCCGACATTCTCTCCCTCACGATCCTCCTCATAACCTTTCGCTTTCAGTTCGCGCACCATAGCCGATGACTCCGAAAAGTTAAGCTTGCAACCAAGCGTACTTATTGTAAATTTTTTATTCATTTTCAAACTTCACTAATACAAAATAGCGCTATCCCACGGGATAACGCAACACCAAAGCAGGGATATATTTTCGAATAAGAATTCTAATCTATTTCTTCAACTTCTTAGCCGTTTCTTCTATCTGCTTGATAAAATCCCGTTCAACTTGTGTGATACGATTTTTTTTCTCTTTATAAACATCATATTCACTATGAGCCTTTTCTATTGCTTTTTGATGACTGATGGTACCGGCGTGATTTAAAATCGTTTTGTTGGTCAACTTTAGAAAATCATCCTGCTTCTTTCAGCAGTTGATCGTTCATGGCAAAGCCTTTAACAAGGTACTCTTTAATCAGCGCTGTCGCCCACTTTCTGAAATGAACTCCCCGATGAGATTTCACTCTGTAACCAACAGAGATAATAACATCCAAGTTATAAAATTTTACAGGCTTATCAGAACCACTAATGTGCAAAATTTGCACATTGCTTTTTTCATCTAGCTCACCATCTTTAAAGATATTGTTAACATGCTTTTTTACAACACTTCTATCTTATTGAAACAATTCAGCTATCTGAGCCTGACTCAGCCACACCGTTTCATTCTCAAAATGAGTTTCGATTTTAACTTGACCGTCTTCGGTTTGATATATGAGTATTTCATTATTCATGTCTGCAAAAAAATACTTTTCTCCTACAAATAATCCTGAATATCGACACTAGCCGGCAATAAATCCGACACGTCAGCTTTATGGATCAGCAAGTCGCGTACAATGGACGAACTAATGGATGAATGCTCCTCAAGCGTCAGTAAAAACATACTGTCGATGCCTGATTTTTTCCAGTTGATGCGAGCTATTGAACTTTCGTATTCAAAATCCATCGCATTACGTACACCACGCAAAATGGTACGTGCTCCTACTTCTTTAGCAAAATTCATTGTGAGACCAGAATAATGCGCCACCTCTACTTTAGGATCATTCTCAAAGATTTTCGCAATCATCTTCTTTCTGTTTTCCACAGTAATGAGCGGATTTTTCTGAGAATTTACACCTATAGCAACAATCAGCTTATCGACCATAGGCAAAGCACGACGCACAATAGATTCGTGCCCCACCGTAAAGGGATCAAAGGTTCCGGGAAAAATGGCAATTTTCATAAAATGAGACTTATAGACTTTAAGATATCATACTAAAAGACCTCCTCAAAACAATTTTCCTGTCTTGAGTCTTTTAGTCTGATATCTTTTTTTAACGCGGCAAAGATAAGACAAATGCCCATAAACTAAGAACCTCCTGCGCAGGCAAGAGGTTCAGAGGTATATATTTCATTACAAATTATGAAGCCGGCCAATATTTATCGGTAATTTCTTTTTTGATAGACACCTCTTCTTGGTTAAAGTGCTTATCAAACAAGCCCCAGGTGGTATCTAACATTTCATTGGCATCTATATTTACATCAATAGCCAATATATCATTGGAATAGTCTTTGGCATAATTCAAGCAGCGCTCATCGTAATCCGAAAGGTCAAAACCATTTTCCATTTTCGTTTTGGCACTAGCAGCATCGGCATACAAACGCACGGCGGCATTCATCACCTGAGAGTGATCCTCGCGGGTTTTCTCTCCAATCACCAACTGCTTAAGACGTGACAACGAACGGAAAGGATCCACAATCACTTTACCAATATCAGAGTCACGACGCAAGAAAAGCTGTCCCTCGGTGATATAACCGGTATTATCCGGAATAGCGTGGGTAATATCACCGCCGGAAAGGGTCGTTACCGCTACAATAGTGATAGAACCACCTTCGGGGAACTGCACTGATTTCTCGTATAATTTAGCCAAATCAGAATAAAGCGAACCCGGCATAGAATCTTTAGAAGGAATCTGATCCATACGGTTCGATACAATTGACAAAGCATCGGCATAGGATGTCATATCGGTCAGCAACACCAGGACTTTTTCATTCTTTTCTACCGCAAAATACTCTGCAGAGGTCAAAGCCATATCCGGCACCAAAAGACGCTCTACAGCAGGGTCATCGGTGGTATTCACAAAAGAAACAATACGATCAAGCGCTCCTGCATTCTCAAACACATTACGGAAATACAGGTAATCATCGTTGGTCAAGCCCATTCCGCCAAGTATAATTTTATCGGCATTAGCCCGTAGTGCTACCTGCGCCATTACCTGATTATAAGGTTGATCAGGATCAGCAAAAAACGGAATCTTTTGACCAGAAACCAGCGTGTTATTCAAATCGATACCAGCAATACCTGTAGCAATAAATTCAGACGGCTGTTTACGACGTACCGGATTTACCGAAGGACCACCAATCTCCACTTCCGTTCCCTCTACCTCAGGTCCTCCATCGATAGGGTTTCCATAGGCATCAAAGAAACGACCAGCCAACTGATCGCTTACTTTAAGACTCGGCGCTTTACCCAAGAAAACCACCTCTGCGTTAGTCGGAATACCTTCGGTACCACCAAACACCTGAAGAGTGACTTCTTCACCCAACATACGCACAACCTGTGCCAATTTGCCATTTACTAACGCTAATTCATCGTTACCAACACCAGTAGCATTCAGCGTAATCGTCGCTTTAGTCAACTGGGTTATCTTAGTGTAAATCTTTTGAAATGCCTGAGCCATATAATATATTATTTAAGATTCTTTATTCTAAATTCAAGATTTTTCACACCTTGCAATTTCGCCTCATTTATTTGAGACGTACAAATGTATAAAAAATTACAGATTAAGCACACAAAGCGCTTATTGTTTCACTGGAATGTAAAAAAACTAAGACTAAATGAGGATCACTGCATATCGCTCCTCCGAGCCCCCTTTTCCTATTCCTCCTTTTCTGAATACCAATCGATATTGCGTGTAAGATACATCGTAAGGGCCAGGATAATGGTTAATCCGATACTACCCATCAAGAGAGCATAGTCGGCCATTTGTAGTATCACAAAAAGAAACGTATAAACGCTGGACATTACCAAAACCAAAATTCCTGTTGTTTTCTTTAGCTTAAACACACTTAGTGAATACAAAGCTATCATCGTTACAATACCAAAGGTGGATATGGCATAGGCTACGTTGAAGTTAGTTTGCTCGGAAACAGACAATAACAAGACATAGAAAAGACAAAGGGCCAAGCCTACCAAACCATATTGGAAAGGGTGAATGCGCTGCTTATTGAGTACCTCGACTAGGAAGAATACTAAAAATGTGAGAGCTATCGTCATCAGGCCGTATTTCACTGAACGTTCGGTCTTTTGATAGTCATCCATTGGTAATTTCAGCTCTACACCAAAGGCGCTATCCTGCATCTTTTTACTAGAAACATTGCCCAGAGCGGTATGCGGAATGCTGCGGTTGAGTTCGTATATCTTCCAATCGGCCAGAAAACCATCGTCAGATAGCTTACGGTCCTGCGGCAGAAAGTTCCCGGTAAAACTAGGCGAGGTCCACGGCGATTCGATATGGGCGCTGGTAACTTTAGCTACCGGCACAAAGGAAAGTTTCTGGCTGCCTTGTAAATCGAGATGAAAACTAAAAGGCATACTGCCGTCCCTTAGAGGCGTGACATCACTCAGGCGCATCGTAATGCCGGAGTTTATCATACCCCCTATCAAAGAACCGGATTCTACCTTAAGCGCTTTGCCGCTCCATTGTGGTTTTATCTTATCTTTTAAACCGCGAAGATCTGAAATTCCTATCGTCAGAAAAGCATTTTCGTAGTCGATACGGTACAGGTTATCAATCTCATCAATTTTTTCGCTCCAGGAAAAATTTCCCTTAAACGTAAGATCTGATGTGTACACCACCACTTCGTAAATACCCCGGCGCAGACTCTCGGTATCTACTGCCCCGTCGATGCTAAGCTCGTCCGGGAAAACATGAAAATACTGCTTGTTGATCTGGCGCTTTTCATCCTTAATATATTCTACATAAATAGGAACAGTAAGCACCGGCCCGGTAATGCATTGCTGATTGGCCCACTTAGCACTTACCTCGCTTATGGCGTCCTTCTGCAAACGTTCGCGCTCATGTACCATATTGCGGATAAGTGCCGTGGGTAGTTGTAACAAGATAATCATTACAATAACAATGATTGATTTTGACGCGATGGTGTCTTTTGACCAGCGTCCTCTCCTTCTTTCGTTTTGAAATTCGTTTGTCATGATTTTTAGTTTTAAAAGTACTTTGTATTTCAAAGTACGGATGTAAAAAAAATTTTATTTAATTAATTTCTCAATAGCTTCAATATGTAATTTAAAGGCTTGGCGCCCCGTTTCAGTGACAGCATATTTGGTATTAGGTTTGCGCCCAAGGAATTCTTTGCGAAAAACAACGTAGCCATTCTTTTCTAAAGCTTTCAAATGACTGGCCAGGTTACCATCGGTCACACCCAAGATTTCTTTCAAAGTATTGAAATCCAAAAAATCGTTGACAACGAGTGCAGACATCACGCCTAACCTGACACGGTTTTCAAAGGCTTTATTGATATTTTCGATGATACTCTTCACTGTTCTTAAATGAAAAATTAAAAGGGTAAAATTTAAAATGCGTTTTACTTATTGTTACTTTCATATTTGAAATAGACAGCGATGCCATATATTATATTCATCACACCGAAACCTAAAGCCCAAAACACCAAAGCGTATTCAACAAAAAGTGAAGCCAATAATCCTAAAAAAACATTAACAATTCCTAAACTACGTAACTCTGGATAAGAAAAACGGCTGGCTGAATAAGCTCCTAATCCGAAAAAGATAAGCGTGATAGGAAGAGCCAGAATAGAGAAACCATGATAGAATACTATAAGACTAAGTAAACCTCCTGTCCCAAGTGGTACAAGGAAACGTATTAACATTTGTTTAGAGCGGGCATCCCAGAGGCTCAAGCCCTTTTTACGAGAAATACGGGTAGTAAAGAATATAGCAGATGCCAATGCCAGAAACAAAGTAGCCAAAGCTATAAACAAAGCTCTGAATTCGAAGTTCTCAGTACCGTATATTCCGGACACGCGCGATGCTGCATACACCTGATCGTAGTAGAAGTAAGCTCCCAAAAGAGCAATAACACCACAAGCCACGCCGGCCATTCCACTTAAAGAGATAAACCGCGATGAACGGTGCATTATTTCCTTGATGTCTTTTAAGTCGTCTAGATATTTTTCAGCTTCCATAAGAAAAGTACTTTGTAGTGCAAAGTAGAGAATAATATTTTAGATTGGCAAATATTTTTTTAAAAAAAATATGGGATGGGTATAACGCGACTAATACAACTATTTGAAATCAAGGTTTTAGCAAGGTTTTAATTTTTCCATTTCAAACACTGTCAGGCCCCTCAAAAAAGGGATGCTGACAGGTTTTGCCGCAGAATAAAAATCCTAAAAGCGGTGTATATAAACGAAAATCTCGCAGCGTTGACACCTCACCTACCGTTCCCCAACTGCAGCATACCGATAATATATCTATTCACGAGTACTTTATTACGCCCAATTAAAATCGACTAATGTCCGATGACAGTAATGTGCCGGTATCCAGACGGAAAAAGGAAGAGGTATTGGCAGAACTGAAAGAGTAAACCACAATCTCAACCATAAAAAAGATGCAAAATATAGCACCTCTACCGAAGAATAAATTTACGGCACTAAACACTACAACATTGCAGGGACTATTAACTTTAGCTCACTTTAGTTCACTCAAGTACACTTTAGGCACTTATCAGAAGCCCTCACAAATATCATTTCTGCACTCTCTACAGATCCAAACTTATATTTCGGATCTTAATCATCCCAATCCATCAACTTATCAATCTCGCGGCGTTCGCGTTTGGTAGGTCGGCCGGTTCCTTTTTTGCGGCCAAGGGAATAGCTGAGCTTATGCATTTCCAGCACTTCTTTTTGCTCGTCGGAAGTAATGTCTTTGATAAAGTCAGGCACCAATTTAGCGCCCATACGTTTTTCGGAGAGTTGGAGTACTTTGTAGGAATAAGTCACCGGAGGTTTGGTTACCGCTACAGTATCGCCCACACGCACCATACGGGCCGGTTTCACTGTTGCACCATTAATGGTCACACGCCCTTTTCCGCATTCTTCAGCAGCAAGAGAGCGCGTCTTAAACAAACGAACCGCCCAAATGAATTTGTCTATTCTTACTTCGTCCATAATAATGTGTCAATGATTCATTGATTCAATGAGTCAATGTTTTTGTCACGTCTTAATAATGCAGGAATAACAGAATTAAGTGAATGAGAGAATTATTTTGTGACGTAGAATACATATTCTCGCATTCAATCATTTT
>DHQI01000072.1:10322-20208 GCA_002408065.1 Bacteroidales bacterium UBA5342
AATGATTTTGTCACGTCTTAATAATGCAGGAATAACAGAATTAAGTGAATGAGAGAATTATTTTGTGACGTAGAATACATATTCTCGCATTCAATCATTTTCTATGATTCAATGATTTTGTCACGTCTTAATTATGCATTAATGATAGAATAAGAGAATTATTTGGCGACGTAGAATACATATTCATGCATTCTCGCATTCATACATTCCCGCATTAAATCATTCTCGCATTCAATCATTTTTTGTTGTACTGATTCATCGTTCGTACCAGCCCTACTGTCACATAAGACTTAATAATCTCCTGCGCTGTTTCAATCGCCTCAGCAACCGGGCCTTTTTCCTCCTCATTCCAGCGACCCAATACAAAATCTATTTGCTGTCCGCGCTGGAAATCATTTCCTATGCCAAAACGCAAACGTGAGTAGCTAGCGCCTATCAATTCCTGAATACTTTTCAGTCCGTTGTGCCCGGCATCACCCCCTTTACCACGCAAGCGCAAAGCTGCCAAGGGCAAAGCCAAATCATCCACTATCACCAGCAGGTTCTCTTGCGGTATCTTCTCTTTATTTAGCCAGTAATTTACCGCCTTACCACTTAAATTGACATAAGTAGACGGTTTCAGCAGCAAAAGAGTACGTCCTTTATATTTGGCCTTAGCCATATCGCCAAAACGGCCTGGCTCAAAAACAACATTGGACGCCTCGGCAAAGGCGTCCAATGTATCAAAGCCAATATTATGGCGTGTATTTGCGTACTCTTGCCCTATGTTACCAATACCTACAATAAGATATTTCATCGGATCAGGAGTTGCTTTTCTATTAAATATTCCGAAGAACATTATTCAGCTGCAGCTGCTTCAGCTTCACCTGCTGCTGCACGTGCTGCACGCGTCAATTTAACGGCAGTTACAACGGCATTTGGTGAGTTAAGGATTTCAATGTTATCAAAAGAAAGATCTTTCACCTGGATAGTTTTACCCAATGAAAGAGAAGTCACATCGATATCCAAAGTGTCAGGTAAGTTAGTGTAAAGACCTTTTACTTTTAGGTAACGCATCTCTACCATCAATTTACCACCTTGCTGAACACCTTCTGCAAGACCTGAAACTTTTACAGGAATTTCAATAACAACAGGCTTCTCTGCGCTCACAGGAAGAAAGTCGATATGAAGAATCTCGTCAGTTACCGGATGATACTGAATATCTTGTTTGATGGCCATTACTTTATCACCATCAATGTTCAACTCTACGATATATACGTGAGGAGTGTATACCAATGGACGAACAGCATTTTGAGTTGCTGCAAAGTGAATGTTTTCTTTTCCATTGTACAATACACAAGGTATTTGCTCATTTACACGCAACGCTTTCGTTGCTTTTTTTCCTAAATCGGTTCTCTTAGAACCTTCTAAAGCTAATGTTTTCATTTTTTTGTTTTGTTGTGTTACTCAAAATTAAGAACTTGTGCCTAATCTCCCATCACACGTAAGTGTGCTTCTCGAAAAGCGGGCGCAAAGATAATTCTATTTCTTCAGGATTCAAAATCCGGTCACACATTGGAGGCTTCGCAAGTTCATTTTGCAAATGGGGTGTTAGCCTTGGCCTTTGGCTGTTAGCTATTGGCTGTTAGCTACAGACGCATTAGCTTACGGCTCTGTGGAATATAATAACACCGACACCAAAGAATACAAATTCTTCGGAAAACCTAGAATCCTGCTAGCTTAAAACACTCGTGTATATTTCGAAGAAATCGAAAAAGGAAAAGAAAGTTCATCTTTAAAATCCACCTTTTTCACAGTAAGGCGTAAGAGAACCATATCACTTTGGTTCTGAATACTCACCTCTATACTCTCGGGGAATTTTTGCCCATCTAAGTCCAAAAAGGAATTATACAACACATTTACCGAAGTATTACTCTGAAAATCTTTATAGTAAAACTTTCGCACCAGATAGTTGGCATCCACAGCATAAGCCACATAATTTTGTTTGTTCTTTTCCCCTTCAAGTAAGTACATACGATCCTGTATCTTCAGCGAAAAATCATCATCTAACACTGTAGTAAAATGATAGGAAAGCAAAGCTTCCAATAGCTCATAAGGCAACGGAATCATCTGATTAGAAGCACTGTATGACTTACGGCTATAAGTGAAATCCAGACGGTTCAAGGTCAGTGCCGTATCCGGCGATAACAAAAAGCGCATGGCCTCTGTGCCCATTGCAGGCGACAATGACATCATCAGCAAACTGTCCTGTGCTATGCGCACAAAGCCCTTAAAATTGTTTTGCTCCTGCATTCCTGAATATTCGGCAGAGAAACGGCTAATTTGTGTTAAAACATTCGCATTCTCCGTTTTCACAATTTTTTGCATCAAGGTCTTTTCCGTTTCTGGCTCCAAAGAAAAACTCTCAAAAGGCATATTTCGTGAAGACGAACAAGCGGCTATAAATGACAGCAAAGCTAGACCAAATAATATTCTAATATTTCTATTCATAAAAAGTCTCAAATTCTTACTTTCAACTCGGGACACTGAGCCATTACCAACACTAAGGGAGGTAATTGTATCGAAGAGCAAATTATTTCTATTCAAACATATATTCCAACCATTGCTGCATCAACTGTAGTCTTTTCTTTTCCGTGATTATGGCCTCAAAAGGAACAGCCGAACTTATTACTTTATAATATGGATGGAAATAAGTTACAGCCCCCTGGTTGTCGTAATAATCATAAATCACCGTAGACCCGGGCGCAGGCCTTAAAATATCAACATTTTCCACACGGTATTGTTTTTGCGAATAATCCGTGTTGTATTTAAAAATCATCGTATCAGCTTCCAAAAAGATAGCCCCTTCTTCATACTTTTGTCCTTCCCAATCGTAGCCCAACACCCCTCTCATAAACGCGACTCTCTCATTCAATATCTGTGCCGTAGTGTCTGCATAAGCATCAGCAGCTATATGCGCCCCACTAATAATAAGTTTAGCATCATCATGCTTTGTATAATCAACCAAAACCTGCATCATCTTCGGCGTATAAATAGCATTTCTTACCTGACCAGAGGGGTAAACATCACTACGCTGCTCTCCATAAATAATATCCACCAGATCATAATCTTCCAACTTAAGCAAACCAGCCTCTACAGCATCCATTGTAGCAGACACCACATTATATCCCAAAGCCGCAAAAGTCTGCGTATGCACATAACTGTGATCAAAATTATTTCCCACAAATAATGCACTTGATAAATCCTGGAAAGAACCTCCATGCCCGGGTATATCATCACTCTGCCAAGGCACCCTCTGGTCATATTCATACTGCCAACCTATAGTAGCAATATCTGTTTCGTAAGGCACACCTTCGTCCAGCCAGGGTGCCACTCCTACAGAGTCTCCTTGCTCTATAAAAAACGGCGCCGCTACGCGCGAAAAACCATCTACCACTAAAACCGTCGGCACATCGTCATCTTTTTTAACGGTGGTCAAAATTGTTGAAGGAAAACTTTCACCGCCACTATTCACCGCCGTTACCTTATACGACCACAGGGCAGTATCTGCTACATTTATTTCATAGGAATTTTCCCCTACCATCACACCATTATCCCAGCCCAAGCCATTTTTGCGGCGGTAAACCACAAAAGAATCAGGACAGGCTGTTGGTTCAAGGGTATCCTTTGTGGTCTCCCATTTTAACCAAAGTTTATCCTCCGCTTTTTCCATACAAAAATTGCTCACCGGCAAAGGCTGAACCACGTAATCCTCTTGATAGTAAGCAGACAGAAAACGTAACACCGCCTTATACATAGCACGAGAGGCATCAAACCGAAACTGCGGATCAAGCCCGTAGCGCATATCCAAAGCATTGGAATGCCCGTGCAGCTCCAAAAGCAAAGACGGTACCTGCGCAAAAGTAGCTTCACTATACATCTTGTCCCACAACTCACGCTGGGTCCAGTCCTTTTGATACAAGGCCCGTATATCTTCCACTATTTGCGTTTGCATCAAATCAGCCAAGTCGCGATTGAGCAGACGGCTTTTCCCGTAATAAAACTCACGATTCTTTGGCACATCGTAGGTACTGTAAATAGCTAAAGTACCCACTGTAGTATCCATAGCCGGGAAGTGCCCCGCATCGGTATGCAAACCCAGAGAAAGATCGATAGGAATACCAAAACCAGGCAACAAAGTATCGCCGCGCAAAGCCTCCTCCACACTCTCACCGCCACGCAGATAGTTTACCCAGCGTGAACGACTACGGAAATCATCATTATAATCAACTGTATCGCCATGAAGGTTAAAGGTTAGCGTATCTAAAGCGCCAGAGTATTGTAAGTAATAGCGTGCGGCCTCCTGCCAACGAGGGACTCCGCTCACTTTGCCACCACGAGGTATATCGCCCATACCACCACCAAAGCGTACAGCATCAGCCGTTACAAAGCCATCTCCCGATCCTCTAAGTATTATTTTGGCTGGTACATTTTTATCAAAAAAGAAATGCCCTAAATAAATCCAGGTGCCGCCCCCCATTTGTTGATTGACACAAAATTCAGTGGTATCACCGGCATGAATCAGTTCGTAATGAGCATCAGAAACACTATTTCCCAAGGTCACATAACTAACATAGACAGCGTATTTTCCCGTTTTGGGAACATCGGTCTTCCATTCTACCTGTGTACCATTTTGCAATACCCCATAAGTCCCCAATGTGAAAGGGTTAATGAATGAAGAATCCAGTGTCACATCTTTTTTAAACCCTGTACTATCTTTCTCGAAATATGCCCCTGAAACAGAAAATCCAGCATCAGCATTATCCACAATTACTTCATTAATCTGCACATCGCGCTCACGCGGCAAGTAAACGTTAGCACCGGCATTTTCCAACATCGGCACTAAAAAAGGAAGAACGTAAGAGGAGGTAAAAAGGTCTTCGACAGAAGTAAAAAGCGGTGCTCGTTGCCATTTCCAACAATCTTCTTCCCGCTTATAATAGCGTCCGTGTGAATTCCACAAAGCAATATGCCGCTGGCCCAAACCCAGGCTGACATCGTAAGATTTAGACAGGTTTTTGACATTCATTGTCCCGGTATAGGGCGTATTGATGCGTTGTTCGTCTTTTTCGGTAGCATAATACACCGGTACATATTGCTCCAGCGGCAAACCATCCACCTTGATATGAAGCTTTTGCCATTTGCGGAGCACTAAATGTTTTTTTAATGCTAAGCGAATAGCCTCCAAATCGTTTTCACGCAAAGTATGATAGGCAAACTCCTCGGTATAATTTACATTTACACCCTTCTTTTTATAGAGCGTATCAAGCCGTGTTTTTGCAAATGGAGAATAAAGCAAGGAATCGTCAATGGCCAACTTAATAAAATCCTGTGCCCCAAGAGCCCAAAGCTGCTCTTGTCGAAATTTCTTACTTGTCTTAGGCTCTTTATCCTTTTTGGCCCACAGCAAAGCCGGCAACACAATAAGTCCTATAAAAACAAGTAATTTCTTATTCATCTTAGATTAAGCCTATTTTATTCATAAAAACAAAAAGAATAGCGGCAGGCGCAATATAGCGTAAGGTAAAACGTAGCAAACCAAAGGCATAAATCTTAAGCAGACCTCCATTAGAAAGTTCGTCAAGCAAATCCTCTTTTTTCATACGCCACCCCACAAAGAGAGAAATCAACATACCACCGATAGGTAATAAATAATTAGAAGCCAAAGTGTCTAAGAAATCAAATATATTTAGTCCAAAAATACGTAGACTATTAAAATTACCTTGCGAGAGCGAACAGAAAACACCAACAACAGTAATCACGGATGCCGAAATAAAGATGGCTGTACGACGTTTCATCTTCAACTCTTCCGACACATAAGCTGTGACGACTTCGAGTAAAGATACCGACGAAGTAAGCGCCGCTACCGCCAACAGAAGGAAGAATAAAATACCCCAAAGCATACCACCCGGCATTTGCTGAAACACATTAGGTAAGGTGATAAACACCAGACTAGGTCCTGAGCCAGGCTCTATACCATAAGCAAAAACAGCTGGAAAAATAGCCAAACCAGCCAGTATAGCAATAACGGTATCCAAAACAATAACCTCAATAGAAGTACTGATCAGGTTGTCGTTTTTCTTGACATACGAACCATAAGTAATAATAGCTCCCAAGCCCAAGCTCAAGGAAAAAAAGGCCAATCCCAAAGCATTCAGGATAGTCTGCCCGTCTATTTTTGAAAAATCAGGATGGAAGATAAAACGCACCCCTTCACCACCACCTGGCAAGGTAATAGAACGGATAGCCAAAATCAAAATCACCACAAAAAGCACGGGCATTAATATCTCAGTATAGCGTTCGATACCTTTTTTGATACCGGACAAAATAACCACACAAGTAATGCCCATAAAGAGCAACTGCCAAAAGACAGGACGGTAAGGATGCTGTATAAATGAAGTAAATTGCGCACTAAGAGCATCAGGAGTTTGTCCGGCAAAGGAATTCTTAGCCGCCTGAAAAAGGTACTCAAAAGTCCAACCAGCCACGACACCATAAAATGAAAGAATAGCTACTGCCGCTATCACCCCCATCAAACCAGGAATCCACCAAAGTGATTTAGGAGCTAAAGCCTTAAATGAACCAACCGCATTTTTTCCACCACGGCGTCCTATCACATATTCTGCTATCATGATAGCCATCCCCACTAAAACAATGGCTCCCAGATATATTATAATAAAAGCAGCACCACCGTTTTTACCGGCCTCGTAAGGAAATTTCCAAATATTCCCCAAACCAATAGCCGATCCGGCCGATGCCATAATAACGCCTAACTTACTCCCAAAATGTTCTCTTTCCTGTACTTGATCCGACATAATTTCTTACAAATTCCAAACGTCAAAATTTCAAATTCCAACGCTACTTAAAAATGGTAGTTTATAGATATAAACTGCAAAAATACTAATATTCTTGGGAAAGCCCTATGGTAAAGAACTTTCCCTTTCTTTTGATAAACTATTGCAAAAATATATCACGACTTTTTTATCGTATTCGCAAATCTTATCGCGATATTTTTATCAAGGTTTTGGCATAAAAAAAGGAGACTGAAGCCTCCCATTTTTTTCGGTTACTGAGCGTAGCCGAAGTATCCCTTTTAATTTTTAATTGATCATTGATGCACGTAAGTACCAATATCTTCACCTTTCATCACCTTCACCAGGTTACCATAAGTATCCATATTGAACACCACGATAGGCAGGTTATTTTCCATACACATAGCTGTAGCAGTCAAGTCCATCACTTTCAGGCCCCGCTTATGCACCTCATCGTAGGTAATGCTATCAAATTTAGTAGCGGTCGGGTCTTTCTCCGGGTCAGCGGTATAAACACCATCCACACGGGTTCCTTTTAACATCACATCAGCTTCCAGCTCTATACCACGCAGCGACGAACCGGTATCAGTCGTAAAGTACGGATTACCCGTTCCGCCCGAAAGGATAGCAACCTTGCCTTCCTCCAAAGCTTCTACCACCTTGTCTTTGGCATAAAACTCACCAACAGGCTCCATACGGATAGCTGTAAATACTTTTGATTTTACCTCAGCAGCATTCAGGGCCGAATTAAGCGCCAATGAGTTTATCACCGTTGCCAACATGCCCATCTGATCCCCTTTCACACGGTCAAACCCCTTGGTAGCACCAGACAAACCACGGAAGATATTTCCACCACCTATCACGATAGCGACTTCCACGCCCATCTCTACAATCTCTTTTATCTGCACCGCATAATCGTTCAGACGATTGGTATCAATGCCGTATTGTTGTTCTCCCATCAGCGATTCGCCGCTGAGCTTAAGGAGTATTCTTTTGTATTTCATAGTACAATGATTTAATGTTTCAATGAGCTAATGATTCAATTAGCTTTCATTTAACCCTTGGCTAAAATCTTAGATTTCGTCCTTAACCTAGGCGGAGAACCTTTTCGCTTCGGAGCTTATATCTAGTAAGTGAGAATGAGAAAAGGATTCGACAACGCAGGGTAAGGGCAAAAGATTGATTTTAGAGATCAAAACCAATATCGCTTCGATAATAAACCCCTTCAAAATCTATCTTTTGGGCATTTTTAAAGGAAGTAGCCAAGGCATCTTCTTTAGTCGCACCATAAGAACTCACTGCTATCACACGACCACCGGCAGTCACCACTTGGCCATCTTTATCAGCTGTTCCGGCATGGAAAAGAATAGAATCTTCCACTGTTTCCATTCCGCTCATCACTTTGCCTTTTTCGTAAGCTTCAGGATAGCCACCCGATACCAACATCACAGTAACAGCAGCACGTTCGTCAAATTCCAAATTAGCTGATGAAATATCACCTTTTGCAATACCTTCAAGTAAATCTACAAAGTCCGATTTAATGCGTAACATCACGGCTTCGGTTTCCGGATCGCCCATACGCACATTGTATTCTATCACCATGGGGTTATCACCGGCACAGTTCATCAAACCAATAAATACAAAACCTGTATAATCCAATTCATCTTTCACCAAACCTTCTACGGTTGGTTTCACGATGCGGTCTTCTACCTTTTTCATAAACTCCGGATTTTCGGCAAAAGGCACCGGCGTAATAGCGCCCATACCACCGGTATTCAGTCCTGTATCGCCTTCGCCTATGCGCTTGTAATCTTTGGCTGTTGGCAGAATTTTATAACCACCTTTGCCATCTACCATCACAAACACCGAAAGCTCGATACCACTTAGATGTTCTTCGATCACCACTTTAGCACTGGCAGCGCCAAACTTACCATCCAACATCGCTTTTAGTTCGTCCTGTGCTTCTTCCAGAGAATCAACAATTAACACGCCTTTTCCGGCAGCTAAACCATCTGCCTTAAGCACATAAGGGGCTTCTAACGAAGACAAAAAATCAATCCCTTCATCCAGATTATCTGTCGTCACACTCAAATAACCCGCAGTTGGGATATTGTGGCGCGCCATAAAGTCTTTAGCAAATTCCTTAGAACCTTCCATCTCAGCGCCTTTTTGAGAAGGACCAATCACTGTAACAGACTTTAATTCTTCATCATTTGCAAAAAAGTCGACAACACCTGCCACCAGAGGCGCTTCAGGACCTACAAGCACCATGCTCACCTCTTTTTCCAGAACAAAAGTTTTCAAAGCAGGAAAATCCTCAGCACTTATGGCCACATTAGTTCCTACACTAGACGTTCCGGCATTACCCGGCGCAATGTAAAGATTATCCACTTTGTCGCTCTGACTTATTTTCCAACTCAAGGCGTGCTCACGTCCACCGGAGCCCAAGACCATAATATTCATTTATGCTAAAATTTAGTTGCAGTAAAATAAAAATGCCACCCCGTTTTTCTGAGGTGGCACAAAAATACAAAAACTCATGCGATTCTCAGACTTCTTTTACTAATCTGTCCAAAGCCTCTTTAGCCCGCATTCTTCCAAACTCTATTAGTTCCTTACTTTTATGAAATTCAAAAGTATGACATAGGTTCCGGGGAATTTCAACCAAGACATCAGGTTGCTCTTGCATTATCGATTGCTTTGTAATATTTTCCTGCATCAGATCAAACATCTCAGTCAAAGCACCTATTCGGGTCAAGTGTCTATCTTTATCATGTTCTACTTTCCCCTTTTTTTCATTGGATAAACGACGTTGTATTATATCAATATTTTTTGTCGCATTATACCATAGTTCTGTCACCCGACCTAACACAGCAGACTCCTCCGGTGTTTCAGCTTTAAAGTGTTTTTTAGGATCAAAACCTGGTTCGAAAGTGTTCAAATCCACAGCAACGAGCAAGTCACCGTCTTTTTTTTTCACCCGGTTAATGGGCATAGGATTAATAATACCACCATCATAAAGAAAAACATCATCA
>DHQI01000072.1:20395-20883 GCA_002408065.1 Bacteroidales bacterium UBA5342
TCATAAAGAAAAACATCATCAATTACCTGCGGTTCAAAATAACCGGGAATAGCTACCGAAGCACGCACAGCCTGCATAACGTCACCACTTTCGAACACCACCTCTTTGCGGTTTTTAAGATCTACCGCTACACAAGAAAATGGTATCCTTAAATCCTCAAAATCTATTCCTTCCATCCATTCACTCATCTTTTTAAAGACCTTCTTTCCTTTGATCACCCCTTTAGTGCTAAAGCTGACATCAATCAGATTAAAAACATTGACAGGCCCTAAAGAAACCACCCACTCGGCATACTCTTTCAATTTACCAGCAGCATAAAATCCACCAATAATAGCTCCAATAGAGGTTCCTGATATGCTGGTTATATTATACCCACGGGCTTCTAACTCTTCGATAACTCCTATATGTGCGATACCACGAGCACCGCCACTGGACAAGACTAATGCAACATTTTTATTTTTCATTCTTTTAGCTATTGGCTATTAGCT
>DHQI01000072.1:21030-37903 GCA_002408065.1 Bacteroidales bacterium UBA5342
TATTGGCTATTAGCTATTGGCTATTAACTATTTGCCTTTAGCTTTTAGCTAATCTATTGTTCTATACAGAAGCAAAATTAAAAAAAAAGAGCGAAAAACTTAAAATTTCAAGTCTCCCGCTCTCTGATTCAAAAACTATTATAATTGCTATTCTATGGCAGCCCGCTTCTCAATTACAGCCCAATCAAAGACATTCCAGAAGGTTGTAAGATACCCCGGGCGGGCATTACGGAAATCTACATAATAAGCGTGTTCCCATACATCACACACTAAAAGCGGCGTATCGCCATCCGTCATCGGATTCAATGCATTAGCTGTTTGACGAATGGCTAATTTACCATTTTCATCCTTCACCAACCATACCCATCCGGAGCCAAATAACGTCGCACCGGCTTTTTCAAAAGCTTCCTTGAAAGCATCCAAGCTACCAAACTCAGCATCAATAGCCGCTGCTAAATCTCCCTCCGGAGCCACTTTGGGTGTCGCCGAAAACTGAAAGAAATAAAACGTGTGATTCCAAGTTTGGGCCGCATTATTAAAGATGCCACCATCGGATTTCAGAATAATATCTTCTAAATCCATATCAGCAAACTCTGTCCCCTCTATGAGTTTGTTAAGATTAGTAACGTAAGCATTATGATGTTTTCCATAATGATAATCGATAGTCTCACCACTGATGTGTGGTTCCAATGCCGAACGATCATACGGCAATTTTGGCAATTCAAATTTCATAATATCGTGTTTTAATTTTTATAAATCAGAATGATTATTAGAAAACACACAAAGTGCTAATATTGTTCTACACAACACCTCATTATTTATTATGAAATGATAAAAAAAAACTACATCTTGTACTGATATTCCTTTAGAGTCTCAGCCAATTGTTTGCGGGCAAAGAAAATACGGCTCTTCACCGTACCGATAGGCAAATCCATCTTTTCAGCTATTTCTTTGTATTTAAAACCTGCCACATGCATTGTAAAAGGAATACGATAGTCATCTTTAAACTCAGAAATAACCTTCTCGATTTCTCCCAAAGTATAAGCTCCATCTGGCGTAGAAAAACCAGAATCTTGAGGTAAATTAAGAAAATAGGAATCTTCGGTATTATCAACGGTGGTATTACGAACAGCTGCACGCCGGTATTCGTTGATAAAAATATTGCGCATTATGGTAAACAACCAACCTTTCAGGTTGATATTAGAAACATATTTCTCCTTATTGCGCATAGCTTTGAGGATGGTTTCCTGCAAAAGATCCTCCGCATCATCACGATTGGCTGTCAGCTTAAGGGCAAACATCATAAGGTTATCCTGAAGACTCAATATCTGTTCCTCAAAACTCAAACCGTCTAAATCTTTTTTCCGCGGAGAATTCAATTCCATTCAGCAAAAATAGCAATCAGTCACATACCAATCAACTTTTAGTAAATTTATTTTTTAGGAATAAGAGAAAAGAATTTTCTACAAGAAACAAATATGTTTTTAATGCTGAATGAAGAAAATTTGTACTTTTGGAACACTAAAACATTCCATTATGAAGAAATTCCTTATCCTACTCCTACTCTCTCTCACAACTATGAGCTTTGCTCCTAATATGGAAAAACAAAATATCGTCGTTATTCCAATAAAGAAAGAGATCAACAGCACCACATGGAATTATGTAAAAAACGGTTTTGCTATGGCAGACAGTATGCACGCCGATATCATTATCATCCATATGAATACCTATGGCGGACAGGTGGTTTTTGCCGATTCTATAAGGACTAAGATTTTGAACTCTCTGATCCCTGTACATGTTTTTATTGATAACAATGCCGCCTCGGCTGGTGCTTTAATCTCCTTGGCTTGCGACTCCATTTACATGCGCACTGGCGGTACTATTGGAGCAACAACGGTTGTTAACCAGACGGGCGAAGCAGCACCTGACAAATACCAAAGCTACATGCGAGCTACTATGCGGGCCACTGCAGAAGCCCAAGGCAAAGACACCACCATCGCGAATGGCGACACCATAATCACCTGGCGCCGCGACCCTAAAATAGCTGAAGCAATGGTAGATCAAAGCCTTTATGTAGAAGGCGTAAGTGACACCGGGAAACTTCTGACATTTACCGTTAACGAAGCCATAGAAAACGGCTATTGCGAAGGCACCGCTAACTCTATAGCCGAAGTCATAAAAAAATTAGGCATTGAAAACTTTGATATTACGAATTACGAACCAACCACCTATGACGACATCAAGGGTTTTCTGGTCAATCCTGTCTTACAAGGGCTACTTATCATGCTTATTCTGGGGGGTATTTACTTCGAACTACAATCGCCGGGCATTGGCTTTCCACTCATAGCGGCTATAGGAGCAGCAGTGCTTTATTTTGCCCCCTTGTACATCGACGGCTTGGCAGCTAATTGGGAAATTGCCCTTTTCATTGTTGGCGTCATACTGCTGATATTGGAAATATTTGTCATACCGGGCTTTGGAGTAGCCGGCATACTGGGTGGCATCTTTGCTTTTACGGGACTTTTTCTGAGCATGGTCAACAATATCAACTTCAATTTCAAAGAAGTAGAAACGGAACCTCTACTGATAGCTTTCACCACTACCTCGCTAGCTTTCTTTGTGGGGATTATCCTTTCATTATGGCTCACTAACCGTTTTTGGGGGCGTGGTGCCTTCCATCGTCTATCGCTGGAAAGCGTGCAAAACACCAGCGAAGGCTATGTGGCTGTAGACACACACTCTGAACTGATTGGCAAAGAAGGAGAAGCAGCAACCGATTTACGCCCTGCCGGAAAAGTGATGATAGATGGCGAAATCTATGACGCGATGGCATTGGTGGGGCTCATTAACAAAGGGACAAAGGTAAAAGTGACGAAGCAGGAAAATGCGCAAGTTTATGTGATTCAGAATTCTTAATTCAAGATTACGATCCAAGGGCCAACTACATTCATTGCGGTTTGGCCACCTTAGCCATAAGAATCTCTGGCCACTCTGCCAGTTTAAAAGCAAAATACTTGTCAAACCAAACATCGTCGGCAACTAACCCCCACGTCCCAAATCAACTTTTAGCGGCAAAATACCCAACACCACACCCAACAACATAAGCCCTAAAAAATAGGGTGCTTGACGATTATGTGTGGTGGCTTTTGAAATCATTTCAAGTCTAATAATACTCCCGGTGTTTCACCAAGGGCACCAGAGCGTCGTGATAATCGTATTGCAAATCTTCATGCACTTTGGTCAGGCATTTTTCTACCTGCTTTACTTGCGTACGGTACATATTGCCTAGCACCACGCTTTGTCGCATCGCATATGAAAATTTACCCAGCTCCCGGCAAAAATGCATCAACAGCTCTATTTCGGTTTCTACTTTTTTTGAATAACGGATGTATTTTTTCACATCCTTGAGAATGCGTCGGGAGCTTTTCTTTATCAGATAAGCCGAAGAGCTGTTAATGCTATTAAAATCAGCCGTGATATCTTCTTTTATAGTATCTACAAAATGTGCCTCATCATCCGCCTCAAAGAGCAAATAACTCAACAACTCCTTGTTCTCCTTTTTGAACTTAGCCAAACGAAGACACAGCTCCATCAGCTCACCTTTTTCAAGGTGCTTTAGTTCGTTTTTTAATTGGGTAACGGTGGCGGATAGCATTTCTTAATCTTTATATAACTACAAAGCTAAGCATTATTTATATCATAAAAAAAGCCGCTCCCCCAATAAAGAGAAACGGCTTTATAATATTCAAGCTTCAACCAACTCAGAGGTGGTTGAGCGTAGTCGAAACCTAGTTGCGGTCGATGCAGTTAAGATCTTCGAAAGCTACTTTCAAGCGCTCAACCAAAGAAACTTGTCCTGCGCGTAACCATACACGTGGATCGTAATATTTCTTGTTTGGTTTGTCGTCGCCATCAGGGTTACCAATCTGACCTTGTAGGTAGTCGTGGTTTTTAGCTTCGAATTCACGAACGCCGTCCCAAGTAGCCCACTGAGTATCAGTATCAATATTCATTTTTATCACACCGTAAGAGATAGCTTCGCGGATTTCTTCAAGAGAAGAACCTGAACCACCGTGGAAAACAAAGTTAACAGGTTTCTCGCCGGTACCTTTTTTCTCTTGGATGTATTTTTGAGAAGCATCAAGGATAGCTGGCTTCAATACCACGTTACCTGGCTTGTATACACCGTGTACGTTACCGAAAGAAGCTGCGATAGTAAAGTTAGGAGACACTTCCAACAATTGCTCGTAGGCATAACATACTTCCTCTGGCTGAGTGTAAAGCAAGTCGTTATCAACGTCAGAGTTGTCCACACCATCTTCTTCACCACCAGTGATACCCAACTCGATTTCAAGGGTCATACCCATTTTATCCATACGCGCTAAGTACTCTTTACAGATAGCGATATTTTCTTCTAATGGCTCCTCAGAAAGGTCCAACATATGAGAAGAGAAAAGAGGCTTACCTGTTGCAGCAAATTCTTTTTCAGAAGCATCAAGCAATCCGTCGATCCAAGGCAACAATTTTTTAGCTGCGTGGTCAGTGTGCAATACTACAGGTACACCGTAGGCTTCAGCCACCGTATGAACGTGCTTAGCAGCAGCCACAGCACCCAAGATTTGAGCTTGCTGTCCTTCCATTTTACAGCCTTTACCAGCAAAAAATGCTGCACCACCGTTCGACAACTGAATCATAACAGGAGAATTGACAGCAGCAGCTGCTTCCAAAACACCGTTAACAGAGTCAGTACCTACTACGTTTACTGCAGGCATAGCAAAACCTTCTGCTTTTGCCACTTCTAATAATTTGTTTAAGTCGTCACCGGTTACAACACCTGGTTTTACGACATCCAAAACTTTTGACATAGTTTGAAATATTAAATTGATTTATTGAGATAATTGTTAATTCTTAAAATAATCCGCGACTCATAATCCGGGTAAAACGGAGCGCAAATTTAACAATTTTTATATAAATGATAGCGCAAGTTCTGTTTAAAAATCAATGACACGGAAATCAATCTAAAATGCCTGTCAAAATGACAAGTGGACTTAACAAAATAGTGCAATTTTTTTCTTCTGGGCGGCCCCCCGAGGTCTCAGGGTCGGGCTATCCACTATACGTTGCGTGTTGCTATTGCTCGTTTTGGCGGGTCGTAGTCAGTAGCTCCCTCCAGGTCGCTCTGCTACTCGCGCCAAAAACGGCATAGCACCACACCCCGTGCCGTTCCTATCCCTGCCGCAGGTGCAAAACACGCAGGCAGTTCTCACTTCCATACGGCAGAAATTAAGCTGCCTTTTTTTTGAAACGCCTTCTCCTTACCTCACTTTCACCTTAACCCTGTACTTCTTTTGCTCCCACAGGCAGCCCCAAAAAAACTCGTCAAAACCAATATTTACATCTAACAAACAACACATTAACTAAGATAAGCATTGTAATAAACACCATTCACAACCCAATATCACCCACTCCAAAAACAGCGTCAAATTTGACATTTTTATGGAGGAAGAGTCCATACTGGACTGGAAAAAACTTTGCAAAAAACTATTCCCCAGAACTTTTACCCCCAGAGCGAACCATAACCCGAACTTTCTTGTTTTAAACGATAATCCGTATTAATACCCACCAATAAAATCACAGAATTATGAAAAGCGATATCAAAGTAGTACAATTCAACACGGGACTCAAGAAAAGTATTGGCGACAAACTCCAAATCTACCTCAACGGTGAAAATGATTGGAACGAAGCCATTATGGAAAAGGACATTATTGATGTGAAAATGAACCTGGAATCACTGATTCTTTTGCACCGTGCTCCTATGCCTAAGATTACAAGCTAAGGTAAAATATCGCTGAAACACACTTAAACATGTTAGAAAAAAGCCCGTACCGGAAATTCCGATACAGGCTTCATAGTAAAAAGAAAAGGAGTTATCCATAATGAATAACTCCTTCTTTTTCTTTCAGAAAACGTCTGACTAGAAACGTCTTTCTTTAATTCTTGCTTTCTTACCGGTAAGACCGCGTAAGTAGTAAAGTTTAGCGCGACGTACACGTCCGTACTTGTTCACAGTGATTCCTTCAATGAAAGGTGAGTTCATAGGGAAGATACGCTCTACACCAACGCCATCAGACATTTTACGAACAGTAAACGTTTTGTTTACACCTTCTCCTTTAATTTTGATAACTACACCGCGAAACTGCTGTACACGCTCTTTGTTACCTTCCTTGATTTTGTAATCAACACTGATAGTATCACCGGCGTTAAATTTTGGCAACTCCTTTGCGCCTTCAGCAAAAGCTTGTTCTGCTACTTTAATTAAATCCATCTTTTTATCTAATTTACATTTATTTAACCAACATAACGAACCTCTTATCCCGTCAGCGATTGATTAAAGGGCTGCAAAAATACAATTTATCCCATAAACATCAAAAACATAAAGGCCAACTTTTAAAAAAAACTCTACTATCAGACTGTTTGTGTCGCTGATTGCAATCTTTTTTCCCTTAGCTCTTCAACTATAAGCAGCGCTTGTTCTTTTACTACGGAAGGTAAATCAATATGACGAAGGGTCAAACTTCTGAGCCATCCAGCCACATCCGTTTCTTGCATTGTAAACAAAACCTCCTGAAACTCGTCCACCTCATCATCATTATAAGTTCTAGCATCACGATCAGAAAAACGATCCAGCTCTTCATCTTCGTAATAGATGACGTCAGCATTGGAATTCAGCAAGGAATCAGCCTCACACACATCATGCGCTCCACAGCAATCAATGGGAGGCGCAGAACTTATTTCAGTAGGATCTTCTCCTCTGCTTTTCTGTACCAGAGCTATAATGAGTACTGCTACAAGCAATATTAATATGCCAATTATTAAGTATATCATTTAATTTTATAAGAATAATTTAAGGTTTTGAGATAAGCCAGGATACAGAAGAAGAAAGCATCCCCAGGTTACCTTTGCCTACCTCTACATTAAGAGAGAAACGGTCGGAAATATAATAACGGGCTCCAAAAATTGGCCTTAAACGCCATTTAACAGAGGTCTCTTTTCCCATATTATCTTCTTGTATCAATTGCAATTCATCATTCCAGTCACTATTTACATTGCGATGAATGTCCATTCGCGCCGCCATCGACACATAAAGATCAAGATAGCCAAACTTAAACCAATTGTGAGTAACATCCTGCAACCAACTGCCATAATGAAAAGTCCCTATAGCAGCCAGACCAACGGTGTTATTCTTAAAATAATTGGTCGTTAGCGTATCATTGGTGTATTTATTCCGACTATAAAGCAGCTGAGCTCCATAACTAAAAAGATCATTCTGAAAATACTCTACCTGCAGAGCCAGCGGCGGAAGAGAATTAATTGAATACCCCTCCCAGTCAGTATCATCAGATTGATCCGAAAAGCCAATCTTAGCCGTCACTAAAACCAAACCACTGTCTTTTCGCACAAAAACATTTTCATCGATGGAGTCCTCTGGTATGACAGACCAACTTTGGTCATACGAATCAAGAAAAAGGGTGTCACGTTGAGCACCATATGCCTTTATATAAGTGGTATCCACAGTAATTATGGTATCTACAATGTAGACCGTATCTTGCACTATTACGGTATCGATAGTATATGTATCACGATGTGCTACGCTATCAGTTTGGGCATAACTACTAAATGAAAGCAGCAAAGTCAGTAAGCAAAATAAATATCTCATTGTGACAAAAGAGTCAAGCACCAAGAAGCATCAAAAGATGATGATAATTGGTGCCTCAAAAAAAAGGATTTATGGCATTTTCCCTAGAGCGTTTTCAGGAAAGTGTTGACATTATTTTCAATGCGTTCAACCAAACTCCCGGCATCTGCTTTCACAAATTTCTCCCCAATAATACTTTCATAAAGTTCGATATAACGTTCAGAAACCTCAGCGACTTTTTCCTCTGTCATTTCCGGTACTTGCTGACCATCTTCGCCTTTAAAACCGTTAGCCATCAGCCATTCGCGTACAAATTCTTTACTGAGCTGCTTCTGGTTCTCGCCGGCATCAAAACGTTCCTGATAACCTTCCAGATAAAAATAACGTGACGAATCCGGCGTATGAATTTCATCAATTAAATAAATTTCACCGTCTTTTTTACCAAACTCATACTTTGTATCTACCAAAATCAGGCCTTTTTCTTTAGCCATCTCAGTTCCTCGCTTGAAAAGAGCCAAAGAGTACTCTTCCAATTTCTTGTATTCCTCCTCGTCCACTAAACCCTGGGCGATGATTTCCTCGCGGGAAATATTTTCGTCGTGCTCACCTTGCTCTGCTTTGGTGGTAGGCGTAAGGATGGGCTCAGGAAAAGCCTGATGCTCTTTCATACCCTCAGGGATAGGCACGCCACAAATACTGCGTGCTCCTTTTTGATATTCGCGCCAAGAACTACCGGTTAAATAACCGCGTACAATCATTTCTACCGGATAGGTCTCACAAAAGTGCCCAACTGTTACCATGGGATCCGGTGTAGCAATTTTCCAGTTGGGAACAATATCTTCCGTGGCGTCCAAAAATTTCGCAGCAATTTGATTCAGCACTTGTCCTTTGAATGGAATTCCTTTGGGCAACACCACATCAAAAGCTGAAATACGATCAGATACTACCATCGCCAGATATTTATCATCTATATTGAAAACCTCTCTTACTTTTCCATGATAAACAGACTTTTGACCATCAAAATTAAAAGTCCCCTCAGTTAGTGCATTTGACATAATATATTCGTTTTATAGATTTCAAAAATTTCCTGCAAATATAACTTTTTAGGCGCGATTAGGCAAGGTGTTTTTATCCTCATAAATAATGATTACAAACGGCGATCACCAAAACCACCACAAAACACATATCAAACTCACTATATGTTACTTAAACAAACACAAACAGTTCGACTCCTAAAAATAAAAACGGCCCCTTGCCATAGAGCAACATTGCAACAAAATTTTTAAAAAAAAATGACGAAGCAAGCTGTATTAATCTGCAGTGCTCGAAAAACCACCTTTGTGAAGGATAGTGGTCAGCTTATCGCCTTTTTTCAGGCTTTCAGCATCCCGTAGCACCTTACCGTCTTTAAGGGTTATGGAATAACCCTGCCTCAGTATATGTTTCGGATCTGATAGCTCTGCCACAAGGGCGGCTTTCTCCAACTTCTTATTATGGTTTAGAAAAATATCATGAAGCGAAAGGGCCATTCTTTGCTGTGACTTTTCTAAGACTTCACGTTTGTCATGAAAGAATTTCCCGGTAGAATTTGCAAGAGAAAAGGTGATTTGCTGTAGCTGAACTTTCTTTTCAGTAAAAATACGAGAAGCAATAGACGGCAAACCAGCTGCTATAGAATAAATATGTTGCTTTTCCTTTAAGGCAATATGCTGAACAGCCACTTGCAAGCGTTCGAGCACATTATCCACTTGGGCGTCTACATTAACAAACAAATCTGTAATAAAAGCAGCAACGGCAGTAGGCGTTTTCAGAGCTGTATGAGCTACCAAATCCAAAACTGTTTCGTCGCGTTCGTGACCAATACCAACCATCACCGGAATAGGAAACTGTGTAAGATGATAAGCAATATTATAATTGTCGAAACACGACAAATCCAGAGCTGCTCCACCACCACGTATAATGACAAGCACATCAAAGTCATTGATACGGTCGAAAATCTGCTCCATAGCTGCCACAACGCTGCTTTCGGCTCCATCTCCCTGCATTACAGCCGGAAATAACTGTGTTTTAAAAGCAAAACCATAAGGATTTTTATTTAGCTGCTGCATAAAGTCCTCGTAACCGGCAGCTGTGGGCGAAGAAATAATGGCAATACGCTGAGGCACAAGTGGCATCTCCAGATCCTTGTTCATATCAGCTACCCCATCATCTTCCAGCATTTTTAGTATTTGCTGGCGGCGCAGGGTCAGCTCCCCAACCGTGTAAGCGGGGTCAATATCCTGAACTGTAAGATTTAAACCATATACATTATGATAAGAAGCCGTGACTTTTATACGCACCTTTAAGCCCGAAGAAAAAGCCTGCCCCGTAGCAGATTCAAAATAGGGTTTTATCATACGGTAAGTCTGCTGCCAAATAGAGGCACGGCTTTGAGCCAGCACCTTATCCTCTTCCTTTTCGGCCAATGAAAGGTAACAATGACCGGAATAATTCTCCCGCAATTCCACGATTTCCGCTACTATCCAGTAGCTTTTCTCAAGATGTATGGCAATAGCCTCTCCTATCAGCGTATTGAGTTGCGAGAGCGATATGTGTTCAATATTTTTTTCCAATTTTTAAAACAAATTTCCTTCGTCAGAAAAACTATAATAACGGCTGCCAGCTATGATAATATGATCAAGCACCTCAACCCCCAAGGCTTGACCGGCCACTTTGCATTTATGGGTTATATCTAGATCCTGCTTACTGGGTGATGTATTTTCAGAGGGATGATTATGACATAGAATAATACTAGAGGCCAGGTTTTCAAGCGCCCTTTTAAAAATAAGCTTAACATCCACCACTGTACCACTCACACCCCCTTGTGAAATCTTTTCTGAAGAGATGATTTTATTGTTGCGGTTTAACAGCAAAACCCAAAACTCTTCGTGGCTAAGATCTGCAAGCAAAGGCTGGAAGATGTCTGCAACAGATTGACTACCGGTTATTTGAGGGCGCTCAATAGCTTTTTCCATCTGACGCCGCCGCCCTAACTCCATGGCTGCTAATATAGTGATAGCTTTAGCCTCCCCTACACCTTTATATTGTGCTATCAACTCCTGAATGCTTTTCTTTCCCAGCATCTGGAGGTTATTGTTCACATCGTTAAGAATTTTCTTGGAAAGGTCTACAGCCGTCATTTCCCTGTTACCGGAACCTATCAAGATAGCTAAGAGCTCGGCACTTGTGAGTGAACGCACTCCTTTCTGCAGCATTTTCTCGCGGGGTCTATCCTCTTCAGCCCAATTCTTTATAGTAAATTTGTCAGCACCTTCTCTCATGGTTATTTGATAGAAAATCAATAAATCATTACTCTAAGCATCTCTATTTTTCTATTCTTCCTCCTCATAATAGTCAAACAAAAAGTCATTGTAAGGGAAACGTGTAATGTGTATTTTTTTCACCTCTTCGTAAAGCAATTCTTTGAGATTATCGATGTTTGTTTTTTCTATAGCCGAAATAAAAATTGTACTGACATCCGTTTTAGCCATCCACATCTTTTGCAAATCTTCCAAAGAATCATTCTCTCTGGTACGCGGCGTGAGGTCATCTTCATCTTTCGGGATATAAGTGAATGCATCAATTTTATTAAAAACCACGATGTGCTTTTTCTGAGAACTATCTATCTCGGTCAAGGTGCGGTTGACAGTATCCAACTGATCCTGAAAAGCCGGATGCGATATATCCACCACATGCACCAGAAGGTCCGCTTCGCGCACTTCATCTAACGTAGACTTAAAAGACTCGACCAAATCATGGGGCAACTTACGGATAAAACCGACAGTGTCAGACATCAGGAAAGGCAAATTGCGCACAACTACTTTTCTTACGGTAGTATCCAGGGTAGCAAAAAGTTTATTCTCCGCAAAAACTTCGGACTTGCTCAAAAGGTTCATCAAGGTAGATTTTCCCACATTGGTATAGCCCACCAAAGCCACACGTACCATCTTACCACGATTACGGCGTTGGGTTTTCATCTGCCTATCGATATGTTTTAACTTCTCCTTGAGGCGCGATATTTTATCTAAGATGATACGACGGTCGGTCTCTATTTGCGTTTCACCGGGACCGCGCATACCTATCCCCCCCCGCTGCCTTTCCAGGTGAGTCCACATACGCGTCAGACGAGGAAGCAGGTATTGGTACTGCGCCAGCTCTACCTGCACTTTAGCATGAGCTGTTTGTGCCCGTGCCGCAAAAATGTCCAAAATCAAGTTCGTTCTATCGAGAATACGCACTTGTAACTCTTTCTCAATATTCCGTAACTGCGTAGGACTTAGCTCATCGTCAAAAATAACCAAATCCACATCATTTTCTTTTATACAGTTGGTTATTTCAATGAGTTTACCACTACCTACGAAGGTTTTAGGGTTAGGATTTTCCAAACGCTGAGTAAAATGTCGTATAGGTATAGCTCCTGCCGTTCTGGCCAGAAAAGCTAATTCATCCAGATACTCTTTGGCCTTGGTTTCATCCTGTTCACTATTGATGATTCCCACCAAAATGGCGACTTCACTTTCTTTTTTTATTCTTTCTTCTATCAAGGTCGTCAAAATTTTATTGTTTACAAAAGTACTTATTTTTTCTCTCTTATTCAGATATATATATCAAATTCAAAAAGAAAGCTTTGCCGGCACCGTTCGTTTTATTTTCTACTTGCAAGCGTTTTGACAAAAACAAATTGTTACTTTGTATGTTAGTTACAAGAAAGTAATAATTAAGACGTGAGTACAAAAGCAAAATACAAAACAATAGTTGTTTCGGACATCCATCTGGGATCAAAATTCTCAAAAGTGAATGAAGTTATTGATTTTTTAAACCATAACAGCTGCGAGACCTTAATCCTCAATGGAGACATCATAGATGGGTGGGCCATAATGCGCGGCATGCGCAAAAAATGGCTTAAACGTCATACCGACTTTGCACGCCTGATTATAGAACTACAAGAAAAGACAAAGATATACTATCTGCGCGGCAATCATGATGATTTTATCAATCGTCTTTTCCCTCTTAAATTAGCTAACATTTCCCTTGTCGACAATCTTGTTTACAAAAGCAACGGTAAGAGCTACTACGTTTTTCATGGCGATGTTTTTGACAATGTAACTACGGGATTTAAGTGGATGGCAAAGCTTGGTGACATCGCCTACAATATACTACTACGTATCAATCAGATATACAACAAAATGCGCACCAGGCAAGGTTTAGAATACCGCTCTATTTCTTCAAGCATCAAACAAAGCGTAAAAAAGATGGTTTCCAAACACAGTCATTTTGAGAAACAAGTAGCAGAGATGGCGCGCAAAAACAACTGTGAAGGTGCTATATGTGGGCACATACACCGACCAGAAATATCACAGATGAATGATATCCTTTACCTTAACTCTGGCGATTGGGTCGAATCTCTTTCTGCTCTCATAGAAGATTATGAAGGTAATTGGCAACTCCATTTTTACCCTCAACCCTAAATTGATTTGCTCTCAAAAATTCTTTATTTACTTTTTGTTATAATTACATTTTTGTAGCACAATCGTAACATTTTATGATTGATGTCCAATAATATATTTCGGAAATTTGCACCGTAATTAATTAACACAATTATGGACACAAAGAAAAATCCAAACGCTAATTTAGAAAACAAAAGAAGCCTTTTTCGTCAAATGGGTTTACTTTTGGCTCTTGGGAGTTTATTTATTGCATTTGAATATAGCAGAACAGATATTAACACCATAGAGATAGAGTTATCCGAAGAGTTTGTTATGGAAGAAGAAGCCATACCAATAACCCGTGCAGAGGAACCACCTCCACCACCTCCACCGCCTCCACCGGCATTTACAGAAATCCTTAACATTGTGGATGATGATGTAGAACTGGATGAAGAATTAGAGCTGGATGACATGGAAATGGACGAGGAAGACATCGTAGAAATCATTGATTTTGAAGAAGAAGTAGAGGTCGACGACAATCAGATTTTTATTGCGGTAGAAAAAATGCCTAGCTTCCCCGGAGGAACAGCAGAACTGATGAAATATCTGCAAAAAAACCTTATGTACCCAAAAATTGCACGTGAGAACGGCATCCAAGGAAAGGTTTATATCAATTTCGTAGTCGCCAAGAATGGAGAGATTACCAAAGTAAAAATACTCAAAGGCGTTGATAAGGCCTTAAATAACGAAGCCATAAGGGTGGTACAAAATATGCCAGCCTGGGAACCCGGGGAACAGATGGGAAAAGCCGTCAATGTTTCCTGTAATGTCCCCATCAACTTTAATCTACGCTAACAATGATAAAATCTCTAGCGCTACATCATACAGGGTTAGAGTTTTTATCGTTAAAAATCACCTCTCAAGATAGCGTAAGCTCTTGAGCACTATTATATAGCACCTCACCATCATCAAGCAGTTGACGCAGGGCAGAGAGCAGTTTTTCTTCATCGTATGGCAAGCTGTCTATTAGTTTCTCTATGCGCAAAGGCTTTACTCTTAATTTATCGCAAATAACAGCGGCCATATTTTCATATTCCTGTGCACTTAAAGCTGCCTTTTGCCGGGCCAGGCAAACATCGCAATGGCCACAAGGTTTTATATCCTCGCCAAAATAGCTTAACAATATCTGGCTACGGCATCTGTGACGCATTGTTGCATAATCCAATACGGATTTCATCCTTTTTTCAAATCTATGTTGTAAATCCTCAAAGGATTCTTTCCCGATATGAAGGCGTTTACTATCGTGACGATTTTGCAGAAATGTCAGTATTGGCGTATTGCTTTGTGGCACATAGCTTCCTAATTTCGCCACAGCTACCGCTTTAAGAGCTTCATACACCTGTTCGGGTGTGGCACCACTTTGCCTTGCTATTAATTTTTCATTGATGTAAGCAAAATTGGTAAACAAACCGGTATAAAGGCGCAAGGTCGATTTTATTATTGCTTCCGTCCTTGCATTATTAGCAAAATCAAACAAAGCATAACGCTCATAATACATCAAACGTGAGGAGTTGTCACGTTCTTCGCTAAGCGTCAGATACCCGGCTCTTTCCAAAGCTTTAATGGCACTATACGATTGTATTATGGGTAGTTTAAAGCGATGACAAAATTCACTCAGATCAAATTCGAAGCTACGATCCTGCCCCACGCCAACAGCAATTTTCAGATAATCTGCCACTTTATCATAAACACTCCGAATAAATTTTTTCTCCGGAAAATTATCACTTAACCGCTTCTTTATCTTAGTACCATCACTATTAGAATACAAAAGAACCGCATAAGCCTTTTCGCCATCGCGCCCAGCACGGCCTGCTTCCTGAAAATAAGCTTCCAAAGAATCCGGCAAATCAACATGAACCACCAATCTTACATCCGGCTTATCTATGCCCATACCGAAAGCATTGGTTGCCACTATTACGCGCACTTTTCCCTCGGACCACGCTTTTTGCTTGGCATCTTTTTCAGCCGAAGTGAGACCGGCATGATAAAAATCGGCGGAATACCCCTCTGTTATCAGGAAATCAGAGATTTCCTTGGTTCGCTTGCGGCTACGGGCATAGACAATAGCTGTACCAGGTACATTATTGAGCATTTTCAGCAAGAAACGGGGTTTATCTTCTACATAACGCACTGCATACACCAAGTTGTCACGCTCAAAACTTTTTTGGAATATATTAGGCTTTGGAAAATGGAGTTTATCCTGAATATCCTTGGCGACCTCCGGCGTAGCTGTAGCGGTTACAGCCAGCACCGGTACCTCAGGCAAGTACTGACGAATCTCTGCAATACGTAAATAAGAAGGACGAAAATCGTAGCCCCACTGAGAGATACAGTGCGACTCATCAATGGCCATCATACTCACCCTGAGGTTGGGGAGTTTCTCTAAAAAATTCTTGGCACCAATGCGTTCCGGAGAAAGATAAAGAAATTTATAGCCCCCAAAGGTACAATTATCATAGGTAACCGCCACCTCTTTGGCTGTCATACCCGAATAGATAGCAGCAGCTTTGATACCACGCTTTTTCAGGTTCTCCACCTGATCTTTCATCAGAGCTATAAGGGGAGTCACGACCAAACACAAGCCCTCACGCGCTAAAGCCGGCACCTGAAAAGTGATGGATTTTCCACCTCCAGTAGGCATCAAGCCCAAGGTGTCTTTTCCCTCGCCTACCGACGCTACAATTTCATCCTGCAAAGGCCTGAAGGAATCATAACCCCAATACTGTTTGAGTATGTCGGTGTATTTAGACAAGTTAAAAGGTTTGAAGAACGAAGTTTGAAGTTACTCCAACTCCAACTCCGTTATATGATTATCTATCGTGGAATCATCTTACTGATGTACTTCCCAATGATATCGAATTCTATATTGATAGTGGACCCCACTTCGATCTGATGAAAGTTCGTAAATTCGTAAGTATAAGGAATAATGGCTACCGAGAATTGATCTTCTTTAGAATCTACCACGGTCAAGCTTACACCATTTACAGTTACAGAACCTTTCTCTACAGTGATGTAACCCTTTTCTTTCATTTCCGGCGCTACACTGTATTTAAAAGTAAAAAACCAGCTCCCCTCTTCCTCTTTTACACTCACACACTCAGCCGTCTGATCGACATGCCCTTGTACGATGTGGCCATCCAAGCGACCATTCATCATCATGCTGCGTTCCAGATTTACTTTACTACCTATCTTCAGCTTTCCAAGGTTAGATTTTTCTAATGTCTCTTTAATAGCCGTCACGGTATATTTATCGCCATCAATATCCACTACTGTCAGACACACGCCATTGTGTGCCACACTCTGATCTATCTTTAACTCGTTGGTAAACGGACAAGTCATAGTAATGTGCAAGTTTGTTCCTTCCTCTTGCAAGCCGACTACTTCTGCTGCTGTTTCTACTATTCCTGAAAACATATTTATTTATTCAAAATTTATTATTCAAAATTCAATGTCAAAAAAAACATAATGAATTATTATGTATCTTATTATTTGATAAAAATTCCCTCAAGGCTTATCTTCAAATCCGGGAATAAATGGACGCTCATTGAATATATTTACTGTTTTATCCTCCGGATTTATCCGTTAGAAAGGACAAATTTACATCTTTTCTATAAGCATGCGATACTTCAAGCAGGGGCAACGCATCAAATAT
>DHQI01000091.1:0-5799 GCA_002408065.1 Bacteroidales bacterium UBA5342
CCACAAGGCTGATGCCCTGATCATCGCTACCCAGGCTGTCACGGTGAACGGCTAAACGGCCGCCATCTTCCAGTTGGATATAAAGACTATCGCTTGTGGCGTTCAGAGCAAAGAACTCTAACTGTTGGTCGTCAGTACCTATTTCATCCCATTCTGAATCATCAAAAGCTCCTGCATTAACATCTGTATTAGCCTGATAAAGGACCCCGGCATTAATAACAATTTCACCTTCTTTATAGTTTTTAGAAGAATTGAAAGCGTCGACAAGATATACTCTTTCCCAATCAGCTTCATTATTGTGATCAGCAATACCATTCGTGAAATCTTTAGCTATATAACGATAAGTAGCTCCGGTAGAAGTATTATAGGAGAGCATACCTTCGTGAATACGCTCTTCAGGAATGGTATCCCAAGGATCGACATCGTACTGATGAAAGCCCCCTTTGGTTTCATCTTGAAAAACAACGGGTATGTCATCTACCGTTCGAATGGTTTTTAATGCCGCTGACTGATCGTTATTCAACACAGACTGGGCATCTATCGCGCCTGCATAAATCAGCAATACGATTAAATAAACATATTTTATTATATACTTCTTTTTCATCTCAAAACATAGTTTTTGAAAACTACCACTTTAGCACACAAAGGTCTAATTTTTTTTAATAACAAAACTAACGATGTAGCTTTATTGATATATTTATTAACAGATGTTAAAAAACTATTACCTTTTTCAGTTAAACTATTCCAAATAAACAACTTTAGCTTTCAAGTTAAAAATCTCAATAAATTCTTGTGCTTCTATCGCACTACTAAAAGGAACATTCAAATAATAATTAAATAAATTCCATTTCTCAGAATGTAATATGACATCTAAATCCGGTACTCCAAACCTCTCAGCACACTTATCTTCTGACAAATAATGTCTAGACCTATGAATCAAAATATAATAACCTGGCACAAGAGGATGATCATGCTTTAATGCCGCATCATATTCAATAACAAGTTCGCGCTCTAATCGTTCATCCTCATCACTTATGTACACGATTCTTTCGGTGTCCCCAGGCCAATACAATTCAACATCTACCCTCCTGTTCAAACGATGATCTGTTTTACTTATTAGTTTACGCTTGCCATTAGTCGATTTGATTACAGGATTTGTCACCCCAGCCTCTCGCAACCATTTTTCCATGATATCAGCACGTCTCATCCCTAAAGCATCATTATACTTGTGTGTACCAAACATATCGGTATTACCAGTCAGTACCACCTCTATTTCCGGGAATTCTAACAAGAAAGTGACCATTCGTCTAAACTTATCTGCTGTAATCTCATCCATTCCGTCACAATCGAAACAGAAATTAGTAAAACTAACCGGTAGAGTATCAGGCAATATCTTATCAAATTGTACATAAACTGTTACCGTATCTTCATACAGACGCACCTTCTCATACAAACTATCTACGGGAAAACTATGCTTGAAATCATAGTCACCATAAGCCAAACGCCGGGTAAAATATGATGTATCCGTTTTTACATTCACTGAATCAAACTTATCACCACGGAAATCATAAAAATCGAAATCCGGATTATCTACCCATGCTGTATCACCAAGCAAAACAACTTTGATATAGCCATAGTTCATTTCTAGCGTATAGATATCATCATCACCACGACCACCGATGCGATTAGAAGTCAAATACCCTCTACCTAAAGTATCGACATTAAAAGCAAAGTCGTCATAAGGTGTGTTTATCCCCAAACCAACATTATGTGGTAACGCTTTTGGATTCCTTATATCAACCCTATAGATATCCAAGCCCCCCATACCTACCTGACCATCTGTAGAAAAATACAGATAATCATCAAAAGAGTACCAAGGAAATAACTCATCATAGTCAGTATTAATCCTATCATCAGCTTTATAAGGCTCCCCCCAAAGGCCATTTTCCAAGCGATCAGCAAACCATAAATCACTCTCAGTACTGCTAAATGAGAGCTTCACCGCCATACAAGCTTGTTTTTGGTCTTTTGAAAAAGCAATCTGCCCAACATCAGCCGGTGAGAAATACTCCCCAAAGTAATCTATAGCACTCTTGGTAAACATATTATTCGGATCACCTGTTAAATTTACGTTATGAATCGTTAAATTAAAGGTACCTTGATCCTTTTTGTTATGAACCTGATTTATTGTAATAAATGCCACAGAATCATTATAAAAAGTAATAGGACCATTATTAAAACTCGTATTCAGTTGATCTTCGTAACGATAGTCCATCTTATGATGCAATGAATCCGCCAGTTTTTTCTCTTCTTTATTTAATTCAGCATACATTTTTCCCTCAAAATCTTCAACGCCATGGGCTAAAAAATGAGAGACGCTATAAATATCATAGTGTGTCAAATCAGTGTTAACATCCTTACGGGCAAATCTCCTGTCAGTAATTGATGAAAAATAAATTCGGTCTTTAAAATCAACTGCCGCAAACTCAGAATACTCTGTATTAATGGCATGGAATGGTTTAACATCAAAACGACGCACCGTATCTTCAAAAGAATATTTAGCGTAAGATTCTTGCTCTACACTATCAATCACAGCCAACATATGAGAATAGGCCGTCGGATTAGAACTTCTAAATATCAAGCCTTTAAAAAACTGATAATTGATTTGTTCCGGATCAGTATGCAGCACCAACTCATAAGCGACTAAAGCACTATCAAACTCACTCATTTTATACAACAACTCTGCCTTTCTATGCAAATAGGGTTCATCAAAAACCAAGTTGTACGGGTCACCTGATTCATACTTTTCAAACATCTCTAAAGCTTGCTTATAACGTCCTTCCATATAATACTGCTCACCTCTTAAACGAAAATAATGCTCCTTTCGCGCAAAAGAAGGGACCACTGAAAAGACAGCCAAAAACAACAAGATAGTTTTTATGTAACGTTTTCTTATTTGCATTGTTAAATCACTACCAGAAGTAGCGAGGTGAAATTACCCGTTTTCTAAACCTATCAAAAGTCATCTGTAACATGACTTCGTGTGTTGCTCCAATCTCATTTGCTTTTATCCCTATAGGATATTCATACCAATAACCAATCTTCAAATTATCCATAGGCTTAAAAGCCAAAAACGCTCCAAACATATCATGATATCTATACGTAAGCCCGGTTTCAATATTATCCTGAATAATAACTGCCGGAGTTAGCGTCATGGTGAAAGGTGTCCCCTCTACAATCGCTGCTAAAGTTGTTAATCTCAGAGTTAAATCATCATTAACCGGTTGAGCATAACCTGCCGACGCAAAGTAATGCCTTACAAACTCATAATCTAAATCATCCATCTCATAGCCACGGATATTAGTCATTGACGCCCCAAAATACCATTGTGTATGATATAGATACATCCCAACGGCAAAGTCAAGGTAATATTCAGGTTCACTTAAAATAGCAGATGCATTTTCCACTTCTGCTCCATTAAGTCTTAAATAATCAGCCGTGAATACCGAAGCATCAAAACGCACCCCCATCGACAAACGAATACCAGACCTTGTCAGACGAACTCTGGTGGCTACCGGTGCACTAAAGCGGGTATAGTTGGTCGCTCCCAACTTATCATGTGCAAGCAAAAATCCTGTAGAAAGCCCTGTAGGATAATCAATAACCCCGGGTCTATCATATTTATCATACCACGAATACACCGGCAAATGGGCATTTACATATTGAGTACTTGGTGCCCCATTCAAGCCTGTCCATTGCTCTCTGACGATACCTGATAATACCAATTCATCATTCACACCAGCTATAGCCGGGTTAAATGCTAAAGGATTAAACATGTAAAAGCCATTTATAAAATCCTGCTGTGCCTTAGCATCCGGAGAAAGAAAAAACAAGGACAGTCCCAGGAAGATGGCAAAAAAAAGCTTAGGGCCTTTAAAACAGAAATTCTTATGTAACATGCTTTGCTTCTTCAAATCCTGAATGCATCAATCTACACGTAGCAGTTGTACAAAATCTTTATAAATTAACACATCACCACTATAGAAGAAAACATAGTACGTTCCTGTTGGTAAAATATTACCATCACCCCCAATAACCGTCTTGTTAGCCGTTCCATCCCAAGTATTATCATAGCGTTCTTTTTCATATAAAACATCTCCGTAACGGTTAAATATCACTAATTTATTATCAGGATAGTTTCCTAAACCATTAATCACAAACTTATCATTGACGCCATCCCCGTTTGGTGTCAGGATTTGTGGCACATACAAATCAATGGCATCAGATTGCATCGGATCTTGTCTGCCAAAACCATACCAGTTAAAGACAGAATCCAAATCTTCCAAAGGATCACTAACGACATAAGAGAGCTGACTCATAATAGTTGCCGGTTCTGCATCAATCAATCGGAATCGACTATCAAAACGTGAATCATAGGAGACAATATTAACACCTTCTTCCTCAGTATCAAATGATGACGTACGCTCATCATAAGTCAAGGTCAGGTCATAAGCCTTTTCCGCACCGCTAATATACCAATATTCATCGCGAAATAATTCAACGCCAAACTGCACGCCGTCCTCAGGATAGTTTATCCACTCATAATAATAGTGGGCCGAAATAGTTGTATCAGACTGAATATTGTCTGCCACAGCAGGTCTGTACATATAAGCATCCCCAATAGGAAATATAAACCGAGTACGTCCCTGCTTCCTTACTAATCCTTCGACATGACTATCATCACGAACTAAAAGCGTATCGTAATCGGCTGTATTAGTAAAAGTGACAGAAGGCAAAGAATCCGGATCGCTCAAAGCATCATAATTGTCATATAAAATACCTTCACGGAACTCTAAATGAGCATTTATAATGAAATCATTATCAAAACTAATATCTAATACATTTTTTAGCTGTAAGCTATCGATAACAATAATTCCCTTACCAGTAATGTGTTGATCAAAATCACCCTTCATTTCCAAAGTACCCACACCTTTCATTGGGGCGGTATTCTGAAGAGAATCACCAATCATCGTTAGATGACCATCATTGAAAAGAGTATCTTCTACATTTTTAAGGTCACCAAACACTGCTACATTAGCACCACCATGGACATGCATTTCAGTCACATAAGTAGAGTTCTTATCTTCCTGAGAATGTCCGGCAATAGCAAACAAAAACAATAATATGACAATTGGCCACCTTTTCACAATAATATATATCTTTAAAATAAAGGGCGTGCAGTATGCACTACACGCCCTTTGAATTCTATATTATCTTACATTAATCAACGTAAACTCTAGCTTGTCGTGAGGAAATTGTTACTTTCTTATAAGTACCTTCATCAGCTGTCTGAGGACCACCAGCAGGAGCTACAGTAGTAACACTTACTCCATTTGTCAACTCCAATTTTATAGTTGGTGCAGCTACAGGATAACCTATTGAGTATGTAAAGTCTCCCCAAGATGCAGGATAATAAATTACAATTCCACCATTAGTTGTACCTGTCAACGTTGCAGCTGCAGCGTGTATCTGTGCTCTAAAATCATCTTGATCAATAGCACCATTCAACCAAGGTGCTGGTGCTGAACCTGAAGCATCACCGTCCAAATCAGTATACACGTTGTAAGTATCATCATTGAATACTGTTAACAATTGCCACTTATCGCCATCATAGATCCAAGTCGTATCATTATTGTTAACAATGTTACCTTCTACAGGGTTAGCAATGCTTGATGTATCTACGCCGAAGTCTACAACCTCTGCATATTCTACATTATCACTTAATACTTCCCAGTTGTT
>DHQI01000091.1:5882-28454 GCA_002408065.1 Bacteroidales bacterium UBA5342
TTGGAGAAGTTACGGTAGCGGTATCAGCTGCGGCACCTTCGTAAACATTTACACCAGGACCTTCAGCAGAAGCCACTTGCCATTGAGTACCATCGTATACCCAAGTGGTATCGTAAGCACCGGTATTATCAATAACGATATTACCTTCTACAGGGTTAGCAATGCTTGTTGTATCTACGCCGAAGTCTACAACCTCTGCATATTCTACATTATCACTTAATACTTCCCAGTTGTTACCGTTATAGATGTAAGTCGTATCATTAGCTCCTAAGTAAACGTCGCCTTCGATTGGAGAAGTTACGGTAGCGGTGTCAGCTGCGGCACCTTCGTAAACATTTACACCAGGACCTTCAGCAGAAGCCACTTGCCATTGAGTACCATCGTATACCCAAGTGGTATCGTAAGTACCGGTATTATCAATAACGATGTTACCAACAACAGGTTCAGCCACGCTAGAAGTATCTACACCAAACTCAACCACCTCAATGTAATCAGCATTATCTGCCATCACTTCCCAGTTGTTTCCGTCATATACATAAGTCGTGTCATTGGAACCAATGTAGATATCCCCTTCAATAGGACTAACCACAGTTGCAGTATCACCAGGCACACCTTGATATACCTCTGTATGCAAAGTATCTTTTAATGCAGCATAAAGCTCATCAGCTAATGATGCCCAGTGTACGGTACTCACACCATCATCATCTAAAGGAGCTGTTGCACCATTCAAAGTCACACCATCTCCGGTAGGTCCTTTGTAACGATAATACATATTAGTTTCTTTCACATAAACTAACATACCAATTTGCAATTCCTGATCATCCAACTCGCCTTCGATACCATGTAGAGAGTCCACATCAGCAACACTATGCAAACCACCAAACAACTCGTTAGCAACAGCCACCGGTTGATCAGGGAAAAGCGCCCGCATCGTCTTCAATGTAATTGTAGATGTAGCCTCTTCAATAGCGGCTGGATTTATCGTCCCTCCACCTTGAGCAAAAGCCGTCGTCACTCCCAAAATTGTCGTCACCAACAACAACAGGGTCATTCTTGTAAAATTTCTCATAACTTGATTCTAATTGAAAATAGCTTATTTTTATTATTATCTCTTGATTTTCTGTATTACTCTATCATAAACTGGCCAAAACCATTATTATCTAATTCCATAACCGACTTACGCATTGGCACATCCAGTGTCCATACTTGATACAATTGTCCGTCGTACTCCATTTCTCTGGTGACTTGCCAACAATTATTTAATTTATAAAAACCTTCATCGGGTTTATCTCCTGTATTTTTCACTTTCATAAAAATACGAGGATTAGCCCAAGTATTCGGTACAGCAAAGGCATAGTACCCATTATTACCGGCATCATCAGGCGCTAACACATTCAATATTTGCGGATTATCAGGCTCCTGATAAAAGGAATCCGGGACAGCCCATTGAAATTTAGCAGAATCGTGCACCAAAGTTACTGCTGAATAATTAGCATATAAGATTCTTCCGGGGGATGGCATAGCCGGAACAAAGATGTAACCGTCTGACACATTCGTTGTATTTGTTACATTGTTCTTAATATACAAACCACCACCTGTTAAGTAAAAAATGTCTCCCTCTTGCACGGTTCCATTCACTAAATGTTGCTGCAAAATATCAACCGAAGAAACAACACTAACACGTCCTGAAGGAATTTCAACACTGTCGCCATCATCATACAATGTTCGGGTATCAGTATTAAAACTTAAGGTGTCCATTTCAATCATCGTTCCTCCTCCTGATAAATGATTCCACTGATCATTATACCAACAATACAAACCTTCAGGTTTTTGGGTATTGGTATTAAACACCACCATACCATCCATTGCATTACCATCGAGTTTCCACACACTAAGATCGCTATCCAATGCTATTCTGGGAAACATTAAACCTTTACTAGTACTCTCCAACTCTAATAAAGAACCGGCATTAATAGTTTCATGATTATCTCCGATCTTCACTTGAGCCTCTACCGTTCTCACGCAAAAAACACTCATAATCAGAGCCATAAAAAGGCCTAAAAATATGTTTTTCTTCTGTCTATTCATTGTAGATTATATCACCCAACTAACTTAAAACAAAGCTCCTGCAAAAATGTTCATCCAGCATGGCTTTTTTTTGTAATCAATTCAATTTAGCAATTGTAAATAAGGTATAAAAAGATCTTTTTATTCTCTTTCTTAATTGCTCTGCAAAATTACACAATTACACAACAGCAAAACCACTATTTTTCAATCTTTAGAATCAAAATTTAACATGGGTTAAATCATCACATGGGCAAAAAAGTTACAACCGGGCAAATATATATGATTTTCAGCGAAAGAGAAAAGCTTTTCAACTTTTTTTAAACAACGCAAGATTTTGCAAAATAAGAGCACAAACATCAGGCTTTGATGATCAAACCCAAAAATCACTCTTTTTTCCATTCACAAAGAGAATATATCCGAAAGCAAAGCGGGATTTGTTTCAAAGGCATTTCCTACGACGACAATATCAGCCCCAGAAGAATAAGCCAAAGCTACATCAGCAGAAGACTTCAAGCCCCCCCCAACTATCAGTGGGACATCTAACTGCTCCCTTACAGCTCTGATTACTGAGGGAGAAATAGGATTTAATGCGCCACTACCAGCCTCAAGATAAACCATTTTATGTCCCAACATTTTTCCGGCCACGGCCGTGTCAACTATTCTTTCAATATCATCTGAGGGCAAGGGCAAGGTTTTGGTTACTTCTTGAGTGGCACTCACCCTACCTCCATCTATTAAAATATAAGCGACAGGAATCACCTCCATGTCCTTAAGCAGAGGAGCTGCCTTAACATGGTTACCTATAAGAAACTCAGGATTTCTTCCTGAAATTAAAGAAAGGAAAAAGACAGCATCCACCCCTGCTGTGATTTGAGACACATTACCAGGAAACAAAACCACAGGCTTATCGATCTGCTGCCGTATATCGGAAAGAGTTTTTTCAGACGAAGCCTCTAACGTACTACCTCCAAGCAAGATGAGATCTACATCAGCAACACCTGGATTAACAAGCAGAGTCTTCAAATGCTCCGCACTTGACTTTTCGGGATCTACAAGAAGCGCAAACAGCTTCTTACCCTGACTCACCTTTTCTATGATGGTATTAAAAACGTTCATCTGTCTTTAGCTAAAAAAAGGCTACTAAAAGCAGCCTTTTCTTAAACCTTATAATATTAGTCTGATTATTTGGCAATATCAGGAATCGTATCTACATCATATTTACCAGCTTCAAGATTTTCACGAACAGCTGTAAAACATTTGATTGTATACTCTACATCTTCTAAAGAGTGTGAAGAAGTAGGAATCAAACGCAGCAACAATTCACCTTTAGGAATCACAGGATAAACCACAATAGAACAGAACAAATTATAGTTCTCGCGCAGATCCATCACCAAGTTGGTAGCCTCAGGTATACTGCCTGAAAGATAAACCGGCGTCACAGGAGAATTTGTTTTTCCTAAGTTAAACCCTTGAGCACGCAAACCGTCTTGAAGAGCAGTACATACAGACCATAATTTTTCGCGCAACTCCGGCGAATTTTTCAAGAGCTCTAAACGTTTCATGCCTCCCTCTACCAAAGGCATTGGAAGAGATTTCGCGAAAATCTGAGAACGCAAGTTATAACGCAAATAATTAATAATATCTTCGTCACCGGCTACAAATGCACCAATACTAGCCATTGCTTTAGCAAAAGTAGAGAAATACACATCAATCTCATCTTGCACTTCGAAGTGCTCACCTGTACCCGCACCGGTTTTACCCATAGTACCAAAACCGTGAGCATCGTCAACCAATAAGCGGAAAGGGTATTTTTTCTTAAGAGCAACCACACCAGCCAAATCGCCAAGGTCACCGGCCATACCAAAGACCCCTTCGGTAATCACCAAAACACCACCTCCGGTTTTCTCTGCCACCTTCACAGCACGCTTAAGCTGCTTCTCAAGGCTTTCCATATCGTTGTGTTGATACACAAAACGCTTACCGATATGCAAACGCATACCATCAAGGATACATGCATGATCTTCTGAATCGTAAACAATCACATCGTTACGATCAACTAAAGAGTCAATGATTGATACCATTCCCTGATATCCAAAGTTAAGCAAATAAGCATCTTCTTTACCAACAAACTCGGCCAGTTGCTGCTCTAATAATTCGTGCGTGCTGGTTTGACCACTCATCATACGGGCTCCCATCGGGTAAGCCAAGCCCCACTTTTCGGCAGATTCGGCATCAGCTTTGCGTACTTCCGGGTGGTTAGCCAATCCAATATAGTTATTCAAACTCCAGTTAAGAACTTCTTTACCACGGAATTTCATGTGAGGTTTAATCTCTCCTTCCAACTTAGGAAAGGCAAAATACCCGTGCGCTTCTTTGCGGTATTGACCAAGTGAGCCTTGGTCTTTCTGAAACTTTTCAAATATATCCACTTGTCGTAATTTAAATTAGTTTGATATTTGTCGGGCGCAAAAGTAATATTTTTTATTGTGAAAACCTTAAAGGTTTCAGTCTTAGGTTTAAAAGACCATCTTCTATTTCAAACAATATCGAATCATCGTTCATTCATCAACAGTAAAAGAGATAATTATCATTCATTTAAGGAAACAAAAAAAACAATCACCTCCGGGCTACTCGTCAAAATAATGAACCATAATAATGGTTTTAGAGGTTTATAGATGCTAATCAAGCCAGCAAAAGACAATGTGGCAAAGAGTAGTCTTCAATATAAAATAAGAAGCGAAAGATTAAAGTCATTTAAAACTTTAACTTTCGCTTCTTCCCCCCAATGTAAGTCAGAATTAAATACGTGACTACATCGTTTTCTGTTGTCTGCTACATCAATTTACTAAACCATTATAATTTTCACATAAGAGCTGAGAACTACCGTTGATAACTGTAGCCTTTTCCTGCACGTATTCTACTCAGACTAACCTGATTTATCCCCAAACAGGAAGCTATCTCTTTAAGTGCAACGCGCTCCAACAAGTGCGGATAAAAGTCAAGAAGCTCATTATAACGCTGTGATGCATCTTTTATCTTGATCTTATTGGAAAACTCAGCCATGCGCAACATTGTCATTTGAGTCAGAGCAGTGCCCCAAAGTGCCCAATTATGATGTTGGCTATAAAGTTGGTGTAGCTTTTGATAAGTTATACTGACCAGTACCGTATCATTTTCATACACTTTCAAATAGTTTTGGCTTGGTTTTCGGCTCAGAAAACTAACAATATCAGTGGCCACTTGCCTCTCCATCTCAAGCCAAGTTGTGCGCTCCTCATTATTCTGAGCAACCACCAATCCTTTATATATAAAATATAGTTTTTCACTCACTTCGCCAGGGGACAATAAAATGTCACCGGCTCTGTGATATTCGATCTCAAATTCATCCTTTATTCGGTAAATATCTGATGAATTAAGGATAGCGAAAGTAGGTATTGTCTGACTTTGTAAACACATAATAATTCAATTTAAAGGATAAAACATCTAAATCACACACAGGGGGAGGCGAGCTATACAACACGCTATTATTTCTTACAATGAAACGATCATATGACGTGCATCGTTGTAATCATATTCTAAACCATATTCTTGCTCAACAACTATTTTAATTGGCTCACCGGCTTTCAGCATCTCATTATTATCCTTAGCGTTAATGAGCGCCACCATTTCCTTGTTTACACCATCACCTAAGCGATTACATAATGCTTCTAAATTTTCACCTTCGCGTGCATTTACTACTTGGTAGTAATTAGCGTTGAACGTAAGCATTTCGTTGATAGTAAGACTACGTAAGCTTAAGGCTGTTTGCTCTACGTGCTTAGCCATATATTCAGGACTCACACCCATCAGGCGAACTAGTTTATCTTCGAGACGTACCCAAATAATTGAGGCCTGAAGTTTACGACCGTTTGATTTACATTCAAATGATACTTTATAAGCATCTTCTCCATTGAGAGAATAGTTCTCAGCATTAACCAATCTTGTTTTGCATTTATTACCTAAACGCTGCACAAACAAATCACCCGCATCTTTAGGAGTATGTGTAGGTATATCTAAAGTCACAAGAATAGCTGAGTTGTTTTTAGCATCATAAGCACCTACATCTGATTTAATATGGGTGGCTGACCAGCCTGCAGGAAATTCTACACAAAAGTCGTATTCTGGGTTGAGGTATTGGTTTTCTAACAATACGCCATCGTAAGGGTTATTACCTAATAAGATGCCGTCAAATTCAGCAAAGAATTGATGATGTATTGGCGATTGAGGCTCCCAGTCTAATTCAGCAAGCGTTTTATCGACAGCCTGAATGCGATCTGCTACTTGTGGGTGCTCTGCAAAAAAGCTTCTGTCTTTAACCTCTTGTGATGAAATCTCGATATATTTTGAAATACGGTCCAGAGCGCTAAACATGGCATGAGGATCATAACCAGCCTTAGCCATCAAAGCAATACCCTCTTTATCTGCATCATTCTCAAATTTTCTTCCATAAGAGTGAAACACAATAGCTTCATATTTATTAATAGGCGCATTGACCAAAGTTCCTAATTTTCGGTTTGCTGTAGTTAATAAATTACCAGGAATAGCAACCACATCAGGAATTACACCTTGCTCACAACGTTTGATATGGTGACGCATTTGGGCATGCATCATCTCATGAGCTAATATATAAGCCAACTCATCTTCATTTTGCAAAACAGGGATAAGTCCTGTAGTGATATACACATATCCACCAGGTAAAGAATAAGAACTAGGCACTTCATCTTTTACCAAATAAAAACGATAGTGAAAAGGATGCTCATCCAACTGAAGTTCCAGACGTCTGCCGACTTGTCTTAAATAATCTACTTGATCTGCATCAGTAGAAAACTCTTTCTGAAAGTTTAACAATGCTGCATTTTCTTTACCCAAGATATTGTCCATATTATAATCTTGTGCATTAGCAATCAGCGGCAGAAAAATTATGGCGATATAAATAAATAAAGTTTTCATAGCGTTTATTATTAAATTGTGAACTAAAATCAATCACAAAAGTCTGTTTGTTTTTGTCACTACAAATATCCGACGCAAACGCACTTTTTTTATTAGTCAAACCCCTAAGCCTTCCAATTTAGGGGAATCACTTATGCATTATTTTTCACATCAATGCCTAACAAATTACACAGCTATCCCACATAAACGTCAATAAGACTGTGCTTTTAGCCTTCAAATATGAGGCATTCTGAAACAGCAAAGCACAATTTCAAACATTTCAAACCTAACTGCTTTATTACCTATTGTTTACAGACAACAAACAACGCCATTTTCGCTTATTATTCAGTTCCTATAGGTGTTTCACCTATTTTTCATAATTAAGGGGATTACTCATATTGCAAAAGATAAAATACCGCTCCTTTACATTATAATTATTCAACCATAAAAACCATGAAACAATTTCGACTCTTTTTCGCAATACTCGTATCGGTTTTGATCTCAAATCCGCTTATAGCCAACGGTCCAACAAGCTATCCCACAGAACCCGAAGGGGATTTCACCACTTATTTCAAAGACGGAAAAGTGATAATCAAAAGCTACACAGGAAAGTCTACCTCACTTACTATTCCAGAATATCTACACCAGAAAAAAGTCTGCGAAATTGCTCAAAATGCATTTTTGGGTAATAACACCATTAAGCAGATTAGCTTGCCGGCTAGTTTGCAAAAAATAGGTAACAATGCCTTCAAACAATGTAGCTCTTTGGAATCTGTTACGATATCGGCTTCCGGATTAACGCTGGGAAATGGTGCTTTTGCAGAATGCAACCAATTACAGGAAATAATATTGCCAGAGGGTATTGATAGTATTGGTCAGTATGCCTTTGCTAATTGCAAACGCTTAAGCAAAGTTACCGTATTGGATACTGACGTCATATTCAAATATTCATCAGACTCTTGCAACATCTTTAACAAAGCAAATGGTCAAGTGGAGAACATATTTTTTGGATATCAGGGCAGTAGCACACAAAAACTCGCTGAGAGCATGGGCTATTCATTCTCTCCAATCACAAACAACACGACCCCAATTTCTATTAATAAAACCCACACAAGCTCACTAAACATCTACCCTACCATCGTAAATACAGGCCAACACCACATGCTAAATATCAGTACTGACCCAACAGAAATTAAGGTAGAATTGCAGATATATCGCATAAATGGAGAATTGGTTTTACAACAGACGATCCATCAGGGAGAAGGTGAAATAAACCTCAACAACGCACAATTTACAAAAGGTGTATATGCTGTATCTGTGTATACAAAAACAGGCCGTCAGGTAAAAAAATTCATCATCAGATAAAGTACAAAAAAACGTCGTTTCTCTTTTAGATTTCCCAATATTAATCTTGGGCATACTTACCACAGTACGATGCCGCAATCCTATTATTTAGTGAGCCGGTTTGATAGGTACAGGCTAATTCCTTATATTTGATTTTTCATTCTATAAAGGTGCTTATATGAAAAACATATTACTCCCTAAGCTATTAAGCCTCATCCTTTCGATTATCATCACCTTACTGAGCATAGCTTTTGTTATGGGGTGGCACTTAGACCAAAGCATCACGCCATACAATATTAATATACCTTACAGTACAAGCATTGCTTTTCTCCTTACAGGACTTGGCTTTTTCGTGTCACTTAAAGACAAACGAAAAATTGCCGCACTCATTGGCATTCTTATTATAATAATGGCCATGCTCACCTTCAGCCAATACCTCTTCGGGGGGGCATGGGGCATCGACAAGCAATTAATGAAAAGGAGCTATAATGCCGGCGAAGCTAACTACCAAAACAGGACATCCCCCATTAGTGCTGTTTGTTTTTTACTCACAGGCATCACCTTAGTAATACTTAACCTCCAAAGCCACATGACAAAGCACTTCCATTACATCAGCATTTTAGGAGGATTAATATTAATAATAGCTACTCTTTCAGGTCTGGCTTATTACACCCGGATAGATGATATCTATAGTTTTTTCAGACTCTACAAAATGGGCATATATACCTCTGCTATTTTTATGTTGGTTGGTATCACTATCCTCACGGGTTTTTGGTTCCCTTCTTATGGTAAAACCTGGATTAACGCAACCATTTACCGTAAAATGATGTTCCTTATTCTAGTTCCGGCATCGCTGTTGTGGTGTTTTGTGGTGACTTACAGCATCTATCGCATCAATCAGTCTACTGAACAAGAGACACATCACCAACTGAGAGAGATTTCTTGGAAAAACACCAACATACTGGAAACAGAACTCAACATCATAGAGGATAAAACACGCTCCACACGCCGTTCCCTGCTGAAACAAGCCACCCTTAGTGAAGAGATGTTAAAGGAAGCCATAGAACAGAACCTCTCCATAAATAAAATTGTCTCAAGTTCTTCTATCATCTTCGCTCCCTATGCATATACTCAGGATCAGAAACTTTTTTCTCCAACAGTTGTCAGGGACTCAAACAACATCACCTTTCCGGCACCCAACGAAGCCATTTTGCACTATTCCAAAAAAATATGGAAACAATACAGCATTCCTGAATCAGAAAACCGCGCATTATGGTCATCCCCCTATAGAGACAGTCGCTGTGGCAAGTCATGGATAACTACTTTTTCGGTACCAGTAATGAAAGATCAAAAACTATGGATGGGGATAACAATAGATATCCGACTGGATAGAATTAGCGAACTTCTCGTTACCGAAAAGCTTGATAAATTTTCATATGCCATAATCAACAGTGAAGGAGATTACATATACTCATCTAAAGGCCCACAAAGATTAGGAAGCAACATTCTTGACCACATAAAAAAAAGTGATTTGGATAAAGAAGATTATACAACACTTGTTAATGATATCAGGAAAAAGGAATACGGCACCAAGGCGATGACAAGCTCATCAGGAGATATTATTCGCACGATATATAATCCTATTGGTGATTCGGGCTGGACCTTCTTAATAAGCGTACCAGAGTCTGAAATGTTTGTGCATATAGGAGAACTCCACATAAAAATGGGCTTAATAATGTCAGCAATCCTTTTAACTCTGATATTAATTATTTCATACATTGCCAAACAGATAACGCGTCCTATCTCAAAACTGAACGAAGCCGCCAAACAAATAGCAGAAGGCGACTTCAGCACCCCTAATTCTATCTCTTCGGATGATGAACTAGGGATCCTATCGCAGAATTTCTCGATAATGACCTCACAACTGTTAATCAGAGAAAACAAGCTTGTAAATTTCAGTAATGAACTGGTAAAAACGATAAACGAAAAAACGGTTCAACTCAAGGAAACCCTTGAAAAAACCATTACTACACAGGAAATCAAACGAGAAAGTGAACAACGTTTTAAATCGTTATTTGAATCCTCCCCTATCCCTCGCTGCCATTGCCGGAAAGACGGGGTCGTTTTATCATTAAACAACGAATTTACAGAAGTATATGGTTATACATTAGAAGACATCCCCGACCTTGCATCGTGGTGGCCCAAGGCTTTTCCTGACCCTAACTATCGGAAAGCAACACAAGAAAGAATCATTGAACAATTAAGAATTGCTCAAGAGAACAATACGCTTTTTGAAACCCAAGAGTTTAATATAAGGTGTAAAAACGGGGAAACTAAATCAGTATTAGGAGGCGCAAGCATATTAAAAGACAGCTATCTATTAACACTCTTTGACAACACAGCTCGCAAAAAAGAAGAATTAAAGGCAAAAGTAGAACAAGCCCAACTCAGGAGTTACCTGGATCTAAGCCCTATAAGTGTGGTAATCACTCATCTTGATGGGTCAATTAAATATGTCAATAAACGATTTTTTAACACCTTTGGCCTAAAAGCCGGAGACAGTATAGTCAAAATACATGTGCACAAAAAAAACAGAGACATAGTTTTGAGCTACTTGAAGAATCATAAAAGAATAACAAATCATCAATTACAGTATTACACTAAAGACAAGGTAATTCTTGATGCCATACTAAGTACAAATTCGATCACCTATGAGGGACAAAAAGCTTTTCTCAACTGGATTGTGGACATTTCTCAACTCAAAAACACAGAAAAACAACTAAAAGAGGCTATCAAAGAAGTCAACCTGGTAAATGACGGGCTAGCACAAGAAATAGAATCGCGCATAAAAACCCAGGAACAGCTCAAACGTGCTAAACAACAAGCCGATCAGGCTAACCAATCGAAATCCCTTTTCTTAGCCAATATGAGTCATGAAATAAGGACACCGATGAATGCTATTTTAGGATTTTCAGAATTACTTGAAGAAATTGTAGTCAGCGAATTGGAGCAAAGCTATGTAAAATCGATCCGATTGAGTGGCAAAAGCCTCTTGACATTAATCAATGACATATTAGATTTGTCAAAGGTTGAAGCCGGGAAAATAAGCCTTAATTATGACTACTTTGACTTGCGCAGCACCATGGCCGAGTTAAAAAGCATCTTTTCATTATCAGTAAAAGAAAAAGCGCTCAACTTCTTACTTGATATCGACCCTAATATGCCGAAATGCATCTATACCGATGAAACGCGCTTCAAACAGATCATGATAAACCTGATAGGCAATGCTTTAAAATTCACCTCTAAAGGTCATATCAAGGTGAGTATAAAATCAGTGGCTAACGATAAGGACCAAAGTGTTAACCTTGCTATCAGTGTAGAAGATACAGGCATTGGTATCTCCCAAAAATTCAGAAAGGAATTGTTTGAATCTTTCACACAACAAGACAGTAATATCACTAAAAAATATGGCGGTACAGGACTAGGTTTGACGATATCAAAAAAATTAGCAAAACTGATGAATGGCGACATACAAGTAGAAAGCAAAGAAGGAGAAGGAAGTGTGTTTACTCTAAGCCTTAATAAGGTGAAGTATCACAAAGACCAAAATAACAAAGAAGATTATGAAACAAATGACACTAACAAAGTAAAATTCAAAGCAGTTAAAATACTACTCGTCGATGACGTAGAAGATAACCGTAAATACACCTCTATGGCATTAAAAAATCATGACATAACGATTTTTGAAGCAGATAATGGCAAAGCAGCCCTTAAGCTACTTGAAAAAAATGACGTTGATTTAATATTAACAGACTTATGGATGCCACAGATGGACGGTTTCACGATGGTAAAAAAAATCAAAGAAAATTCAAAATATGAAAGTATACCTATAATTGCCACTTCCTCTTCGGTCATCGAATTCAATGAACACAAAGGCAAAGAAAACAGGTTTGACATCTTCCTCGCCAAACCTTTCAGCGTTCAGGATTTAGTAAACTCATTAGCAAAATTATTACCATCTAAAGTAGAAATAATCACCGAAAAAAAACCGGAAACAACAAGAGAGAAGTTAAAAATAAAAAAGGATCAACAAGAACATTTTTACACCTCTATCAAGGAACTTGTCTCTGAAAGTGAACCTCTTAAAGAACAACAGGCGAGTGATGATGTCAACGCATTTGCATCAAAAGTAAGCGCAGTAGGCAAACAGTTCAATGTGCAATCGTTAATCGATTATGGTGAAGCAATCAAAACATCATTAACTAACTTTGACATTGAGACGCTGATTAATCTGATTAATAATTTTTCCAAAACAGTCAACAGCTTAATTGACGATTTAGAAAACGAGAAAACAAAGAAGTAACAGCTATAATTCAAGAGAAAAAGGCTAGAAAGTTATTATCCTTATAAACATTAATTTCTATAGTTTGTTGAAAGTTAAACAAACGATATCTAACATAAAGAATTCTGCTTATCAGGCTTAAAATTCAATTATTTAAAATAAAACAGAGATGCATAACCAAGACCCCCAACTACATTTCCTGGAGCACATATTTGATTCTCTTCAAAACGGAGTAATAGTTTTAGATAAAGATTTAAACATCGTTAAAGCTAATAAGTGGGCATTAGACAAATTGTCTTTAGAAAAGAACCTTACTGGAACACATTGCTACAAAACACTTAACAATGCTGATTTACCATGTGCAGGATGTCCTGCTTTAAAAACCTTTAAAACGGGTAAAGCAGTGAAAGATTTCATACATAAATTTCTGGACAACAAGGCTGAAACATCATTTGAAATAAATACCTACCCCGTTTTGGACCAAGATGGAAATGTCGAATACGTGATCGAGAACTATTACGACATCACAGACTTGAAACGTACTGAAAATACCCTAAAAGAAAAGAATGACATAATCCTTAAGGATAGTAAAAAACACGAACAGCTAAACAAAAATCTGGAAACCAACATTAAAGAATTGAAAGCCCAGGAGCAGCTGATGCAAACCATCTTTGACAATGCACCGTCCATCATGATCTTGATGGATACCAACACCCGAATCATAAAGATCAATAAAACCGGACTAGATTTCAGCGGCTTCAGAGAGCAAGAAGTAACAGGCTTGAGTTGTGGCGACATATTTTGTTGTAAAGAAGTCATCAACAACGCAAATCCATGTGGTAATGGAGAAAATTGCAACAAATGTACCATAAGAAATACCATAGAAGACACCGCTAAGACAGGGAATGTTCACTACCAGGTAGAAGCCCTCATCGATTGCGTCCCTAATAATAAAAGCGGCAAATGCTTAGAAGGTTTAATCTCAACATCTATCGTAAAAGTTAACGGAAAAGATGCCATCTTAGTCAGTATCGAAGATATTTCACAGCTCAAACAACAAGAAAGAATAATTGCCGAAAACGAAAAAAGATACCGCAGTTTATACGACAATGCCCCGCTCTCTTACCAGTCACTAGACAAGGACGGCAATGTGATTGACGTTAACCCACAATGGTTAAAAACCCTAGGCTACACACGTGATGAAGTTATTGGACGTTGGTTTGGTGACTTTTTGCACCCGGAACAAAGAGCACTTTTTATCAAACGGTTTCCTAGATTTAAAGCCAAAGGGTTGATTCACAACACCCAATTTGAGATGCAAAGAAAAGATGGAACGAACATCTACGTATCCTACGAAGGGTGTATTGGTTACGATAGCGAAGGTAATTTCAAACAAACTTATTGTACGTTTAAAGACATTACGGAAGAAAAAAAATCCAAAGACCAATTAGACAAAAACCGTATTACTCTAGAAAGATTATTCTCTGTTGTACCAACAGGCATAGGACAAGTAAAAGACCGAATTCTCACAGAGGCCAATTCTAAGCTCCTAGAGATTCTCGGTTACAGCAAAGACGAACTCATAGGAAAGAGTACCGAAATCCTATACCCGTCTAAAGAAGATTATGAATATGTTGGTCGGGAGAAGTATAGACAAATAGCAGAGAGCGGTACCGGCACTGTAGAAACAAGGTTTAAAAAGAAAAACGGAAAGATTATCGATATCTTGCTTTCTTCTACTCCTATTGACGATAAGGACATTTCGAAAGGCACCATATTTACAGTGTTAGACATATCCGACAGAATAAAATATGAAAAACGCCTTGAAGAAAACAAAAAACTACACTTGAGTTTTATTACCAATCTACAAACAGGCGTCATTGTACACAATAAAGACACATCAGTTTCATTCAACAACCCTAAATCCGAAGAACTATTAGGACTCAAGTCCCAACAAATAAAAGGCAAAAAAGCTACAGATTCGATCTGGAATTTCGTATATGAAGACAATACAAAACTGCCAGTCGATGAATATCCGGTAATGCAAGTGATAAACAATAAAAAAGCCTTACAGAATATGGTAGTAGGGATTTCCCGAAACAAATATGACATGGTGTGGCTTATTGTTAATGGTTTCCCTATCCTCGATGACAAAAATGAAATAAAACAAATCATCATCAGCTTTAATGACATCACAAATGAGAAAAAAAATGCCCTGCTTCTCGAAAAGAAAAACGAAGAGATTGAAAGAAGTAACAAGGAACTGAAATTAGCCAAAGAAGAAGCGGAAGAATCCAATAAGCTAAAAACAGAATTCTTAAACAATATGTCGCACGAAGTCCGCACTCCAATGAATGGCATTATCGGCTTTTCGGATATGCTCGATAATCAAGAATTGAGCGACGACAAACGCAAGAACTATGTCAAGATTGTACAAAACAGTAGTAATCAGCTACTAAAAGTTATTGACGACATATTAGAGATCTCTACGTTAGAAACTAAACAAGAAAAATTTGACAAAACAGCATTATGTCTTAACGACTTATTAATGGAAACTTTTTCTATCTTTAACCTACAGTCCAAAGAAAGAAATATTCCTTTATATCTAAAAAAAGAGTTAGCAGACAGTCGTAGCTTTATTTATTCAGACAAAAGCAGACTTCGTAAAATATTGGATAATCTGCTCGAAAATGCTTTAAGGTATACAAATGCAGGTTTTATAGAGTTGGGTTACTACATAAAAGACTCTACACTTACCATCTATGTTAAAGACACAGGAATAGGCATTGCTCCTGAAAAACAAAAAATCATTTTTGAACGTTTTTCTCAAGCTAATGTGGAGATTTCGCGCAAGCATGGGGGCTTGGGGCTTGGCCTGTCCATATCCCGCGAAAATGCTCAACTATTAGGTGGTGACATCACTTTGGAATCAACAATTGGGGATGGATCTACTTTTTATGTTAACATACCTTACCAACCAGCTAATACAAAGGTCACGGAAGATACAACAGATAATCTGGAAGAAAAAGAACAAGAGACAGCATTCACCATTCTGGTAGCCGAAGATGAAGAGATTAACTACCTTTATTTAGAAGCCTTATTGATAGAAGAGTCCGAAAAAAACTACAAACTCATACACGCCATTAATGGCCAGCAGGCTGTGGATATATGTATGAATAATGATGCGATTGATCTCGTGCTTATGGATATCAAAATGCCAGTAATGGGTGGGCACGAAGCTACAAGGTTAATCAAAGAAAAATTTCCTGATCTACCTGTCATTGCACAGACAGCTTATTCCTCACGGTTGGACAGAAAACTAGCCATGAAAAATGGATGCGACAATTTCATTTCAAAACCTATTGACAAAGAGGATTTCTTTGAACTGATGGATAAATATCTTGATAATGAATAACCTATGAAGTGAAGCAGTTTACAGGTGACGGCTGAAAGTGATACACAGAGCAAAGTTAAAGTGCATGCTTAATTCAGCCGTCCGGAATTGTAGGGACAGACTAAGGCATTGCCCTGGGATACACAATAATATAAAAGGTTCACCATAAAAAGTAGGGGCTCTAATTTGAGGTTCAGCTTTTTGCTGGATATTTAAACTCTAATTTCAAATAAAAACTGTTTTTGTGCTCCATACAGGAGGAGACCTGAAGGGACTCAATTTGAATAAGCCCGTACAAAATGCGGGATAAAAGTATCGCAAGCAGCAAGCATCCCCCGAAGCTGTTCACTGAGTGTTACAGAAGTGTAGGTTGAACTAAAACAAAAAGGCCGGCAAAGCCTATAGCTTCACTGACCTTTTATCTATTTTTTAAAGGAATACAATATTTTTCCAGAACCCCACTCGTCCCTATAAAAATAATGGCGCCTAAAGATCCTCAAACAGCTGTTTATCTATAGCATAAAGCACCAAACCGGCAACACTTTTACTGCCTGTTTTATCCAGTAAATTACGCTTGTGTGCTTCTACCGTTCTCACACTGATAAAGAGTTGTTCTGCTATTTCGTGATTAGAAAACTCTTTAACGACTAAGTGAAGCACCTCTTTTTCACGTTCAGTGAGTGGCATTTCTATGGTAAGTCTAGAGTCTACTTTGGTCTTCACCTTACGTACACTATTCATAATAATATTGGTCACTTCGGTAGAGTAATAAGTACCACCATTACCCACATTTCTGATCGCTAATTTTAGCTCCTCCTCAGTGCAGCTTTTAAGCAAATACCCTTGAGCACCATCTGCCAATACTTGCTTTACGTGCTGACTCTCGTCAAACATTGTAAGTACAACGACCTTAACTTCCGGGTATTTCTCAGTAATCTGCTTTGTCAGCTCCATACCATCCATTACCGGCATATTGAGGTCGGTCAGTACCACATCGGGTTTTATATCTTTCAAAAGATCTAAACACTCCTGCCCATTATCAGCCTCTCCAACAATATCAAATTCATCACCACTAGCCAAAAAGGATTTTAAACCATCTCGAATCATCTTATGGTCATCTACCATTATTAAAGACATCTTTTTCATAAGCTTATTAAGTTATTCTTCTCTATTTCAACAACGATATTAGTGCCATTTCCCGGTCGGCTATTTATCTCAAATAAACCATTAACCGGTTCTAATCTATTTTGAATACCATTGAGACCAAAACCTTTTTTGACGGTATTCATATCAAACCCCTGACCATTATCTTCTATTGTTAACAAGATAACATCATCATAGTTCTTCAACTGAATATCCACAGTATCAGCATTGGCATGTTTTATAATATTATTAATCGATTCCTGTACTATACGGTACAAAGTTATTTCTATCTGCTGATTCCCTAGCCTACTTTCTCCAAAATTATGTATAAAGCTAAAATGAGTGTTTTCCACCGACTTGTTCATAAGTTCCACCAAACTTTCGCAAGCACTCACTAAGCCATAATCCAAGATCGCCTGAGGCATCAGCGAATGCGCCACAACACGACTCTCTACCAGTCCTTTATTCAAATATTCGTAGCCCACAGCAAACTTATCCTGAGCTTCTTGATCCAATTTATCCAATCCTCTCTTCGCATACTGAAAATTGAGCAAACTGATCGTTAAAGTTTGTTGCAAACCATCATGGATATCTTTAGAGATTCTGCGGCGTTCCCTGTCTTCGGTCTTCAACACCGCATCCATTATTTCATAATTCTTTATTTTCTCAAAAGTAACATCCGTGCTAATGCCCACCAATCTTTTCGCTTCATCTTTTGCATTCCATTCTACTACTTTTCCCTTTATCTGAAACCAACAGTACTCACCATTTTTATTCTTCACTCTAAGCTCCTCATTGATGTATCGCAGTTGTTGTTTTCTTATTTGAGAGATATAGTTACGTTGTACCCATAAATCATCTGGATGAGATCGTTTTATAATCTCTTTTATACTTTGTGGGAACTCATTGGGTTCATAACCCAAAGAGCGATATAACCCTACACTAAACTTTAACACATTAGTATCCAAATCCCAGTCCCAAATACCATCATTAGAAGCTTCAAGAGCATAGCGGTAAGTTGCTTCACTCTCCTGAAGAGCCTTGTTTGTTTCCTCCAACTTAAGCGTACGTTCTTTCACCTTATCTTCCAAATCCTGATTAAGAGATTGGAGGGCTTCTTTACTTTTTTTCAACTCCACTTGTGTTTTAACGCGCACCAATAGCTCGCTCGAATCGAAAGGCTTAGAAACATAATCCCTACCTCCTATCTCAAAACCATGCACCACACTCTCCTGATCAGTTTTAGCCGTTAAAAAAACGATAGGAGTGTCTTTATCCTTAAGATCATTACGAATTATTTCACAAGTAGTAAAACCATCCATCTCCGGCATCATAACATCCAAGAGAATCAAATCGAAAGCCTCTCTTTCCATCCATTTAATTGCAGCCTTTCCATTCAACGCAAACTCCACAGCATAGCCTTCAACTTTCAACATATTAGCCAATACCTGAAGGTTTTTAGGATTATCGTCTACAAGTAAAATCTTTGAATCCATACGGTTTTTTCACACTTTAATTTACACCTTATTATTAACATGTAAAAATAGAAGAATTTTCATCTCTCTAAAACAGAGATTCACCTAATAATATGTTATAGGTGAATCACCTAGTACGATATCAAGGTGCTGAATATGTTAGCCTTGTTGCTTTAACAATAAGTCAGATGAATAATAATTTATTTTTTAAAACGTCCCCCTTTAATTTATAGAACATATATAACTGATTAAAAGTTTAAATCAAAATCAAACTTTAGAGATCTGCGATGAAAAGCACAGATAATAAAAGAATCGTAGAATAATAATTTTGTTTTTTAAGGTAGGCTTATCAATTTAAAGGGGCAAGCTCAATGTTATTCATGAATCCCGGACTCAGGATTAAAACAAACAATAGCTTTTAGTATGCCCACCCACTCTTCTATAACAAGGAGGTAAAAATAAATCAAAAAAAGGCGCAGTCATAAAACCACGCCTTCCTTTGAATTTATTTAGTTATCTGCCGAAATGCCTATTACATCATACCCGGCATACCACCCATACCAGGAGCGCCTCCACCCATTGGCATGGCAGGTTCATCTTCTTTTTCATCTACCAAGACACACTCAGTAGTCAAGAACATACCAGCAATAGAAGCTGCATTTTCCAGTGCTACACGAGTTACTTTGGCAGGATCTATAATACCGGACTCAAACATTTGCTGATATTTATCTATGCGGGCGTTATAACCATAATCACCTTCTGCTTCGCGCACTTTATTGACAACCACAGCACCTTCTTTTCCAGCATTACGTACGATCTGACGTAATGGCTCTTCAATAGCACGTTTAATGATTTCAATACCTGTAGTTTCATCATCATTATCACCAGCTACGGCATCAAGAGCTGCGATAGCACGCACAAGCGCTACACCACCACCGGCAACAATACCTTCTTCCACTGCTGCACGAGTTGCAGAAAGGGCATCGTCCACACGGTCTTTTTTCTCTTTCATCTCCATTTCAGAAGCAGCACCTACATAAAGTACGGCTACACCGCCAGCCAATTTTGCCAAACGTTCCTGCAGCTTTTCTTTATCGTAATCAGAAGTTGTTGTTTCAATCTGTGCTTTTATTTGCCCTACACGTGCTGCAATGTTTTCATGAGCACCAGAACCATTCACAACAGTTGTATTCTCTTTGTCGATGGTTACTTTTTCAGCCTGACCAAGCATTTCGATAGTAGCCCCCTCAAGCTTCATACCTTTTTCTTCGCTTATCACTACGCCACCTGTAAGTATTGCAATATCTTCCAGCATCTCTTTACGGCGATCACCAAACCCGGGAGCTTTTACCGCTGCCACTTTCAAAGAACCACGCAAACGGTTAACAACTAAGGTTGCCAGGGCCTCGCCATCAATATCCTCAGCAATAATCAACAAAGGACGACCCGATTGTGCTGTCTGCTCCAATACCGGAAGCAAATCCTTCATGGTCGAGATTTTCTTATCATAAATCAAGATAAAAGGATTCTCTAAGTCAGCCAGCATCTTCTCAGTATCAGTAATGAAGTAAGGTGAGATATAGCCACGGTCAAACTGCATTCCCTCTACTGTTTCCACAGTAGTATCAGTACCTTTAGCTTCTTCCACAGTGATCACCCCTTCAGTCGATACCTTTTCCATGGCTTCGGCAATCAATTTACCAATAGCAGCATCATTATTAGCCGATATTTTTGCCACATTCTCTATCATCTCGTTAGTATCACAAGGCTTAGATTGTGACTTAATGTCAGCAACGATAACTTCAACAGCTTTATCAATACCACGCTTCAAATCCATTGGATTAGCACCAGCAGCTACGTTTTTAAGGCCCACAGAAATAATTGCTTGCGCTAGTACTGTAGCGGTAGTTGTACCATCGCCGGCATCGTCACCTGTTTTAGAAGCTACCTCCTTTACCATCTGAGCGCCAAGATTTTCAAACGGATCAGAAAGATCAATCTCTTTGGCTACCGACACTCCGTCTTTAGTAATAGCCGGTGCTCCAAATTTTTTCTCAATAACAACGTTACGTCCTTTAGGACCTAAAGTAACTTTTACAGCATTTGCCAGTTGATCCACACCGCTTTTAAGCAAATCGCGGGCTTCAATATCAAATTTAATTTCTTTTGCCATGATTAAATGTTTTAATTCTATGTTATACTTTTATTAAGATATCAGACTCAAAGACATTAGACTTCTTTTTTTGTCTTGTGAGCTATCGTCTTATGGTCTTGATTTATACTATTGCAAGAATATCAGACTGGTTCATAATCAGCAAATCGTCTCCATCGAGATCCAACTCTGTACCGGCATATTTTCCATACAAAACAGTATCACCTACGGATACTTCCATCACCTCATCCTTAGTACCAGGCCCCACGGCTACGACTTCACCTTTAAGTTGTTTTTCTTTAGCTGAATCAGGAATGATGATTCCACTCGCTGTAGTTTCTTCTGCAGCTGCCGGTTTAACGACCACGCGCGCTGCTAATGGTTTAATGTTCATTGTATATTTGTTTTTAAAAGTTTAATATTTTACGACCGTGCTTTTAACAGAAAATATGCCAAAATCATCATACTGACAGAAGGGGCAAAACCACGCTGCAAACCGTGACATCATGACAGCATTTCTTACAATATTTCCGCTTTCAGTTTGGCACAAAGATTGCTACCTTTGGCATTTAAAGTCTAATACTATGAAACAACAAAAACACCACATGAAACTTTTCACTTTTGTTATAAGCTTGCTTTTAGCCTTTCCAGCTCTTTTATCTGCCGGAGAATTGACCGAGACACGCCAATTGAACGCCTTTGACAAAATAATAGCCACCAATGGCATCAACGTATTGTTAAGAAAAAGTCATGAAGAAAAAGTGGATGTAAGAATTGAAAATGCCCTGCTTAGCGACGTCATCACCGAAGTAAATGGGAGCACGTTAAAACTAAAGATGCGCCCACAAATCAACAAAGAGTTATCTGTACTTGTCGTTGTTTATTACAAAAGCTTAAAAGAACTTAGCGTTAGCAAAGGGGCGAGTGTGGAAACAAAAACAGTGATTCTACAAGAAAAATTAAAGATAAGCGCCAGCACAGGAGGCTCCATCAAGGCAGAGGTAGAATGCACTGACTTGAAGGCAGATGCAGGCGGCGGCAGTGCCATTTCGCTCTACGGTTGGGCCAAACGTTTTGAGACCTCGGCTAATACCAAAGCAAATGTGTACACTAAAACACTCAATGCCGATAAAGTAATAGCCAAAGCAGCAACCGGTGCAGAAGTATGGGTAAAACCCAAGGTTTATTTGGAAGCCATTGCCAATACGGGAGGAACCATATATTACATAAGCGTTCCTGAGAAATTAAACGAAAGAGTCGCATCAGGGGGCGAAGTAAGAAACAAGAGCAAGAAATACAACGGCGAGCTACAAAGTTGATATTAAACAGAATTCGATATAGAGGCTGAAACAAAAAATCCCGAAACAAATGATTTGTTCCGGGATTTTTTTTGAGACTATCTCTGATTCATGGTTTCTTATGTTATAGAGATTTTACGAGCTCTACTGCTTTGTCGTAATCCGGCTCAGTAGTAATTTCCGGTACTACTTCTACATATTTTACAGTATTGTCTTTGTCAAGAATTACAGTACCACGGGCCAAAAGCTTCAATTCATCAATCAGAAAACCATAAGCTTCACCAAAAGAAGCATCACGATAATCTGAGAGCGTCACAATGCTATCCAGACCTTCTGCACCACAAAAACGTTTTTGAGCAAAAGGTAAATCTCTTGAAATACATAACACT
>DHQI01000091.1:28541-35890 GCA_002408065.1 Bacteroidales bacterium UBA5342
GTCTTCCATCTTATCAAATAAGGCGTTGACCTGACGGTTTTGAGCGGCACACACCCCTGTGTCTATTGATGGGTAAATTGCTATAACTTTTACCTTTCCTTCGAAATCAGCGAGGCTTTTGGCCGAAAGATCTTGGGCTATCAAAGTGAAATCAGCCCCTTTTTCTCCTACTACCGGGAGATTTCCTACTAAGTTGACAGGGTTTCCTGCGAATGTTACATTTGCCATTTTATTTTTTGTTTTATATGATTACTTATCTAAAATTGTATGCATAACAAAAAGCATTTGGCTTTGTTCAGTATGGTGGGTAAAAAAAAACAAAGAATTAAGGTATCACTACTTTTACAGTGTTCTCTTTTCTTCCTGATTTAATAAAAACAATATAAACCCCTGAGGGTAAATTAAAGAATTCCGATTCATTGATTTGCAAGCAAAGAGCACGAAGCTGATGACCAGACATATCATAAACCGTTGCTTCCAATGCCTTTTTATACATAGAGCTTATTTCTAAAAAATGAAAATCAGTACTAAGCTTAGCTAAGACATCTGTTTCTTCCTGGTTATTTATCACATAAGTTTCTGTCCCTATCACATTTTTTATAATCTCTAAAGAAAAACGACTACTATTAACCGCTTCTCCAGTATCAAAAACAACGTCTAACTCTTTAGTAAAATCGTAGGCTGTAGCCCCGTCCCAAAAGCGATAAGAATATACATCATCTCCTTTCACCCTCATATTCAATGCAAAAGATTCAGAATCATTCAGACTCAATTCCACCGGAACCATCACAGATGCTGTATCCAGTTCAGCTACAGCTACAGCATATTCTACCTCATCTTCGCCCCACAAGAAAATACTGGGGCGGTTAGCGTTATGCAATTCCAGTTTTTGGGCACTTCGGTAATCCTTCTTATCCCCAGTCACACGCAAATAAGCCTTATCACTTCCTGTTTTATTCTTTACCATTAGAGTAATAACCTCAGAATAGCATCTTTCCGATTTTAGTGCCGCGGACTTCACTTCGGTAGCGGTACAATCACAAGCTCCTTTAGTCATACAAAAATAGCCACTCTCACCATCACTTTGCTTCACAAAGAAAGCTTCTAGTGGAGAAACCGTCTGGGCCTCTTCATCACCAATTCCATCTACCCAGGTTTTATACCCAACACCATCCCAGAGATATACCGCTCCGGTATAATGCACCCTATTATGCTCACAATCAAACACATCATCATAAGTCATGGTGTAAGTCAAGGGATTTCCTACCAAGTTCCACCCCAAGTTATTGACCGCCTGACCACTGGAGAGATGTGTCACCACCGTACTTTCGTTAGATGGCACCAAGTGAGTATAAGCACCCACCTGTCCTCTTTCGACCCAAACCATATAACCTTTCCCGGCTTGTAACACCGTAGAACCATCAAAAATATCGCTCATACCAGTGCCTGTTTGAGCTCTTTTTGTTTCAGAATACTCTACCAACCAATAATCAGCATTAGGATCGTTCCACGAAGAAGCCAACTGCAAGTCGGGCAATAGGTTATCCGCTGTAACATCTACCGGCAGACAGATGAAATTCCATGTTTCTGCTTGAAAATATTTTTCTAAAAGAGCTGTATCCAAATCCGTCACGGTATTGACAAAAAATTCGCCACTACCAGTACTATCTGACACAATAATCATATCTTCACTAACATCTATGTCTGCACCTTCATAAACATTAACCACCCCACCATTTTCCACTATCAGGTTTTCTAAAGCTACAGGGCTATTAATATCAACTTCTCCGGAAATAATTGCTGTTGTTATCTCGTCTTTGTCCGGCACGCCATTGGTCCAGTTATCAGGATCATCCCAAGAACCTGAACCTACAAATTCGGTTTCAACAGGTTCATAAAAATCGCTTTGTACTTCGATGACTGGCAAACCACTATTCAGGTTTTTATCAAAAGACCATATCGCTGTATCCCAATTCACGAAGGTACTAGAATCCGCTAACTTTTCCGAGCTTAAACCTTCGTCTGTGCTCCCATTAGAACTGGCTGAAGAAGACAGCCCTGATGCCTCTATATCCCAATAAGAATCGACGACATCGGTATTATTGCCTGACCCTATTAAGCCACCTTCACTAAACAGTCCGTTAACCTCAGTCTCAGAATACACATTTTCTACTGTAGCCGATCCGCCATTACCTATTAGCCCCCCTGTAGCATACCAACCATCGACCTCTCCTGCCGATACCGAATTAGAAACTAGCACATCACTCCCCATCGTGGTTCCTACAAAACCACCAACATTCAAAGCCCCGTCTACACTACTTGTTGAGATACATTCGGTAACCTCAGTAGAAGAACGTATGTACCCCACCAAACCACCTACATAGCGAAAACCAGCGACATAACCCGTCACATAACACGCTTCAATAAGGTTATTTGCATAACAATACCCTACCAGTCCACCGACATAACGCCAGCCATAGATATAAACCGCAGCAAGACCTATATTACTCAAAGTAGCGCCACTGCAATAACCAAACATTCCTGCGTAGTTATTTCCATTATCTACCAGTAAATGTTTTATTCTAAAATCTCCACCATTGTAAACACCGGAAAAAGGGAGCGAATTAAGCCCAATAGGCTGCATACCAACTTGGTCCGATGCATTGATAACACCATCACCATTCCAATCCTCACTGACATAGTCCGAACTGAAAATAATATTGGCTGTTTGTATAAAATGTTTGTCCCAATGTGAAGAGGTAAGAGAAAGGGCTATCAAATCTTCAGCTGTAGCTATCTGAAAAGGATCTTCTTGAGTACCAGAACCACCACTATAGCCACCATCAGCAAAAAGGTTAGGCGGTAAAACAGGCTCAACCAAAGCAGCGGCTTTCATCACCACGTCACCCTCGGCATAAGCCCCGGGACTCACGCCTAAGATGACTTTACGGCTTAGTCCGTCTTCTCCGTAAACAATTAAAGCGTGAATGGTATATTCTTGGTTTTCACGGGGCGTGATATAACCACAAAATTGTGTTTCTATATCATCTTCATCGGAATAAAATAAAGCACTGGATTCTAAGCCACCATTGCTATTCGTAAAAAAAGACAATAAACTATCTCTCCCCTGCTCAGTACCGGAAGAGTTAGCATTCCACCGCGCCACAAATTCATCAGACAAATGCCTGGTAAAGCTTAGAGAGACTGTATCAAAGGGTTCGCTATCAGCCTCTGCAGCTATTAGGTGCGCATGAAAACTATTTAAGGTTAGTGTCAAAAAAAACAGCCACCTCAATCGCTTTAACATTTATTTATGATATTGGTTGATTACTGTCATTAACACAACAAATTTAGCGATGTTAATGCTTTATATATTACTTACACTTAAAACCCAAAGAATTTTTGTCAGTATTTCCCTTCGGGACTTATACGACCATTTTAAGCTTTGAGATTTAGCATGCAACATCCACAAACCCTATACGAACCTCTATACCAACATTATTCCACTACAATTTTATGCTGATCAAGCTTCCCTCCTGAAGTTAATTTTACCACATAAGCTCCCGGCAAATAATTCTTAACATATTCCCCACAAGGTTCTAAAACAAATGTATCGACCACTTTTCCGGACATATCTATCACAGCCCCTTTAACGGTTTCCTCAGCTATTGATCGTACATTAATAACCCCATCTGCAAATTGAAGTTCAACAAGGTTTTCTTGCTCAAACAAGGGGGCATCTATCGCCGTTTCTAATGGTGGTGTATTGCGTACTACAACAGAAAACCGGTCGTCAATCAAGACCGCATCATCAACTTCATAATCAAAGAAATCACCATCGCTTAAAAGAGTCGTATCATCGTCGTATTTATCGAGCAAATAGTATTGACACCCCTCTTCCGTCATAACATCAAAAGCCAAGCTAACAGACCTCATAGCTGCAGACAGACTAATGGTTAAGGGTATCTCAAACACACCGCTATCTAAGGCAATAGCATTTACTGCAAAAGCATCGTTTTCAAAAGATGAAAAAATCAAATCCTTGTAGGCATTTTTTGTCTCAAATTTACGCGCATCCAGAGCATCATCAAACCCTTCAGTAGCATTGCTATTTAGGCAAATAAATGTTTTGTCACAATTCACATTTGATTTAGAATTCAGACTTATTTCCAATCTATTATGAGACCTATCCTGTTCTAACAAAGAAACAGATTTAGACGAATTAACCGAACAGGAACATTCACCCGGTGCCATACAGAAATACTCAGACTCTTTATCAGAACTGGTACGTTTAATAAAAAAGGCCTCCATGGGAGCTATCGTAGTAGCCTCTTCATCTCCTGTAGTACCTACCCAGGTTTTATAACCAATACCATCCCACACATACACAGCACCCGTAAAGTATTCCTGATTGTGAGGGCAATCAAAAACATCCTCATAGGTCATAGTATGAGAAAAAGGGTTCCCTACCAAATTCCAACCGGAGTGATTAGGAGATTTGCCTTTTGCCGTGTATTTGGTATCCACTCTACTCTCACTATTGGCTACCAAATGTTTATATTCACCTACGACATCGTTGTCTACCCATACCATATACCCCATACCTGGCGTTAGTATATAATCATCCGAAATCACATCCTGCATACCCGTACCTGTGGTATCACGCTTTTGTTGAGAGTATTCTACCAACCAATATTCACCATCAGGGTCAACAAAGCTTTTAGCCAATTGCATATCGGGAAACAAATTGCCCGCCTTCATCTCAACAGGAACACATATAAAGTTCCACTGCCCCCCTTTAAAAAATTTCTTTTGCTGAACCGTATCAGCAAACGCTGCAGGTGAATACAACTCTGCAGTGCCATCTTCAGCCGACTCCAGAACAATTTCCTTTTTGGCCGAAATATTAGCCGCCTCACCAAGCACCAAACTTCCTTTTGTTGTTATCTTTATACCATTAACAGATACTTCATCATCCAATTTACATTTAGCATCTATAACGACATCCATCTCTTCGTCACCATCCGGCACTCCATTAGTCCAGTTGTCCTTTTCATTCCAATCACCATCACCAACAAACTCGGTCACCACCGGTAAAACAGCCTCCTCAATAATCTCCAAAAAAGGATAACCCCCGTTATCAGCTTCATTAATGGACCAGTCATCATCAAAATCCCAATTATCAAAAGTTGTTTCATCCTGCATTTCTTCACTGGTCTTACCTACTACGCCAGCACCACCTGATGAGGTCGAAAGCCCTGAAGACTCCACATCCCAAAAAGAGTTGGCAATACCACTTTGACTAAAGCCGGCTACCCCCCCTGCATAATAATCTGCCGTCACTTTTCCTGAGGCATACACATTCTCTATTTCAGAGTATTGATTGGCGCCTACGAAACCACCAGAGTAAACAAAAGCATCAACATCGCCGGTAGCAAAAGAGTTAGAAATCTCAACAGATGCCATAACAGACATCCCCACAAAACCACCAACATAATATAAACCCTGGACATCAACAGAAGAAAAAGAATGTTCTATCTGCGTATCTGAAACAATATAACCGACAAGGCCGCCGGCATAACCTAAAGCATCCACACTTCCCTTAGCAAAACAACTTTCAATAATTACATTATTCTCAACATATCCCACCAAAGACCCAACATAATACATACTTGATATATCAACGCCATAGAGAGATATGTTTCTGAGTTCAGCATCAGCCACTCTTCCAAAAAGTCCCGTATAGCTAGTCCGGTTATTTATATAAAGATTTTTTATACGATAACCCTGACCATCAAAGCTCCCCGTAAAATTCACATTTGCATTTCCAATAGGCGAAAAGCCCACAGCATCAGCATGATTTACATCACCATCCCCATTCCAATCAACAGCTGTATTATCATCAAAAATAATATTGGCCGTTTGAATAAAGTGTTTATCCCAATCTCTGGAAGCAGTAGAGAGTAGAATAAGATCTTGAGCCGAAGCTATCTGGTAAGGGTCATCTAGCGTCCCAGTCCCTCCGCTATATTTCACCTCTGGCGCTTCTTCGATCACAATATTAGATACTACAGACTGCCAAGTGCGGCCTACACGTATTTCATCAAAATAGGCCTCTGCTCCAAAATAGGCCTGAAGATCGATAGAAGACATCACATCATTAGGCGAATAAGATGTTGTTTGTGAATATTCTGCAGTCTCAGAATAGGGAGATGTTGGATTGAGCCACATTTTTATAGAAGTCACGACACCCGAAGAATTACAAGTCCATTTACCTACAACAAAATAAGTTTCATTAGCATCGGGGACTGAATAACCAAAATGATTAATATATTTGGTCTTACTGCCATTTTCACAAAAAACTGCCCCGAGCATATTCTTTCTATTTACCGTGCCCAGCAATACTCCAGAATCGTCAGTATTATCCTTTTTCCCAACAGCAATATAATTCCACTTAGCGGTTTTTCGCTCTGCTACGCGAGCTAAAAAGCTAACATAAAATGTTTCATCCAAGCCATTGAGGTCACGGCACAAATATTTTGATTGACTTCCATATCGGGATGCAACAGCTCTCATACAATGATCGCCCCCCTGGATAAGAATGCCACTGGAATGACGATACTCCAAAGGAATCTGGTGGGTAATTGTCGAAAAAGTATTGGAATTATCTCCCGGAACCCAGTCGCCTTGCCAACCAAAAGAAGTTTCATTAAAATCATCATAGGCCAACAAACCCGTCATTTCAACGGCTTGAATGTGTGAAAACACAAACAACAGCAAAAGTATCAATCCTTTTTCTTTCATTATATTATGTGTAAATATCGAGGGCTTTTATTGTATAAAAAATGATTTATACTAAAAACAACATCTCTATTAATAAAAAAGTTACTTACAATAAAACCTAATCCTGTAAACTTAATCATACACTAATTAATGATCAAACAAAAGTGATTCTTTGATATACAAGTTTAAAAAAAACACACGAGTAAACAATATTTTAAACATTGATTCTCATCTCAATAAAAAAGGTGACAAAACATACCGGTTTGAGTTTGGTTAGAACTCTTAAAAGTGTATTAAGGAAAGACATTTTCTTCCTTTCAGCGATCAATCTTGGTTGAATCATAGTATGAACTACTCATACACGGGCAAATATATAAAGTTGTTGTTAAACAAAAAAGAAATATCAACAAATAATGACCATTCTAAGCTTTTTTTATCAAGAATGTAGTAAAAAGACCCTAAAAAAAACACCATACTATCCTCCATCACGTAAAATTCCCTACCGATATCTTCTCCCGAACACACGTTAACACGTTTATGCTAACAAAAATATATTTTTGCTCATC
>DHQI01000091.1:36139-37230 GCA_002408065.1 Bacteroidales bacterium UBA5342
CAAAAATATATTTTTGCTCATCCTTATCGATAAAGGCAAAAGAATTGCTACATTTGTACTCAATGTTTATCAGCATAGAATATTCCTTTGACTCCATTTCTAAAAACCATAGCAGCATACTACTATAAAACTTACGGTGACAACATTGACCAGTGTTGTTTTATTTTTCCTAACCGCCGTTCATCCTTATTTTTCAAAAAACATTTAGCGAGCGTTTGTGACAGACCACTTTTTGCGCCCGATTGTTTTGCCATAAATGAACTCTTTGCACGCTTATCGCCCCTAAAACAAGCCGATCAACTAGGACTTATCTTTTCGCTCTACCAGCACTATCAAAAGATTTCGGGCAGCGATGAGAGTTTCGACGATTTTTATTCCTGGGGAGAAACATTACTCTCTGATTTTAACGATATAGACAAATATCTGGTAGATGCCGAACAGCTATTTTCGAACCTCTACGAACTAAAATCTATCGATAACACTTTCGATTACCTTTCCCCTCAGCAGATAGCGGCCATCAAACGTTTTTGGAAAGATTTTCAAGAAGATAAGTATACTGGCAGTCGCCGCAACTTTCTTCAATCATGGCTCATCTTGTGGCCTCTTTACAAAGCTCTAAAAGATGAATTAATCAACGAAGGCAAAGCCTACGAAGGCCTCATCAACCGCCATGTATCAGAACTTATCAAAGCAGGAAAACTTCCGGAACTCCCCTATAAACGCTATGTGTTTATTGGCTTAAATGCACTCAACAAATGTGAAAAAGTGCTCTTAAAACACTATCAAAACCGGGATATGGCAGATTTCCACTGGGATTTTCAGTCTGATTTTATCCGGGACACACAAAACAAAGCCGGTTTCTTTATTCGCGAAAACATTCAGCTTTTTCCTCAAAAACCTCAGCTTGACTTTGAGACAAATAACACCCCGGAATTTGAGAGCGTCGCGATACCGTCCAATACAGGACAAACTAAAGTCATTGCCGACCTGCTGAGCGAAAAAAACATAAGCCGCAAAGAGCAAATAGAAAACACCGCCGTAATACTTTCTGACGAACAGCTAATGCTACCTATGCTTCACGCTTTGCCGGG
>DHQI01000091.1:37414-52978 GCA_002408065.1 Bacteroidales bacterium UBA5342
ATGCTTCACGCTTTGCCGGACAGCATTGAAGCCTACAACATCACTATGGGCTACCCTTTGAGATCTACAGCCATCTATTCGCTCTTTTCGCAACTACTATTATTACAGAAAAACTTAAGAATAACCGAAGATGGCGTTAGCTTCTACCACAAAAATGTCATATCCATACTTCGTCATTCCTTTATTGCCAAACACTTTCCGGCAGAAAGCCAGCAATTGGTCTGCTTAATAAACGAGAAAAACCTGATTTATACCAGAGCTGAAATATTAGGGACTGAGCCCTTGTTTTCACTCATCTTCAAAGGCATCGAAACCCCCAAAGCCTATCCGTTTTACTTAAAAAGCATTTTCGCTGCCTGTTTGGAACTATACCCGTACAGTGAAGATGAAGAAAAAGAAATAAGAAACGACGAAAAACTGGAAAAAGAGTTCCTCTACCATCTCTATATCACGATTTCACGTTTCGATGACCTCTTGCAAGAGAAAAGTATTATCCCCGGCATTGATGTCATGTCCCGCTTACTGCGCAAGCACATTGACAACATCTCCGTTCCTTTTTATGGCGAACCACTAAAAGGCCTACAGGTCATGGGTATACTGGAAACCCGGACACTGGATTTTGAAAATCTGATTTTTCTTTCGTTTAACGAAGGTGTTTTCCCTAAAGCTGCCCCAATCAATAGTTTTATTCCACACAACCTGCGCTATGGTTTTGGTCTGCCTACTATTGAGCATCAGGATGCTATCTTTGCCTACCATTTTTACCGCATGATACAGCGCGCTAAAAATGTATGGATGATATACGACGCCTCTAATTCGGGAATGAAGCGGGGTGAAATAAGCCGTTACTTTTCTCAGCTTAAATACATCTACGACACACCTGTAAACGAGCGCAATCAAAGCTACAAAGTGGTTCTCAGCAAACCAAAACCTATCGTCATCAACAAAGATGATCAAGTCCTGGAAAAACTGGCTCAATACAGCACTAAGGGATCAAAAACCCTATCGGCCAGCGCTCTCAATAATTACATTGATTGTAAATTAAAATTCTACTTTCAGAAGGTAGAAGGCATAAAAGAGGTCGAAGAACTGAAAGAAGATGTGGACAACAGCACCTTTGGTACCATATTCCACAGCGTAGTGGAAATGCTTTACCAACCCTATGAAAATGCCGAACTAACCAAGGACATCCTCTACCAAATAAAACAAAACACACGTCTGATAGATAAAAGAATACAAGAAGCCTTTGCCGAGTTTTATTATAAAAGCGAACAAATACAGGAGCTCAAAGGACGCCAGCTCATCATCTCACGCATCATCAAAAAATATGTACGTCAACTGATCACCGTCGATATGGAACAATGCCCTTTCACCTATCGAAAAGGGGAACAGGAAGTTAAACAAACTTTAAAAATAAATGATGATTTAGCGGTTAACTTTATTGGTTTTATCGATCGCATAGACGAGATACAAGGGAAAACACGTATTGTAGATTACAAAACCGGGAAAAGCAAAAAAATGGCATTTAAAGATATTCCGTCCTTGATGGAAGATGACCCCAAGCGACCAGCACCGGTTTTTCAGACTTTCTTCTATGCCTGGATGTATGCTCAAATGACAGGTAATAAGAACCTGTATCCAAGCGTTTATTTTATTCGGGATTTGTATAAAGATTTTAATCCGTATATCTTTGAGGAAAAAATAAAAATAGATGATTTCGAGCCTTATGCAGATGAGTTTGAAGATTCTTTAAAACATTTAATCGAAGAAATATACAACCCGAAAATAGCCTTTACGCAAACCGAAAATGAAGACAAATGCCGTTTTTGCGACTTTAAGGATATTTGCTTGAAATAATGGACACATTTAATTCGTTTTTAAGCAAATGATATCACAATCTGGAGACTGCGTGTAAAAACCAACAAAAAATCTGCTTGCCAGAAAAAAGACAATAAACAATGCCTTATACTTAAATAGCCATTCAAACCCTATTTTTGGAAAAAGGATTCAAGCAATATTTCCCGAATAATAGTTCTAATTGAAATTAATGAGAAAAGTATTATTCATCATATTATTATCATACGTTTTTGGTATAAATGCCCAGATTCAACACGTAGGTTTTCCTGTGGGTAAGGTTGAGATAAGCAATAAAAGTGCGAACCTTTCAAAACCGGCTTTGGTCGAAATGCCTTCTTTTGAACAAACAGAAGAAGAACAAAACCTTATGAGCAAAACTCTTAAGTTTGCTCATCCTTTTGAGGTGGCGCTAAACCCTGAAAACAGTGGCCGTTGGTCTACATTGGATAATGGCAATAAAGTCTGGCACCTAAGCATCCACTCAGAAGGAGCCTCCAGTATCAACCTTATTTTCGACCAATTCAGATTACCTAAAGGCGCTTCGCTTTTTATCTACAATAATGATATGAGCCATGTTATCGGGGCTTTTACCTCGGCTAACAATAAAAGCAGCGGCATCTTGCCTACTCTACCGGTAAAAGGCGAAGAAATCACCATCGAATATCAGGAACCTGCCAATGCTGAGTTCCCGGCTGAGTTGCAGATAGGACAAGTCAATCACGACTACACCACTATCTTCAACCGCGAAAAAGTCGGTTATTTTGGCGATTCCCAATCCTGCGAAAAAGACGTGACTTGCTACATCGACGACATCTACAAAAAAACACGTCGCAGCACTGTAAAAATCATCATCAACGGTTCGGAACTGATGACAGGCACCTTGGTTAACAATACCCGCGAAGACGGGACCCCCTATATATTAACGGCAGCACATGGTTTTGAAAATTATGATTTATCGGCAGAAAAAAGCCTCTTTATATTTAACTATCAAGTCCCCCTGTGCTTTACTGATGTAGAAGGTACCCGCGAGCAATCAGTAGCTGGTGGCACCATCGTTTCTTATTCGCCCAAAGTGAACAACGAAGCTCTCGATTTTGCCTTGGTAAAAATGAGCGTAAAACCACCCACAGCATATCGTGCGTACTATGCCGGATGGAATCGTAGCACTACTTCGCCGGATTATTCGTTTTGCATCCATCATCCGCAAGGCGATGTTAAAAAGATTTCTTTTGACGACAACGCTCTTTCTAAAAAGACCCTTAACGCTAACAGCATTAGCTATTACCCCAACGGCCACTGGCGTGTTTATAGCTGGGAAGTGGGCGTAACAGAAGGGGGCTCTTCCGGCTCCGGTATTTTCAATCCGCAAGGACAAGTCATCGGTGGTCTATCTGCCGGTTCTGCCACCTGTTCCAGCCCTTACAACGATTATTATTATCGTTTTGATTTGGCTTGGAATACCTATGAAGCTAATGACCGACAGTTAGCTCATTGGTTAGACCCTGATAGTACGGATATATCTGAAATAAGTGCCTACGAGCCAAGCAATGTAAACAAGACAAAACGCCTGACTCATATTCATGACAGCTCAGATGTGACCGTAGCTAAAAATACAACCATTGGCAATATAGCCGGCAACAACAATGTGGGCATTACCCACTTTGTGGAAAAATTTGAAAACTCAGGACAGAAACAAATCCTCGGCTTCTATTTTGTGGCTTCGGACGGTGATCCGGCCTCCACGGTGAATACCACTATCTGGCATGGCCATGAGCTGCCGGAAACAGAAATCTATTCCGAACCTTTGCTTATCAAAAATTGGACCTATAGCTCTTATGTGCCATGGGGTGCTATTGGCGGCACCTACCCCAAAGACAGCCTTTCGATGCAAGAGAACTTCGTATATTTCCCGGAGCCCATTACAGTAAATGGGAATTATTTTATCGGATTTGAAGTCAATAATGATGCGGACACACCTGATTTTGGCCTTTTGTTGAGTCATCAGAATTCGGCCGACAACGCTTATTATTACGATACGCAGTGGCGCTCTTACACCCAATTAGCTGACTACAACAAAGCCACTACACTATGGATAGACCCGGTGGTACAAAATGATACAACTACCAGCCTCAAGCAGATCACCCATACGCCAAAGCTGAAAGTATATCCTAATCCTGTGAGTAACGGTGAGCTTTTGACTATTGAAAGCAATGAAATGCCTCAACAAATTTGTATTTATGACTTTTTAGGACGACCTATGCCCTTCACTATAAGCAATACAACAGATAACAAAACTCAACTGAACATAAGCAAGCTCAGCAGTGGCATCTATATTGTATCGGCTAACAGACAACATGTGATTTTTGAAAAAAAATAACTCAAAAGAATCCCGGTGAAGAATCTCAACACAAAATCTTAATCGTTAGCTACGACATAATGAGAGATAAAGCACCAAACAGCTAATAGCATCATAACAAAAAAACCGGAGCACGACTATAAGTTGCACTCCGGTTTTTTCTTGGCCAGATGTATTTCTACTCATCTTCTGAATTTTACATCTTCTCCCTCACAAAAGCCAAAAGTTCTTCGCGTAGTTCCAAGAGTTTTTTGAAATCAGCTTTAGGCTTTCGCATCAATCGGTTATATCGCACTTTAGCAAAGAGTTTTTTGATCCAGACCTCATAGCGCAAAGAGGTATATCCACCAAAAGTCAGTAATAGAAGTAAAGGAAAAAAGAACCATCCACTCACATTAAAAAAGAAAATGGACGAAGCCATCAGAAGATGCGTAACAGGCATTAGCGTAAAACCCATCACAAAACGAACAGAAGAGCGCCATTGCGGATCTTTGTTTTTATCGGCCATCTTATTGATAAAACCATACTGTATACCACTGGTAAGACGCCCAAAGAGAGCATAAGGCAGCAGAAGTAAGGCACCCATAAAGCCTAATAATAATTTTCCTACGTTATAATGTTTAGCATCAAAGAGCCAATCGCGAAGGTTTATTTTTTTTAGCAAACTGTAATATTCAGTAGCTTTCTCTTTCTCTTCTTCATAAGGTTTTTCATCCGTTTCCAAGCCTTTGTCCAACGCCGTAATAATAGCTTGCTGAGCATAAAGCTTTTGTTCCGGCGTACGTTTTACACCTTTATTATACATTACTTCGCCACACGCCAGCTCCCGGAGTATCTCATACATTTCGTAATAATCCTTGGTCTTAATGTCAATCATTTGGTCGCTCATGCGCTCTTGTATTGTGAGCTGTAATTGGCGTTCGGCGCGGGCTTTATCCTCCAGGTACAAATCCCAAAAATCGTTAACACAAATAGGCTTACCATAAAAAACCACAATATCCTGCATCGCTTTTTCGTAAGAGGTATTGTATTCTATCCCTGTGGGTACTATGTAGAGTTTTTTGCCTTCAGGAAAATGATCTAAAGCTGCAAAAGCGGTTCTTACCACGCCTTTTTTAGCCCCCCGAAAGCGACGATGACCATCATGGTTACCTTCCGGATAAATGGTAAAAGGCACACTGGCCTCCAAGACCCTAATGGTCTTTTGCATAATAAGTTCATTATTCTGCAGACTAGCTTTCCCGTCACGGATACGGTATATCGGAAACATTTTGAGCGCATGGAGCACCCGTGAAATAAACTTTTTCTTGAAAATATCCGCCCGGGCTACAAAATAAGGATGGGGACGTTTAGTGGTAAACAACACCGCCATGGCATCCATCATAGAATTCTGATGGTTGGGCGTTAAGAGAACAGCTTCGTCTTTCTTGATATTCTCCTGACCAATAATAGTAATTGATTTATATAAACAAACAAATGAACTACGAAAGAGGTTATAAAAAACGGTATAAAACGCCCCTTCTTTAATAATTTCTATTTCTGTATTTTCTGACATTTTTTCATTTTCTTTTTTGCTGTTAGCCTTTAGCTATTGGCTGTTAGCTCGTCCTCTCCCTTTGATCTTTTTAAGCTTTATCAAAAAGAGTTCTTCCAGATTCGATACCTTGTTCTTTATCTCTTGCAACACGCAGGCATCTACTTGCAATCACTCTTCTCCCTTGTCTTTTATCCTACTCCAGGTACCACCAATAATCATACCGGAAACGATGTGCCATATTCCCCAGAAAGCTGCAATGAATGCCATACCACCAAGACCGTCGAAAAGATGTGGATTCACGATCAGCACCAAGGCTAATCCACTGTTTTGTATACCTGTTTCTATTGTTATAGAACGTCGTTCACGAGGCCGTACACACATTATAGTAGCCAAGGAATAACCGGTAAAAAAAGCTAAAAAATTATGCAACAATACGATTCCGGCTATCAATCCGGCATAAAGCTTAAAATAAGTAAAATTTTGTGCTACAGCACCTACTACCAAAGCCAAAAAGAAAAGTATCGAAAACCATTTCATTGGCTTTTCTATTTTATCGGCTATACGTGGCAAATGATGACGCAAACTCATTCCTAAAATAATGGGAATACCCAACAAGAGAAGTACAATTTTAGCCATCTGCCACCAGTCAATACTAATAGGTATTACCAAACCGGATGATGAAGCATACAAACCACCCCAAAAAGCAAAGTTAACTGGTGTCATCAATACGGCAGCTAAGGTGGCAAAAGCCGTTAATGCTACCGAGAGTTCAATATTACCTTTGGCCAGCGTAGATATAAAATTGGAGACATTACCTCCCGGACAGGCCGCCACAAGCACCATCCCTAAGGCCACACTAGGTGGCGGCTTGAGCCACAAGACCAAAAGAAAAGTCACAAAAGGCAAAAGAATAAACTGCGAAATAACACCAGCTATGATAGGTCGTGGCCGTTTCAAGAGTTCCTTAAAACCATCGAGGTGCATATTCAGCGCCACACCAAACATAATAAGTGCCAAGGTAATATTAATCACCATCATACTGCCTTCACCCAGGTTCAGGCGTATCTTGTCAAGCACGGCCAGATCATCTTTCATACCACGATCAATGAGGGTCACCTTGCCATCCTCTACCTTGACACGGCTATGATCACCATAATAATAGTAATAATAATGAGCGATACTATCGACATCTTCTTTCAGAAAAGTAAGTTCTTCCTGTGGCATCAACAGGCGGGCATGCAGAATGGAAGGAGGTGAATGACGACGCGCCTTACGATTCTCCTTATCACGGCGCGTAAGGTTCTGAATCATCTCATCCCCGGCATTCAGGTCAAAATCATACACCTTACCAGACGTAAACTCAATTATATTACCATCACCTATAAACCAAGCCGTTATAGTATCCACTGATGATGGATAACCATGAGCTTCCATCATAGAAGCAACAGATACACCAACAGCTTTTTCGGTATCAAAGCTAAAAGCATCCGAACAAGAAGTAAACGGGATAAGTAATACAAGGGCCAGTGCAATAGTCAAATGTAGTTTTGGCTTCATACAATATGGTATTGAATTAACTTAACAAAGGTAGTTTTTTTTGAGAGATATGCAATTTCTCAAAAATCGGTATTATGTACTTAAAGTTTATAAAGTGTCTTAAGTATATTAAAGTTAGCTACTAGCAAATCAAGGGACTCAAGCACACTCAAGACACTTCTATAACCTCTGACTCACCCGTGGCAACATCTGATTGCGCCACTGGGCAAAATCACCGAAAATAATATGCTTACGCGCTTCGCCTACCAACCACAAATAGAACGATAGATTATGGATAGAGGCAATTTGCATCCCTAGATACTCATGACTGACAAAAAGATGACGCAGGTAGGCTTTACTGTAAAAACCATCCACCCAGCTATCACTATCAGGATCTACGGGGCTAAAGTCATCAGCCCATTTTTTGTTCTTTATATTAATAATACCCTCGCGGGTAAAGAGCATCCCGTTGCGGCCATTGCGGGTAGGCATCACACAGTCGAACATATCTACCCCTCGCGAAATATTCTCCAGAATATTGGCCGGCGTCCCCACTCCCATGAGGTAACGAGGCTTGTCTTGCGGCAATATTTCATTGACCACTTCCACCATTTCGTACATCACCTCGGCAGGTTCGCCCACAGCCAATCCACCGATAGCATTACCTTCCATCCCATAAGAAGCTATCTCGTGAGCACTACGCTGGCGCAAATCCTTAAATCCTGCACCTTGAACTATCGGAAACAGCGTCTGCGAATAGCCGTATTTTCCTTCTGTTTTGCGAAAATGCTCTACCCCACGTTTTAACCAACGGTGTGTCATTTCCATACTCTTTTGAGCATACTGATGATCACAATCGCCTGGGGCACATTCGTCCAGTACCATCATAATATCAGCGCCGATGATGCGTTGTGTTTCCACCACATTTTCAGGCGTAAACAAATGCTTACTACCATCTATGTGTGAACGAAAAAGTGCCCCCTCCTCGGTCAACTTACGTGTGTCAGAAAGAGAAAACACCTGAAAACCACCGCTATCGGTTAGTATGGGCTTATCCCAACCGTTAAATTTGTGCAATCCTCCAGCTTTTTCCAGTATTTCAAGACCCGGACGCAAATACAAATGATAGGTATTGCCTAGTATAATCTGCGCCTTAATATCCTCAACCAACTCACGCTGGTGCACTGCTTTAACAGAAGCCACAGTGCCCACGGGCATAAAGATAGGCGTCTCAATCTGTCCGTGATCAGTGGTAATAACACCGGCACGGGCACTCGATTTAGGGTCGGTATGTTGTAATTCGAATTCCATTTGTTTCTGTGTTTATAGACGGACGACCAAAGACGGATGACAAAACCCAATGTCTACTGTCTTTTGTCTGAAGTCTTAAAGTCTAATGTCTTTTAATCTGAGCCTTTCTAAATCGTTTCATCAATACTATCCAGAGCCTCTTCACTGTACCCATTCAATAGCTTTTTAACAATCCAGATAAAGAAAACTGTAAGCACAAGGTTAAAGCATAAAGACAAAACAGCCACAGTCACGACCATACCACTAATGCCATGCGAGATAGATATAATCAGAACGCCGGCCCCAACCTCTCCGCGAGGAAACATGGATACGGAAACAGCCAATCGTTGATGAAAATTGGCTTCTTTACGGTACATCAATGCAGGGAACATTTTTCCTAAATTGCTCAAAAGAGTAATAAACAAAACGTGTAACAAAACAAGGCTCCAGTCCAGCAGCTCTTCACCCGGTTCCAAATGACCGTCCAGATTAAGGCCATCAATCTCCGGCATTGACAAACCCACAAAAAGCATAAATATGGCTGATACAGCAAAAGCCATACGTGATTCTGAAGGCAAATGCAACACATCTGTTAATTTTCCTTTTTTATCTTTTACTTGATTGAAACCATGCGAAATTGCTACACCAAGCACAAAAGCCGGTAATAAGACCTCAATGTGAATAGGCACATTCTCATCGATCATAGAGCTGGCATGGTGAACAAACAAAGAAACAAAAGTAATAACGGCCGAATAAAACAGCACATTTTTCCAACGAATAGAAGCATTGATATTATGCAAGTATTTCCACCCGAACCACAACAAAACAACCATAAGCACTACACTGACAAACATTTGCCATTTCACACCTATCACCAGCATCTGCAATGGCACCATCAACAGTATGGTATCCAGATCATCGAAAATAGCTAATATACGGGTTTTGCTAAAGGTCCAGGTCTTACTTAAGCCGGCAGCTGCCAGCATCGAAAACAACACGCCGGCAGAAGTTGGCGCCGCAAAACGTGCTATCAATAAGGAATTAACAACCCCATTTCCTGTAGTACCATCATGCGACATCGGAAAGGCAAAAAAGAAATAAACCGCAATAAAAATCCAGGGAAAAGTAGCTGAAGTAAATGCAACACCATAGTCCCGAGCATATTGCTTCAGATTATTCTTGTCAATATTAAACTCATAGCCTACGTGGATCATTATAAACCCCAGAGCGAGCATTGTTCCTGCGGTTACTATCTCATCAATCAGATGAGTATCTTCGACTAATAGGGGTATATACTGAGACAAAACAAGCCCTCCCATCAGGAAGAGCGTGAGGTATACAACTTTTTTCATACGACTAATAAACGTAATTTAATATTAAAAGTTTGCAAAACTACAGAAAAAATTCTCCCTGGCGGGATATTCTGCTCTTGCCAAAATGGTCGTAAGCCATATCCGTGACTTCACGGCCTCGGGGTGTGCGTTTTATGAATCCTTCTTTTATCAAAAAAGGTTCATATACTTCCTCAATGGTACCACTATCCTCGCCCACAGCTGTAGCGATAGTGGTAATACCTACAGGACCTCCACTGAACTTATCCATAATGGTCAGCAAGATACGGTTATCCATTTCGTCCAATCCGTGTTGGTCTATGTTAAGTGCTTCAAGCGCAAATTGAGTGATAGCCAAATCAATATCACCATTGCCTTTTACCTGAGCAAAATCGCGCACGCGGCGCAGTAAGGCATTCAGGATACGCGGCGTACCACGGCTGCGCGAAGCGATCTCTCCGGCAGCATCATCGTCGATATATACATTCAGGATACGAGCCGAACGCTTAACAATGGCCGTCAGCACATCCACATCGTAATATTCGAGATGGCAATTTATACCAAAACGTGCGCGCAAAGGACTGGTCAACAAACCGGAGCGTGTAGTAGCCCCTATCAGGGTGAAGGGGTTAAGATCTATCTGAATAGAACGGGCACTGGGCCCTTTGTCAATCATTATATCAATGCGAAAATCCTCCATTGCCGAGTAGAGATATTCCTCTACTACCGGGCTCAAACGGTGGATTTCGTCAATAAAGAGGACGTCATTTTCTTCCAGCGAAGTCAGAATACCGGCCAAATCACCGGGTTTATCGAGTACCGGACCGGAGGTCAGCTTAAAGCCCACACCTAACTCGTTGGCTATAATGTTTGAAAGCGTAGTTTTCCCCAATCCCGGAGGACCATGTAGTAAGCTATGATCCAGAGCATCACCACGCATCTTGGCTGCCGTCACAAACACTTTCAGGTTTTCAACAATCTTATACTGACCGCTAAAATCCTCAAAGACCAAAGGACGCAACTTATTCTCAATCTCCTCCTCCGACTGCTGACGCGACAAATCTCTGATATCGATATCTTCCATAGAAATAATTTCAAAATTCAAAATTCAAAATTCAAAATTAAGCCAATCCTGAATTTGAAATCTTAAACCTATTAATACTGTCCTAAACTTTTAGCGATTTTGCTCACATTCGCATTACTGTTTGGGTCTATCGCTGTGCCTTGGGTCTTAGCACGTAGCATGTCTTTGCGCAAAGCAATAAAAGCAGCATTGACCTCATCCATTTGTTTTTGCTTAATGGCCAACTGTCGCTCCAGCTCCTTCTCTTTCAGACGACTGGCTTCCTGAGCTTTTTTCATATCTTGGATTTCCTGCTTCCGGGCGCTCATATCGGTAGTATACTTTTCTTTTTCCTGATCAAGCGAGGTCTGAATATTATCAGCCTTTTGGCGTTCGAGCTTAAGCGCATAGTTAAGACTTAGCGTATCTTGTCGTAGCTTCACCAGCTCTTTATTCATACGTACCATCTGATAACTGGCCTGTTCTTTTTCGCTCTGCGTGGTCTTATACATATCCTTAGTATCAGCAAGTGTAGCAGTAATCTCGTCAAAACCACTTTGCAATTCTTTCAATTGAATCTCTAAAACAGCAATCTGATCATTTTTTTCTGCATCGCTTAGCATCAAATCCTGCTTGGTTGTTTCAAAATCAGCTTCTCCGGAAGTCAGCTGTGAATTCAAATCATCCGTTACTGTTACGAGAGAATCGGTCTGTGCCATATAATCGGATTCCATAGCCAAAAACTTTTTTTTCGACACACAAGACGACATTAGCACCAAAATTGCAAGAGGAATAAATAATTTCGTTTTCATATTGTTCTACGTTAGTTTAACTAAAAGTGAATAAAGACATTTTACAAATCAAAATCCGAAACAAAATATGTTTACTTTTGTGATGTAATGACTGCTTTTAGTAATTTTACACAAAAATAAAAATTTAAACCAATGACACGCTCTAATCTTAACAGAAATATCCTTTCGTTTTTCTTATTAACATTTATTTCCGTTTTCAGTCTTCAGGCCCAATCGTTCGACGGCAGAATCATCTCGTCGCAAGGGGGTGAACCAGTGCCCTTTGCCAACGTCATGGTAAAAGGAACTACCGTTGGCGTAGCCTCGGATATGGATGGTCTTTTTGCAATTACTATACCAAGCGAGCAAAAAAATGGCACACTTATCATATCGGCCGTAGGATTTACCAATAAAGAAATGCCTGTAGCTGAGCTAAAAACGAACAAGGAAAATATCATCGTCATCAAGACTCAGGAATACAACATCGACGAGGTAGATGTGCAGGCAGAATCTAGAGTGCTGTACGGTGCTGTGAAGAAATGCAGTCAAAACATTCCGGACAACTACATCAACGAGGCATATTCATGCAGTTTTGACTATACGAATAATGATAAAAAAGCTTCCGGCATTATTTCAGACCTTACAGGCTACGAACGCACAAGTTTCCGGGAAACGTATAAAACCATCAGTTACCAATTCACCCCTAACGAAAACGGAGAAATCAACGCTCCCTATTTCCAAGGCAAAACTAACATGGAGGATTTACTTTCTTTCGACTTGGTGCGCACCGTAGGCAATGTGATTGATAAAGTAAACGTTTACGATTTTGAGCTATCATTAATACCTAACACCGACGAAAAAATATGGCTTATTCACTTTAAAGCTAAACACCCCAAACTATACAATACCGGCGAAGCACATATCACTGCTTACGAAGGCGAACTCTACATTATCAAAGAAAACTTTGCCATCACCAAAGCGGTATTGCGCGGCAAGGCCGACAAACGCTCGATACACGGCAAATCCATTGCTGTAGCTGAAGAATCAAGCCAGTTTATTTCCGATATTAGCTACGAAGCGGCGACAAGCTATACCCTTGATGACGGCAAATACCGCTTAGCCAAAGTTGAATTAACAGAAAACTACACCAGCCAGGGCAAACAGAAAAAAATGGTTGAATCATCTTTGGTCATAAACAAAAAGAAAAATGAATTTGTAAAGATTGAAGGGCGCGATTATTTTGTAAAAAAATGGTAGTAAAAATGTCCAAAATCATTTTATTTTGACACCTGTAAAAAACACGCCACAAGAAGATATTGCGTTATCTATCCATCATATTGCCAGTGCCTTTGCGGCAAACATTCACCTATCACTTGGAAGATGATGAGGCAGAAATCTGTATTGGAAGCCGTGTGGTGGTCACCTTTGGTGGACAAAAATATGTGACCGGTATCATTCAAGATATTAGCGCTACGCCTTTCAACGAAATTTCCACCCGCCCGGTAGAGAACATTCTCGACCAACAGCCTTTAGTTAGCGAAGTCCAGCTCAAATATTGGCAATGGATAGCTGATTATTACATGTGTAGCATTGGCGAAGTCATGAAGGCAGCACTCCCCTCTGGTTTGCTGATGGAAAACAAAACCCAAGCCATTCTCAATCCCGATTTTGAAAGCACCGCCCCGCTCAAAGGTAATGAAGCCATGGTTTACAACCAACTAAGTAACGGCAAAGCAGAAGATATCGCAAAGTTGGCGAAATTGATTGGCGTAAAAAACATTGCCCCCATCCTCAAACGCTTAGTAGACAAAAACGCCCTTGTTCTCGAAGATAATGTACATCAGAAATACAAACCAAAGCTTAAAACATACTTTCATCTTTCGGCATACCTGACAAGAGACGAAACAGCTCTTGAAAAAACCTTTGAAGAACTCAGCCGAGCTAACAAACAACAACAAATGCTCAGCTATATCATCTCCGAATCAGAAGAAAACAAGGAAGATATCGACAAGAGTTTTTTCCTGAAAAAGTACGGTTTCTCGGCCTCTATCTACAATAGTTTACAAGAAAAAGGCTTCATCACAGAACGACAAAAAGAAATCAGTCGCTTAGATCCTGGAAAAGTAGCACTAAAAGCGATCAGCCCCTTGTCCGAAGCACAGCAAAAAGCCCTTGACATCACTCGGGAAAGCTTCAAAAAACAAAAACCTGTATTACTGCATGGCGTTACGGCCAGTGGCAAGACAGAGGTCTATATCCACCTGATAAAAGAGCAGTTAGACAAAGGCAAACAAGTGCTTTTCCTCTTACCCGAGATAGCTATTACGGTAGATATGCTGCGCCGTCTGATGCAAATATTTGGTGACAGGATATCAGTTTACCACAGCCGCTATTCCGATGCCCAGCGGGTCGAAATATGGCAAAAATGCAACAAAGCAGAAGAAAGTCATATCGTTATAGGTGCTCGCAGTGCAGTATTTTTACCTTTCCGCAATCTTGGTTTAATAGTGGTGGATGAGGAACACGAAGATAGCTACAAGCAACAAGAGCCAGCACCACATTACCATGCCCGCGATGCGGCTGTTATGCTTGCACATCTATGCGGTGCCAACATCATTCTGGGATCGGCCACTCCATCTATAGAATCGGCCTATAACGGACAGCGTAACAAATACACGGTGACACACCTGATGGAACGCTTCACCAAGGTCCCCTTGCCACAGATTATTCCCGTGGATATGTCCGAAGCATATAAAAAAGGAAAAACCAAACATCATTTCTCCTTTGAGCTTATTGCCCAAATAAAAGAGGCACTCAAAAGCAAAGAACAAATCATACTGTTCCAGAACCGGCGTGGCTATTCGGGTTTTGTAGAATGTAAGGCTTGCGGTCACGTACCGCAATGTCCTAATTGCGATATCAGCCTAACTTATCATCAATACCGGCGTAAGCTTTCCTGTCATTATTGCGGCCACGAAGAAGAGGTCCCGGATAAATGCCCGCAATGCAATTCTCCGGAATTTAACGACAAAGGGCTGGGCACCGAAAAAGTGGCGGAACATGCAGCAGAGCTATTCCCCACAGCCAAGATTCAACGATTTGACCAAGACAGCACCCGGGGCAAAGGGGATTTCGAACGCATCATCACACAATTTAATGAGGGGAAAACAGACATCCTTGTAGGTACACAGATGATAGCTAAAGGTTTAGACTTTGATAATGTAGGTCTGGTCGCCATCATGAATGCCGATAACATGATGAACTTTCCGGATTTCAGAGCTCACGAAAAAGCTTACCAGCTCATGTCACAAGTTTCAGGACGCTCAGGCCGACGCAGCAAACAAGGCAAGGTCATATTGCAAAGCTACACACCGGATTATCATTTGATTAAAACGGTTATATCTTATGACTACAACGCCTTTTATACCCAACAAATAACCGAACGCCAAGAATTTAACTACCCACCTTTTGTCCGACTTATCAGCATCACCGTGAAACACAAAGATTGGCAAACATCCCAATATGCAGCCAGAGTATTAGCGGATAAGCTACGGGAAAGATTTGGTCTTTTTGCTTTAGGACCAGAGGCCCCCTCTGTTGGTCGGGTAAAATTATTCTACCTACAAAAAATCATGCTGAAAGTAAGCCCTAAGTTCCCACTTTCCGCTGTTAAAGAATGGATTATCAACTTGTCAGATGCCATCACACAACATGAAAATTTTAAAGGAACGAAGATCGTTTTTGATGTGGATATATAGGACTTATAGGGCTGTAGGATTACAAGGTTGCAGGGTTACAAGGTT
>DHQI01000121.1:0-2599 GCA_002408065.1 Bacteroidales bacterium UBA5342
GAAGCCGGTAGCAAAACCTCTCTGCAGAAGGAGAGAGAATCTTGGCTGTGAGTTAGGCTTAGTTGTCTGTCCTAATAAAGGTTAAAGCTAACTCTTTTCTCAGAAATCTATGATGCTTTTTTCGTTAAAATCGCAGTTACACCACTCGCCGTCTACATCGGCTCCGAGCTTTTTATAGAGCTGTATGGCCGGTTCGTTCCAGTCTAATACCTGCCAGCGTACGCGCTTGCATTTTTCTTTTTTAGCGACCTCGAAGATTTCTTTTATCAGTGCTGTGGCGATGCCATTCCCACGGTAGGCCTCTTTTACATAAAGGTCATCCAGGTACAAGGATTTTCCTATCCAGGTGTAATAGGCAAAATAATAAAGTGCCATAGCGATGACTTCACCGTCCTTGTTTTCTACCACAAAACATTCGAAGAGCTCTTGTTCTGCTTCCATTTGTTTTACGGTATTGGTCACTTTTTCGGGCGCTTTTTCAAACCGAGCGAGCTCTTTTATCATGCCCAGTATGGCCGGGAAATCGTTTGTGGTGGCTTTTCTTATAGGGTGTTTCATAGATACAAAAACTCCCGGCACAAGCGCATCGGGAGTTAAGTTAAATCGTTATACCAGAGTGATATTATTGGCTTTGCATTGGCTGATCATTTCATCGGGCCAGATGCTGGCTTGTACCTCACCAATGTGGGCTTTTTGCAAGAAAAACATACAGATGCGCGACTGACCTAAACCACCGCCTATAGAAAGTGGCATCTCGTCGTTGAGCAACATTTTGTGCCATAGCAGTGACGTACGCTCTTCGGCATCCAGTTCCTTTAGTTGTTTGAGCAGGGTTTCTTTGTCCACACGGATGCCCATAGAAGATATCTCAAAAGCCCGTTTTAGTATAGGGTTCCATAGTATGATATCGCCATTTAGTCCTATTTTACCGTCGCTGTTTGTGCTAGACCAGTCATCGTAGTCGGGAGCGCGCCCATCATGGCGTTTGCCGGAGGGTAGTTTGCCGCCGATACCCATGACAAAGATAGCACCATATTTTTCGGCCATAAGGCTTTCGCGTTCTAATGGTGAAAGTTCAGGGAATTCCGTTTCCAGATCTGCTGCATGTAGGAAGGTAATCTCTTCTGGTAGTTGAGGTTTTAGCTCCGGGTAATTTTCATATACCATAAACTCTGTACGCAATAGAACTGAATAAATTTTACGAACGGTTTGTTTCAAAAATTCCAAGTTGCGTTGTTCTTTGATAATCACTGCTTCCCAGTCCCATTGGTCAACGTATAAGGAATGTAGGTTAGTGAGTTCTTCGTCGGCACGTATCGCATTCATATCGGTATACAGGCCGTATTTTTCTTCTATTTGGTATTTGGCCAACATCATACGTTTCCATTTAGCTAAGGAGTGAACCACTTCTGCTTTATGATCGCCAAATTCTTTCACGGGAAATGATACGGCGCGTTCTATACCGTTTAAGTCGTCATTGATGCCAGTGCCTTGCATCACGAAAAGCGGAGCGGTTACACGACGTAAGCGCAGTTCGGCAGATAGGTTTTCCTGAAAGAAGTCTTTGACGAATTTTATGGCCTTTTCTGTTTCTTTCAGAGATAATGGAGAATTGTATTGCTCCGGGATAATGAGTTGCATGATATTATTTTTTTGTGGTGAATGAAAAGCAAAAGTAGCAAAATGTCAGGATTTAAAAGAGTTTTATTGCCTGTTCTAGTTAAAAATGATGCTTTTTATTTTTTTTCAAGAATCCTTTTTTGTTGAATAATCATATCGCCAATTTATTGGCTTTTTCTTTGGTGTTGAATCACTCCCCACTACCACAGCTTACTGCCTATATCACCCCAAATTCATAACCTTGCTCTTTTAAGTATTGAATGGCGCGGGGCAAGGCATATTTCAGATTTTTTTCTGCTTTTAAGGAATCATGAAATACGATAATGGAGCCGTTACGGGCTTTGCTGATAATATTTTTCAGACATTTATCGGGTGTAATTTTATGGTCGAAATCAGCACTCAGAACATCCCACAGTATGATGCGAAACTTTTTACGCATTTTTATGATTTGGGAAAGACGGAGTTGTCCGTGCGGTGGGCGAAAAAGGTCTGTTTTGACCAATTCATTGGCACTGCGTACATTTTCCTGATACGCATTTTTGTCGGTTTTAAAAGCGGGGAGGTGGTTAAAAGTATGGTGTCCTACCTCGTGACCGCCTGCTAATATCATATTGTAAATATCATGATGTTTCTGTACATTCTCACCTACACAGAAGAAGGTGGCTTTCACATTTTCCTTGGCTAATACTTCCAAAACCCAAGGGGTGACTTCAGGGATAGGGCCGTCATCAAAGGTTAGATAGACCGTTTTGTTAGGCTTTGGTAAACGCCATATTAGGTTTTTGAAGGGCAGACGCAGAAAGAATGGAAGACGTATAGTGTACATGATAAAAGTTCGAAGTTAAAGATTTCGAAATTGATACATTAGTATTCAAAATTATAAAAATATTTTTCGTTTTGCCGATTCTGTAACGAAAAGTGTAATTATCTTTTATGGGTATACGGTAGTTTACAGGTTAAAACTAATGAGCACTGAAAG
>DHQI01000121.1:2874-3355 GCA_002408065.1 Bacteroidales bacterium UBA5342
AACTAATGAGCACTGAAAGTGCAGCTTATCTCAGTATACCACCTTGGGCTAAGATAGATAAGGCTTTCAGCATTTACCTGTAAACTACCGAATATTCATATTATCTTTTATTCTTACCTCTTGATTGCAAAGCAATCCTCACTTTTCATTTCTTCTTCCACGCTGTTAGCCACTCATAAATATTTTTCCAATTCGCCTCTTCAATGTCCATCTCATTGGTGCGTTGTCCTATTTCGTCAGGGTGGTGCGAGTCTGAGTTTTGAAGGATACGAACGCCGTTGTCAGGCATCATTTTTGGCATTGGCATAGCCGGATGTATTTCCAGAGCGTCGTAATTGAGCCAAGGAGGAAGAAAGCCTAGCTGGTTGCAGAGGCCATAGAGTTTACGGTTGATATGTGCGGGAATAAAAAGTCCGCCCAATCGGTGTACTTCTTTTTCCACTTCTTCGATGCTTTGCATCAGTGCTGCCAGCAGAAAGGC
>DHQI01000121.1:3532-5148 GCA_002408065.1 Bacteroidales bacterium UBA5342
GTGCTGCCAGCAGAAAGGCTTTTTCTTCATATACAATATCTTCGGCTTCATTGATCTGTACCTGATCACCAAACAGTCCCGGACGGTTTTTGATATCCGGCATATGCCTGTCTATATAAGATTGAAAATCGCTAAGTTCTTTGTTGGATGGGAAAAAGCATAAACAATGCACTTCCTCTTTAGTATTGACTTCTACACCTTGAAGTACAAAAATGCCTTCGCGTTCGGCTAATTCTTTGACCAGAGCCACTTGGCGGGTGGTGTTGTGGTCGGCAATGCCAAGTATATCGATGCCTTTGGTTTTAGCCGTATCAACAATGGCGCGTGGTGTCATCTCCAAACTGCCGCAAGGCGAGAGCAGCGTGTGGGTATGTAGGTCGGCAATTTTCAAAATATCAAATTTAAAGTGCCAAATTCCAGAAGTTTATTAAACTATTGGAATATGGGTATTGATAATTGGAATCTACTTATTCAATAAAGAATAAATCTTACCCACAGTTTCAAAAGTTTCCCCAGAAGTTCCCAGCAGGTTGATGCCTTCTTCCTTGGCATGTTCCAGGGTATTTTCGTCAGGTTTGTTACCTTTGACAAGCACCACGGCGCTAATTTCTTTCAAAGCTGCAATGGCTGCTACGTTACGATGTGTTTGTAAGGTCACCCAAATGCATTCTGCTTCAGCATTTCCCATTACGTCGGAGAGAAGGTCTGAGCTGTATCCGCTAATAATTTCTTGCTCTAAGTTTCCTGCATTGAAAACGTTGAGTGAAAGGGCTTCAATGATGTCTTTTACTTTCATTTTTGGATAAGGTTGAGATTAAGGTTATGAATAAGCTTAAGGTTGAGGGGGGCTTAATCTCAGCCTTAATCTCAACCTTAAGCTAATTTTATGGTAATGGTGATTGACGCGCATCGAGAAAAGATTGCAGTATAATGGTCGCACTCACTTTGTCAATGAGGCCTTTATCCTGACGTTTTTTCTTACTGATACCACTCATCAAAATCGCTTGTGAGGCCATTTTTGAGGTAAAACGCTCGTCTGCTTTTACAATTTCTATATCAGGGTATTTGCGGCTGAGAGCTTTTACAAAGGGCTCAACAAAACGCATGGATTCTGAAGGCTGTCCTTTAAGATCCAAGGGCCAGCCTACTACAAAACAAACGACTGTTTCACGTTCACAATAGTCCTTGAGGTAGGCAAAAATCTCACCGCTTGAAACGGTATCTAAACCGTTGGCTGTGATTTGCAGTGGATCTGTTACGGCCAGCCCTACTCGTTTCTGACCATAGTCGATAGCTAGTATTCTTGACAAAATGTTTTTCTTTAGTTTTATATCATGCAAATGTAGTGAAAAGACGTCAGACTAGAAGACATTAAACTAGAAGACATCAGACTTATAAGACGTAAGATTAAAAAGACTTCCGACGGTTGCCAAATCTGAAAGCATAGTGCTCTATGTTCTAAAAGCGTAGCGTTCTATTATCTTTTTTTAGACTATAGTCTTAATGTCTTCTTTTTAACGTATTTTTGCAAATCTTTCAAAAAAAGAACGGATTATGGATATTTACGGACTGTTGGGGTACCCGCTGGGGCATTCTTGATCAATGGCCTTGTCACA
>DHQI01000065.1:0-18644 GCA_002408065.1 Bacteroidales bacterium UBA5342
CATGCACATTATCATAAGCGTGGCTATGTGGGGGATCGCCCCAAGATGTACTGTGGTGTATTGACTAATACGCTTTATTTGGTAGTAAGAAGAGGAAACGAAATTGCTTTGTTTGCGAGTGATGCGAGTGATGAATGGAGCACTTGGACCAAGTTGAAAACGGTGAATGATAATTATATGTCAGCCAGTAACAGTTTTATCTCAGCTGATGGTAAAACCTTGCGCACCATGGCGGTGACCTCTGATAATGAATTGCACGTAATTACTTGGTCGCTGAATACGCCTACTGCAGATCCGTCAAGGGCTTTGTTTTTTGAAAATCTATCTGACGACCAGACTTTTGATGCCGGAAGTAGTCTTACGGTCAAAGCTCAGGCAGGTAGTGCTTTTAAGGAGGTGTCATTATGGTCCAGGACTACTAATCTGGGGACTCAAACAAGTGCCCCTTATGTATGGTCTGACCACGCTATGTTGTCAGATTTGAATGCTCCATCTTATACTTTTAAGCTCATTGCTAAAGACTCCAGCGATGTTGAAGTGGAAAGAACAGTAGCCATTAAAACAGATGCTCCGTCTCCGCATACATTTTCTGGTGAAGGGCAGTATACTTTATACAATCCCAATAAATTAAAGTGGATGGGCTATGATACGGCTACAGATGATGCTTTGGTCACTGATGCAGGCGAAGCTGAAATTAACAAGTTTTATGTGGTGGCCAATGGTGATAAGTTTAACATTTTTACGGGTGATTTTTCAAAAGTGGTGGTGATTAATTCTGCCTCAGGCTATACCTCAATGCTGGCTGACACAACTCCTGATATGCTTGCTTCCGCTGATGCTCGCTTTAGTTTTACCGAAACCAGCTCAGGTTCTGAATTATATTTTATCAGCAGCGGTGCCGATTACAAGTTGAATGTAAAGGCTGATGCCTCTGATATCGGACGTGGTACATCGGAACTAGCCAATTACCAGTGGCAGTTGACCCGCATTGGGGATTTGGTGACAGGTGTTGAAGAATTGACTAGGGAGAAAGCAAGCCTTAGTATTTATCCTAACCCTGCAAAGGATATGATTTATATCGAAGGGGCTGATATCCGAAATGCACAAATCTATACTTTATCCGGTCAATTGCTTATGTCTGTTTCTGTGGAAAATAAGCGGGTAAGCGTTTCCCAATTGGAAAGTGGAATGTATTTGTTGCAGTTGATGGATATACAAGGGCAAACTTATACGCAAGGATTTATGATAAAATAATTATAGAATTATAAAACGAATGATGTTTAAAAAAAATACGATAGCGACAGTGTGCTGTGCTATGTTGTTATTCTCTTTGGGAGGAAATGCACAAGTTACACTTCTACAGGAGGTCAAAGTCACCGATAGTGTGATGTATTTTGATGGGAATAGTATAGATATAAGCTCATCATACAACAATCCTAATGCTTACGATTATGTGTATGGTAATGCACTTACTCCCCATGGCGATTGTATTAAGGCTTATAAAGAGTTTGTGTATATGACTTGGTATCGTGGTGGTAAATTAGATCGCCATGTGATGTTGACCCGATACAATATGAAGACGGGGGCTGCTAAGACCATTGAGTTTCCCCACCAACATACAGGATACAATGGGAAATGGTGGATTGGCGAAACGCATAATACGATAGCTGTGGGCATTTGTCCCAAAGATGAGACGATACACTTAGTGTATGACATGCATCGCAATGGCAAGGTGCAGGAGTTTATTGATAATGATGATCGTTTACGTTATACATATTCGATAAAAGGAGGGGCTGTAGTTCCCGATAGTGCGTTCACATTGGAAAATGCTTTTGTGAATTCACCTAAAGGTAATTATAAGCACACATCTTTTCATGGTATTAATGATGCCAGTACCACCAATATGTTAACTTATCCTGCATTCTTTACCAATGATGAAGGCGATTTGTTTTTAAAAAACAGACACGGTTATTCGGCCAATGGTAAAATTAACTTTTGCATGTATAATGGAACACAGTGGCAAGGCTTTACGGATTTTAATAAATCTAATCGTGGAGGTGGTGAAGTGAATGGAAGTAGCAGTACTCACAACTGGGGGATATACGGTGATATGAAATATTTTAATGGGAAAATTAGAATTGGATTTCAGCAAAGGTTAGGAAATAAGAGCGATAAGTATCAATATCAAAATGGGATTTATTATGCTTATTCTGATGATCCTAGTGGAAAAACACAATGGAAAGATTATAAGGGAGTAGGGATACCTCAAACATTTTACCAACCTCACCTTATTAAGGTCGCAGAACCTGGCGATTTTGTGGCAACAACACAAAAAGATATGGTGTATATGGTCGGCGGTTTTGATTGGGTTGTTACTGATAATGAAGATCTTCACTTTGTGAGTCAGGTGAAGGATAAACAGAACAATGTGACCAAAAAATTACACACCTATAAAAGTGCAGATGATTATGAATTTACAACGGTTCAATACAATGCGGGAAGTGAATTGTATGCTGCTGGCAATGATGTGTATGTGATTGGTTTAAAGAATGGGCGTGTGAATATTGTGAAAACCGAAGGTGGTACGAGTAATTTCAAGCAAGTGTATCAACACACTACGGGTCCTACTTTTGATAAAGGGGTAGTTAATGTAAATGACGGTAAGTTATATTACTACTTGAAAAAATCTGGTGGCTCAGGTGATAAACGGACGACTTATTTGCAAGTGTTTGACTTGGACATTGACACCATGCCTGTCGATCATTCAAGAGATTTGTCATTTAAAAATCTTTACAATAACCAAGAAATTATTTCGGGTACAAATCTTAGTGTTGAAGCTACGGTAGGTAGTGCCTTTAAAGAAGTGTCGTTATGGTCTGGAACGATCAATTTAGGAACAAAAACAGAAGCTCCTTTTGTGTGGTCAGATCATGCTGTTTTAACCAATATGACTGAGACCTCATATACTTTTAAGTTACTAGCCAAGGACTCTAGTGATGTAGAGGTCGAAAAATCAATTACGATTAAAACAAAAGTACCTTCTTCTAATGTATTCACAGGTGAAGGGCAATATAAGTTTTATAACCCAAGTAAAACGAAATGGATGGGGGCTGATGTCGCTACTGATGATGCACTGGTAACGGACGCTGGTGATGCAGAAAACAACATATTTAATGTGGTAGCCAATGGTGCGAAGTTTAATATTTTTACAAGTGACTATGCAAAAGTGGTGGTGATTAATTCAGCCTCAGGCTTTACTTCTATGTTGGCAGATACCACTTCAGAGGTATTAGCTTCTGATGATGCACTCTTTAGCTTTACAGAAACAGGCGAGGGGACTGAATTGTATTATATAGCGAGTGGCGCCGATTATAAGCTGAATGTAAAATCTAATGGATCTGATATTGGGCGAGGAACTTCTGAACTGCCTAATTACCAGTGGCAAGTGAATCGCATTGGCGATTTAGCGGCAGGAATAGCTAATGTCACAAGACTGAATACGCTCCATATTTATCCTAATCCGGCAAATGCAACGGTCTATATTAAAGGGGCTTCTATTAGTAATGCTAAAGTATTTACTATGTCTGGGCAAATTCTAAGAACATATATTGTGGATGCCAATCAGATAGATGTTTCACAATTAGAACGAGGCTTGTATATCCTCCAGTTAGAGGATGTAAAAGGACAAGTGTCTATTAATCGTTTAATTGTCGAGTAGATATCTAGAAATGTTTAGTCTAAAAAAGCAGATGATCATAGGAGTATCTGCTTTTTTTAGTTGCAATTGTACTATAATGCTTATGAATCTTAGGATATAGATCACAGGCATTTGAGTAAGGTGATTGTTTTTATAACACATCTTCGAGTGTTAAAAGAATAATTAGAAAGCCATAACGGTATCAATTTCGAGGCTTATATTGGTACGATCTTGGCCCTTAACTTTGAAAATTGCCGTAAAGTTTTTCTTGTCACCTAGGTATTTTTCCGTGAATGCTTTCACGCTATCGGCAGAAGTGAAAAATTCTGCAGTTGCACTGACTCCAATGCCATGTTGAGAAGAGAATATGAGGTGGTGGGTATTTCCAAAGCTTTGATAACGAGATACAATGGCGTACTCAATGCTTGTCTGAGGTGATTTGAGTAGGTAGGATTTTTGGTTTTTGTCTTTTTTATTCAAGTATAAATACCCTCTATCTAATAGACACTCAGGATTAGCATCATTAAATAAGCGAATGAATTGTTTATTATTCCAAATGTTACCAATATAAATCGCATTCCCCTCTTTGATCTCGTTGGTGCTTGTTTTAGTTGCATAGCGGATGGTTAGAGAGTGTTTACGCTCTTGAAAAAACCGTTGAAAATTTTGCGTTGAAGTAATGGCTGTGCCCCTTACTAATGTAAACGGAGAAGCCGAGTATTGGGTGTCATATTCAGGATTCTCCCTCATAAATTGATAGTAGTCATTATAATTGTTAATATTATAGTCTCGGGTCCATCCATAGTGATGGAGAGCTGTAGGGCCAACAATGCCAAATAGGTCTCCAATATATAGTTGATTAGGTGTTTTTTTATCAAGAAAAGGCTTCCAGATAATAGGTGTTTTGGGCGGTGTGGCATACACTATAAAAGCGATTGCTGTAATAGCTAATAGAGCCCAGGGGAGTAGTCTTGAGAATGTTAATTTTTTTAAAAAACTGTCTTTCGTTTTCCGTTTTTCAAAAAGAACTTGATACTGTCCTTTTTTAATAGTAATAATCCAAGGGTCACTTGCTCCTTCGTCTTCGTAATACTGATTGATTTTACGCCTCAAATTGTAGATGTTGACTCTGACTTTAGGCGTTTTGTTTTCAATGTTTTTAGCTCCAAAGAATTCAATATGAATGACCGACTCTGTAATGTCTGTATTTTTCTGTGTGGCCTCGTACAGGTATTGTAATAAATTACTGCTTGTTGGGGCTTTCTTAAAATAAGTACTCGCCTTTATTTTATTAATTATGGCTTGCTGTTGTTCTTGGGAGAGGTTCATTGATGTCAATTGTAATGGGCAAATATAGAGCTATATATATGCGCAGCTAACTGTTAAGAGTACCGTTAAGCGTATGTTAATAAGACAAAATTACATCTAATTCACTTGATTTGCAAGTAGCTTAATTGTATTACCTGTGATCCTAAGAAATATTATAATGCAAGTTATACGATGAAGTTGTGGTTTAAAATTTCTTTAAAAACTTCTATTTAAAGATTATCTGGTCATTAAAAAAATTAACAATGAAAGACACTATTATGATGTGCCGAATGCGATTATTCTTAGCAGGGTGGCTTGTCAGCCTCTTATTTTTTTCAGCGTGTAGTTCTACACTCCACGAAACTGATTTACCCAAAGGGAATCGGGAAAAGTATAACTTTAATGTGGATTGGAAATTTATTAAAGAAAATCCAACCAACGCACATTTGGCAGCATTTGATGATGATGCCTGGCAAACGGTGAGTTGCCCACATACCTTTAACGATGAAGACACCTTTGACGATTTGAGTCATGGGCACCACGATGGTGAAGATAACCAGTGGCGTGGTACGGTGTGGTATCGCAAGTCATTTACATTGCCCGAATCCGATAAAGGGAAAAAAGTATTCATTGAATTTGAAGGCGTGCGCCAAATAGCAGATGTCTATATCAATGGTCAGTATTTGGGACAAAATCAAACAGGCTTTATTCCATTTGGCTTTGACCTGACACCTTATATTAAATTTGGCTCTTCTAATGTCATTGCTGTAAAAGCGAATAACGATCGTGGAGACCATTTTAGAGATAATTTTCCTTTGGTATGGAACCATGAACATTGGCACCCAACACACGGCGGTATTTATCGCAATGTGTATTTGCATACGATGGATCCGGTACACGTTACTTTGCCTTTGTATGATAATTTGAAAACCACAGGGACGTATGTTTATACCGAAAACGTTAGTAAGGAAAATGCTACCGTGCATGTGGCTGCCGAAGTGCAAAATGCAAGTGATGAAGATAAAGACATCACTTGTCAATCTTATATTGTAGATGCAGAGGGTGAGGTGGTTGCGATGTCAGAACGCAGCAAGCCCTTAGCAACAAATGAGACCTTTACTTTTGCTACTAGTATGGAAGTGCCACAACCCAAGCTTTGGTACACCCGTTACCCTTATATGTATAAGGTAGTTTCAATTATTAAAGATAATGAGCAGGTATTGGATTCCTACGAAACCCCCCTTGGTATTCGCTCTTTTGAGTTTAATAAAGATTCAGGATTTCATATCAATGGCGAACACGCAAAATTAACTGGCTGGGGCCAAAAACCGACCAACAGTTGGGCAGGACTTGGTGCTGCATTGCCGGATTGGTTACGTGACTTCACTTTTCGTTTGATGGATGAAGCCGGAGGTAACTTTATCCGTTGGGGACACTGTGCCGGATCACCTGCCGAAATTGCGATGGGTGATAAATATGGTTTTGTTACGCTGATGCCTGGTGTGGCTGGAGAGTCAGAAGATGAAGGAGCAACGTGGGATATTCGTATTGCGGCTTTCCGTGATATGGTGGTGTATTACCGCAATCATCCCTCCATTATGATATGGGAAGGAGGAAACTGGGCTGAATCAGCACCGCATTATGAACAAATTTTGGATATCATCCATACCTACGACCCCAAAGGAAAACGTTTAATGGGAAATCGCCGTGCTGATAATGCTAAATGTTCTGAAAAGTACATCAGTATAGAAATTGGTACCGAAGGCTGGGAAGGGGAATATCCCAACTTACCTATTATTGAAAGTGAATACAACCGTGAAGAAGGGCCTCGTCGTGTGTGGGATAAATACTCTCGCGATGATAATTTCTTTAGCCATAAAAACTTTAAAAAGAACACTTACAAGAATGCAGCTGAGCGATTTGCTGTGGGACAGGTAACGCATTGGTGGCAAAAAATGGGACGTAAGCCTTACCATAGTGGTGGTGCCAACTGGGTGTTTTCGGATGGGCCTCACGGGGGACGTTGTCCTACAGAAGTAACCCGTGCTAGTGGTGAAGTGGATGCGGTGCGCTTGCCCAAGGAGGCTTTTTATACCACCAAAGCCATGTGGCGACCAGAGCCACAGGTACACATTATTGGCCACTGGAACTACGATGCTTCAGTAGTAAAACCCATTTATGTAGTGTCTAACTGTGATGAAGTGAAGTTGTATGTCAATGATCAGCTGATTGGTACTGATACTTTGCCCAAAGATGGTTACATTTATCAGTTTGATAAGGTGCAATGGGTAGCTGGCGAAATAAAGGCAGAAGCGTATATTGACGGAGAGTTGCGTACAACGCAGATTAAGAAAACAACAGGAGAGCCTGTGGCTCTGAAATTGACGCCTATTACTGGCCCTAAAGGTTGGTTAGCGGATGGTTCGGATATTGCACTAATTGATGTAGAAGTAGTGGATGCTAATGGTCTGCGATGTCCTCTTGATAAAGGACGTGTAGATTTTGAAATTTCGGGCCCTGCTATTTGGCGCGGAGGTTACAACAGTGGCTTACCTAATTCGACAAATCATCTTTATCTGAATACAGAAGTGGGTATTAATAGGGTGGCAGTGCGTTCTTTATTGAAGGCCGGAGACGTGACCGTGAGTGTAAAACGAGATGGACTAAAACCGGCCACTATTACACTTACATCCATACCGGTAGAAAATAAAGGAGGTTTGTGTAAAGAAATGCCACAAGTTTATGATGTGGTGGCAGAAGAACAACCTTTACCTGTACATATTCCGGATATGCCAGCTTATATCCCGGGTGTGAGTAATAAGAGCAAAATCTTTACAAAGTTTAGTTATACCGGTGATTCACCTGCTATGTTGAGAAGCAATGTGTTTTGGGGTAAAAAAGCCTATACGGATCTCAACTATAACTATACCACTATACCTCGTTACCTGCATGGAGCGGAGTATGTGCGTGTGCCTAACTCAGATGCTCGCTACTGGGCACGTGATTTATTGCAATTTATATCAGGAAAAGATATTACCCTCTATGTGGGGCACGATGATCGCGTGCCACGTCCAGCATTTCTTAGAGAGGAATATAAAGACACCGGTGATAACTTTAAGCTTGGTACGGTGACGATGTCACTGTTCAAGCGCGAGGTAAAAGCCGGAGAAAGTGTGGTAATGGCAGGTAACTGTGATGGCGATGCGCCGGAGGATTGTCGTATGTATGTGGTGGTTGCACAAGAAAAGAAGAAATAGGATCTAAATATCAGACTACAAGCTATTTAAGTTTGTTTTTATATTGTAAATATTTTAAAAAATTTGAATGATGAAATTTTCCCTAGTGCTTTTGATGTTTCTCTTTGCAATGACTGCAAGGACACAGACATATCCTTTTAATTTGCCTGAAAATTTTACGGCAACTTTAAATGTGGATTCACAAGAGGAGGAAGTGTTCAATAACCTGCTTTTGGGAGTGAATATCCATGATTTGGCTCATGCAGAAGGCCAAGAGCTCGTTCGTGATTTTGATCCAATAACGATTCGTTTCCCTCATGGCTTGTTTGCCAACTGGTACGATTGGGAACAAGATAAGGCACGCCTGTATGGTGAAGAAAAAGTGACTTATACTAGGGCAGATGGTTCTACCAGAACTGTAGAGATAAGCTATTTAAGTAGCATTAAGATAATGGATTCGAAGAATTTGTATGTTGGTATTGATGGGTTGAATGGGCTTAATAATGAACGCAAAGCTGCACGTGGTGAAGGCTACGATATGATGTGGACCTTTAATATGAGTGCTGATGGCACCGACTTTAATAATGGAAGTCCGGTGTCTGTTGCCCGTTACAAAGACCTTATCGCACGAGGGTTTCAGGTGAAAGCCATTGAAATGGGAAATGAAAATTTTTATGCCGGTCAACGTAGTTCTATTATACCTAACCACTCAGATTATATTGCGCGTGCTAAGGACATGTATAAAGCGCTAAAAGCTCTAGATCCTGACCTTAAACTGTCGGTGAACTTAGAGCGCAAAAGTAATCCGGCCAATACGGGGTGGAACACTGATCTAACTAAAGATGGCACGGATTATTTTGATGCCGTATCGGTACATACTTATGTGGGCTATGATCCCGATGACAACTCGAATAGCAATGAGGCTTATTCTGTGGCATTGACTGCTCGTGAAGTTCTACGTAAAACCATTGACGATTACTCCAAAGTAGTGGCGCCGGATAAGCCCATATGGCTTACTGAGTGGGGCGTACGCTCGGGTGGACCCAATGCCGTGTCTGCTCTTGGAGCGGCGGACTGTTATATGTTTATGAGTGAGCATCAAGATACCTATGAGCGTGCCAATTGGTTTTCGGTTAATGGTAAACTGAATTCGCACTTGGTTTGGGAAACCGTCAACGGTAAAGAAGTGAAAAAGCAACCACTGGAGAAAACCTCTTATGGTTCTTTATATGAGATTGTTCGCTCTGTCTATGAGAATAGTACTATGTTGGGTAGCTCAATGGAGGTGCCTAAGTTAGATGGTGTGGTCAATGCTGTCAATGCGAGGGCGGTGAAAAAAGACGGCAAGACGCTCATTTTTGTGCTGAATATGACAGATAGACAGGTGCCTTTTGTTATAAATATGGATGGGCAGCGCTTTTTTGGAGAGTTTGAACATAAGACTTTTGCTTTCTCATCTATGGATGATGAGATAAGCTTACCTTATCATCAAGATCCTTTGGAGTTGGTTAAAGAGGGACGCGGTAATATTTATTTGCCAAAACTCTCAATGAATGTCATAGAGTTAAAGAATGATGACGTTATGCCTTTGGAATTTGTAGGTTTACATAATCAAGATGTGATTGATAAAGGAAGTAACTTGGAGGTGGAAGTCAAGGTTGGTGATGCGTTTAAATCGCTAGCACTTTACGTCAATGATTCCCTTTTATCGACCAAAACGGAAGCTCCATATACCTGGTCAGGCTTTCCTCAATTGATTAATATGATTGATGCTAGCTATACATTTAAGCTTGTAGGTCAAATGCAAAATGATGAGTTGGTGGAGCATAGCATTACCCTTACAACGCCAGAGCAGTGGGCATTCACAGAAGGATATCGTCCACATTCTATCCCCGGAATAATCAATGCAGCGAGTTATGATTATGGGGGTGAAAATGTAGCTTTTTACGACAAGTCAGTGCAGAACCCAGCGAGTTATAACTACCGAGGAAGCGATAAAGTCGATCTTAGCAAAGATGGTAATGGCGTGAAATACCTTCAAGGGAATGAATGGCTGGAATATACTGTAGAGGTTGAGCGTTCTGGAACCTACGACTTGGCAGTGAAGCATCAGACCCGACGTAGCCCCGCATTTGAAGCCTTTACGATGTCATTTGAAGATGCTGGCGATTTATTTTCTAAAGTAGTATGTACAAATACCGGAAGTAGTGCTACTGCAGTGGATACCTTTAGTAGTGCGTATTTAGAAAAAGGACGTCATATCCTACGTTTAGGCATTGATGGTTATGGTTGGGATTTGGATTACTTTGAATTTATTCTGACTTCGAATCCTATTGATTATATCAATGTGGGGACTTTAGCTAACCCAATCAATCCTCAATCGTATGACAAAGGCAAAGCCGTAAGTGTTTTAGCATCTCCATTAGATAGTCTTGGATTTGATTTTGGAGGGTGGTTTACCAATGCAGCCTTTAGTGATACCGTTACAGTGCCTGCGATTTCTGATACCGATGATATGGCCAAAGTTTTTTATGCTAAATGGCAACCTCAAGTCCTGAAAGGAGAAGTTTTGGTGTATGGCGATGTCTTAGAGGGAGAAACATTACGAGTGGATACTACTTATATCCAAAATAATTCAGGGGCATTAATGTATCAATGGCAAGTGCTTGAAGGGGAAAGTTTTACAGATATAGTCGGGGCGCAATCTCCTCGTTTTGTAATTACGCCAGATGTTGTTGGAAAACAGCTCCGTGTCGTCGTTACGAGTTCGCTTCAAACCGGTGAATTAACGAGTGCAGCAAGCAATGCTGTATTAGCTCAAGGAGCCAACACCTATACCATTACCTACGATGCAAATGGTGGAGAGGATGGTGAACAAAGCTCCGAACGTGTTGGCTATGGGGGCTTCCCAACCTTTGTTGCTCGTCCTGTACGTGAAGGCTATACTGTGGCTGTTTGGACTAATGCGCAAGGTGACACATTAAGTGCTAATTCTGTTATCGTTTCTGATACGACTCTTTATGCTAAATGGGAGGTTAATATTAGATACAAGGTGTCCTTTGTTTTAAATGATTCTGTCATTGATTTGATGACTGATAATTATCCTGCAACATTGCCATTTATGCCTGAAGAGCCATCACAAGCCGATTCTACTTTTGAGGGATGGTTTACAGCCAATGATGAGCCTTTTGATACGACCAATTTAGTGTTTGAAGACCTGAAAATATACCCTTTGTGGGAGGTCAAACGTTTCCCTATTGAAGTGGTTTCAAATGGTGGTAATGTTATTTTTGAACCTTCTGCAAGTTCGTATCCTATTCATACAGAAGTGAAATTGATTGCTGTGCCAAGCTCTCGTAATGCATTTGTCAATTGGACAGGGGATTTACAAAGTACGGATTCAATCATTACCGTTACAGTTGATTCGACTATTCACCTTACGGCAAATTATCAAAGCTTACCTTACTATTCGCTATATGTATTCTCAATGGGCAATGGCACTGTAAGTCAAACTCCAAACCAAAGCTATTATATATCTGGTACAGATGTACAGATTACGGCTACTCCAAGCAGTAACTATGAATTTGATACGTGGTCGGGCGATTATGAGGGCAATGAAAACCCTTTAACAATAACCTTGAAAAATAATATGTTTATTTACGCTAATTTTAAGCCTATAGCTGCAGGTGTTAATGAGGTGAGTGATGTGGTGCTTCAGGTGTATCCAAACCCTAGCACTTCAGGCGTATTTAAGTTTAATAAATACAGCGACTATGAACTTTATTCGGTTTCAGGTACTAGAGTTATGTTTGGTGAAGGTGAATCTTTAGATATATCAATGTATCCTAAGGGAATGTACTTTTTGAAGTTATCAAGCAGCATTCACCGTATTGTATATAAATAACGGGAGTTTTTAATTAAAACAGCTTCAATAATAAAACCAGTAGTTATGTTAAAAAAGTTAGTCTTCCTTTTGTTGGTAATGGTGCTATTGCCAAGCAGTAGTTATGCTGTGATGAATAATAGTGCCCAATGGATATGGTAAAACGAAGATGGCCCTGCCAATACTTGGGGGGCCTTTCGTAAAAGCATCACTCTTGATGAAGTGCCCACAGAGGCTATGACCAAACGGGTGCTGTCTTTTACACTACGGATGAAGTTGGCCGACTACTTCTGAAGAAGGGGATTGACAATACCATTGCTTATCGTGATGGGGATACAATCCAAGGTTTAGCTCCTGGTTTTGGCGCTTACCGTGGTAAAAGTAGTGAACTCACTGGGCAAAGCCTGCAATACATTGATCAAGGCATTTGGCAATACTATTACAACACGGGCGATAAAGCCACTCTGGCGTTTGCCTATCCTGCCGTATTCAACTACTTAAAAATATGGAAGATGGGTGATAATGGTTTGCCCGTTCACCGTAAAGGTTATGCCAACTGGGTGGATTGGGGTATTGATACAGACCCAACCCCCACCAATGTGGTGCTGTATTATATGGCATTGAAAGCCGCTAAAAATATGGCCATTACTTTAGGTAAAAATGGGGATGTGGTGTGGTACGATGAGCGCATCAATAGCATCAAGGAAAACTTTGAAAAGGAATACTGGCAGGGCACGCGTTATGGTTCTAAAAATGCTTTGGTCGAAGAGCGTGTAAGTGCTCTCGCTATTTTGAGCGGTTTGGCCAAAGAAGAGCATTACGACCTATTGGTGGATAGCATCCTACTTCCGGTGCAAAAATCGAGCCCGCACATGGAGTGGTTGGCCGAAGCGGCCATAATGGAAACAGGACAGTACGATAAAGGCCTTTTGCGTATGCAACAACGCTATCAAGAACAGGTAGATATGGAGTGGTTAACGACACTTTATGAAAAGTACCAGCCAAAATTGCGAGGTACTTACAATCACGCCTGGAATGCACCAAACTATGTATTATCACGCTATATTGCCGGAATTTATGCTACTGATGTGGCTTGGGCTACTTTCGATGTGAAACCAAACTTAGCTCATCTAACAACTGTTAAGCAAATTGTGCCTAGCGTAAAAGGGAACATTACGTTGGAAGTTAAAAAAATGGAAGAGAACTATTTATTGAAACTGATATCTCCAGCACTTACCTCAGCCACTGTTTTTATTCCAAAAAACGACATCATAAGTGTTAATGGTGAGGTAGTATGGAAAAATGACAAGCCTAATAGTAAAAGTTATAAAATTCACTGTGTTGACAATGAATTTATTTCTGTAGAGGTACAAGCTGGTACTTGGAGGTTAGAATCACGAAAGAACTAAATATGCAAACTGTTAAAACACACATTACTAAAACAATGAAAAAGATTTTCCTATTTACTTTAGTCTTGATTGCGCTAAATGCTAATGCCGCCGACTGGCACAATGCCCAATGGATATGGCAAGAACAAGACACGACACCTAATACTTGGGTCAGCTTTCGCAAAACAGTAACATTGGAGGAGGTGCCAGCAGTAGTGGAAGCCCATATCTCTGTGGATAGTAAGTTTTGGCTGTGGATTAACGGTGAGATGGTCCTTTTTGAAGGGGGATTGTCGCGTGGCCCAAGCCAAGCAGGCGAGTGGGATAGAAAGAAAAAAATCACCCCAACGAATTCGTGGTACGAGACGGTGAACATTCAACCATATTTAAAGCAAGGGAAGAATACCATTGCTATTCTAGTGTGGTTTTGGGGCCGCGAAAGCCATAAAGGAACCCATATTAATAGTGGAAAAGGAGCGATGCTATTTTCATCAACAATGGGCAAGCAAACGGTAGTTTCTGATGCCTCTTGGAAAGTAAAACAGCATCCGGCCTACGACAATACCATTCCACAAGCCAGTAAAGCCATCGTGCAGTACTCTGTAATGTATAATGCGCAAGCGGACTTAAACGATTGGACGGATCAGGCGTGGTACAGCCCCGACTATTCGGATGAAAACTGGTTGGCGGCTGATGAAAAAGGAGCTTTGGGTGTAGCGCCTTGGTATGCGGTAGAACCCAATATCGTACCTCCATTGATTAACCACGGGCTTCAAGATTACGCCAACCATCGCGACTTACAATTGCCATTTGTGGCTAAAGGTGGAGTGGTAAAAGCAAAACTACCGTTTAACAAACAAATCACACCCTACCTGGAGGTAGAAGCAAAGGCGGGTGATACTATTTTTATCACTACTGACAACCGCCTGAATCGCATCAATGCTACCTATATTTGTAAAGATGGTAAACAATCTTTTGAGAGTTTCTCGTGGATGAACGGGCACGAAGTACGTTATACTATTCCCGAGGGTGTAAAAGTAACGGCCTTAAAATACCGCTGGATGAGTGTGGGTGAAATGGTAGGTAAATTTGAAGTGGATGACCCATTTTATACCCGCCTATGGGAGATGGGAAACAACACATTATTTGTGTGTGCCCGTGACAACTTTATGGATTGTCCGGATCGTGAACGTGCTTTGTGGATTGGCGATGTGGCTGACCAAACAGGCTATTTGTTTTATTCAATGGATAATGCCGGCCGTCAATTGCTTAAAAAGGCGGTGTTGCAAACCTTGAGCTTTAGTCAGGATGGTGTGCTGGGTGCTTTAGGGCCTTTGCGCGTGCGCGAATTGGTAGGGCAAAGTCTGCAATTCATTTCTGGTGTGGTGTGGCCTTATTATTTCAATACTGGTGATTTAGAAACTTTAGAAACGGTATATCCTTATGTGTATGGCTATTTAGATCTTTTCCCTATGGGAAGCGATGGTTTGCAAGAGTACCGAAAAGGTAAAAGCCCCGATTCTTGGGATTGGTTAGACTGGGGGGTGAAGGGAACACTTGATAAATTTCCTATGCAACCAGCCTACTATTACCAAGCTTTGGTAGAGGCTAAAAAAATGGCTGAAGTATTAGGTAAAGTGGAGCATCTGGATTTTTACTCTTCGCGAATCAACAGCATCAAAGCGAATTATGACAAAGCCTTTTGGAAAGATGGTTATTATAGCTCAAATGTTGAATTTAAGGATGATAGAGCCAATGCTTTGGCCGTGACCTCTGGTTTGGCAAAACCTGAGAACTACGAAGCGATTGTGAATAATGTTCTTATCCCTAACCGCTTTGGTAGTCCACACTTCGAGTGGGTAGCCGAGGAGGCTTTATTCCTTGCAGGGAATCCGGAAGCGTCATTAGCGAGAATGAAAGATATGTACCAAAGTCAGGTGGAATCTGGTCTTTCTACCTTGTACGAAATGTTCCCTAAAGGCGGGAGTTACAACCACGCTTGGAATGGTTCCAATACCATATTGTCGAAATACGTGGCAGGGGTAAAGCCCACTAAAGTAGCGTGGAGCGAATATGAGATTAAACCTACATTGTTACATCTTAAGAACCTCAAGAAAACCATTCCAACGGTGAAAGGGATCATTGATTTGAGCATCAAAAAGAGCGCCAAAGATTATCAGCTAACACTAAACTCGCCAAAAGAAACAACAGCCATTGTCGGTATTCCCAAAGAGGGAAAACACGTGGCTGAGGTGAGCGTGAATGGCGTTACTGTTTGGAAAAAAGGGAAGAGCAAAAAGACTTTGGAAGGCTTAAGTTTTGAATGTGAAGATGAGGAATATGTATGCCTTAAACTAGGTGCAGGAGAGTGGGAGCTTACAGCTATTTATAAATAAAAATTATTGTTTAGCTTACCAGCGTTTAAAAGACGACACATTTTTTGGGGGTATAAGTGTTTTTATATAAAAAACGAACGATCCTTTTATAGTATATTCGTTTATTGAGAGTCCGGTATAGAATTTACACCTCTAAATTCTATGCGGGACTCTCTTTGTAAATTATACTCAACATAAGAGGCAATAATATTCAAATTGATGTAATCATTATATTCTGCATCATTATTTCAAATATTTGGTGTATAAGTGCAATTTTTAGTGAATGAAGTGTACTATATTTGTAGAGTTGTGAGCGTCTATAGCTGCCTTTCAGTACAATTTATTGTCGTATTAAAGGATTATGGTGGATCACGATCAAGTACTAATTCACAAGCTAATAATTAATGAAACATCAATTTATCCTTCTAGCATTATTCAGTATGCTTTTACACTCTTGTCAGGATGCACAAGAAACCGTCAACTATTTCTCAAATAATGCATTCGGTAATCCCATAGTGGGGCATAATGGTGAGCATTATAAGGGCGTCACTTATGTTGGGTATCAAGGAGAAAAGGAAGATCCTTATGTGGTAGCTTATGACCATAACAAAAAAGAATGGATAGGCCCCTATAAAGTCGGCACGAGTCTGCTTGGCAAAACACCCGGAAAAAGAATAGACAACCACGGAAAACCTACGCTCATAGTGGATGCTGATGGCTACATTCATGTAGTTTTTGGGGGGCATGGTGGAAGTCCCGCTTTGGGCGAAAATAAGCTGGGAAATTATAATGCAGGTAAGCAAATCCATATGGTAACAAAAAATCCAATGGATATATCATCTTGGGAAGAGATGGATAACCTTCCTCCTTTTGCTACTTATAGTCAGTTTCTGAAAATGGATAATGGAGATCTTTTCCTATTTTATCGTCACGGTGCTCACCGTAGCAACTGGGTGTATCAAGTCTCAAAAGACAATGGTCGTACTTTTACGTCCAAAGTGTCTATTGTGAAAGCAAAACCAACAAAGGCTACGGCCCAGTGTTCCGATATTTTTGATTCTTGGTACCTCGATTTTCAGCATGGTGCGGGTAACGATATCATAGTAAACTACAATTATCATATTTGTAAAAACATGAAACCCCACTATAGCGAGCGTAACAATGCTTATTACATGATCTTTGATACAGACAAAAAAAGTTGGTACAATATCAAAGGACAAAAACTCGAGCTTCCTATCACAAAGGAATATGCAGACGCTATGACTTTAGCGGTTAATACAGGTGATAAATGGGTGCAGAACGGTACTTCTTGTCTGGATAATCAGGGCAGGCCTCACATTAGTTTTTATCAAGGCGAAAATGATGGCTCGGTTAATGGTAGTCCCAAGCAATTGTCACATTACTGGTGGAACGGTAAAGAGTGGCAGGGGGGGGCAGCAGGTGTGCCGGTAGAAGCGCGCGGTGAAATGGTAGCAAAATCGCCTTCAGAACTAAGCTTTTTATTAGGAAATGGACAAGACGGATATGGTGAGGTAGCTTGGTGGCATAGCAATGATAGCGGTCAAACTTTTACAAAAGAACAAGTATGTATCAATGCAAAAGGGGGACGCTTTACCTTGGCCAATTTTATAAAAAATGCCCATCCTGATGCACGTATTGTTGCCACTCAAAAAATTGAGGGAACGCCATATTCTAAGATTTATCTCTTGGGCGAAAATGGCCCGATAAAGCGTAGTAAGGAGGAGGCTGAGGTCCTAAATCTCGTTGATAATCAAAAATAGTTCTGAAAGGGAAAAGTTATTAATATCCATAGAAATAAAAGCAATGAACAGAAAGTTAATCATCATATTGTTTTGTATATCAGTCTTTTTCTCTTGTAGTCGTAAAGGCTTTGATGTTGAAAATGCATTTCAGCAATCAGAAGAGCAATTTTCAATACTATTAGAGAAAGCCTATGCTGAGAATAAAATACCAAGAGCAGCGCATGCCGATGGCGAGATAGAATGGGTTAAAAGGAAAATGGATTGGACCCAAGGTTTTTTCCCCGGTTGCTGCTGGAAACTTTATGAGCAAACCAACGATCCTAAATGGAAGGAAGCTGCAAATTATTTCCAAACCCTTTTTGTAGATGGTAAAGACGTCAACACCACACATGATCTTGGTTTTATGTATTACTGCTCTTTTGGAGAAGGGTATGAGCTTACCAAAGATGAGCACTACAAGCAAGTAGTGATTGATGCTTCTGAATCGCTCATTACTCGTTACGACTCTATTGTAGGCTGTATCAAGAGTTGGGATTTTGGTAAAGAACGCTGGACTTTTCCTGTTATTATCGATAATATGCTCAATCTGGAAATGCTTTTTGAAGCCTCCTTACTTACTGGAGACGATAAGTATAGAAACGTAGCCATTAATCATGCTGATGTCACTCTTCAAAACCATTTTCGTGAAGACTATAGCACTTGGCATGTGGTAGACTATAACCCTGCTGATGGTTCAGTCTTTAAGAAATTGACGCACCAAGGCATAGCAGACGAAAGCAGCTGGGCACGTGGACAAGGCTGGGCACTTTATGGCTATACTATGTGTTACCGCTATACCAAAGATGCTAAATACCTGGAACAAGCTAAAAAGGTCGCTGCTTATGTGGCAGATAATCTACCCGAAGATAAAATCCCGGTGTGGGATTTCTCTGTTACAGACCCTAAAATCATGTGCCGCGATGCTTCTGCCGGAGCGCTATATGCCTCTGCTTAC
>DHQI01000065.1:18792-27859 GCA_002408065.1 Bacteroidales bacterium UBA5342
CATATGCCTCTGCTTACTTAGAGCTGTATCAATATACAAATAATATGGAATATAAAGATCTGGCGGTGCAAATATTGTCTTCTCTTAGTTCGGATAAGTATACACCAGCGCAAGGCGATTATGCCGGTTTCTTGCTCAAACACAGTGTGGGCAATTTCCCTCGAAATAGCGAGATTGATGTGGCTATTAACTATGCCGATTATTACTATTTGGAGGCCTTGTTAAGATTGAAGAATTTGGAGTAGTGCTAGTGTGCGATATCGCATAAGCAATAACACAATTACTGATAAAAACTAAAAAAATGCGACTATTTATTGCCTGTCTGTTATCTATTAGTGCTGTAGTGCAAGCTATGGACGTAAATGATTTGAAATGTGAATCACAAACCAATCCTACAGGAATTACTACAGCACATCCAAGCTTTAGTTGGACCTATGTAGGTGATGATGAAAGCCCTGAGCAGGGCGGTTTTCGCATTATGATGGCCACGAGTGAGGCCAAGTTAAAATACCCTGATATTTGGGATACCGGGCCTACGAGTAAATCAGAGACGGGGCCTTATGTTTATTTGGGTGACCCCTTAAAGTCAGGACAAAAAGTCTATTGGCGTGTGACCGTTTGGGGGAATAACCGAGGGGTAAAGCATAGCACTCCAGCTTGGTTTGTGATGGGGGATATAGAAAACCCTGAGAAAGCTTTTGAACCACCGGTATTTGTGCAAGAAAATGGGGTAGTGAAGATCACCTTGAACCCTGCGGACAAAGGCCGCACCTTTGAAGGTATTGGCGGTGTGAGTGCCGGCGCTTCAACGGATATGCTATACGATTATGAAGATCCTATCCGTAGTCAGATTCTGGATTTACTCTTTAAACCAAAGTTTGGAGCTGGTTTCCAACACCTCAAAGTAGAAATGGGTGGGGGTGAAAATTCCACCTGTGGATCGGAACCATCGCACGCTATTACGCGTGAAGAATTGAAGAATCCGGTCTCTCGTGGCTATGAGTTTTGGTTGATGCGCCAAGCCAAAGACCGCAACCAAGATATGATTTTAGAGTACTTGCCTTGGAGTTTTCCTGGCTACTTAAAAGAAAACATTTACACCAAAGAATCGGCGGAGTACTTTGTGTCCTTTATGGATGTGGCCAAACGCGATTGGGATTTGGATATCGACTGGGTGGCTGCTGCCGAAAATGAAAACTATACGGATCTGGATTGGGTGCTGAATGAAGTTCGCCCCTTGATGGATGCCCGAGGATACGAAAAGGTGAAGATTCAAGGCCCTGATGATAACAGTGGCGATTGGCAGATTTTTGAAGTATTAGAAAAGCACCCTAAATATAAAGAAGTGATAAAAGCAGCCGGTTATCACTATGTGACCGGGCGTGAGTTTACAGAAGACAATGTGGATGGACGAGGGCGACCTACCACGGCTAAAGCTAAAGCTTCAGGTGTTCCTCTATGGGCAAGCGAGGACTGGAGTTGGACCGGTAAAGACTGGGGGGGCGCTGGAGCCCTTAACCTAGCGCGACTTTACAACAAGTTTTACATCCGTGATCAGATCACCAAAACCTTGATTTGGGCACCTATCGGTTCTATTTATCCCTCGGTAACCTGGGACAAAGCCGGCGCAATGAAAGCCAACAGTCCGTGGAGTGGTTACTACGAAGTATGGCCTACCATTTGGGCGACCGCCCACACCACCCAATTTGCTACGCCTCACGATTGGCAGTATTTGGATGGGGGCTGTGCCTTGTTTGATGCCGCTACCTACAAGGGAAGCTGTGTGACACTAAAAGAAAAGCATAGCGACCACTGGAGTATGATTATTTGTACTGAAGAGGCCGAAACTGTAGAAGTCAAGTTAGAGAAAGGCTTGTCTGATGGTACTGTTTATGTGTGGAAATCTGATGAAAATGAGCAGTTTATTCAGCAGGAAAATATCAATCCTAAAAAAGGAAAATTCACCATTGCCTTAGACCCTAAGTGTATCTACTCACTGACCACCACTACGGGGCAGCAAAAAGGAGCGTATGAGATTCCGGAGGAAAAACCCTTCCCATTCCCTTATAACGAAGATTATGAAGACCGAAAAGTGGGCGATTTGCCCAAGTATCATTCTGACCAAACAGGGAGTTTTGAAATTGCTGAAAAGGCAGATGGCGGGCAATGCTTGAAGCAAATAAACCCAGAGCAAGGTTACGATTGGATGCGTGTATATCGCCGTTCCAACATCAAGCCAAACACTTTGGTGGGGAATGTGAATTGGAAGGATTATACTTGTAGCGTGGACGTGTTTATCACAGGTGGTGATGTAGAACTCGGTGGGCGTGTGCGCACGAGTTACCTCAAAGGCATCCGTTTTATGTTGGCCAAAGACGGCCAATGGCAACTCTCATTTCAGCATAAGAAACTGGCTGAAGGTCACATCGAGGATTTTGATGGAGAGCAGTGGCACAATGTGAAATTAAATTTTAAAGGGGAGTCGATAGAGGCCTTTGTGGATGGGGAGTCCATCATTAGCACTTCTTATAAGTGTCCTTCGGGTTATGTGATGTTGGCGAGTTCGTATGACTTGAATTTATTTGAAAATTTGAAAGTGTATTGAGTTGAAAGTTTATCAAGTGAAACATTATAGAATCAATATGAAAAAAATGAAAAAATTATTCTTCCTAGCATTAATATTTAGCCTACTGGCAAATAGTATGCTGCAAGCCCAAACACCGAACGTATTATTTATTGCTATCGACGATTTACGCCCAGAGTTGGGGTGTTATGGTGCTACTCAGGTAAAGTCCCCTAATATCGATCAATTAGCAAAAGAAGCTATTGTCTTTAACCGAGCTTATTGCAATGTGCCTGTATGTGGAGCTTCACGTGCCAGTTTAATGACTGGAATATTACCAACACCAACCCGATTTATCACTCACAAAGCAAGAGCTGATGAGGATGTCCCCGGGGCGAAAACCTTGGCGCAGCTTCTGAAAGAAAGTGGCTATACCACCATTTCTAATGGAAAAATATTCCATACAAAAGAAGATTGCGAAAAACAAAGCTGGTCTTCTGAAAAGTCGTGGGGCTCAGGTATGGACCATGCCACTAGTTTTAATCCTGAAACTACAGCAAAGCTCTCTGAGCGAGGACGAGGTTTGATATACGAATGTGCTGATGTAGATGATTATGACTACCCGGATGGCAAGGTAGCACAGAAAACCATAGCGGATTTGCGCAAGCTAAAAGACGAAGGCAAGCCTTTCTTTTTAGCTTGTGGTTTTATACGTCCACACTTGCCATTTTATGCTCCCAAAAAATATTGGGATATGTACAATAGGGAGGAGATAGCTATAGCCCCTAATCGCCAGGCTATCACTAATGCGCCAAGTAAACTAAAAACGAGCGGTGAGTTTAAAAGCTATTATTTTGGTGATTATAAGCCCCAAACAGAGGATTGGCATAAAATGATGTTACACGGTTATTATGCTTGTACTTCTTATGCCGATAAGTTAGTGGGAGATGTTTTAAATGAATTAGAAAATTTAGGCTTAGCAGAGAATACCATCGTGGTGCTTTGGGGGGATCACGGTTGGCATTTGGGCGAACACGAATTTTGGGGTAAACACAATACACTGCACAACGCACTGCGTATTCCCTTTATGGTCAAAGTGCCCAGTCAAACCAATGGCAAACACACGGATGCCCTAGTGCAATCGGTTGATATTTTTCCCACTTTGTGTGAATTAACAGGGGTGGAAATTCCTTCAACAGTACAGGGAAAAAGTTTTAAATCTGTGATATTAAATCCTAGTCTGGAACACAATAGTGAGACATATGCGCGTTTTGTCATAATGGATGCTGTGGTAGAAAAAGATTTTGTTTACACCCGCTTTAATAATGGTGAAGAGATGCTATATGACCATCGCACTGATCCTTTGGAAGACCATAATGTGGCTGGAGAGCAGACTTACGCTAGTGATTTAAAACGCTTGCGAAGAAAGCTCGAAGAGCAAATGAATAAAGCAGAACAGCTTGTTTTGCCCTAGCAGGTAGGGTGTCCAATTTAATGTTCTGATTTTTGATGGATATTTGAACTCCAAAATTATGTATGGAATTATTTTTGAGAACGATACCGAAAGAGTCCTGAAAGGACTCAATTTGAATAACCCCGTACGAAGTGCGGGGTGAATTATCGCGAGAATAATGCAACCCCGAAGCGGGTTGGACATATTAGTTTTGAAAAAAAATACGATTCAAACATACAATTAATTGATTTATAAAACATAGAAAGTCAGGAGTTAAACCCTTTCAGGGCTTCTTTCTGTTCGTCACATGTCCACCGGCTTCACCGGTGGTTATTCAAATTAAACCACTTCGTGGCTTTCAAAAAATGCTCCTTTTTTAAGAACATCAAATTGGACACCCTACCTAGCAGGGAAGGCAAATGAATATAAACATTATTATTATAAAAATGAGAAGAAATCTAACATTCACATTACTCTTTGTGCTTGCGACCATAGCTATCAGTTGCAGTGCAAAAACTAAAAAAAAAGCATCTGGTTCGAAACCCAACATCATCTATATTCTGGCCGATGATTTAGGCTATGGCGATGTCGGTTTTAATGGTCAGGATAAAATTAAGACGCCACATATCGACCAACTGGCAGCTAATGGTATGGTATTTACCAACCACTATACCGGCTCTACCGTGTGTGGTCCTTCACGCGCCGTATTAATGACGGGTAAGCATACAGGGCATTGTTCCGTGCGGGGTAATCCACGATGGACAGCGAGTGGTAAACCTGCCGATTTAGGAATGGAAGATATCACAGTAGCCAAAGAATTGCAAAGGGCAGGTTATACCACGGGGGTGATTGGTAAATGGGGCTTGGCAGAAAATGTGACCGATGGCGTTCCGGGCAAGCAGGGATTCGACTATTTCTACGGTTTTAACAGGCACGGTCCGGCTCACCATTATTATCCCAAGCAGGTGTTTGAAAATGATAGTTTGTTGACCTTGATAGGCAATGACCCTCAAAATAAAGAAGGACAACATATTCACTATCTGATGACCCAAAAAGCGACTCAGTTTATCAATGATAACCACAAAGCACCCTTCTTTCTGTATTTGGCTTATACCATCCCCCATTTTGAGTTAACCATTCTTGAAAAAGAGAAAGAACAATACAAAGATTTGGGATGGCCACAGCGTGAAATGAAAATGGGACATTATCGTCACGATAAACAAGGACACATCACCTACGCTGCTATGGTGTCAACAATGGATCGGGACATTGGTAACATTATTAAACAACTTGAAGACTTGGGTATTGCTGAGAATACTGTCGTTATCTTTACCAGCGATAATGGACACGAGTACGACAATGTAAAGAACGAATTCTTTAATAGTAACGGTGATTTCCAAGGGCACAAACGCGACTTGTACGAAGGCGGTATTCACTGTCCTTTTGTAGCCTATTGGCCTAAAACTATTAAGGCGGGAACTTCTACCGATCATATTTCTGCTTTCTGGGATTTTTTACCCACCGCTTGTGATATAGCCGGAGTAAAACCTACGGATGAAGTTGATGGCATATCTTATTTGCCCACTTTGCTGGGGCAGAATGATAAACAGAAGAAACACGATTACCTATATTGGGAGTTTAACGAAAGAGCAGGGCCTATCCAAGCCGTGCGAAAAGATCAGTGGAAAGCGGTGAAATTTAAGAATAAGCCGATAGAACTTTATGACCTAAGCAAGGATATAAGCGAGAAAAATAACCTCGCTGATGTACATCCTGAAAAAGCAGAAGAACTACTTCACTTGATTAATAATACACGCACGGAGCATCCTGAATTTCCTTTGGTTAAAAAGAATATTAATAAGAAGAAATAATACATATGAAGAACTTAATTGGTGTAATACTAACTGTGGGAGTATTGCTGACATCGTGCTCTGCGAATGAGGGGGGTAAACCTAATATCGTCCTCATCAATATCGACGATATGGGCTGGAAAGACCTGGGTTTTATGGGCAGTGAATACTACGAAACGCCCAATATTGATGCCTTATCGGCAAAAGGAATGGTGTTTACCGATGGCTATGCGGCTTCTGCCAATTGTGCGCCGAGTAGAGCGTGTTTGATGAGTGGGAAGTGGACCCCGCGTCATGGTATTTATACGGTGGGTTCTTCTGAACGGGGGGCTGCGAATGATCGTAAGTTAATACCGACTAAGAACACTAATATTTTAGCAAAAGATCACCTTGTCATTCCTCAGATTCTAAAAATGAATGGCTACCGAACCTGCCATGTGGGGAAATGGCATTTGAATCATAATCCATTAGAATCAGGTTTCGATGTAAACATAGGAGGTAGTCATGCAGGGCATCCAACGAGCTATTATCCGCCCTATAAAAATGTGAAACTAAAAGGGGGCGATGACCAATATTTAACCGATTTGATTACAGAAAGAACCATCGAATTTATTGATACGGTGTCTTCTCCTTTTTTCTTGTACTTTGCCACTTATGCGGTACATACCCCCATTCAGCCGGTGAAGCCTTTGCTCGAAAAGTATAAAAACAAACCCGGATCCAATGGACAAGAGAATGCGCAATATGCCACGATGGTCGAAAATCTGGATAGAAACATAGGACTGTTGATGGCTAAGCTTGAAGCCGAAGGAATGTTCGACAATACCTTGATTGTATTTACTGCGGACAATGGTGGCGTTTATGGCATCACCCAACAAAAACCATTGCGTGCAGGTAAAGGGGCCTACTACGAAGGGGGAATCAGGGAGCCTTTCTTCTTTGTATTTAAAGATAAAATTGCCCCTAAAACCCAAAGTAATGTTCCCATTACCAACTTGGACATTTTCCCAACCATCCTAAAATATGCAGGTGTGGAGAATGCGGGTATTGATCTCGATGGGGATGATATATCACCCGTGTTAGAAGGGAAGACCGACCAGTTGGAGCGTCCTCTTTTTTGGCATTTTCCCATTTATTTGCAAGCTTACCTCAAAGAGGGGAATGAAAACCGCGACCCTTTGTTCCGTACACGCCCAGGCTCTGTGGTGCGCTATGGCGACTGGAAGCTGCATTATTACTTTGAAGACCATGGGGTAGAGCTTTATAATTTAAAGGAAGATATTGGCGAACGTAATAATCTGGTTGATATAGCGCCGGAAAAGAAAGAAGAACTCTTAGGTCTTTTGCAAAATTGGTGGAAAGAAACGGGTGCGCCTATTCCTACGGCCTTGAACCCAGAGTATGTGGAATAAAACATAATAAAAAGATAAAATGAAAAGTTTTTCTTCGATAGTAATAATCCTTGGGAGTATGCTATTTATTTCTTGCCAGGCACAGCAAGAAAAAGTCAACTATTTTGCCAATAACGCCTTCGGTAATCCTGTAGTGGGAAATACGGCCGAGTATTATAAGGGCGTCACTTATGTGGCCTATCAAGGCGAACATCTGGATCCTTATGTGGCGGCGTACGACCATAAAAAAGACCAATGGACAGGGCCATATAAAGCAGGAACAAATTTATTAGGAGAATTATTGCCGGACAAAGTGGATAGTCATGGAAAACCAACACTTGTGGTGGATGGCGAAGGCTATATTCACCTTGTATTTGGAGGGCATGGTGGTACACCCGAGATGGGCAAAAACCCCTTGGGTAATCATCACGCCGGCAAACAAATCCACGTAAAGTCAAAGAAGCCTTTAGACATTAGCCAGTGGGAAGAAGTGGATAATATCACACCATTTGGCACTTACAGTCAGTTTTTTAAAATGGATAATGGCGATATTTACTTAATCTTCCGTCATGGGGCACACCGTAGCAATTGGGTGTATCAGGTGTCCAGAGATAATTGTCGCACCTTTTCGCCGAAAGTTTCTTTTTTGAAAGCAAAACCAGTGGCTACTCGACCTGATGGAACAGAGGATTGGGACTCTTGGTATCCTGATTTTCGTAAAGGAAGAGGAAATGATATCATAATGGTTTACAATTATCATTTTTGTAAAGGAGGAGCTGAACGTCATGACGGCGAACGACACCATGGTTATTATATGCGTTTTGATACCGATAATAAAACTTGGTATAATGTAAAAGGTGAAGAATTGCAGATTCCAGTCACCAAAGAATATGCCGACAGCATGACCCTTGTGGTGCATACAGGTGATCGTTGGAATCACATTGGTCATACTTGCTTAAATCATGACGATCATCCGCATGTGTCGTGGTACGAGGGCGATTATGACGGATCTAAACATGGTGGATTAAAGCAGTTGGTGAATTACCGCTGGACGGGTGAAGAATGGATAGGAGGAAAAACGAATTTACCTGTAGAAGCAAGAGGGGAAATGAAGGTGACATCGCCAGATTCTATTCAATATCTCTTAGGCGATTCCGAAGGTAAGAACGGTGAATTAGCCTGGTGGTTAAGTACTGATGGTGGCCGCGACTTTATAAAAAAAGAGGTCTTAGTCGAAGAAACCGGAGGTAGATTTACTACTTCACAATTCATCCGAAATGCGCATCCTGATGCCAGAATTGTAGCCACTCAAAAGATTAAGGGAACAAATTACTCAAAAGTTTACCTGGTAGGAGATAATGCTTCTATTGTGAGAGCTAAGAGTGATGCAGATATTTTAAATATTGAAGAACTAAAAAAGTAAAAATATGCTAAATAATACTAAATTTAGATGTCTTTTCGCCGTATGCCTTTCGGTGTTACTTACATTAAATGTTGCAGCACAATCGGTATTTTTTGATGATTATAATCAAACGCCGGTAAACCCCATTGATTCTAGTGGAAATCCGGCAGCAAAATACACCGTATGGACTACCGTAACGCCTGCTGACGATAAAGGTGGCACAGTCATTATTGAAGATAATGAGCCTGGGGATGGTCTTATAAAATTACTGTCGATTGATCATAAAGACAGACAAACGGGCAATCGTGTAGAAGTTTCAGCACCCTTATCGGTTTATAAGGCACCATTCAGTCCTACCTTAAAGGCCAATGCAAAATCCATTGAGTGGATATTTAACCTAAGGCAATT
>DHQI01000040.1 GCA_002408065.1 Bacteroidales bacterium UBA5342
TCGGCTGATTATGTGCGAGATAACGCATTTATATGAATTCGCGCGAAATCGGGCGAAATGGTGCGGCGGGAAGCGCGGCGATCTGGTGGCATAACCAGCATTCAAAAACTTGCAAACGCGTTTTTATAGCACTTGCCGCACTGTCATATTAAATAAACGCGCATATAGCAGGTTGTGTGTAAAACTTGCCGCGCTGGTAACATAGCTGTAGTATCTATCGCCGCGCATCCGGCGAAATATGCGCGGAGATAACCTAAGATGTCACTTATAGGCGTTTTTTACCAATTGTTAGTCACGGACTTTCCGGCGGAATCGGTGGAATCTCGGTTGAATATGTGCAATATAGCGCATCTGTCTGAATTCGCGGGCAGTCGGGCAAAGTTGTGCGGCGGGAAGTGCGACGACCTGATTATTTTAACAATGGTATTGCTGCCAACTTATAAACTAAATGCGTTAAATTATAGTGTTATTCTAGCTTAAGCCTGCACTGGTGGCTATTTTATAAGGTACCTATAATTCGTGAACTAAATCGGATAGAAATTGAGGATGTTAGTGGTCACCCCTATTGTAATATGCTAGCTTTAATGATTGTGTTCCTAGTGGGTAGACATTGTCTCTTTGGCACAAATATTTACCAAATTTGTGACAAAAGAATAGACTTAAGTCTCAATAATCATCTAGTAATGTGGTCTTTGCAAATAAACCAAGTAGATGCTTGTGCTTCCCACATATCACGACCTTTGCTAGAGCAATTAAGGTCTACAAACCTAGCAAAGGCCGTGATATGTGGGAAGGGTGTCAAGCTATTCAATGTAACACTTATTAACAACTTATAAGTCGCTATTTTCAACTATATGAATAAAGTGCAATTTATTTTTGTCACAAATATTTACTAAATTTGTGACAAATTAAGAAGGAAAAATAGATGCTAAGCATTGAAAATAAGATAGAAAAATCAATAAAAGGAAAACTGAGGGGTACACTATTGCTTCCGAGTGATTATGCCAATTATGGATCAGCAGATGCCGTAAGGCAGGCTCTCGCTCGTTTAGAAGAAAAGAAATTTATAGAAAGGGTAGCTCAGGGCATTTATGTACGCCCTAAAATAAGTGAATTTATTGGCCCCATATTGCCCACTGCTGAAGAGGTCGCAGAGGCTATTGCCAAAAGAGATAAAGCTAAAACAGTACCGACAGGGAGCTATGCGCTAAACGCACTTGGTTTGAGCACGCAAATACCAATGAATATTGTGCTACTTACTGATGGTTCTCCCAGAGAAATTAAAATTGGCAAACGGAGTATCCGGTTTAAGAAAACCACTCCTAAAAATTTATTAGCTAAAGGAAAAATAAGTCGCTTGGTAATACAGGCGCTAAAGGAAATAGGCAACGGGAAAGTTACTGAAGAAGAAGAAAAAAAAATACTAGACTTGTTAGCAGATGAAAACCCAAAGCACTTAATACATGATATTGCTTTAGCTCCTGTTTGGGTTCAAAAAATTATGACAAAAGCATTAAACGATGAGTAAGATAAACCTTAATTCAATAAACAAGTCTGAGAAGGTAGCCATCTTTAATGCTGTAGCTACTGCCAAAGGGATGACTCCTTTTTCTGTAGAAAAAGATTGGTGGGTAAGTCGCACCTTGGAGATTATATTCCAAATGGATATTGCCACACATCTGGTTTTTAAAGGTGGAACTTCGTTGAGCAAGGCCTGGAAATTAATTAACCGATTTTCTGAAGATATAGATTTAGCCATTGATAGGCAGTTTTTTGATGGTTACGATGGCGATATCTCACGTACACAGTTAAAAAAATTACGCAAGGAAGCTGGAAAATATACTACAGGGAAATTCTTTGAAGAGCTAAAGCAGGAATTTACAGAAAGAGGATATTCTGATCTCAATTTTAAGGTAATAGAAGAAACAGACAGTGATAAAGATCCCCGAGTATTAGAGATTTATTACCCCAATGTTATTGAATCTGCATCAGATTATATCTTACCAAGAGTTCAAATAGAAATTAGTTGCAGGTCTTTACGTGAACCCTTTAGCGAATGTCACTTTGCTTCATTAGTTGATGAATACTTTCACGACAAAGAGTTTACAACTTCCTTGTTTAGTGTACCTACAGTAATCGCTGAACGCACCTTGTTAGAAAAGATTTTCTTGCTTCATGAAGAGTTTCATCGACCTAAGGAAAAAATGAGGGTAAATCGCTTAAGTCGCCATCTCTACGATATCTATCAACTATCTAAGGCTGGTATAGCAGATACAGCAATTGCTGATAAAACACTTTATGAAACAATAGTTGCACATAGGTACAAGTATGCCCGAGTAGGTGGTGTTAACTACAACCTACACAATCCTAAAAACATAAATCCCATACCTATTGAATCTATGATGAAATTATGGGATGACGATTATTCAAAAATGAAACAGGATATGATTTATGAAGAGGATAAGCCATCTTTTAAGGCACTTATTAAAACCCTTGAAGACTTAAAAGTAAAACTTCAAAATCAAAGTTGGAAATTTGAACTAAAATTTCCTACACCTAATAATTAATATGTTTCACTTGAAATAGTATTTACAAGCAAAAGGTTTTTCATCACCTCTGGTATCATTTCAGATTGCCCAACCTCTAATAAAAAGTCTTTTTTCTACTTTGGTCAATATTGATACAATATGTGAGCAACTATTAAGGCGTTTTTTTAAATCGACCTTTCGGT
>DHQI01000088.1:0-1871 GCA_002408065.1 Bacteroidales bacterium UBA5342
TCAAAAACATAGTTAATATCTTATTGAATAGTGGAGTATTTTTTATCCAAGCCTCAGAACCGGGAATCTTATTAACATCCCAATGCGAAAATGTTAATATAACCTTTATTTTTTAGCTTTTGATACGTTAGCCCTGATATATATCCTTTGTTAGTTTTGCAAAGGATTCTTATAGTCATATAATAAATAATCAATCTCCTCATCAGCAAAAACAACATTTGTAATAAAGATCACCCCTACTAGCAATAATAGTTTTTTCATCATATTGTATTAAGATTATTATATTCTGATTTTACTATATACTTTTCTATCTTGATAGTTAAGATAGGCAAGATTATCAAACAATAAAGACCTAGAACAGAAGTATTTTAAACCTTTATTTATTTCAACAAGCTAAGAATTAGTTTTGACAACAATTAGGTTTACCACAACCCTCCCCAACGTTCTTTGGTTCTGTTCGCTTTTTTATATCTTGAAGGTCCTTAATTCTATTTGGATTTAATCGCATCGATTGATCTAAAAACTTAGTTCTCGTTAAGTCAACGAACTTCACATCTGGATACTCAACAACTATTTTGTTTTTTAAATTATCGAGAAACATATCAATTTCTGGATTTTGACTATCAATTATAAATTTTTTAAACAAATAAGGATGAGAAATGTCAAATCTTCGAGCAAATTCTTTTGATTCATCTACTGTAAGCCATAGATGATAGGCTAATCTTTCCCACGAATAGCCCATACGAAGAGCTCCGCATCTAGCATAATGTTTGTCTTCAAATTCTAATTTCATGACTACTAATAATGAATCATAGTAAGTATTTATTCGACAACTTGGAATCTTTAGTTCATTCAACTTGGAATCAAACATTTCAGATGGAATATTTATACTGTAGTCTTCGGTCAGATACAGATAATTGTGATTAAAATAATCATAATTTAAATATTCTCGGTCTGATTTTACATCTCTTTTTTCTGATTTACAGAACACTACTAGCACTGCCAACAAACAAAAAACTAAATATTTCATGTTTTAATATAAGTTTTCTTCACAATTTATATAAAAACCAATATCACTTTTAGGGTATGCAACACATAATAATACAAATCCTTTTTCCATCTGTTCATCAGACAAAAATGATTGGTCAAATTGATCAACTTCACCTTGTCCCACCTCTGCAACACAGGTCGAACATGCACCGACCATACAAGACCTTGGAAAATCAAGCCCGGCATCATCAGCAGAATTAATGATATATTCATCTACGCTCGCTTCAAATCTACCCCAATCTGCCCTATACCACCAATCTCGCCATGTAGCAGTATATGTTGTTGTTGATTTTAACGCTACGTCATTCGCTTCTTGCAATTCAATTCTCTTTTCTAATATAAAATTATAATAACTCTCTACTGTTCCATACACCTCAAGGATTCTTTCTTTTGCAGCTTCTGATAATGGATCAACAAAGTTCATTTCTTCTTCTAACTGCTCAAATGACATTGTGCAATCTGCATTTTCTGAGCAGGATACCATTGCCATTAAAAGAACGACAAAACTCATTAATTTGATTTTCATTTTATAAATTTAGTTGGTTAAAAATGCAAATCAAAAAAAAAAAACGAATTAGGAGAGGAAACGTCAAGAAAACGACACACAAATTAACAAATGTTAACATCAACAAAACAAAAGACTTATATTATAACAACCGATCTCAAAAGCATCACAAAAAAACTGTGACTTGAATCTCTTAAGCGACCGCTACTTCAGCTAACAAGCTTCGCCTTAGTAGTCGCAGTAAAAGTAAAATCAGAAGCGATAACTCACCCCAGTTCGGCGTAGGCTCCAGCCTACGTCGTTGTAAAAACAAGTC
>DHQI01000088.1:2058-14409 GCA_002408065.1 Bacteroidales bacterium UBA5342
TACGTCGTTGTAAAAACAAGTCACTGACTTATGTAAAGCAGGAGCTTTACTTTTAGCAATGACATAGCCAAAGAGACTATGCCAAACATAAAAACACACAACGGATAACTTGGGCTATACCAAACACAGAATCACACTACGAATAAATGAAACTAAAGAATTCAGTTTCGGATTTTATATCCAAAAGAGCAAAAACTCTAGTGATTCCAAACAGGAGTACCTTCATCCAACAGGTGCTTCACGAAGAAATCGCGGCGTTTACGTTCGCCATACTTACCACCAAGGGTATGATTCATACCAGGCAGCATAACAAATTCGAATTCTTTGTCAGCCTTTATTAGGGCATCCACCACCTGAATAGTAGAAGCAGGATCTACGTTGTCATCAATTTCTCCCAGAATCAACATCAACTCCCCTTCTAGTTTGTGCGCATTGACCACATTGGAGCAAGAATCATAATGCGCCTCTACCGGATAGCCCATCCATTGCTCATTCCACCATATCTTATCCATACGGTTGTCGTGACAACCACAAGACGACACTGCCACATCATAAAATTCAGGATAAAACAAAACAGCACCAGTTGAACTCTGCCCGCCGGCTGAGCCACCATAAATACCAACACGCTCTATATCCATATAGGCATATTGCTCTGCAGCAGCTTCCATCCATTTTATACGGTCAGGAAATCCAGCATCTTTCAGGTTCTTCCAACAAACATCGTGAAAAGCCTTGGATCGGTTAGAAGTTCCCATACCATCGATACGCACACCAATAAAGCCCAGCTCTACCAAAGCGGCTATGCGGCGGTCTACTCCCAGAAATGATTTAGGCACAAAAGAGTCGTGTGGTCCGGCATAGATATATTCCACTATCGGGTATTTCTTATTGGGATCAAAATCGGAGGGACGGTATATCACGCCCCAGATATCGGTCTTGCCGTCGCGCCCCTTAGCCGTAAAAACTTCAGGTTTCACCCAATCTGTTGCCTCTAGTTGTGAAATATCAGCCTCCTCTAAAGTCAAAAGCAGCTCACCAGTAGCAACATTACGCAAAACCGTCTTTCCGGCATCATCTGCCCGCGAATAACTATCTATCATATATTTCTTATCATCAGAAAGCGTAGCACTATGATTAGCACTTTCGGTCGTAAGTTCTTTCAGGTTCTGCCCATCGAAACCAATGGTATAATAATGTATATGATAAGGATCTTCTCCCTCATTGATTCCACCCGCTGTAAATAATACCCGGCGTTTTTCCTCATCCACTTCTATAACATTTCGCACTACCCATTCACCTTTGGTAATTTGATTCTTCACTTTTCCTGCACCATCATATAAGTATAAATGGTTCCAGCCATCGCGCTCAGACATCCATATCATCTCCTCACCATCATTTATATCATAGCGATACCTTTTACCTGAATAAAAGAAGAAGGTCTCCGGAGTTTCTTCTGCCAATACCTTTAGCCCACCATCGCTTGCAGCGATCTCCAGCACGCTATACTTCTGATGCCCGCGTTGATTGTATTCTACCGTAAAGGCACGACTGTCTTTACGCCAATGCGGGTCAGATAGTGAATACTGTTGTAAATACTCCTCAAAATCCACATCCATCTGCTTCTTATCATCGATGGAGAAAAGACAAGGTTGCTTTACCGGAAGAGCATCACCAGGCTTAGCATATTCCACCTCTTTCAGCTTGGGCTGCCACTGATCTTTGGGAGCGGACTCCATAAACTTCATATAGCGCTTGGGGGCTGTACGAAATTTATTCACCGCCAAATGTTTTGAATCCGGAGACCATGATATATAAGAGCTGTAAAACTCACCAGGAGATCCATCCGATGTTAGTTTAAACGCCTTACCGGATTCATTTTCTTTTACCCACAGGTTATACTCCCTGATGTATGCAGTATATTTTTCGTCCGGCGACTTAAGCGGATCTCTTCCCAATTCATCACGGGCAATGGCCCAGTGCTTATAAGGTCGTGGCTTGGCAACAGCCTTCTTCTTTATCAGCTTATTCTTTTTAATGTGGTACTCCCAATTATACTTTTTGTAAACAAACGAAAACACCTCAGCCTTAGCATCAATCTTTTCTTTTGACAAGGACATCTTTTCCCACGAAAAGGCGTATCCAAACTCCTCCTCCATACCTTGCAGGAATTTATCATCTTTGAAAACAGGCTTCTTCAACGGCTTCTCGGAATCCACAAAGACATACTTAATGCCTTCAGCCGTTTTTGTCTTATACATAAAAGAAGAAGCATCTTTGACAGGATAGACTTCTTTGACCTGATTATAAATCAAACCGGAATAATGGTTGACAATGGAATCGGCTTTTTCATAATCTTCCTCGTCATATTGCGCTACTGCCGGAGTTAATAGGTATAGCAATGCTGCTATTAGAATGAAGTTTTTCATTTTTTGTGGTTTATGTAGTTGTTGTTTTTTTGCTGTTGGCTGTTAGCTGTTGGCTGTTGGTTCATTTATCTTTATTTGTTCAGAATGTCGTCATCACATTGTGGCAATCTTTATATTGCATACGACATTTTCCTGTTACGTGCTATAATCCCCGGGTTGCGCTTTGCTTACCCGGAGTTATTCAAATTGAAGCCCTTCAGGCTTTTTGTTGTTTTTAACACTGACATATTAGACGCAAAACCCGGTATCTCATCTGCGAGTTGATTTTCCTTAGAATGCACCGTGAGCTGTTCTGTTAATAATCTCATTTTGCAGATCCTCACCTAAATCATTGAAATAATCGGAGTAGCCTGCCACACGTACGATAAGGTCGCGGTATTGTTCAGGGTGCTTTTGGGCATCGCGCAGGGTATCGGCATCCACTACATTAAACTGTATATGGTGTCCTTTTAACGTAAAATACGAACGTACCAGCTGCGACACTTTGCGTATTTCCTGATCTGTTTTGAAAAAAGCAGGCGTAAACTTCTGATTCAGCAAGGTACCTCCTGTTTTCAAGTGGTCTATTTTAGCTGCCGATTTTACCACGGCTGTTGGTCCTTTGGTGTCGGCTCCCTGCACCGGAGAAATTCCCTCCGACAAAGGCACACCGGCTTTTCGGCCATAAGGCAAAGCCCCAATAACACTACCAAAATATACGTGACAAGTGGTCGGCAACATATTGATGCGATGTACCCCGCCTCTGACTGTAGGACGCCCCGTCACAGCATCATGGAAAATCTCAAACACCTGCCGGGCAAACACATCGGCTCTGTCGTCATCATTGCCCCATTTAGGCAAATCATAAAGCATTTTAAGTCTCAACTCCTGCTCGCCTTCGAAATCTTTGGCCAAAACCTCGTTCAAAGCCTCTAGCGTCAAAGACTTTTCTTCAAAAACAAGCGTATTGATGGCCGCCAGACTGTCTGTGATAGATCCTAAACCGACCCCTTGAATATAGGTGGTATTGTAACGCGCCCCACCGGCCAGGTAATCTTCGCCACGGGCAATGCAATCATCAATAAACAATGACAAAAAGGGCACCGGAAGGTTTTCCTTAAACAGCGTATCGATCTTGTTGTTTCCGTCGATCTTGATACCGGCAAAATACTGCACCTGTTTAGCAAAGGCATCCATCAAATCATTTATCGATTTAAACGCCGAAAGCTCTCCGGTTTCTAAGCCAATCGGTTTCCCTGTACGCGGGTCTATGCCATTGTGCAGCGTTATCTCCAACACTTTTGGCAGATTAAAATAACCTGTCAGTATGTAAGCTTCTTTTCCAAAACAACCCGTCTCCACACAGCCGCTGGCACCGCCACCGCGCGCATCTACAAGGCTTTTTCCTTGCCCCACCATCTGAGCAACCAATGTTTCGGTATTGAAAATAGAAGGCTGCCCAAATCCGGTTTTGGTAATCTTAACTGCCCGGTCGATAAAGTCATCCGGGTTCTTTTCGCTCAACTGCACCATACTACTCGGCTGCAACAGGCGCATCTCCTCTATCACATCCAGCAAGAGATAAGACAACTCGTTCACGGCATCAGTGCCATCGTCCTTTACTCCACCCAAATTTATCAAACAAAAATCGGTATAGGTATTACTCTCTTTAGCCGTTACCCCTACTTTGGGTGGTGCTGGTTGATTATTAAATTTTATCCAAAATGAATGCAGAAGTTCTGTAGCCCAGGCTTTGTCCAAAGTTCCTGCTTCGGTCTCTTTTTTATAGAAAGGATAAAGATTCTGATCCATACGCCCCGGATTAAATGAATCCCAAGGGTTAAGCTCATTCGTTATCCCTAAATGTATAAACCAATAATGCTGCAGGGCTTCTTGAAAAGTAGAAGGCGCATAACGCGGTACACGGCCACACACACGTGCCATTTCTTCTAATTCAGCTTTTCGTGTTACATCATTCTCTTCTTGCGACAACTCAAGCAAGGCCTCTGCATGGCGATCAGCATAAAGCATCATCGCATCTGCCGCAATATGCATTGCTTTAAGTTCTTCACATTTTGCCTCATCAGCCTTATGTTCTTCTAATGATACAGCAATGCGCTTCTGAAGGTCAAGCATACCATACTCAAAAAGCTGACGACCAGCCACCGTATGTCCCGGTCCGCGTTGCTCCTGAAATTCAGTAAAAACGCCTGCAGCATAAGCCTCTTTCCATTCGGGCAACACCACTTCGAAAATCTTTTCACGGTTCGACTTGCCTTCCCAATATGGCGCAATGACCTCCTGATAGACTTTCCGAGTCTCGGCCTCTGATTTGAAGTTGACCTTTTCACGGTCATTCAAGATTTGTAAATCCTGCTGAGAATGGATACAAATCTCAGGATATGACGGTGTGGCTTTCGGTTTGGGGCCCTTCTCTCCCACTATCAATTCTCCATCATTAAAGCACAGCGCCTTGTGTTCCATCAAATAATAAAAAGCCTTGGCCCGCATTACCGGTACAGAGTAGCCCTTGTCTTCATTTTCCTGATAGAATTTGGTCATTAAATAAGCTCTCTCCTCCGAAATGGTCGGCTGCACATCCATGCTTTGAGCTCTCAATTTCTGAATTCGTTGACTTTTCATCGCTTATCCTCCTATAATTGTTTTATATCCTTGTTTTTCAAATTTTTGTTTCAACACCAACATTTCATCATCTGTTGGTTCTTCTACCCCATCCATCCGGTAGGCTATACCAAACTTCTGATATTTATGCTTGCCAATCTTATGATAAGGCAAAAGATTAACCTGTTCAGGTGCTATGTGCTCTGACAAAAAGCTTAGTATATTATCAATATCACCGGTATTAATGTCCGGAATTACCGGGATACGCACCCAAACCCTCGCTTGATGATTCAAAAGAATGGAAAGATTATCCAGAATCCCTTCATTATCCACCCCAATGTATTTTTTATGTAAATCTCTGTCAATAAACTTCAGATCTACCATAAATAGATCCACCAGACCTTCAAGTTCCTCTAAAGTTGACTTCGAAAAACACGCCGTAGTATCCAAGGTCGTATGAATGCCTTTGGCTTTACAGGCTTTCAGTGTCCTGATCAAAAAGTCCTTTTGCTGAACGGGTTCTCCTCCGGAAAAGGTAACACCACCACCGGATTGTGTGTAAAAAACCTCGTCGCTCAGAATTTCCTTCAAAAGCTTTTCTTCAGAAATCGCTTCTCCAATAGTTTCCTCTCTAGTGATAGCATGCCCGTCCAGCGTCACGTCTTTTTCGTAAGTCATTATATCTCCCGAGCGACTCTCGGGATTATGGCACCACCAACAATCGCAACAACAGCCTTTAAGAAAAACCGTAGTCCGTATGCCCGGGCCATCGTGAATGGCGAAGCGTTTTATGTCGTATATTATTCCTTTCATTTTTTTTGCTGTTGGTTGTTGGCCTTTGGCTATTGGCTGTTGGCTTCTTATCATTATTTGTTCTGCATGCCGACATTAAATAGTGCGGCTATGTTCATTGTGGACGGCATGTTATTTTTTTTCGTCAAATAGCACGGGTTTCACCTGTTGGTTATTCAAATAGAAGCCTTTCAGGCTTCATACTAACGCACTAAAACCTCACAAAACACTGACGGTATAGAACTTGGGAGTCCTCTAGTTCACCGTAGGTGGTCCTCACTCCTCACCTCTTAATACAGTTCATCCGGTGATTTGCTCCACTCTTCGCACACTTCTTCGGCACTCATTGGTTTTTTAATACTTCCTAAAAGCTGACTTCCATTCGGTGTAATCAAATAATCTTCTTCGTTGCGTATGCCACCAAAATCGCGGTAAGTCATCAGTTTTTCAAAATTAAAGAATTCCGTATTTATCTTCTCTTTTTGCCAAAGATCCATCAACTCAGGAATAAAATAGATGCCCGGTTCTATCGTCAACACAAAGCCGGGCTCGAGTTTACGCCCCAAGCGCAATGACTTCACCCCAAACTGTGTACTTTTCTTTTCGCCGCCATAGCCTACGATGCTTTCGCCAATGTTTTCCATATCGTGCACATCCATTCCCATCATATGCCCCAGTCCGCAAGGGAAAAACATAGCATGCGCTCCTTTCTCCAAAGCCAGCTCCGTATCGCCTTTCATCAATCCCAAACCTTTCATTCCTTCTACAATTACCCGGGCAGAAGCATAATACACCTCCTTGAAAGGAATACCGGGAGCCAACATTTCAACAGCCTTTTTATGACTGGCCAAAGCCAATTCATAAATCTCTGACTGTCGGGTGTCAAACTTTCCGCTCACCGGAATGGTACTGGACAAATCCCCCGCATAAGCAGACCAGGTAGAAGCTCCGGCGTCAACTAAAAACAAATCACCATCCTTTAGCGTGTTGCCATAATGATGATTGTGCAAGGTCTGACCGTTTATGGTAGCAATGGTAGGAAATGATGTTCCTGCACCAGCTTTCAGTGCAATATGCTCTAAAGCTGAAAAGATGCTGCGCTCAGTTGCGCCGGGCTCAGCCATACGCATCGCCATTTTGTGCATCAGCACACTGGTATCCACAGCACTATTAATTTCTGCCAACTCTTCCTCTGTCTTATAATTACGCTGATTAGCTACTGCAAAACACAAGGCTTCAGATACCTTCGCTGCAACTTCAGAGGGATTAATATCAAACAATTCTGCATATTTCAAAGTATGCTCTGCTCTGTAGGCAGGCAAAACATGAATTGTCTTTCCTGACTTATAACTCTGAGCAACTACAGCGTTAAGGGCCGATTGAGACTTAACAGTGCTTACACCGACGTCCCCTGCCTGAGCTTTAATGCTTGGAATACTGCCCATCCATACCAAATCGTCGATGGTAATCTCGTTGCCATATATAACCACCTCACCCTTGTCGGCATCTAATGTGGCGCAAAGACCAGTACGCGAAAGACCAAAATAATACAGAAAAGTACTATCCTGACGAAAAGGGTAGGTATTATCCTTATAGTTTATCGGGCTTTCATCGTTGCCCACCAATAGAATCAGGCCGGAGCCGACAGAAGCCATCAAGGCCTCACGACGCTCAATATAAGTTGCTTTTGAAAACATCTTTTATGTATTTAGAAGTAAAAAATAACGTTAGGACACGTTTGGACACAAGAATCCCTTTGCTGAATAGTTCTCAGCAAAAATGACAGGTATTTCTAGAAAGAATAGAAGATCAGACACTCGAACAAGCGGCGGTATTGCTTGAGAATAGAGGGTTTATAAGTGTCAGCTCGTTTCATGGGAATATTGTTTCGCCAACAAAGGTAAAACAAATCCGGATTTTAGGGTTCAAAATTCCGTATTTTCTGACACTATTATAATTTCAGCAAACGCTTAAAAACGATAGCTCAGTCCAATCTGACACTGCTCCGGGGCAATGTTTAGCCCGACATTAAGGTTCGGGTTGTTATACGCCTTGGTAAACAGGTAAGAACTGACCGTACCTATAGTAGCACCGCCCAATACATCCCACCAGTCGTGACGCTCGGCATACACGCGGCTAAAGCCCACCCAACCGGCCAGGGCATAAGCCGGAATACCGACTTTCCATCCGTAACGGCGCTCCATAAAGGCCGCACTCACAAAAGCAGAAGTCGTGTGCCCCGAAGGAAAAGAGTCGTAACGTGGATTATTAGGGTTAAAGTCAGGACGTTTCTTGTCCACCGTACTCTTTAGAATATAAGCTGTACCAATGGCCAAACCAGCCGATTTCACAAACTGCCAATGCGGTTTGGTTTCATCCGTCCACACAAAAGTAGAAATAAATGCGGCTGAAGGCATCGCATATTCTAAGATATCGCCCGAGAGCTCTATGGCACTTTTGTCCTGAGCACTCAGTTGACCCGAGTACGCAGTAATTAGAATTAAGAATAACAGCTTTTTCATAAGTGTGCAAAGATAAACTTTAGGTTCTCAAGATTCAAACTGTCCGAGGAACAAAAAAATCGGACCGTTACGAGCACGACCCGATTTTAATTATAAAAATACAACTTATACTATTTTTCTAATTGACAACAATTCTTCCTGCCACATCCCACTTGCTCACCTTGTCCTTGTCCAGAATCAGCCATGCGATGCGGGCTATAATATAAAGCTTCATTCAAGAGCTCTTTCCTTGATAATTTCCTAAGATTATATGGACTACAATCTTTCAGTTGCACTTGTATATCCTTAAGCAAAGTCAAGACCTCTTTATCATCATTCTCTTCATTTATCATAAATTGGTAGAATGCATATGGTAATGTAATTCCATGTTTTTTTACTAATAATTCAGTTTCACCAGGCGATTTCAGTAACATATACCCTAATCGTTGCCAAGTCATCCCAATTTGACTGAAAGCAGCACGCCTATAATCGTCATTATCAAATTCGGCTCGCATAATTACTTCCAAAGAGTCCCTGTAGGTTGTAATCATATAAATATCCCGACCTTCTTTCTCAACAATTGACATAAATGTTGAACTATCAGCAACAATTCGATATTCCTCATCCAGATATTTATAATCATGATTTATATAATCATAATCCATAAAACTCAGATTCTTAAATGTTTTCAGAGCAATTTCTGCTTTGGCAAAATTAGCTTTCATAGCCTCCCTTCGTGCTAACTCTTCTTTTTTTTCCTTATTGCAAGAGCTAAACAACATTGCAACTAAAACTACAATATATATATACTTTTCCATCACCTTAAGTTCTATCAATTAATACAATAAATGCTCCACATCTCCTTGAATAGTTACATCTGATGTTGGATAAGCTACACATAATAAAACAGACCCAAGAGCAACCTGTTCTGGATCTAAATAAGTTTGATCATCTTGGTTTACTGTCCCTTCAACTATAACCCCAAGACAAGTAGAACATGCTCCTGCCATACAAGATCTAGAAAGGTCACATCCTCGCTCATCTGCTGCATCAAGTAAAGTCTGATCATCTTCACAGTAAAATTCACACCATAATGCCCCAGCCAAGTTTAACATCTTAACACGATAAGTAGCTCTTTCGATTGCAATCTTTTTTAGCTGAACATCATTTTTTCTTAATCTATAATCGAGAATTATATCTCTCCAATTCTCTAAAGAACCATAACGCAAAAGCACTCCCTCTTCTCCTTCTTGTGATAAGGGTTGTCTAAAGTTGAACTCCTCATAGATATCTTCAAAAGTCAACACTTCGGGCTGTTTGCTTTCAGAACAAGATGCTAAAAAAGCGCAATAAATAAATAAATCGTTTCATAAAATTGTTTTTTAATTTGTTAACATGTAGATACAAACGTACACTTTCTTATTTTGAAAATGAAATAAAGAAAGTTGAATTTTCAGTGGAGAATACGATTTTTAACAATCCTGTAAAGTTTCGTCAATAGTTTCCACATTTTGCCAGCCCATCCATCTGCGCTATCTTTGCGGCCGAATAAATGATATTATGGCAGAAACAAATTTTGTAGATTATGTGAAGATTTTTTGTCGCTCCGGTAAAGGAGGTAAAGGCTCTACACATATGCGACGCGAGAAATATGTCCCTATGGGCGGCCCGGACGGTGGCGATGGCGGACGCGGCGGACACATCATCCTGCGCCCTAACCCTCACATGTGGACCTTGCTCCACCTGAAATGGCAACGTCACCTCTTTGCCGGCGACGGCGGCGATGGTAGCGGCAACCAAAGCTTTGGATCCGATGGCGAAGATAAAATAATAGAAGTGCCACTGGGCACCATTGCACGTGATTCCGAAACAGGTGAGATGCTATGTGAGATTACTGACGAAGACAGTGAGATAGTACTGATTGCCGGAGGGAAAGGTGGCCGTGGCAATGTTCACTTCAAGACCTCGACCAACCAAACACCACGCTACGCACAACCGGGCGAACCACGTGTTGAACGTGCCGTAACGCTTGAGCTTAAGGTATTGGCCGATGTGGGGCTTGTGGGTTTCCCAAGTGCCGGAAAATCAACACTGCTCTCTGTTGTTTCTGCTGCCAAACCTAAGATAGCGGAATATCATTTTACTACTTTAGTGCCTAACTTAGGTATTGTATCGTACCGCGACAACCAGTCATTTGTAATGGCGGACATACCGGGAATTATCGAAGGCGCCCACGAAGGCAAAGGTCTTGGTCTGCGTTTCCTACGCCACATCGAACGTAACTCTATGTTGCTTTTTATGATTCCGGCCGACGCCGATGATATTGCCAAGGAATATGGTATTCTGATCAACGAACTTAAGTTGTATAACCCGGAATTGCTGGACAAACAACGCATGCTGGCCATTACCAAATCAGACCTTCTGGACGAGGAACTGATGGAAGCATTAAAAGACGAAGTGCCTCAAGAAATTCCACATGTTTTCATTTCCTCGCACACCCATTATAACATTATGCAGCTGAAGGATATGATATGGCGAATGATGAACAGCTAATTTGCTATTAGCTGTTGGCCTTTTGCTTTTAGCGACATTGTCAACAGCCAAAAGCTAAAAGCCAATGGCAAAAAAGAAACCTACATTCAAAATAGAAAGCTACGGCACCTACGACCAGTGGAATCGTGATTCGGGCGACATCCCCAAAATTACGAAGATAAGCGAAGAGGTCATTTTTCATCCCGATGTGGAATTTGGCCTGGTGCTGAATATTAAAGGAGGCAAAGGTACCCGATTGGATTTTCGTGTGGTTCACCCCAAGTTTAATGGGCCGGACGGTAAACCTGCTGCTGATTTTACTGGTGAACACTGGGTGAATGCTAACACCTGGCAATTTTTTCTGGGTGATACGGTATGGGAACCTTTCGAGGATAAGCTGGGCAAATGGCGTTTTATTATTAAACACGATGGAAAGGTTATTGTGGATAAAACCTTGCTAATCAAAGCCCCATAAATCCCCCAAAGGGGGACTTGCTTAGCACCTCCCAGAGAAGCACCAAAACACTTGGAAGGTGAAACTGAAACGAAGTCTATAATATTATTAAGTTTTATTCAGTGCAGAAAAAAAACAGAAACACAAATACATCACACTCTACCTCTCCCCCTTGGGGGGAGTTGGAGGGGGTCATTATAGGAATCACCGGTGGTATAGGTAGCGGAAAGAGTACTGTGGCTCATCTTTTTGAGATGATGGGCTACCCGGTTTATTATGCCGATGTGCGCTCCAAATGGTTAATGAATAATGATCCTGATATCAAAGCTCAACTCATTGCTACTTTTGGCGAGAAAGTATACCCCGGCTACCTTGACCGTCAGGCACTGGCCAATATCGTTTTCAAAGACAAGAAAGCCTTAAAAAAGCTTAATGCCATTAGCCATCCGGCTGTCGAAAAGGATTTCTTACAGTGGCGCAAAGCGCAAAACTCCCCTATTATTTTTAAAGAAGCCGCTATCCTTTTCGAAAGCGGTAGTTATCTTAGTGTAGACAAAACCATTTGCATCACAGCGCCTGAGATCATTCGTGTAAAACGGGTTATGCAGCGCGATGGAGCTAGCGCAAAGCAGGTACAGGAGCGCATTGCCAATCAGTGGCCGGATGAGAAGAAAGTGGCCTTAGCTAATTTTGTGATTAATGCAGATGATACAAAGCTGGTGATTCCTCAGGCTTTGTCTGTGCTGGAAGAATTAGCTTAAAATTTCAACAATAGTCCGTTAATCTTTTTCATTTGTTTGATTGTTCGTTGTTTATTGAGACTCCTAACCTTGCTCTATTCCACTGAATATCTGTATAGTATTAAAATTTGGAGTTTTCACAATTGAAAGTTTAACGACGTGTTGTTTTAAGGAAGGACACAAATAACGGATCAAGCAAAATCTTTGTGGGGAAAGAGTTCTTAAACACCTTGAATGAAAAACATGTAGTACAAAAACGTTGACCCCTTATCAGGGCTCTCCTGCAACATTTTAGCCTACCACGG
>DHQI01000107.1 GCA_002408065.1 Bacteroidales bacterium UBA5342
GTCTTTTAGTCTGACGTCTCTAAGTCTTTTACACATAATACCATGAAAAAACACATTCTCCTCTATATATCAACTCTGTTTCTGGTCTCGGCTGTGGGACAGGAATATCATCAGGCTGATTCTTTTTTATTTTACACACAAGAGATTGGCAGTCAAATGTATGAAGCAAAAGAATACATTAAGTTACTCAAAGGGTTTAACTATTCGACACAGGGAGATAGTAGCTTTACGGCAAAAGTAAATAATAAACTATTAGACCTAGATACGGATGGTGTATTTCAACATGATTTATGGTATCCTGCTAATACTTCTGATAGTGGCTATACGGTTGGGACTATTCCTGGCGAATTTAATGTATCTCCTACTGGAGCTGCGACATATACAATACCTATTGCAGTACCTCCTGGAGTAATGGGATTGCAGCCCAAAATTTCATTAAATTATAATAGCCAAGCAAGGAATGATATAGCAGGATGGGGATGGAGCATTGCTGGTTTATCATCTATTACACGTGCATCTAATTCAATTTTTCACGATGGAGCCTCTTCAGGCATACATTGGAACTCAGAAGATGCTTTAGTATTAGATGGACAGCGTTTAATCGAAGTTGTAAATGACGGAAATACTAAAGAGTACCGTACAGAAGTAGATAATGGTAGTAAAATAATTGCTTATGGCATAACTACTGATGGACCTAGCTACCTTAAAGTGTTTACAAAGGATGGGAAGGTATTGACATATGATGCAATACTAAGCAGTAGAGTTCAATATGTGACGATTGATTCTATCTATCAATGGCATGTGAGTAAGATTGAAGATAGAAATGGCAATTATTTATCATTTAACTACGATAAGGAATTTACAGTTTATGAAGGAGGGCTTTCTACTGCTCCATATAACTATAATGCAGATTTCAGAAACTTTAGAGTTAGTTCCATTACCTACGGGAACTCAAGTCATTTCTCTGCTGAAGTTAAATTTGAATATGAAGGACGAGAAGATACTATTATCAACTATTCCGCTGGTTTTAAAGTAGAACAAGGCAAAAGGTTACAAGCAATAAAAATACTATCGAATAGTACTTTGCTTAAAACTTATACACTTGTTTACGAAAATACAAAGGATCGTCTTTTATCTGTGGAGCTTGAGGGGAAAGATAATTATAAATTTAGAAAAACTGTATTTGATTGGGGTGAAAGTGGGGATGTAATTAAACAATATAAGAACACTTACGTATATAACGAACAGGGCAAGTCAATTAACGATTTTAGTACACTTTGGTGGTACTCTTCTGATTACAATAACGATGGTTTAGATGATTTGTTTGCTTTAGGTTCTGAGAACAATAGCCCTACATTTCAGTTTTACAAAGCTTGGAACTATTATGGTAGACGAGAATTTAGGTTTGAAAAGAAGATTGTAAAAAACACACTAAAAGAGGGTTACATATCTGAAGGTACAAATTTAATGTACTGGCATATTGGACAACCTGTGTTCTCGAATTTCACCTCACTGCAAGAGAAATCCTTATTAATTCCATTTATTAAACAAGATACTTGTAAGTTATTTTTCTTAAACCCTCTTACTGAAGAAATGGATAGCATTTGTATAAAGTTGAAGAGTGAAACAAACGCAATACCTCCATTATGTATTAGTGACTTTAATAAAGATGGCTATATGGATATCTTTATTATTGAAGAAAACTGGAATGTTCAAAGTGGCTGTTATCCAGGAAGGTTTATTTTGGGCAAAGAGGGGGGCGTGATTCAGTATAATGACATTCCATTCCAATTACCTAACACTAGTGGTGCAAAGCCCAAGAGGGTGATAGCTGCGGATTTTAATAGTGATGGTATGTCAGATATTATGATTCTTACTGAAGATGGATTTATTATACTTAACATGTATAAACACTTTACAGGTAGTGGTTATGGCATGTATCTTATTTCTAATAATAGCTCGCTTGTGTTTTCAGGCGTTGATTTATCATTAAATGATGCTATTAAATACATAAGAAGACCCACAGGACAACACAGTAATGAGGTTTGTACTGGAGACTTTAATGGAGATGGTGTCGTCGATTTATTGTACAATGATAGCGAAAATAATGCAAATTATTTTATGCTTAATGATGGCAAAGGATCATTTACAAAAAAAAGAATATCTAAAAATTCGAATCATAATGAGCATTCAGATCAAGTATTTATTATTGACTTCAATAACGATGCAAAAGATGATGTTATTTTTGCTGATCAAGCTGATTATGTTTCATGGTGTATGTCCACAGGGTATGATGTTGAAGAAGTCGAATACATTACTCAGGGTAATGATGATTTCTATTGTCCTATTACGACCATACTAAAAGGTGATTATAACGGAGATGGCATGCTAGACATCCTATCACTAAAAAGCACATTGACTAATAACACTTTACTTGATAATGATCCCAGAATACACTACCCATACAACACCAATAAAAACCACAACCTAATTGAATCTATAACAGATGGCTTTGGGAATAAAATTGAAGTAGAATATGATAATTCAATAGAAGAAGATTTGTATGTTAAAGGAGAGACCACTGCTAGTAAGATCTTAGATTTCCTCCCTAAAACACGGCTTGTACAGAAAGTAAAATCTAAAGAAGGCGTAGATTCTACTTTGTATTCATATTCTGATGGACTGTTCCATGTAGAAGGGAAAGGTTTTCTCGGTTTTAGGAAATCAGAAGCTATACGTGGTGTAGAAGACGAATACAAAACGACAACAATAAGCGAAGCAAAGTTGGATACCAACCTTTGTGCATTATTACCTTATAAAACAATAAAAAAAGATAATAATGATGATATTGAACGCGAGAAAATACAAGGTGTAATTGTTTCGCCTTACCCAAGTTCAGACAGCAAAGTTTACAGATCATATACCCAATATATAACTGATAAGTTTAAAAACACTGGAACAACAACTCGCTTTTCCAGTTTTGATGATGCAGGAAATCCTTGCTATATTAAGACAGAGTACATCGGTGCTAATCCGACAGTAACCTATCAGGTAGTAAAGAAACAATACACGAGTAAAGGTTCATGGTGTAAATATCAACCTTCTCAAGTAATAAGTACAAACTACAATGGTGAAGATACCGTAAGTCATCAGGTCGATTATTTTTATAATAATGATGGTAATCTTGTTAGGATGGTTAATGATACTAGCGAAATTCAACAAGTTACAACAACATATAGTAACTTTGATAATTTCGGAAATCCCCAAGTGATTAATGTTACTGCTCCTAATGACACAAGCGTAGATGAACGAACTACCCAAATTGCATATACTGATGACAGTCGCTTTGTGAAAAGTAAAACGGTGGATGAATATACAACGAATTATGAATATGATCTCACCTTAAGTCAGCTGAAAAGCGAAGAGTCCTCTACTGGTCTAAAAACATATTATTTCTATGATGGAATGGGTCGTTGCAACAAAACTCAGCTACCTAATGGAGTCGAGAGTTATTCATTGCTTCGCTGGGCATTCAAAGATCGTGTAGATTTTCACCCTCAGGCTGGTTATTTTATGGTTGTCGGTTTCGACAAGACGGATGAAAACTCACCTGACGATGCCTTATATTATGAAGAAACTATGACCTCGGGGCAAGCACCTGTCCTTACTTTCTACAACAAACAAAACCAAGAAATCCGTATAGTAAGCGAAGGTTTTGATGGTGAGAAAATCTATCAGGATAAGGAGTATTATAAAGATGGTAAATTACATTATGCTTCTAACCCCTATTTCAAAGACAGTACGATACTAAAGACGAGGTACAAGTATGATTATAACAATAGATTGAAAGAAGCATATACACCTGATGGAACTTACCATAAGACAGAATATTATGATAGTCAGCGAAAAGTAATAAACAAGGTAAGTAAAAGTGGAAAGACTCAACAGTCCATTATAATAAAAAATCCACAAGGACTTACAATTTCGAGTACAGATAATGAAAATAATACTGTAAACTATGCTTATTATGCCGATGGTCAAATGAAAAAATGTTGGGTGAATGATACTACAATTACCAGTTTTGAATACGACCTGCATGGTAACAGGACACTGATAAACGACCCCGATGCTGGTCTAATAAAAACAAAGTACGATGCCTTTGGTCAGCTTAGGGAACATGAAAATGCCAGAGGGCAAGCCACTACTTACACTTATGACAGCTATGGCCGTTTGCAGAGTGAGATGTATGACAACCAGCTCACTTCCTACCAATACTATAGCAAAGGTCCTACAAGGGGAATGCTGGAAAAGGTTAGCGTAGATAACAAAGAGCGGGCACATTATGAATATAACCGCTATGGTCAGCTGAACAGGTTTACTGACAGACATGAGGATGGAAATATGTTTATTTCAAGCATTAAATATGATGATTATGGTAGAGTAAAGGAGCAGGTTTACCCCAGCGGCTACACTGTTAGTAACACCTATAACTCTCGTGGTTACTTAAAAGATATAAGACAAGATGATGATGTAATATATGAAAACACAGCTTATACTGCCATGGGAGCTCTAACAGCATACAAACTAGGACAAACAAATGTAGAGAATGTTTATGATGATTATGGCAGATTAAAGTCACAAGCTCACCCTCTACAGACTATGAACTACACTTATGATAGTTTTAACAATTTGGAAAGCCGTAGTATGGGCGATCAGGCAGAGTTTTTCTATTATGATGACCTCAATCGTCTGGAAGCTATAGACTACTTTGATGGCACTAGCAGCACGCCTCAATTTCAGAGCTTTATGGATTATGATGCCAGCGGCAACATGACTAAAAAGACGGGGGTAAGTGACGATATGCGCTATGGTCCTTATACTACCCCACAAGGTGTACAGGTTAAGGCAGGGCCACATGCTCTAACGTCTATTCAGAATCCGCAAAATTATACGCCACCTACACAGGAAATAGACTATACCCACTTTAATAAAGTACAAGAGATAAGACAATATGATGAAACAAATAATGTAACACATAGCTATACATACACCTATGGCATAGACCAACAACGTGAAAAAACAGTCTATAAAGAAGGTGATGCTATCACACGCACCAAATACTACCATGGCAATTACGAGAAAGTAGTAGAAGATGGAGTAACAAAAGAGTATCACTACTTAGCTGCTGATGCCGGGCTTTTTGCTATCTTTGTGAAGACAAATGGTGGTAATGGTGAGCTTAAGTATGTGCTGACTGACCATTTAGGTTCTTTGACAAAGATAATAGATGCCGAGAGCGGCATTGCTGAGCATAGCGCAAGCTACGATGCGTGGGGGCAGCCACGATCTGCTGATGATTGGATGGAGGAGTTTTCAGGAACTTTGTTTGCAGACAGAGGCTTTACAGGGCACGAACACCTACCAGCTGCTTTTGGACTAATAGATATGAATGGACGTATGTATGATCCTAAGCTTGGTCGTTTCCTTTCGCCTGATCCTTATGTGCAATCGCCAGAATACTCACAGAGTCTCAATCGTTATAGTTATTGTCTGAATAACCCTTTAAGCTATTTTGACCCTATGGGGGAAGCTTGGATAACTATTTTTAATGAAGATGGAACTACTACATCCTATTGGCAAGATCCAGAGGACTACAAAGAAGAGCATATGGATGACTATATGTCCAACCCTGATCACCTTGAATGGATGCATAATAATTTTTCAGATGATGATTGGGATAATTTAGCATATGAAATTAATAAAATGAATGGCTATTCTATGACTTATATTAACTATAAGGGAGGCTCTGAAAATGGATTTTCATATCATAATAGAACTCACTTAGAATATAATTCACCAAACCTTAGCTTAACCTATAGTGCTTTGTCTTATGATTTGGGAAATGGGGATAGCCATTTTGAGTCGGTGTATTCTATGGACGAGTCGAATAGGGGCGCTTGGATATCAGATGTTTGGAATTCTGATTATATTAGAAAACGAACTGGCGATGCTTTAGTTATTAATACGAATATTACTTTCGCGGGATTTGATGGTTTTTCGTTTGGTATTGGACTGATTGTGCCATTAAGAGGGCCTGATGCTTTTCAGGCACATCTGTCTTTGTTCGGCTCAGGAATAAGAGTAGGGGCAGAAGCTACTGCTGGATTTAGTGTTGGAAAAGCTTTTTATAACGGTGCTGTTGATGATGCATACGTTTCATATATGGGAGGATATGGAAGAAGTATTAGTGTAGGGTATATTGTTGGAGTAGATCTTTGGCGTAGTTATGCTGATGATGGAAGAGTGACTTGGCAAGGTGCCAATTTTAGTATTGGATATGGTTTAGGTGTATCTTATGGTGAAGATAATACAATTGTTACAAACCCTAGGAAATGAAAAAGACAATTAATTTTACAATAGCACTTTTAGTTTTAATTTCTTTGATTGTTTTTTCTCCTACTAAGTGGGGTTCAAAAGACAATAAAGCAAAAGATATATGGATTAATCAGACAAAATTTCAGGGTGAAGTAAAAGATATTTTCTATTATGAATATGACAAAATGTTTTATCTTCAAATTGATAGCATTTGGTATGCTTTTTTACGTCGTCCAGACTTTGATATGTCATACATTACAGGAGCTAATGTCATAAAAAAATGTGGGGAAGATGGATTTTGGATTATTAAAATGAATAATGACACACTATTTTATAAAACATATGGTTCTTTAGTAAAAAAACACAAATCGCAATGGAGAGTGAATAATTATATTGAAAAAAAGAAAAATAATTGATAATTTTTGACTATCAAAACATTTTACCCGCTACTGTCGATTTGCAATCGGTAAGTTTCCCGTCTGCCCCATTTGTTCCAAGCTTTTCACGGGTAGTGAACTACGAGTAACTGGTTCAAGGCTGCGCCTTGGACCTAAAACGAGGGGAAGCTTATAGCTTCGTAGCAAGGCTTGTGTGAGTGTTGGGTATGAGGTAGAAATTGGCAAGCGTGGACGCTTGAAGTGATTTTAGGTCCAAGGTCTGAAACCTTGAACCAGGACACATAGGTTTGTGCGAATGGGTGCAAACATCATATCACCAAGCAGTTATCTGAAGTAAAATGGACTAATTCTGTTGGCAGGCAGTTTTTTCCTGTAAGCAATATGTATCTTCTGAATAAACACTTAAAAAAATGTATATAATTATGAAAAAACAATTCTTTATGTCAAGCTTGATGCTTGTATTAGTTCTATTAAGTCAATGTCTATACGCCAGTATAGACGACTGCTCTGTGCTTACAGACGATGATGTGGTGATGAATGGCAATACCATAGTAGAGTATAAAGCCAAAGGTGTAAAGACACAGATAATTATACCAGATACATTACATGGCATGGCAGTAGAAGTTATAGGTGCCGCATTGTTTTTTGATTGTAATCTTACTGAGGTGTATTTGCCCCAAACCTTGAAAATGATTGAAAGTTCTGCATTTTATTATAATAAACTTAGATCCATCACTATACCAAGTGGTGTTATTACTATTGGTACAGGAGCATTCAAAATAAATGGGCTAAACACGTTGGTGTTTTCAGAAAATAGCAAGCTACAAACGCTTAAGTCATCTGCATTTTCTATGAATGATATTTCAAGTATTGTTTTACCTGAAAGTCTTGTGTATTTGGAAGCTAATGTGTTTAGGGATAACCCTTACGAAGCTGTAAGTTTTCCTCGGTCAGGACAAGAGTGGGTGGACATTGCGGGCAATTCTTTTACAGGAGGTGAGAATATCCCAGATTTAGAAAAGACATATATCATTAAAAACTATCATACTATAACAGATAATGATGTAGTGGTTGAAGGAGGCATTATTACACAGTGTTCCTATGATTTTTCGGCCACGTGTATTACAATACCTAACGTATTGGACGGACAAACGATTAAAGGAATAGGTTCACATGTTTTTGATAGAAAAAATGTACTTAATGTTGTATTGCCAGATAGTATAGAACTGATTGACAGTATGGCTTTTGAGTTATGCATGATTCAGGAGCTGATGTTACCCAAAGGTTTAAGACACGTAGGGCTTGAAGCATTTGCAGCATGTGACATAAAGGAATTGAGTATACCAGAAGGTTCTAAGATCGAGTATATTGGAGCTTATGCTTTTGCGGGAAATTCGATAGGTTCTATAAATATGCCTCAAGGGATAAGGTATATAGGGAAAGAAGCATTTTCTGGTAATTTGTTAACTTCAATTAACCTCCCTAGTAGCTTACGTTATATAGGAGCAGCTGCATTTAATAAAAATAGAATAAGCACTTTAAATGGAGAAGATTTTAATGGCATATTCTATGGTCTAAACTCAAATGGCGAAAAGGATATTACTAAAATTATTTCTTATGGAGGATCAGATCTTACCTCGCTAGATATTCCAGAAGGGGTAGTAACTATTGGTGAGCAGGCTTTTGAGCAATGTACTTCCCTTGAAAATATCACTTTCCCAAGCTCTCTGAAAAGAATCGAAAGTAGAGCTTTTATGGGGACTGGAATAACAACTCTTGATTTTAGTCCTACGCAACTTATATATTTAGGAGACAGGGCTTTTTTTAGTGCTTCTTCTCTTAGTACGATCAACTTTGAAGGCTGTGAGTTATTAGACTCTATCCTATACGGTTGTTTTAATAATGCTCGTTTAGTTACAAACCTAAACTTAAATGCTTGTACAGGATTAAAGTATATTGGTGAACGAGCTTTCTCTATGTTATCTCGCTTAGAATCTTTTGAGATTGATTCGTGCAAAGCTTTGCGGTGTATTGAGAAAGATGCTTTGAAATCTGCAAGAAGGTTATCTGGATTCAAATTGCCTGTGTTAGATTCACTTGTTTGGAATTCGGGTGATGTTTATTTCTCTGAGGGCAGTGTTGTTTCGGACTATTCAAGGCGCTATACAGTTAAGAAGATTTGCAAGCATACTGTCAATTTCATTGATTGGGATGGTGCGTTAATAATAACAGATACGATTATGACAGGGCAAACCACCACTGGTCCAGTAGAACTCAGCCGTGAGGGCTATACATTTGTAGGATGGGGTAATGCTAATCTTGTGATAACAAAAGACACGACTTTTACAGCTCAATATCAAATAAACTCTTTTGCTGTTAAATTTCTCGATTGGAATAAAGATGTTTTGCATACAGACACTGTAAGCTATAGAAGTGCTGCTAAAGCTCCCGAATCTCCTTCTCGTGATAACTATAACTTTATGGGTTGGGATAAAGATTTTACTACTGTGGAAAGCGACTTAGAAGTTAATGCTTTGTATCAGATAATGTCTTATAAAGTGACTTTTATGGACTGGGATAATCAAATATTAGCGATAGACTCTGTTCCCTATGGCAGTGCTGCCACTGAGCCAAATGCTCCCTCTAGAGAAGGCTATACATTTATTGGTTGGAACACGGCACTTGATAACATTACAAGTGATCTAATCGTTTTAGCTCAATATTCTCAAACAGCATCTCTCGAGGAGTCTTATGCTAAATCATTAAAAGTGTACCCCAATCCTGCAAGAACCTCAGTTGTTGTTGAATCTACTCAAGGTGAGATGGTTTCTCTATATAGTATTTGCGGTGAATTAATCATTAGTGTGATGGCGCAAAATGACAAGACCATAATTGATGTTAGTCAACTAAATACTGGTGTTTACATCGTACAGAAAGATGGGCTTAAACAGAAATTATTAGTGGAATAATTATGAATTCTTAAGTAATATAAAAGGCTCAGATGAATCTATTTCGTTTGGGCTTTTTTGTAGTATGTGAAGTTCGGTGTTTGCAAGAGCTGAACCATATACCATAGCAAGAACCTGACGTTATATCCTTTGTTCTGAAAATATATTTGGGTATAATGTAAAACTACAACCGAGCACTCGGGAGTAGGTTTTTCGATTATTAATCAAATTTTAATGAAATGAAAAAAAAATAAACACCTGTTATTTTCACTATTAGTGTGTATAATAGCTTTGTCTTGTGAAAAAGAATCAGATAATAGGGAGTTGAATATTGATGTAAGCCCTATATCTAAATCAGCGGGGATAAATGAGACTTACCCACCAGAGATACATATATATCCTAATCCCTTTAGTGATGTTCTGTTTTTTTACATAGATGGGGCTGATTCTGCCATTGTAAATATTAGCAATGATGAAGGATACAAGAAGGTAGATTATACAGGAAATACTTTAGGCTTTGATTTTTCTTCAGAAAAATCAGGATCTTACAATTGTGAAGTATTACTTGATGGCAAGGTTCATAAACTCTCATTAATAAAGCTGTAATTATGTTATCTAGAAAGATATTAATTGTGCTTACTCTTGCTCTTATCACAACGATAAGCAAGGCGCAAAGTTTGTCACCATATTTCGGGATAAACGTAAATATGATAGGGTTTAAAAGTGACTACTCCATTGAGAACTACAGTAAATCTTTGCATCCCTCATATTCGTTAGGGTGCTTTTTTGATCCATTATCAGAAAAAAAAGCTAGCTATAAGTTGTTTATTGATTATTCTAACGTTAGAAGTTCCTACCCCCCTACCTTAGTCGCTACGGCGATGGATAGCTATAGAGAAGAGATTGATAGCAAAGTTAGCAACCACAACCTTTCAGTTGGTGGTGTCGGAATGATTGATGTTTCAGAACGTTTAAGCATAGGAGCTGGTATCAAGGGTAATGTCTTGCTCTATTCTGTTTTGATTGTAGAGGAAGCAGATGCCTACCAGTCGAGTATTATCAATTATGGTTCTATGCACCATTGGGGGAAGCAGAGAGTAAAAACTGATTTCTATAAAACATTTGGTTTGTCTGTCCCTGTTATGCTTAATTATAAATTTGGTAAAAATAATGAGTTTGATGTTTTCTTAAATGTCCAAATAGGAGTACTAAACAAAACTAAAGGTGTAACTTATCTTAAGGAATATGATAATACAGTTCAAATAGGTTTGGCTTATAAACTGTGGAGTAAAAGTGAAGAAGATTAAACCGTCTGTTATCCGTAGTGTGAATT
>DHQI01000006.1 GCA_002408065.1 Bacteroidales bacterium UBA5342
CGGTAGACCCGCCCAGTTTGCCCCACATATCGGGGATAATGCTTGGTACTAAACCATTTTTGTGCTGATCGAGCGCCAGGTCTTTCAACCATTTGGTATAAAAAGACGCCACATCAAAGTTAAAGGCTGCCGTCATACTAAACACCTGTGCATCGCCGGTCCATCCCACGCGCTCATCGCGCTGCGGACAGTCGGTAGGGATATCCAGAAAGTTATCGCGCTGTCCCCACTGTATGTTTTTCTGCAACTGATTAATCAGAGAATCCGAACACGTAAAATCACCGCTTGCCTGCATAGCAGAATGAATCACTACGCCGGTCAGTTTATCTAGGGTAAGTTCGCCGGGGTAATTTTCAATTTTTACATAACGAAAACCGTGAAAGGTAAAATGGGGTTCAAATACCTCTTCGCCTTCGCCACTCAGTATATAATGATCTGTGGCTTTGGCCGAACGCAGGTTAGTGGTGTAGAAGTTACCATCTTTGTCCAGCACTTCGGCAAACTGAAGCATGACCTTATGCCCGGCATCACCCTGCATCTTAAGGCGTGCCCATCCTACAATATTCTGCCCCAGATCCAAAACGGTTTCCCCTTTGGGTGTTTTTATGATTTCTATGGGCTTGATCTCTTCGTTGGCTTTCACAGGCAATCCGTTCGAGGCATGCAAAATTTCCTTAGAATGATCCAACACTGTAGCCTTAGCCCAAGCATTAGACGTAAAGCCGGATGTATTCCAGCCTTTGGGCTCCTGACGGGCATCGTAGTACTCACCATCGTATATGTCAGAATATTGTATAGCACCATAAGACGTTTTCCAATTATCATCGGTAATAATAGTTTCTTTAGTACCATCAGTGTAGATAATTTCCAATTGGGCTATCAGGGCCAACTGCCGGCCGTAAAGGGCTATACCACCTTCCCATCCCAGACGACCACGGTACCACCCATCGCCTAGCATAGCCCCTATAGCATTTTGCTCTTGCAGCATAGTGGTGACATCATAGACTTGGTATTGCACCCGCTTATGATAACTGGTAAAACCCGGAGTAAACAATTGATCGCCCACTTTCTTTCCATTGATAAACAACTGATAGAGACCTAAAGAACTGACATAAACACGGGCTGTTGCCACTTTTTTATTTATCTCAAAATCGTTGCGATAATACTGCACCGGCAAAGAGGTATTTTCCCACTTATCCTGAGCCATGGTGATCCAGTCGGCTTTCCAATCAGCCGTTTTTAACAGACCACTTTCCCAGTAAGCTACTTCGCTCCACGCGCTCGCTTTTCCGTTCTGATCCCAGATACGCACCTGCCAGTAAGCCCCTTGACCAGAGCTTAATTGAGGACCTTCATAGACCACTCCCAAGGATTGATCTGACGCTACCTTAGCGGTATGCCACAAGAGGTTTTTTCCTTTTTTCAAGTCAGACACAGTGGAGGCCACACGTATCTCATAGGCACTTTGCGCTGCATTCAGGGCACTATTGGCCATTTTCCATGACAAACGAGGCTGTACCACATCTATCCCGATAGGGTTGGTGTGATATTCACAACGTAGCTCAGTAACGTTGGTTTTAGCCATTATTACAGAAACAGCAAAAGCTGCAATGAAAGTCATTACAGCTTTTGAAGATATTCGAACATTCTTCATCATGAGAATTGTTATGTTTATTATTTATTAGAATGATTTATCATAGCGCCCAAAAACACTCTTTATTTCAAGACGAAAGGCAAATACCAATTCGCTTCATTCATCAGACGGGCTTTGATGGTAGCGCGATCTTCTGCCGGAAATGTTTCAGAAATACTTTCGGCCAACCATTCGGTTCCGTTATTACCAGCGGCATTACGACGTCGGGCAATACGAATATAGTCAAAGAAACGTTCGCCTTCGTAAGCTAATTCGCGACCACGCTCATCCATTAAGATATCGTCAAAATACTTTCTTTTTTCATTAACACCATTAAACCCCATATACCCTATAATCTCATTAGTATATGGATCAAATTCATAGACATAATCACCATCAAGTTTTTTACCTTCTCCAGAAGTTTTTAAACCTACACGACCGGCTACACCCAATTTTTTACCATTACTCATTTGGTCACCGGTATAAATGAACTGGTCAGCATCGTTCCAAAGTCTTAAAGCATCGTTATTGGCATAAATTTCAGAAGCATAAAGGTGAAGTGCTGCTGCACGGTAAAGAATAAAGTTGGCATCTTTGTCAAAAGCTCCTTTTCCTAAAGTATATTTATAGGCCACCGTATCTACTCCACGCATAATCTCCTCTACTTCTTCGGCATAACCAAGGGTTCTAAGATTTAACATATTATCATATTCTTCATCGGAAAGAGGAATACCATTTTTCATATATTCAAATGAAACGCCACGTCCGCGGTATTGATCGGCCGGAGTACCTCTATCGGGCTCCCCCGCTGAATTAGTTGCTAGTTCCGTTAATGCAGGATTGGCATCATAATCAATCGAGTACCCTTTCCAAACACACTCCCAAAGATCCACAGACTTCTTAGTGGGTTTTATGGCATAGATATTGGGTGGAATGATGGACATATAATATTGCAAATCATTCTGCTGCCAGGAAGTCTCACTTTTCTCAAAGTCCAATACAAACAAATGTTCGTATTCTTCATGACCTGTAATCACTTTTTGCCAATTTGCATTGGAAAACTTTGCATCCAGCGCATATTTAATAGTCGCATCATTATCACTTACATCTTCATCTTGCAAGTTCAGGAGTTTTTCATCATAAATAAGGATATCCATAGCATCGTCAAAAGCTGAGATATGCATATACATTTGTACTTTTAAAGCCAACAGAGCATTATCATTCCATACAGTTACCTTCCAAGAATCTTCATTGATATCATCCTTGATAGAATAGTCAACCCCTACAGCCCTTACTTTTTCATCCAAATCCTTGAGACAACGTCTGGTCATAAATTCCTGATCTAAAAATTGACGCTCTGTATAAATAAAAGCGGTATCAGTACCTAGGGTATCATTACCGGCACCTGTAGGAGAATAGTCCACATAAGTAGAATCAATATAAGTCCCGGTAGAATTCACAAAACTTACAATTTCATCTATCGACGTTAAGGTTTCAGGAATATAGGGTACTTCGTTATAAATACGAACAGCATAAAAATAAGCCCAGGTACGCATAGCAACTGCCTCACCATACATACGATGTGCATTACTAATGTTAGACTCATCATCTAAAACTTCAGGATATATCTCTTCCAATATCCTGATCATTTTATTACTGGCGGCTATCAATTTATAGAAGTTAGCCGGGTTAGCATAACGGTTCGTTTCACTAATATTAAAATTATTGATATCGATAAGGTCAGGATCAGCATTTTCAGTAACCGTAAGCAAATCGCCACGCAACTCGCCTAAGAGTACTATTTGATTAACCAAATCCTGTTGCAAAGCATATAGCCCCAGACTCATCGACAATAATTCACGTTCATCGTTAGGAAGGTCGGCTTCGTCCACCACCAAATCTTGTTGAGGATTCAAAAAATCTTCACAAGACATAAATACCAGTGATATGGCAATTAATAATAATGATAACTTTTTCATTCGTGTATTTTTTAAGATAAAAGACTTGAAGACTTAAGACATGAGTCAAAGGACTTAATCCTGCTGTCTACGCGTCTTATATTCATTTTTATATATTTCCCCTTATAATAATCTATTACAAACCTATTTTGACACCCAACATAAATTGCTTACTTACTGGCGCATTACCATAATCAACACCTTGCATATACAAGTTTTGATTGTAGCTAAACTCAGTATCGTAACCTTTATATTTAGACAAAGTAAACAAATTGCTCGCTGTGGCAAATACTTTGATGCCGGTTACACCAGCTAAGTTAGGTCTGAAATCGTATGATAACGTCAAACTTTTCAGGCGTATATAAGAGCCATCTTCTACCCAGCGGTCAGAGAAATCTGAATTGCCCTGAGGATCGCCCCAGGTAGCCTTAGGCACTGATGTTTCCTGTCCGTCATATTGCCAGCGCTGAAGCACTTTCACACTTTGATTTTCGAGACCGGACATTTTTTCGTTTTGTTGTCTTACATAATTAAAGACTTCATTGCCATACGATCCTTGTAAGAACATATTCAAACTAACATTCTTGTAGCGCAGATTGGCAAAAACACCACCGTAAAAGTCCGGTTCAAAAGAACCCAGTAGTTGCTTATCGTTATCGTTAATAGCATTATCTACATTACCATTGGCATCAGGCTGATTGTAGTATTTAGCATCACCTGCGGTATAAAGGCTATTTCTATCATTTACCAGGTTAGCTTCATTTGCTTCGGCCACAGTGGTGTAAACCCCTAAATATTTATAACCATAAAAACTATTTAAGGCCTCACCTTCACGATTGATAACGGCATAGCCTGCAGGACCATTCAATACCTGTTCGCCACCAGTTATCTCGTCTACTACCGATGAGTAGCTGGATACATTAAATCCTAAATCAAAGCTTAGGTCGGGTTGGCTTACAGCACGGTAAAAAGCTTCTAATTCGACACCACTGGTGGTAAAAGCCATGGAGTTATTAGGATAAGTTTCATATCCCAGATAACTGTCCTGAACTTCGTTCATCAGCACATTTTTACTTTTATTGTTGAAATAGTCGAAGGTAAAATACAAACGGTTAGCCAGAAAGCTCAAGTCAAAACCTAAATTCAGCTGATCTTTGGTTTGAAAAGTTAACAAATCATTGGCCAGTCCGCCCGGTACTAATACGGCCATAGTACGGTATTGGTCTACTGTATAATGAGAAGAACTATTAAGCTCCCCCACATCGTCATTACCCGTTTTACCATACGAAGCTCTTAGTTTGAACTCTTCCACAGCATCAAAGGCTTTGAAAAATTCTTCGTTAGACACACGCCAGGCTCCTGCAAGTGAATAGAATAAACCAACCGGCATATCGCCAAGCATTATGGTATTGAGCGCCTCGTCGCCTACACGCGAAGAAATATCTGAAGAAGCCGTAGCAGACAGCATATATTTATCAGCATAAGCATAAGATATATTAGAATACAAAGCCCCCCAGTTCCATCGTTTGCTTGCACCACCAATCTCTCTTAATAAGGCTTCCCCCCTATTCAAGTTAGTGTAATAATCGCTGGCGGAGTTACGGGCATAGCCATAATCCTGAGCATATTCATTCTTTTGCCAACGCAAACCTAAGGAAGCATACAAATGATGCTTGTAATTAAGGGTATTCTCATAATACAGTTTATTATCATTATAAACAGATAACAAGGAGTTATTGAGCTCTTTAGACTCACGTTCAACTTCTGAACTATAGAGTAAATCGAAACCACGATCCGGAATGTTCATTTTCTCTTTAGCAGTATTAGAGTTAAGCCCTACTAAAGTAGAAAACTTCAATTGTTTGGTGATATCAGCACGCAGTTTTACAGAAGTAAAGAAACGGTAGTTTTTAGCTTTAGCTTCCGACAATTCGATAATAGAGGTAGGGTTCGAAGTCCCCAACTCATCCACTTCATCGATAATTTTCAATAAGTTAGGCTGCAATTCGCCTGTTTCCGGATTACGGTAAGCATCGTATTCATAAGGATTCAGCATAGGGCTTTTCCACAAGGCACTCAACACAGGATTGGTCACCGAAGACAAAGCAGACTCTTTCAGAAAAGAAGTCCCCGTACTCATACTACTAGACACATCCATTTTTAGCCATGAAAAGATATCGAAAGCACCTACCAAACGAATATTGACACGATCTAATGAGGTATTTTTCACGACGCCATTATTTTTCAAATAGCCTACGGACAAACCATATTTGGCAATAGCATCTCCCCCCTTAATGGAAAAACGGGCATTTTGCGAAGTGGCATTACGGAAAATTTCATCCTGCCAATTGTAGTCATGACTGTACCTTATATATTCATCATCTTCGGATACATAATACAGGCCGGGATAAGCTTCCTTATAGACTTCTTCGTCCATACCGCTAGAGAAAAGCATCTCGTTAGCTAATGTCTTATAGGCATCGGCGCCAAGCTGTGGCAGCTGGTCAGGAGCCATACTTAAACCAGTACGGTACATAAAATCAATGGTCGTTTTACTCTCGGTGGGTTCCAATGTTTTGATCACCACTACACCATTGGCTGCTTTGGCTCCATAAATGGCAGTGGCAGCCGCATCTTTCAGCACGGTGATCTCTGTGATATCCAAAGGATCAATCGTCGACAATGGACTGGTATTGTTTCCCTCCAGAATAAAATCGTGCACATTGCTACTTTCCAAAGGTACACCATCTACAACATAGAGTGGTTGGTTATTGGATAAGATAGAAGAATAACCACGAATAAAAACCGAAGCACCAGCCCCCGGCATACCGGAGTTTTGTATCACATGTGCACCAGCTACACGCCCTTGCAGGTATTGATCAGTTGTTATAAAAGGGTCGTTTTCGAAATCATCGACAGCCAAGGTTTTAAATGCCGCATTAAGGTCACGACGTTCTACATCTTCGCCCTGATTCAGCACCATATCGTAACGTGAATCGATATCCAAGGCGGTCAGGTAAACAGTGATATCTTTTTGTTTGGTTAGAAAGATTTTCTTCTTTTTATAGCCTTCGAGTGGCGTTACATAGAGCCATTCCACCTCTTGAGCGCGAGGTATAGTAAAGGTACCATCCTCGCCGGTATACACAGGATCGGTCCCCGGAATACTGATAGTTACCTGACTTATGGGTTCTTTCGCATCATTTAGAACAATACCAGACAATGCATTTTCATTTTGCGCCACTAAGCTTAAGCTCGATGAAAAACAAAGTAATGTTATAAAAAATATCTTCAAATGTGTATTCATTTTTCTTTATTTATATTGTTTAGGATTGAGGTTCTGCTTACTGTACTTCATAGTACTCTAAGGCAATGTACTCAATATTAATACCTGCATTAAATGAATTGGCTCCCCCTGTAGGTTCTACATATTCCAAACGAACATCTACATCGCCAAAGGTGGTTATGGTACCCTCTTCAACAAGAGCTTCAAACATACACGTCTGACCATTGTACACATAGGTCGAAAAAAGTGGTGATATCTCACTAGGGTACGGGCTGATAAATCCATCCCTTAAATCAAATAAATCATATTCCCATTCCCAAAAACTTGGAAAATCCTGATATGGATACTGTTTTAAAGGCAATTGCTGATCATTCACAAAAAACTTCCAAGTTCCGATATTACCAACAAGATTCATTTTAAACTTGATACGGTAGGTACCCGGGAATATATTATGATGCTTATAAGAGAAAGCAAATTCCTCAGAATAATTCCGGCTTCCCAAATCCACAATCAAAGATTTCGTATCAGAAATCTCAGGCGGAAATTTAGTACCGGTAATCTCAAACTCTGTTCCCCAACCATATAGTTCGTCACCTAATTTAGTCAAGCGGTCAATAAGAAACACCGTATCATTGACCATATACAATTCCTCGGGTACGCCAAAATTAGAATAGTTGTACACCCGGCCATTGCTACATTCATAATAGTTAGGGTCGATGTTTTCAGGATTAATATCCACACTATCGTTGTTGATATTGTTGACGGTCCCCATTTGAAGAGTGCTATAATCTACCAGATTCCTAAACACACTATGATCGAGTACATAAGGCATTAGTACATCGTTTTGCCAAGCCGCTGGGATAGAGTCAATTCCTAAACCGGTAGATACATCAACTAATGCATCATTATATTGCTGCTCGCTGAACACTAGCATAGTAGCTCTACGGCTTCTGAACTCTTCACTGATCTCAAAATAGTCTTCTTCAAATCTATTAATCGTAGAAAGAACCGTATCATAAACCGTATTTCCGTCTTCATCAAAACCGGTCGGTGTACTCAATTCCTTATCCAGATAGATACTATCTTCATTATCGTAATAAGCTTTAAAGAAAGGGTTGCTACGTGCAAAATACTCATAGATATTTGGTCGTGGATTAACCATATCAGCTAATTCGTAATAACGACCATTATTAGCCAAAGGACTTCCTTTCGTAATATCTACCCCATCGTACACAAAAGCAGAGTCGCCAAGCACTTCGAACTTAACAAACTTACCACCATACGATTGCAACATCGCCTCTTGTTCTATCTGATGAATGCTAATATATGATTCGGTCACCAAATAATTAAAAAGATCTTGACTGGAAATCGTAGGATCTAAATTATTAAAAGCTTCATTGGTGGGTACAAATAAAGTAAACACGTTACCATTATTAAATATTGAATCACCATTTACTTCTTCTACAAGGTCTACGAATGATGTATAATCAGGATTCTCTTTCAAGAGAGATAACACATCAGTATTCACATACTCTTCATCAGTATCTTTGTAAAAATAATCATCTATTTCCGGCTGACAGGCTATAAACACCGATGCCATTAATAGTAAGATTGAAAATTGTTTAACTATATATTTCATTGTTGTAAACTTTATCAAGATTATTTAGGTTCAAGTACAATTTTAGCCAAGTTGACCATACCTGGTATCACATTTTCAATTTTAAGCACATGACCATCAGCTTCTCCTATACGGACAGTACCTAAGTCGATATAATAATAAGATGAAGTTTTAGGCGCTTTAGTTAAATCAACGATATTACCCACTTTCACATCATCCAAATAAGTCTGAATATTGGCATTATAACTATAACCACGCTTACACACTAACTGTAAGGTATAAGTCCCCGGCAAAATTTTGGGCATCGTATAGGTCAACTGCACATTACCATAGTATTGTACATAATCTTTGTCGCCTTCTTCTGTAACAGGATAACTGCTATTCACAGGATTTAACTTACGGATGGTAAGGTCACTACTTTGTTTCACATACCTCAACCATTCAAGCCCCATAAGGTCAATATAATCTAAGTCCTCGTCATAAATGTCATAAGACCCTGCAACATCCTTCACCTGAGCTACATAATTCTCCTCATAAAACTCAAATTCTACCGTTTTCAGTGCAGGACTGAAGGGATACAACAAATGGTTTAACTGGTGAATAGCGCCGGATTTTGAGACCTTATTACTGTTTTCTATATCTAATAATAAATAGTCAACCAGAATAGTATCGTTATTTTCATATAGGGTATCAAATACTTCAGTACCGACATTAAATTTTACGTCACCCTCTAAATCTACCGACACAGGATAGTCAGTATAGGTATTAAACACTGAGGTGTAAAACTCATCCAGGAAAAGACTCTGTGTCAGAACATGGTATTTAGCATATCTATTCAGAGGGTTATCCTCAGAGGTATAATCTGTCTGACCCGGACTAATATGCTCACATAAGTCAGCAAAAGACTTTATTCCATTGTCATCATACAAAGTATTGGACTCTGCAAACATCGTAAACTCGTTATAGACATCACGTCCCAGCTCTTCATTGTATGTTGAATCGTTGAGTACCTCAACCAGACCTACCTTATCTAGCATTTCGGTAAAGATGCTAAATTCCGGATCCATAGCTAATAGGTCATAAGAAGTATATACTACCGGTGTCAACATTTTATCCAGCGTATGCACCACTCCATTAGAGAGGTCGATATTGGTTAACATCACGGCTGCTTCATCGTTAATAGCATAAACGATAGAGTCACCAGATTCACGAAAAACCACGGTTAGAAAATAGTTGGAAATGGTTCTGTCAGAAAGCACACCATTGGGGAACTCATAAGAGAAAATCTCGGCATTGACCAAATGATATTGTACAATGGAACGCGTATAAGATGAATCCGCCAATAAGACTTCTATACTATTATAATTTCTGCTGTCGGCTATAAAAGCCTCTACAGCCTCATTATCCGGCAAAAAAAGCGTGTAATCAGAACCACCATCGTGGTGATTGTAAGAGCTCAACACGTCGGTCATAGAAGCCGAACGTACTATTTGAGCAAAATAATCGTACTCCGGATTCTCATCGATGTATTGCATGATGTTCTGGTATTCATCACCATTAAAAAAGATGTTCTCGTCCGGATCGTCATTACCACAAGCCCATAACCCAAGAATCAAGGGAGCAATAATAACAAGTGGAAATATTATATTTTTAATTCGCATCGTAGTAAGGGTTTTGTGTTAAGTTTTTGTTTCGGCTAATTTCATCACTGTGTACTGGCATATACCAACTGTTTTCGTCACTCAATTTAGATTTCATCACGAGTTGTTGGGTGGTAGGTACATTGGTCACCATAATATCTATAAGCTGGTTTTTACCACGCTCGGTACGACGTCCCATGCGTAACAAGTCGAACCAACGTTTACCTTCGAAAGCTAACTCTTTGGCGCGTTCTTCCAAAATAATATCTTCATAAGAAGCTGCGTCCGAGAATACGCCATAAGGATCCATAAGGGCACGAACTCTTACCTTGTTGATATATTCTGTTGCCATAGCATAACTTGGTGCTTGTTTTTGCGATAATGCTTCGGCTTTCATCAAGTAAATATCGGCCAGACGATAAATGATAAAGTTAGCACTCTTCTGATTGGCTGTAGCCCGTTTAGTCTTTCGATCTCCTACACTACCAATATATTTCCATACCTGATAGTTATCCGAATTATCGTAGGACAAGGATCCGTTACCACGGGTCACCTCACCGGCATCTTCCAGACTAGGTCCTAAGACCTCCACAGCATAATTACTGGCATAGAATTTTGCTTTTGTTGCATCACTTACATTATAAGTGTTAGTGGCTATAGAATTAGGTTGAGATTGTACTTGATCAAAAAACAACTCGAAAATAATTTCACTTGTAGCTCCTTCACTATAGTTGGTAAACCAATCGATAGGTTCCACCAGGAAATATTGTTCGCTATCCTCCAGTTCATCGATATAAGTCAGGCACTCATCATATTCAAAATTCCACAAACAAATATCAGCCAGAAGAGCGTTAACCGCACCAGCAGTAGCACGCGAACGCGACATTTCGATGGTAGGATAATCCGGCATCTGTGCGCGTATGGCTTTCAAGTCTTCTTTAAGAGCAGGCAGTATATCTTCGCCATCTGTTTGTGTAATAAAAAACTCCACCTGATCATTTGACGTTGGTTCTGTAATAAAGGGAACATTTTCAAATACCCTTACCAAATAGAAGTAGGTCAAGGCACGTAAGAACTTTGCTTCATTTACATATTGGGTCAGCAAATAATCGGTAAATGTTTGATCTTTGGCCTGAACCCCCGGAGCCAATTTAATGACGTGGTTACATATATTAATCACGGTATAAAAATTCGTCCAGCTGGCATAGCTATTATCCGACAAGATGTATGATTCCATCATTCGGAGCTCAGCAGTAGGCGTATTAGTACTATTAGATTTTAGCATATCGCCACGCATCTCGCCCAATACAAAGAGCCTGTAATCTAATTCAGCAAACTTCTGATAGGCACCGCTCAAAGTAGACAAAACCTCTTCTTTATTCTTCCAATATTCTGAGTAAACTTGTCCGTCCGTAGGAGCCAGATCCAGAAAATCTTCGCAAGACACTAACATACCGGAAAGTAACAACAGAGCTACAAATACCTTTAATGATTTATATTTATTTATAACAATATTCATAATGTTTTATTTATATAATGTCGTATACAATTATTAGAAGCCTACTTTTAATGTCAATGCCATCACAATAGGAGGCGGCACAGTACCTGTATCTTTACCAAACCAGAGCGCATCTTCATTCTTCATCGTTACTTCCGGATCCTGTCCCGTATAATTTGTTAAAGTCAGCAGTTTACGCGCCTGAAAACCGACTTTAGCCATACGCAAACCTAATGGCTTTAACGCCTGAGGACTAAAGGAATAATCCAAGGCCAGGTTATTAAGGCGGATATAACTAGCATCCTCTACATAGCGGTCGGAACCTAAGTTATTACAAGTATGATTGTAATAAGCCCGAGGAAGAATACCTTCAAAATCCTGACCCGGAACGCGCCAGCGATTAAGCACCGCCTTACTTTGGTTATTCTTGTTGGTCATACTTTCGGCATTCATAGCTACTGCATTTACAATATCATTACCGTAGCGGTATAGAAAATTAGCTCGCATTTGCCAACGCTTATACTTTAAGGTAAAGTCAAAACCACCGGCAAAAAGCGGGTTAGAATCTCCTAAGTAAACGACATCATCCAGGTTTATAATACCATCGTGATTCACATCTTCGTATTTAGCATCTCCCCCCTGGAAGGTATAAGTGCCATTATAGCTCATCGGAATAGGATCGCCATAAGAATCCACTTTAACGCTTCCATCAGCATTATGAGCCACCGCATCGGCAGTGGTAGGATAAACCCCTAGATAACGGAAACCGAAAAATGAACCTACCGGTTTTCCTACTTCTGCTTTTACCGGATATTTTCCATTGCTAATTTCAACCTCTTCATCCACCACGTTTTCAGGGAATTCTAAGAATTTATTTTCTACCGTATAAATATTGAAGCCTACACGGAATGTCCAGTCTTTGGACTTGATAGCAGTCACAGAAGTGGTAAACTCGACCCCGTTGTTCTGAATACGACCATCGTTGTAGCGTTTAAGCGTAGTATAACCGGCTGATGTAGGTATTTTATAATTTTTCCACATCACATCGTCCGTTATTTTATCGAAATATTCGGCTTGTATAGTCCATCGGTGGTTGAACATCGACAAGTCTAAACCGATGTTTAACTGTGTAGAGGTTTCCCATTTTAGCTTCTGCAATTCTACCTGTGTAGGTATAATGGCTTGTACATCCATATAAGCACCGCTACCGCTTGATGAATACAAACCATGACGGTCATAAGCACCTACATTAGAGTTACCGGACAGACCATAACTCATACGCACCTTACTATCATCCAAAAACGTCATATTCTGTAAAAACTTAGCACTTGAGAAACGCCAGGCATACGAAGCACTAGGAAAGAAACCCCAACGGGAACTGGTACCAAAACGCGAACTGGCATCGCCCCTTACATTGAACTGAAACATATGCTGATCTAAGAGCTTATAGTGAATATTACCCAATACCCCTACACTATTAATCAATGTAGAACCGGATGTCAGACCTGAACGCATAGGACTCGCTGCCGGATCTATAATGTAGGTACTTGGACTGCTACCCGTAGCTGATTGAATATACTCATCACTGTTTTGACGTGTCTCCAACATCAAAAGACCACTTAGCTTATGAGTCTCCGTACTTAGTGGACTAATGTTCAGTGTCGACTGAGACAGAACAAGTGTACCACTGGTATTACGCTCCTTGGCTAAGTTGTTGCTTTCATCCAGCCAGTTAGTCCCGATAGCACTGTAAGGTAAGAAAAGTGATTTCTTCGCGTTTTTAAACTGAAAAGAAACCGTTTCTTTAAACGTTAACCAATCGTTGATAAGATACCTTAACACAAAGTTAGTTTGGAAACTGTTATTTTCCTGATCGTTATCACTCAAAGCCACCACAGCACTAGGGTTAAAATACTTCAAGCCATTGCCTTGATAGCTGGTTATTGGCGTGAAGAACTCATCTCCTTTATTGCCTTTAGAATCGTGGTCGTAAATGGCCATGTTAGGAGCTTTTAAATAAGCCATTGATCTAACTTTATAGTCATTATTACTATTGTACGTCCAGTTATCATTATCATCATAAAACCAGTTATCATCTTTATAGATATTAACATAACTGATGCTGGTATTTAACTTTAATTTTGTTGAAATATTATAGTCTAAGTTAATACGGGTTGTAAAACGTGAACTTGCCGTATTCTTTACCGTACCTGTTTGATTTTGGTAACTGACCGAAGCATAATAATTGGTTTTATCTCCACCACCAGATACTTTAAAACTAATATCATCAATCTCCCCTACCTGAGTAATATCGTCTACCCAATCGGTATTTTTATTATAATTATAAAAGTCAATGAAATCTTTATTGTTGCTTATCTCGTCATCAAGCGTCACTACCCCTGAGGCATTGTGAAGCATTTCCTGCTGCAACATCACATATTCATCACCATTCAGCATAGGAATGGCCGGTGGCTCTATCGAGTATGATTTTTTGTAGGAAATATCAAATTTTGTTTTACCACGTGAACCTTTATTGGTTTCGATTTCCAACACACCATTGGCACCTTGTGTACCATATACCGCGGTTTCAGCCGCATCTTTCAATACACGTACGGCCTTAATATCCTCAGGAGCAATACTCAGAAGCTCACCAATATCATCAGCATCGGCAGAAGCAAAATCGACATCCGAGGTCGATACCTTTTGTATAATGCCGTCAACTACAATCAATGGACTACTACCACCAAGAGTCCCCAGACCACGAATAACGATGCTGGAACCACTACCCGGGCTACCCCCACCTACAATATCGAGACCTGCTACCGCCCCTTGTAAGGCATCACCTACCGAGGATACTACGGAACCTTGTACCGCATCCATTTTTACTACAGTAGAAGCTCCCGTTTGGTCACGCACATCCACACCTGTAAGCGAAGCTGATGATTTTTCACCCACAATGTTTACTACACTCAATAGTTTGGCATCAGACTCTAATGTAATGGAAACCGTGTTGCGACCGTTGACTTGCTCCACCACACTTTTATAGCCGATAAAACTAAATTTTATCTTAACGTTAGCTGAAGACACTTTTATGGTATAGTTACCATCCATATCAGTAATGGTACCTTGCAAAACCCTTTCGTTTTCGTCTAACTCTACAACGGTAGCCCCCAGGATTCCTCCTAGCTCATCACTGACTTTTCCCCTCACAATATGCTGCGCTTGTAAGGTGCCCAATGACATTGTAATTAATATTAGCAACAATATATGTTTCATATGTATTTAATTGGTTTTAAGTTGCTATATGTCACTCACGATGATTTTTCCAGAAAAATCATGTTCGTTTCATATCCTTAAATATGTTTCTAATCGATTAATTTAGGTTTTAAAATACTAGTACGGATAAATGACCGTATCGATAGGTTGAATGACCACATTCGTAGTATAGTAAGCCTCATCACTATTACTAGTATACGTAGCTATCTGGTTAGCCTTAGTGCTGTAAAGCACATTAGTAATCAGGTCGCCCGAAGCATTCAGCACCTGAATATCATCCGGCAGTGTATTCAACTTCAACGATTTATTATTATAAGTTTTATAAGTTCCACTGCCGGCTTTACCATCAGTAAAGATAAAGTCGCCACGGACGATATGAAACTGAATCAGCTCTTTTAATTGAGCAGTGGAAAGGGTATCCACCTGTGCTGCCGTCAGAGCTGCATCCGAAGGCAGGAATAAGGTATAACGCTCGGTAGGATCATCAAAGAAGGTCTGTTCCGTGGGTATATCGGCCATACCTAAATCATCTAAAAAGTTCAAATATTTAGTTCCCTCCAAAAGAGTGTACAATCGGTTTTGTTGAAATCTAATAAATGCATCACACTCATAGTTAGTTCCGTTATCCACCGGAAACTTATTGTCGTACCTTGAAAAAGTATTATCTATAGCACTATCGCTATTAAAACCATACTCTGAGTATAAGCCTCCATCAACAAGGTCCTGGCCATTTTTTTGATAAACTTGAATATGACGGCCGTCAATGGTCTCAATAAACTCTTTTGTTGATCCGTTGTTAAGTATCGGCTCTATACCTATATGACCATACAAGCGACGACGAAAAGAATAAAATTCACTAGAAGTTAAAAGAGACATAAATTTATTATCACTACGATCATAGGTTTTTAAATAATAACGTCCGTTAAGCTCTTCCATCATCAACGTAGAATCTTGGGCCAAGGTCTGGTCATCGACCATAAAAAAGGAATACTCTGCCGGTGTCTTTTTTAGTGTTGGAAGTAAGCCTGTTGAGCTATAAGCCAAAAAGAAAGCACTGTACATATTATTGAGCAACAATGGTGCTGACACGCGTTTGAAATACAAAGGCTCCAGCACTTCGTCTACACCTATAAAGGAACAATTACTTCCATATACTTTTTCGTTGATTTTTGACAGGTCATAAGTCACTTCATCCCCTAGTTCATTATAAAATCCATTCTCCAGATCTGTTTTATAAAGCGCTTTTTGCCCGATATGATTTTCCAGCACTATCTCTTTTAAGGCCTTAGGCACATCGTCCCAGGTATTATAGTTACCTCCTTTGAAATAAGTATCAAAGAAAGTAGCCATAGCCTGATCGGTAGGTACCAATATGCCCATATTATCCTCTAAGGTTTCATTTGCAGTACTCACCTTCTCATTATGGATATCTACAGGTAAATCATAACTCAGATCATATAAGTCTGGTACTTCCAGACCGTCCTCTACACCTTCCTGATTATTAGTGGCCGTTTCATTCTTTGAAAACTCAGGAAACTCATATATCAGATTCAAAAAAGTAGAATATTCTCCACCTTGCATAATCTCTTCGGCATTGGGAATAAAATCTACCACGTCATCTATTTCATAGAGGAAGCCATTTTCGGCAAAAAGTTCCTGACCTAATACTTTAGCATTAGCAAAATAGATATTACCGGCTTCATAAGGGCGGTCATAGTAAAAAGTATAGTCTTGCCCGGTAAGATCGGCAGCCTGAAGAAACCCATCGAAAAACAAAGGCACGTGTTTATAAGTTTCATTGTATACTATACGTTTTGTTGCACTTTCAGGTACAATCTCCTCATAAATATCATCACCATCTATAGTACGTACTATGCTATAGGTTTTATTAGGCTCCCTATAAAGGCTCTTCCTTTTGAATGCCGTAGGTTCATTATTGGAAAGACTTTCAGGATCTATCCATCCCTTAGCAGATAAAGATTGTAGCTGCTCACTATTCCAAGGCATCTGAAGAATATGGAATTTCACAATGGTCTCCTTGTCCGCGAGAGGAATATCTTCCAGGTTAGTAGTGCCGAATTTATTATTAAGGTAAATTCGCATCACACTATCGTTAGGTACAAAAGCGGCATAAGTACCGGTCTTGTCAATCAGTTCGTCATACTCAGTATCCACCATCATCTGAGAAAACAAAAGCATATTCTCTTGCGTAGCTATCTGTGTATAAAGTTTACCGGTAAGCCATTCTGGTCGTTGATATTTATCGATTCTCTCATATTTATCAATACAAGAAGTCATCAAAACAAACATCAAAACACTTACAAAAGCAAGACGTTTTTTTAAGTTAATCTGAAAACATTTCATTGGGTATATAATTGGTATTGTATTTATATTAACGAATCATTCGGATAAATAGTACGAATGACATTTTCAAAAAATTCTACTCTGCTGACGCGGATCTATGCCCCGCCCACATTTTAACGTTACAAAAGAATACATCAAAAGCACTATTTTATTGCATCCATACATCAGTTAATAGTACAAAACAGTCAAAATAGAACCATTTACTCATCATGAGCTTATTGTTCAACTTTATGGTATATGTGAAATATTACGGAAAATCTCTACAGAAGCAAGAAAACACCACTTAAACCCTCATAATAAACACAATAAAAAAAAAGAACAGCTAAAACATTCTCTCACCACATATAGCCTTTCAACATTAGCACATATATACAGATATTACAAATATATGAATTCTATATATCATTTTTAAGCTGTATATGTTCAACAAATAGTCGTTTAGTAAATAATATCGTATTGTACAATCGGATGTAGACTTATACAAATGTCCCAAACAATAGAAGAACGCGAAAAAAAAATCGTTAACGAACTTTAAGCTTTAGATTTTTCAGCTCTTCCCTTGTTATATATAAGCTGTTTTAAAATCAATCCACTTCTTAGGTCAGGAGTCCAGATGAATAAAACAAAATTCTTGTGAGGAAACAAGCACGAAGTTGGTTGAATCTGAATAAGCTCATACAAAGTGCGAAACAAACATAACAACACTTCGTTAAACGTACAATACTTCGACACATTCGACAAATGGTCATTGAGCATTTCGACAGGCTCAATGACCACTTGACGAAATGCTCAGTGCGACGCAGCTCAGCAAGCTATACAAAAATTCCAAATTCAAATACCAGGCTGTTATTCTGGCACATACAATAAACGAAAAGGTTTCGCAAATATTTAAGAAATCAAAAAATAGAAGAATGATATGAATATACGGTAGATGCAGGTGAAACTTTTTAGCTCAGAAAATTTATACTGTAAAGCCTATTTTTTCAACGAATTTAACGCCTGCCCCTCCCGACATACTTCTGGATCGTGGGAATTTTAATTTGCAAAGAAAAAACCTAAGCTTCTTAAAATCTCACTATCAGCCGTTATCAGTATCACTTATAGATTCACCTGTAAACTAATGAGCACTAACATGCTATCGGTAGCATAAAGTTTAATAGTTCATGTTATACCATTGGGTAAAAAAAAGTATTATCCATGTAGCCCACACAGAAATTCTGCTCGATGTGTTCGGCTAATAACAATTGGACTATGAGATGAGTGTTGAATAATTTGAGTCCCTATGTACTTCGGGATGTGTTTAATCGAGGCAATCCATGTATATCGGAAGAGAGATAGCCATAGTTACCTTGAGCCTTTTTAAACGAAGATTAAACGTAAAAGAATTAAATTATAATGCTCATCTTATAGTCTATATGGTATAACAAGCACACAAAACATTAAACCCATCGAGTAGGTAGGGGGATTAC